>CP129495.1:1474372-2211559 GCA_030584185.1 Acidimicrobiia bacterium | reverse complement strand
GGTGAGCGGCCCCAGGGGACACAGGGTGATCGACCCGGGCGGATGCGACATCACCAGGTCGATCATTCGATCGACTGCGTGCTGTGGTGCAGGAGCGATCGAGGGCTCGGGGAGATCGGCGCCGTCGAGGCCGGTTCGGCCGTGAACGTACTCAGCGGTGACCAGCTCCCGCCGCAAGGGCCGATCGCAGCCGGAATGCACCGGCACCTCCGGCCTGCCTGCCAGCTCCACGGTCTTGAGGGCGTTGATCGTGGTCAGCGGCAGCGGCACGTTCCCAGCGACCGTGGTGATCGCGAGGATGTCGAGGTCCTCGGGCGCCGCCAGGGCGAGCAGGAGGGCCACGGCATCGTCCTGCCCTGGATCGGTGTCGATGATGATCTTGCGGCTCAAGGCTCCTCCATCGCTTCGACGCGGTCTCGGGTGGGAAGCGACGACCGGGCGCCTTCCGCCATCGCCGCTGCGGCGCCACACCGTACTGCCCAAGACACCGCCTCGGTCAGCGAGGCGTCGCCGGCGAGCGCATCCGCCAGGCCACCGCAGAAGGCATCACCTGCTCCCGTTGGATCCACCGCCGTGATCGCCGGCGCCGGGAAATGCCGGCCTCTGCCTCCCTCCACCATCACCGCCCCCGAACCACCCAGGGTCACCACCACCGCACCCGGGCCTTGCAGCCGACCGGCGAGGGAGATCGCCTCCTCAGGGGACGACGGAGGCGCCGACCCGGAGAGGATGCCGAGCTCGGTGGCGTTGGGCACCAGGACCGACACCCGCTCCAGAAGGTCGGGAGGCAGTGGGGCGGCCGGTGCGGGGTTGAGTACGAACCGGCCACGAACCCATCGGGTGACGGCCGTGACGGCGGCGAGCGGGACCTCCAGCTGAGCGAGCACCACCGCCGCCGAGGCCAGCAGATCGCCGAACCCGGCCACGTGATCGGCGGTCAGGGAACCGTTGGCCGCCGGATCGACCATGATCATGTTCTCGCCACCGTCGTCGAGGCCGATCACCGCCATTCCCGAAGGCGTCCCCGATGCGGTGCCTACGCCGGCGACGTCGATCCCATCGGCCCGCAGGGCATCGAGCAACTCGACGGCGACGAGATCGTCGCCGAGCATCCCGATCAGGGCCACCCGGCTTCCGAGGCGGGCGGCGGCCACTGCCTGGTTGGCGCCCTTTCCCCCGTTGTCGGAGAAGCGTCCCGATCCGAGCACGGTCTCGCCGGGAGTCGGGAGACGGGGCAACCGGAGGGTGAGATCGCGATTGATGCTGCCGACCACGACGACATCCATCATCCGAGGCTACCTTGCTCATGTGGAGGCCCCGACGCTGCGGACCGTGGAGATGCACACCGGCGGCGAACCGGTACGGATCGTCGTCGACGGCCTCCCTGAGATCCCGGGAGCCACCATCCTCGACAAGAGGCGGTACGCCGTCGAGCATCTCGACGGGGTACGCCGCATGCTGATGCACGAGCCCCGCGGGCACGCCGACATGTACGGGGTGATACCGGTGGAGCCCGACCTCCCGGATGCCGACCTGGCGGTGCTGTTCACCCACAACGAGGGCTTCTCGACGATGTGCGGTCACGCCACCATCGCCGTCGGGAGGTGGGCGGTCGAGTCGGGACTGGTGCCGGCGGTCGAGCCGGTCACCTCCTTCGGGCTCCAGGTGCCCGCCGGGCTGGTTCGGGTGATGGTCGACGTCGAAGGCGGGGTCACCGGCAGAACCCGCTTCCACAGCGTGCCCTCGTTCGTCGCCCTCGACGGCTTCGAGCTCGTAGTGCCCGGATTCGGGACCGTCGCCGTCGACATCGCCTACGGGGGCGCCTTCTACGCCTTCGTCGACGCCGCCCGCCTCGAGCTCATGCTGCCCGGCAGCCCCATCGCCGATCTGGTGGCGGCGGCCTGGGCCGTGACCGGCGCCGCAGGCAGCCTGCCGCTGCACCACCCCGACTCCCCCGACCTGGAGTTCGTCTACGGGACGATCCTCACCGACGGCGCCGACGCCTGGTCGCCGGAGCCAACGGTCAACATGTGCGTGTTCGCAGACCGGCAGGTGGACCGCTCACCCACCGGCTCCGGGGTGTCGGCGCGCATCGCCATCCAACACGCCGCCGGCCTCATCGCACTGGGCCAGGAACGGACCTTCGAGAGCATCGTCGGATCGCGGTTCACCGGGGCGGCGATCGCCGTAACAGATGTCGGGGAGGCTCCGGCGGTCGTGGTGGAGGTCGGCGGTCGGGCACATCACACCGGTGAGGCGGTGTTCTTCCTCGAGGGGGACGACCCTCTGCCCCACTTCCTGGTTCGCTGAGCATCAGCCCGCCTTGCGCGCCCTGAGGGTGTACATCAGCGGCAGGCGATCACGGAGTCCCTCGGGCAGGCGCCACAGCCCGTCTTCGCCCAACTCCATGGACGGATGGCCCTTCCACTGGAGGTACCTGTGCTCCTCGAAGAGGTCGATCCGCAGGCCGCGCTCGGCCAGGGCCCCCATCACCTCGGCGAGTCCGTGGTTCCACTCGTAGGTGCGGGTGCTGGACACGGTCCCGGAGCCGACATAGGAGGTGGCATCGTCGAAGGCCATCGGCTCGGTGGACTCGAAGTACGGGTACCCGATCTCGAGGCGCAACGGTTCGTCCTCCGGCCAGGCGAGGGACCAGAGCACCGGATGCCCTTCCCGGATGAGGAACGTGCCACCCGGGGCGAGGATGGCTTCGACCGCCTCCGCCCAGGCGGCCACTTCCGGCAGCCAGCACAGGGCTCCTACGCCGGTGTACACGATGTCGAAGGTCTCGCCACCGAGGACTTCGGGAGCGTCGGTCACCTCACCCACGAGAAAGCGCGCCGGCGCCCCGCTCTCGGCGGAGAGCCGCCTTGCGGCGGCGATCGCCTGCTCGCTGAAGTCGACGCCGGTGGCGTCGGCGCCGAGCCGGGCCCACGAGAGGGTGTCCATCCCGAAGTGACACTGGAGGTGGACGAGCCGGCGCCCGGAGACGTCGCCGAGCGCCTCCCTGTCCAGGCGCACGGTGTCGGTGATCCGGGATGCATCGGCGGCGAATCCGGGAGCGTCGTAGGCGTCGGGGCCCCAGTGAACCGCCACCCGATCGTCCCAGTTGGCGCGGTTCGCCTGGCGAAAGGGGTCCATCGGCACGGTTCGATCGTATCCCGATTGCCCGGGGCAAAGGGCCACGGGTAGGGTCGCGGGCATGGCGCCGGTGACCCTCATCCTCTTGGACCTCACCACCGCATGCGGCGACCCTCCGGGGCTGGTCTGTCGCTGGGTCTACCAGGCGACGGGACGCGAGACCCTGGCCGGATTCGCCGACTGGTTCGTTGCCAGACCGATGAAGGTCCTGGTGATCCTGGTCGCCGCCTTCGTGGCCAACCGACTGATTCGCCGGCTGATCAAGCGCTCGACGACGAGAATCAACGAGGACCGCGAGCGGCGTATCCGTGAGCGTGAAACGGACCTCTCGGACGATGGGCGGGTGGACTCGCTCCGGGAGCGGGCGGCGGCCCGGGTGGAGTTCCTCCGCATGCAGACCGACCGCTCCCGCCAGCGAACCGAGGCCCTCGGTGCCGTGTTGCGCTCGACCTCCTCGCTGGTCGTCTACGGCGTGGCGGCGATGATGACCCTCGCCGAGTTCGGGGTGAGCCTGGGGCCGCTGCTCGCCGGCGCCGGCATCGCCGGGGTTGCGCTCGGATTCGGGGCCCAGTCCCTGGTGAAGGACTTCCTCTCGGGGATGTTCATGCTCCTGGAGGATCAGTTCGGCATCGGAGACGTGATCGACGTGGGAGACGCCACCGGAACCGTGGAGGAGATCCGACTTCGATCCACCCGGCTGCGTGACGTGGAAGGCACCGTGTGGCACATCCCCAACGGCGAGATCCGCCGCATCGGCAACAAGTCACAGCAGTGGGCTCGAGCCGTGATGGACGTCGAGATCGCCTATGACACCGACATAGACCTGGCGATTCGGGTGATCAAGGAGGTCGCCGACTCGGTGTGGCGCGATCGCCTCGAGGAAGCCACCGTGCTCGAGGAGCCCGAGGTGTGGGGAGTCCAGGGTTTCGGGGAGTCGGCGATGAAGATCCGCCTGGTGCTCACGGTGGAGCCCGGGGAGCAGTGGAACACCGCCCGGGCCGTGCGCCGTCGTCTCAAGTCCGCATTCGACGAGGCCGGAATCGAGATCCCGTTCCCGCAGCGCGTCGTGTGGCTTCGTGCCGCCGAACCGCCGAGCGAGACGCCGTGATGAGGCCAAACTGCCGGAGCGACCGCCGGTGATCACGGTTCCGCCCCCGGAACGCCGCATATACGGCAACCGAACGCTCAACCTCAGGTCGATCCGCGCCATCGGCTACGACATGGACTACACGCTCGTCCACTACCGGGTCGACGAGTGGGAGAAGCGGGCCTTCCATCACACCCGGGATCGCCTGGCGACGCTGGGGTGGCCGGTGGAGGACCTGGAGTTCGACCCGGACTCGGTGATCCGGGGGCTGACGCTCGATCTGGAACGCGGGAATCTGGTCAAACCGACCCGCTTCGGCTACGTCATCCGAGCCTCTCACGGCACCGAGTTCCTGGAGTTCGATCGGCTGCGACGCGACTACGCGGCAACGGCCGTCGACCTCGCCGAAGACCGATGGGTGTTCCTCAACACCCTGTTCTCCCTCTCCGAGGCGGCCCTGTTCGCCGCCCTGGTCGACCGTCACGATGCGGGCCAGGTTCCCGGAGTCAGGAGCTACGCCCATCTCTACGACGTGGTGCGGTCGACATTGGACGACGCACACATGGAGGGCACCCTCAAGCAGGAGATCCTCACCGACCCGGCGAGGTTCGTCGTCGAGGACCCCGAAATCGCCGCCACCCTCTTGGATCAGCATCACGCCGGCAAGCAGCTGCTGCTCATCACCAATGCCGAGTGGGAGTACACGGATCGGATCATGCGCTACGCCGTCGATCGTCATCTCCCCGGTGACCTCACCTGGCGATCGCTGTTCGACGCCGTGATCGTGTCGGCGGCGAAGCCCGACTTCTTCACCTCACGCCGCCCGCTCTACCGGGTTGTGGACGAGGGGCTCGGGTTGATGCGGCCCCACACCGGTCCCCTGCGATCCGACACGGTGTACGTGGGCGGGGGTGCCCAGCAGATCGAAGACCACCTCGGACTGTCGGGCGACGAGATCCTCTACGTGGGCGACCACCTCTACTCGGATGTATCCGTCAGCAAGGCGCTGCTGCGCTGGCGCACGGCACTGGTGCTCCGGGAGCTCGAATCCGAGATCGCCGCCGCCGAAGCGTTCCGACCGAGCGAGGAGAGGCTCCAGGCACTCATGGCCCGCAAGTCGGAGGTGGAGCAGCGCCTGGCGGCGGTTCGCCTGGAGAAGCAGCGAGCCCAACTCGGCTACGCCGCTGCTTCGCTGTCGGTCACCGAAGCCGATGCCCTCATCGAGGACCTGCGCGCAGAGGTGCTGAGGGTCGACGCCGAGATCACCCCGCTCGCCATCGAGTCGGGGAGCCTCCGAAACAGTGCCTGGGGCCCCCTGATGCGTTCCGGGAACGACAAGAGCCTCTTCGCCCGACAGGTGGAGCGGTACGCCGATGTCTACACCTCGCGGGTCTCCAACTTCCTGGCGGCGACTCCGTTCGCCTACCTTCGAGCGGATCGCGGCTCGCTACCCCACGACGTCTGATCCACATCGTGCCGGGCCATGACGAAGTCGAGCCTCACCGAGGCCGAGGGGGCCCGGTCCTCCCCGTCGAGCACCGCCTCCACCGAGTAGCGATCGAGCTCGGCGGCGAGCCCCCGGTCGCGCAGTGCTCCCACACCATCGGCGGCACCCGCCGCCACGCCTGCGATGAGCGCCCGCAGTGCCTCGTCCATGTCGGCCTCCCGTCACCAGAGATGCGACATGGTCGGGGCAGGCTGTCTCCGACGGGTCCAACACTCCCGAGTGTCCAAAGGCCGCCGCGCGCTCAGGACGGGGGCGACGACGGCATCACAGCCCTCTCCACGGGCATCGAGAGCAGGTGCTGGCGCCAGAGTGAGCGCGCGGTCGTCACCTGAGGTCTTCTAGGAGCGCCCACCGGCGCCAGGCGGGCAACGACATCCCGAGGAGCAAGACGACTCCGGGCAGGGCCAGCATCTCGCCGCTGGCGGCCAGCGCCTCGCCGAGCGCCTGAAACATCACTATCGGCGAGACGATCGCCTCGACCAGTGCCGGCGGTGCCACCGGCCCGAAGAACCGCCCCAGGCCGTATGCCAGGCCGTCAGGCTGCGGAACGGGGGCGGGGGACATCGTCGCCGGCGCCGAGCGGACGGCGAGGACCACCGCCCCTGCCACGGGTGCCGGAAGTCCACTCAGGTCGAGCCCGGCGAGGCCTGCAGAAACATCGACCGGCGCTCGGGATCCATCGCCGGGTTCGGCGCCCGACCCCTGCCCTGACGGCGGGACGGTGATGGTCGTCGCCACGGTGGTCGAGGTGGTCGTCGTGGTCGTCGAGGTCGTCGAGGTCGAGGTGGTCGTCGTGGTCGTCGAGGTCGTCGAGGTCGAGGTGGTCGTCGTGGTCGAGGTGGTCGTCGTGGTCGAGGTGGTGGTCGTGGTCGAGGTCCGGCACCAGGCCGGCAGCGGGAGCCCGGCCTCCTCGCGTTGGCGGCAGATGTCTTCCCAGTCCTTAGGAGCGGCACCGACCGGTCCGGCGACGACGAGCACGATCACCATCGCGGGGAGCACATGCCGAAGGACCCGGAGAACGGCCATCGGTGGTACATCGACACCTCTGGCGGATTTCTAAAGCCTGTACTTGGATGCGCCGAAGCACCCCTGTGAGCCGAAGCCGTTCGTCGCCGCGCTCAACCCCTCTCGTGGCGGGGGTGGCGGTCGCAATCGCCGGGATCCTGGCGGCACTGGCGCTCGTCCACACCAACGCCACCGGGGTCGCAGAGGTGGCCGACGCCGCCAGGGCCCAGCAGGCAGCCGAGTCGGCCCTCGGCTCGGTGGCGGCCACGCGAGGCGCCATCGGTCACGTGCTGCTCCTCGCCGCCAGCGATCCTTCCGACGAAGCCATCGCGGCATGGATCGGCGAGGCCGAGATGCTGATCTCCGACATGGTCTCACGCGTCGAATCGGCGGCGACGCTGCCGGGTTTCTCCTCTACCCAAGGCGATGAGGTGGCAGCCGCTGCCGCCTCCGGTCTCGAGGTCCTCGACCTGGTCGCCGGCGGAAACCCCGAGGCTGCCGGGACCCGCGCCGCCTCGGCCACGGCCGACTTCGAGGCGCTCGAGGCGCTTCTGGTCGAGCAGCGCGATGGCGCCGCCACCGTCATCGCCGTCGCCGCCTCCAAGGCGGGGGCGGTAGCCACGGCAAGCCGCTTCTTCGTCGCTCTCATCGTCCCCATCGCCGGGATCGTCGCCGGCCTGCGGTTGATCCGGCGCCGCAGGATTCGCGAACAGCAGGCGCTGGAGCTGGAGAACGAACGCCAGGTGAACCAGTCCAAGGACCGCCTCATCGCCAGCCTCTCGCACGAGCTGCGCACGCCCCTCACCGGCATCTTCACCTCTGCCCTCGCCCTCGAGGAGTCCGGCTTCGAGGACATGGCCCTCTCCCAGGAGCTGAACTCGATAATCATCCAGCAGTCTGCCGACCTCAACCGGATGGTCGAGGACCTGCTCGCATCGGCGCAGGCTCAGGCGGGGCGACTCATCTTCTCCAGTGAGCCGGTCGACGCCGAACGGGAGCTCGCCGCGGTCGTGGAGGAGTTCCGACGCCTCGGTCACTCGGTGCGGCACTATCTGGCCCCGGGAACGATCACCGCCGACCCGGTGCGGCTCCGTCAGGTCATGAGGAACCTGATCTCCAACGCCCTGCGCCACGGAGGTCCCAATGTGGTGGTTCGCTCGGCGCGGGGTGCCGAGCACTACACGATCGAGGTCATGGACGACGGCCCAGGGGTGGCGGCCGAGGTGGAGAAGCGCCTCTTCGAGGAGTGGGTCCATGCCGGTGACCGACCGCTCATCGTCGGCTCCGTCGGCCTCGGGCTGGCGATCACCCGTCTCCTGCTCGTGGGCATGGGGGGCGCCATCTCCTATCGGCGCCAAGGCACCCTCACGGTGTTCTGCGTCGAGCTGGACCTGGCGATGGAGCCGAGTCTCCAGGCCGCAGCCGGTTGATCGCCGCCGCCCGGAGCGATGATCTCAGGCCAGCGCCTCCGACAGGGAGTCCCGGAAGGCCTGCAGGGTCTCCGCCACGTCCTCGTCGCTGTGAGCGGCGCTGACGAACCAGGGCTCCTTGGCGTCGTCGACCGGGAGAACACCGCGCCGGATCATCCCGAATATCACCTCGGTGTACTTCTCGGTGTCGTGTCCGGCCAGATCGCGGAACTCCTTGGGCACCGTGTCGCCGAAGTAGATCCCGAACATCGAGGGATGCCCCAGCACCTGCACCGGAAAGCCCCGCTCCTGGCAGATGGAGGAGATGCCCTCCATCAGTGCGATCCCCACCGCCTCCACCCGCTTCAGCGGCTCGCCGGTCTGGAGGATCTCGATGGTGGCTGCGGTCGCCGCCGCGGCCACCCCGTTGCCGGAGTAGGTCCCCGCCTGCATGATCCCTCCGCCGGCCCATGCTCCGATGAACTCCTCACGGCCGGCGATGGCCGCAACCGGGAAGCCGTTGCCCATCGACTTGGCAAACGTGGCCAGATCGGGGACCACACCGAAGTGCTCCACGGCGCCACCGAGCGCGAGCCGGAACCCGGTCTTCACCTCGTCGAAGATGAGCAGGGTGCCGGTCTCGGTGCAGATCCTCCTCAGGCCCTCCAGGAACCCGGGTTCGGGCAGGATCCCGAAGGCGTTGCCCAGGGCGGGCTCCACGATCACAGCGGCCGCCTTCCCGGGACGCAACGCCTTCTCCACGGCATCGAGGTCGTTGAAGGGGATCGCTCTCACGAGCGAGCGGATGGCGTCGGGTATGCCCGAGGAGTGCTGCAGCGGGATCGGATCGCGCCGCGAGCCCAGGGAGCCGTATGGAGCCGCCGCCGTCGAGAACAGCACGTAGTCGTGTGCCCCGTGGTAGGTCCCTTCGAACTTCACGATCGGTTCCCGGCCGGTGATGGCCCTGGCCAGCCGGATGGCGTGCATCGTGGCCTCGGTGCCGGTGTTGGTGAACCTCATCCGGTCCACCCACGGCACCGCCATCTTGAAGCGCTCGGCCGCCTGGACCTCGCGTCGCGAGGTCATGGCGAACGTGGTGCCGGCGGCGGCGGCCTCGGCAACGGCGGCGGCGACCACGGGGTGCCCATGGCCCAGGACGATCGGCCCGAACCCGAGGTGGTAGTCGATGTAGCGGCGCCCATCCATGTCGAACAGGTGTGCCCCTTCGCCACGCTCCACTACCAGCGTGTCGTCTTCACCCCAGTAGCGAAAGCCGCTCGACACGCCGGAGACCAGGGCGCGATCCGCCCTCTTGAACCAACCCGCCGTCTCCGAACCCTGCAGACCCATCTCGCTCCCGATCGTCGCTTGTTCCAAGGCTAACCATCGCGCAGCAGCACCTCGACGTAACCTGTGGCCATGACGACATCCCTGTGGCACCCGTTCGCGGCAATGGGCATGGTGGACGGAGCCGAGCTCGTGATCGAACGCGGCGAAGGCGTGTACGTGTGGGACCAGGCGGGCAACCGCTACCTGGACGCCACCGCCTCCCTCTGGTACTGCCAGGTCGGCCACGGCCGGGGCGAGATCATCGAGGCGATGGCCCGACAGGCAACCCAGCTGGAGGCGTATCACACGTTCGGAGACTTCGCCAACCCTCCTGCCCTGGCCCTGGCCGACCGGATCGCTGCCATGGCACCCGACACCGGCTCCAAGGTGTTCCTCACCAGCGGCGGCTCCGACTCCGTCGACACCGCCGCCAAGATCGCCCGACGCTACTTCCAGCTGACCGGGGAGCCGGAGCGCACCGTCCTCATCACCCGTTCGTGGTCATACCATGGGATGCACGGGTTCGGGACTTCGCTTGCCGGGATCGCCGGCAACGCCGACGGGTACGGGCCACTGGTCCCGGATGTGGTGATGGTCCCATGGGACTCGTCCGAGGCCCTCGGGGAGGTCATCGCCAGGATCGGCCCGGAGCACATCGCCGCCTTCTATTGCGAGCCCGTCATCGGAGCCGGCGGAGTCCGTCCCGCCCCGGAGGGCTACCTGAAGGAGACGCGCCGGGTCGTCTCGGAGTCAGGAGCCCTCTTCGTCGCCGACGAGGTGATCACCGGCTTCGGGCGGGTCGGCGCCTGGTTCGCCTCCAACCGGTTCTCCCTCGATCCCGATCTGATCGTGTTCGCCAAGGGGGTCACCTCGGGCTACCTGCCGGCCGGCGGAGTGATCGCCGCGCCACGGGTGTGGAAGCCCTTCTGGGAGGCCGACGCTCCCCTGTTCCGTCACGGCTACACCTACAGCGGCCACCCCACGGTCGCCGCCGCCGCCCTCGCCAACCTCGATCTCATGGAGCGCGAGGGCCTACCAGAGCGTGCCCTGCACTGGGAAGGCACCCTGGTGGAGGCACTCGAATCGCTCACCGACCATCCGCTCGTCGCCGGGCACCGATCCGGCGTCGGCTTCCTGGGTGCCGTCGTACTCGACCCGGAGCGCCTCGCCTCCGATCCCGACCTGCCTACGAAGGCGTACAGGGCGGTGCGTCAGGCCGGCGTGATCAGCAGGGCAATTGGTGGAGATGCGCTGCAGGTGTCACCGCCCCTGGTCATGAGCCAGGCCGAGGGCGAAGAGATGATCGGCGGAATCCGCCGCGGCCTCGACACCCTCCTCTAGGTGCGGGTGCCCGCCAGGTGCATGGCGTCTCGGGCGTAGCGCTCCAGCAGCACGCTCATCGAGACACCCTCGGCGCGTGCCCGGCTGCGCAGCAGGCGCACCAGGGTCAGTGGAAGCCGCACGTCGATCCGCTCCCGGGGCTCGTCCCAGTCGGCCGGAACCGGCTTTCCCCAATCGGCAAGCTCGTACATCTCCTGCCTCCGAATCACATCGATGTGATTCCTGGTGACGATAGCCACGCAGCGCGCGCAGGGGAAGGATCTCCAACCGACCGCCGGTACTGAAGGCGCGGACGCTACTCCGTCGGAGCCACGGTGAGCACCCCGGCGGCGTACACCGGCCCACCCTCCTGGAGCATCGTGTACTCCAGCGAGAAGCCCTCAGGATCCAGGGTTCCCTCGACGACGAGCATCAGCCCGCCGAGGCCCGGGACCGAGGGAGCGGTGATGACCAGGCCTCCCTCGGAGCCGAACTCCACCGAGTAGTCACCCAACAGTGGAGTGGAGCCGGTGTAGGGGCTAGGCATGACGAGGTCGAGTTCGACGACGAAGGGATCCGGGTTGGAGCCCCCGAAGACGTTGCCGCCGAGGTCGATGGAGATCAGGGTGGATGCGGCCACATCGTCGACCGTGACGGCGACATCGACCGGGCCGGTCGAGCCGAAAGTGGTGTTGTTCCACTCCCCGGTGTAGGTCCCGGCGTAGGTGGCGGCGACGGCGACACGCTCCGCCGTGGCGTCGACGCCGGTGGTGGTGGCTGCAGCCGCCTCCGTGGTGGTGGTCGCAGCCGCCTCCGTGGTGGTGGTCGCAGCCGCCTCCGTGGTGGTGGTCGCAGCCGCCTCCGTGGTGGTGGTCGCAGCGTCGTCACCGCATGCGGCCAACGCCAGGACCAGCAGAATCATCCAATACCGTCTCATCGGGCGCCCCTCCTCGTCGGTCCCGGTCCAGGCTATCACCACCCCGCCGTCGGCGACCCTCGAACGCGGCGGGGCCGCCACGAGGGCGGCCCCGGCACCCCTGGAGGGAAGGGTCAGATGAAGATCACCTGGGCGCCGTCGCTCATCTCGATGAACTCGGTGGCCCCGATGATCCCTTCGACACCGTCGAAGAGATCGGCCTCCTCCACCTTCATCATGTCGGCCGACATCTTGCAGGCCCACAGGTGTCCACCGGCATCGACGATGGTCTGCAGGAACTCGCGCACGCCCGGGAACCCCAGGTCGGCGATCTGCTTCTTCATCATCCTGGTGGCCATGGCCGTCATCCCGGGCAGTGGCCCCAGGGACTGCGGCATGTGCATGGCGGTGTTGCCGACCGGGGTCGCCTTGAGGTGGTCCATCCGCTTTTCGACCACCATGTCCAGGCCCCAGAAGGTGAAGAAGATGTTGGTCTCGATCCCCTCCATCAGGGCTGCGTTGGCCAGGACCATCCCGGGGTACGCCATGTCGAGCGTTCCCTTGGAGCAGATCAGGCACAGCTTCCTGCTGCCCGAATCCTCCAGGAAGGCAGGTCTGGCCTGAGAGTCCGTCTCCATGGTCGTCATCGCTCCCTCCTCTCTCTCCGGTCGCTCAGATGCAGCCCTTGGGCTTGGGCAGCCCGGCGATGTAGGCCATCTTCTTGGCGGGCTTCTTGGGGAACAGGGCGAAGAGGGCCTTGGTCTCGACGCCGGCCCCTGCCTGCACCCTCCTCAGCGTCGCCGTCTCGCCCTGCACTGCGAAGTCGTCGCGCAGGAAGCGCAGCACCGTCCAGTGGTCCGGCGTGAGCTCGTCGATACCGACGTTGCGGGCGAGCTCCGGGGCGAGATCCTCGCTCCAATCGCCCGGGTCCACCATGAACCCCTCGTCGTCGACGGCGACCTCGCGGTCCCCGATCAGTGCCGTGGTCATCGTCCCTCCTCGTTGGGAATGTGCTTGCCGGCCATCATCATCTCGGTGGGGACGGGCATGGGCCGGCCCTTGATCAGCCCGTTCCAGTACATCCACTTGAAGGCCAGCTTCCCCCAGTGGTTGACGTGGGTCTCCTTCAAGAGAGAGAAGGGCCCTATCCCCGGGATCGGGTACTTGCCTGGGAGCGGCTCGGTGTCGTAGTTGAAGTCGATAAGCATCGCCCTTCCGTCGCCCGACTCCACGAAGCAGTTGGCGTGGCCGTCGAACCGCTCCTCCATGGGGAGCCCGGCGACATGCCGGGGAAAGTTCTCGGCGAAGACGTCAACGGCGAAGTGGGCCACCGATCCCGCCTTGGAGGTCGGAAGGTCGGCGGCGTCGCCGATGGCCCACACGTTCTCGTAGCCGGTGGCGAGGAAGGTGTGCTTGTCCACCGGCACGTGATCGAGCTCGTCACCGAGTCCGGACGCCCCGACGAAAGAAGACCCCATGTTGACCGGCACGGTGACGAGGAGGTCGAAGGGGATGGTGCGGTCGTCGTACGACACCAGGGTGCCGTCCTCGACACCGCCCGCGTAGAAGTCGGGCTCGACCAGGATCTTCTTCTCGGCCAGCATCCCTCCGAGGAGGTCGGAGGCGATGGGCTTGGTGAAGGCACCCGAGAGCGGGGTGGCGAACACGATCTCCACCCGATCCCTCATCCCGCGCTCTCTGAAGTGCCAGTCGGCGAGGAAGGCGAACTCGAGCGGCGCCACCGGGCACTTGATGGGCAGCTCGACCATGTTGACCACCAGCCGCCCACCATCGAACCGCCGCAGCGCCTCGGCCAGTGCCAGCGACCCTTGGAGCGTGTAGAAGTCGTGAACGGTCACGCCCCAGGCGTCTCCCTCCAATCCAGGGGTCTGGTCGGGCCGCGGGTGGGTGCCGGTGGCGATCACCAGCTGGTCGTAGTCGAGCCGGCGCCCGTCGTCGAGCACCACCACCTGGGCGTACGGGTCGACCCCGGATACCGGAGCCACGATCAGCTCGGCGCCGCTCGGTATGAAATCGCCACGCGGGGCGACCACGTCCTCTTTGGAGTACATGCCGAAGGGGATGAACAGCAGCCCCGGCTGGTACAGGTGGGTCTCGTCCTGGTCGACGATCGTGATCTCCCATTCGGACCCGAGCCGGCGTCGCATCTTGTTGACCAGCGTCGTGCCGGCGGTTCCGGCTCCGAGTATCACCAGCTTCTTCATGGGGCGCTCCTCTCGGTGGCGACCAGGACCGAGCCATCGAGTCTCCGCAATGCGGCCTCCCGGTGGTGGGCTGCGGTGAGGGTGGGCATGAGGGCAAGGTACGCCCGAAGGGCGTCCCCACCCAGGGGATGATGTCCCGGACCGATCGCCGAACGGCCCGGGTGCCGCGGGACCCGGCCGGGACCTCAGGCCACTTCGAAGAGCCCGGCTGCCCCCATGCCGCCGCCGACGCACATGGTGCACACCACGTAGCGGGCGCCCCGGCGCTTTCCCTCGATGAGGGCGTGCCCCACCAGCCGGCTCCCGGTCATCCCGTAGGGGTGGCCTATGGAGATCGATCCCCCGTCCACGTTGAGCAGCTCATCGGGAATGCCCAGCCGATCGCGGCAGTACACCACCTGAACGGCGAAGGCCTCGTTCAGCTCCCACAAGCCGATGTCGTCCATGGTGAGCCCGCTGCGTTCCAGCAGTCGGGGCACGGCGAACACCGGGCCGATCCCCATCTCGTCGGGGGGACACCCGGCAACGGCGATCGCCCGGTAGTACCCGAGGGGCTCGAGGCCCCGCTTCTCGGCCAGTGAGGCCTCCATGACCACACATGCCGAAGCACCGTCGGAGAGCTGGCTGGCGTTGCCGGCGGTGATCGTCCCGCCCAGCACCGGGGGCAGGGCGGCCAGACCTTCGGCGGTCGTGTCGGGACGGTTGCCTTCGTCCTTCTCCAGCACCACCTCGACCTGGGTCTCCTCGCCGGTCTCCTTGCTGGTCACGATCTTGGTGGCCCTCACCGCGACGATCTCGTCGTCGAACCGGCCCGCCTCCTGGGCGGCTGCGGTGCGCTGCTGGCTCTGCAGGGAGTACTCGTCCTGGATCTCGCGGCTCACCGAGTAGCGCTCGGCGACCACCTCTGCGGTCTGCAGCATCGGCATGTACATGTGGGGCTGCAGGGCGAGCAGGGCAGGGTCGAGCGCCCGGTACATGTTGTAGTGCTCGTTCTGGACGAGGCTGATCGACTCCAGGCCCCCTCCCACGACCACGGGCATGCCGTCGTGGATCACCTGCTTGGCGGCGGTGGCGATGGCCATCATCCCCGAGGAGCACTGGCGGTCGATGGTCATGCCGCTCACCGTGTCGGGCATGCCGGCGGCCATCGCCGCCTGGCGTCCGATGTTGCGTCCGGTGGTGCCCTGGGTGAGTGCGTTGCCCATGATCACGTCCTCGGGCTCGCCCGGCTCCACGCCGGCGCGCTCCAGGGCGGCGCGAATCGCATGTGCGGCGAGGCTGGGCCCCTCCAGGTCGTTGAAGGCACCCCGGTACGCCTTGCCGATCGGCGTGCGCGCCGTGGAGACGATGACGGCTTCTCTCATCGGATCGATCCTCCTGTGTCCCGACCAGGATGCGATCCCGGAGCGTCCCCGTCAACCCGAAGGCGCCGGGCGAGGCTCCTCTCGAGGCCGACCGGCGTAGAGTTGCGCCGTGAATCGCAGCTTCACCACGCTGACCGTGGCCCTGGCGACGCTGGTCGCCTCCGCCTGCGGAGGCTCGTCCCTTCCGGCGACCACCACCTCGAGCACCACCGCAGCCGCCGACTCCTCGACCACGACGACCGAGCCCCAGGGCCGGATAAGCCTCACCCCCAACGACGACCCGCTCATCCTCGAAGGCACCAAGGGCCCGCTGGTGGAGGCGCTGCAGTTCTATCTGGTGTGCACCGGCCACGAGGAGCCGACGCCAGGACGCCAGGTGACGGTGGACGGATCATTCGGGCCGATAACCGCCGACGCCGTCGCCTACTACCAGGCGGAACTGCGGCGGGTGCCCACTGGCGAGCCGGACGATGCGACCTTCGCCGCACTGGCGCGCGACTGCGCAGCGACGCGCGCCATCACCTTCCCCGAGGGGGTTTTCACCCTCGAGCTGGGTGGGAACACCGCACCCGGGGATGAGGAGGAGTTCACCTTCGCCGCCGCCGGCGGCCAGGTGCTGGTGCTCGACGCCGTCGAGGGAGCGGTCGCCATCACCGTCATCGACGCCAGCGGCGTGGAGGTGGCGGGGTCCGGCGACGGCACGGCGGTGAGCGCCGAACTCGACTCCGCCCAGACCTACACGGTCCGGGTCTCTGCCCCGGCCTCCACCACCTACCGGATCGAGGCGAGGGTGCGCTCCCCCAACGTTGTCGCCACCGACTTCGGCCCGATGAAGCTGGAGGGGGATGGAATCGTGATCGCCGAGTTCGGTGACGACCCGGTCAACACCGTCGCCGTGATCGCCCTGCTGCTCGGCTCACCCCACGACGACACCGGGTGGCTCGACACCGAAGAAGGATGCACCGGTTCCAACCGGCATGTCACCTGGCTCATCCAGGGTGATCCCGATGGTGCCGATCACCCGGCCGCATTCATCGTCGACTTCACCAGCACCGGTGGATCGCCCTACTTCTCCCAGTACACGTTCCTGTCGCTGGACCTGCCCGCCCTCGATCCCCTTGCCCGCGGCCTCGCCACCGCCGAGGGCATCACGCTCGGATCCACCTATGACGAGTTCGTCGAGGCCTACCAGGAGCCGACGTTCTTCGATCCGACACGCGGGCTCACCCGCGAGGGAGACCTGGTCGTCGGGTTCTCCCTGGTGGGCGATCCCGCCGCTCCCGACGGCGCCGCCTCACGCATCCGCTACCTCGGAGCCGGCGAGGACGGCTGCGAGGACTTCGGCTGAGGCCGAGCGGACCATCGACACCGGGTCCAGGCGATACGCTCAGGACATGTACCAGATCACCTCTCGGGCGCCACTGGTGGCGCCGGCGCTGATCGTCGCCTTCGACGGATGGGTGAGCGCCGGAAACGCCGGGACGGCCACGGCCGACCACATCGCCGCCGACGGTGTGGAGATCGCCAGGTTCGACCCGGACCTTCTGTACGACTATCGGGTGAACCGTCCGATCCTGCAGTTCACCGAGGGGGTCCTCGACGAGGTCGAGTGGCCCGGCACCGTGGTGCGACGGAAGACTTTGGGCGGCCGCGACCTGTTGGTGATGAGCGGACCCGAGCCCAACTGGCACTGGCAGGCTTTCGGGGAGGCGGCGGCCGACCTCGCCGCCGAGCTCGGCGTGGTGCAGCAGGTGTCGCTGGGAGGGATCCCATGGGCGGCACCGCACACCAGGCCGACCATGGTCGTCACCACGTCGTCACGGCTCGATCTCCTGCCGGAGGCGGATCACCCCGAGGGGGTTCTGCGGGTTCCGGGATCGGCGGCTTCGGTCGTGGAGAAGGCCGTCGCCGACCGAGGGATCCCCACCGTAGGCTTCTGGGCACGGGTGCCCCACTACGTGGCCGGCGTTTACCACCCGGCGGTGGCGGCACTGGTCGACCGGGTCTCTCGACTGCTCGGCATCGAGATCGGCACCTCCGACATCGAAGAGGAGTCCACCGCCCAGCGAATCCAGCTGGACCAGGCGCTGGAGGAGCAGCCGGCCGTGAAGCAGGTGGTGACACAGCTCGAGGAGCTGTACGACGCTTCCGGCGACGTGGCCACCGGCGAGCAGATCGCTGCCGAGATCGAGCGCTACCTCCGGGACAGAGCCGACGGCGGGGAACCCGGGTGAGCGGGCGGCGCCTAGTCTCCGGTGCCGTCGTCCTCCAGCTCGCACTCCTGGCGTCGCCCGCAGCGCCGCAGACCGTGCCGGGACGCTCGTTCCTGATCGCCGCCGCCGGCGACATCATCCCCCACGACATGCTGGTCTCCAAGGGAGACGCCTACCTCCCCGGGTACGGCTGGGACTTCTCCCCGATGATGGAGGAGATCGAGCCCTGGATCTCCGACGCCGACCTGGCGATCTGCCACATGGAAGGGACCCTGAGCGCCACCAACACCGGGATCGCCGGATACCCCCGCTTCGTCGGTCCCCGAGAGATGGCCGCCGGGATCGTGTCCGCCGGGTGGGACACCTGCTCCACCGCCAACAACCACTCACTCGACGCCGGCTGGGACGGGATCGTGAGCACGCTGGATGTTCTCGAGGCCAACGGCCTGGGTCACACCGGCACCGCTCGCTCTCCCGAGGAACGGATGCCCGCCATCTACGAGGTCGCCGGCGTGAAGGTGGGGCACCTCTCGTTCACCTACGGCACCAACGGGATACCGGCCCCGCGGGACCGGCCCTGGGCGGTGAACGTGATCGACGCCGAGAGCATTCTCGCCGACGCCTCCTGGGCCCGCCGGCAGGGCGCCGAGTTCGTCATCGTGTCGCTGCACTGGGGCGCCGAGAACGTGGTCGCCCCGACCTCGTCTCAGCGCAGCCTGGCCGCCCGGCTCCTCGAGTCGCCCGACGTCGACCTGATCCTGGGCCATCATGCCCATGTGGTGCAGCCGATAGAACGCATCGGGGAGAAGTACGTGGTCTACGGGATGGGCAACCACCTCTCCAACCAGAACCTCCGATGGGGACCGCAGTACTTCGGAACCGAGGACGGCCTCCTGGTACGGGTCCGGGTGTCGGAGAAGCCCGACGGGAGGTTCGTCGTGGACGGGATCGACATCACACCAACCTGGGTGGAGTTCGGTACCTACCGCATCTTCTCAGCCGCAGACGTCGTGCGCTCCGGGGCTGCCAACCGGGTGGCCGCCGCCGCATCCTTCGCCCGCACGGTGGAGCGCGCCATGGGAGCCGGCCCCGAGGGTGTACAGGTGACCCCCACCCCGTGGCCGGCGGTCTCCTGCGGTTCGAGACGGGCCACGATCGTGGGCACGCCCGGGGACGACCTGCTCACGGGGACGCCCGATCGCGACGTCATCTTCGGCCGGGAAGGGAACGATGTGATCGAGGGCGGCGAGGGGAACGACCTGCTCTGTGGTGGTGAAGGCGACGATGTCCTCGATGGTGGGCCGGGCCGTGACATCCTCATCGGCTGGACCGGCGATGACGCGCTCGAAGGCGACGAGGGCGACATCCTGCTCGGCGGGGTCGGCCACGACACCTGCTCCTACCTGACTCCGCTTCGGTACTGCGAGCCGTAGGGACTGGGTCACCTCCCCCAGTCCCGGCTGGCGACCCCATCGACGGGGAGCGGTTCGAAGCGGCGAGCCACCAGGTTGGTGACCCCGTCGCGATGCTCCAGAGTCCCCTCGACGACCATCCCCACCGTCCTGCGGGCCACCTTGTGCTGCGCCGCCCACACGTCGGGAAGGACGATCACGTTGAGCAGACCGGTCTCGTCCTCGAGGTTGATGAAGATCACCCCCCTGGCGGTCGACGGACGCTGCCGGTGGGTGACCACACCGCCCACCCGCACCCGAGCGCCGTTGCGAGGCGCCGCCAGCGCCGCAGCCACGCTCAGGCAACCCGTGCCGTCGAGAAGGCCCCTGATGAACTCGATGGGATGGCGGACCGAGACTCCGGTCGCCCAGAGATCGGCCCGGGCGGACTCCTCCTCCCCCATCGCCTCCAGGGGTGGTGCCTCGGCGCCCACCGCCAACGGCATTCGACCCGGTCCCATGCCGGCGAGCGCCCCAGCCGCCCAAAGACCCTGGCGGCGATCGACGCCCAGCGACTGCAACGCCCCCGCTGCCGCCAGTCCCTCCAGGGCGCTCACCGCCAGCCCGGTGCGCTGGGCCAGGTCGACGACCGAGGTGAAGCGCCCACCTACCAGCCGGGCCGCCTCGAGGCGCCCGATCTCGGCCTCCCCCAGGTTGCGTACGAAGCGCAGTCCCATGCGCACCGCCACCGCCATTCGCACCGGGTCGTCTCGTGCCCCCCGACCCCGCCGCCACTGCATCCCCAGGTAGGTGGCCAGATCCTCGGGGTCGGTCTCATGTGGCACCACGGTGCAGTCGTGGTCCGACTCGTTGACGTCGGGGCCCAGGATCACCACCCCGTGACGGCGGGCGTCCTGTACCAGCGTGTTCGGGCTGTAGAACCCCATCGGCTGGGCGTCGAGCAGACCGGCCAGGAACTCGGCCGGCCAGTGGTACTTGAGCCAGGCCGACATGTAGACGATGTAGGCGAACGAGACCGAGTGGCTCTCCGGAAAGCCGAACGAGGCGAATCCCTGCAACTTCTCCCAGATCTCGTCGGCAGCGACGCCGATGATCCCCTGGCCTTCCATCCCGGCGTAGGTCTCGGCGCGCAGCTTCTCCATCTCCTCGTCGGAGCGCTTGTGGGTCATCGCCTGGCGCAGCCTGTCGGACTGGCCGGGGGTGTAACCGGCACAGACCCGGGCCAGTTCCATCAGCTGCTCCTGGAACACCGGTACCCCCAGGGTGCGCTCCAGGATCGGCTCGGTGGCGGGATGGGGGTAGCGGATCGGCTCCTCCCCGTTACGCCTCCTCAGATACGGATGAACCGAGTGGCCCTGGATGGGCCCGGGACGGATCAGCGCCACCTCCACCGCCAGGTCGTAGAAGGTCTTCGGCTTCATCCGGGGCAGGGTCGCCATCTGAGCCCGTGACTCCACCTGGAACACCCCCACGGTGTCGGCCCGGGTGAGCATCTGATAGATCAAGGGCTCCTGCGGGATGGTGGCCAGGTCGAGGCACACCCCGTGAACCTCCTCGACCAGGTCGACGGTGAGGTGGAGGGCGTTGAGCATCCCCAGGGCGAGCAGGTCGAACTTGACGATCCCCATGGAGGCGCAGTCGTCCTTGTCCCACTGCAGCACCGAACGATCCTCCATGCGGCCCCACTCGAGGGGAACGGTCTCCCACAGGGGGCGATCGGCGATCACCATGCCCCCGGAGTGGATCCCCAGGTGGCGGGGGAACCCATCCAGGCGGCGGCACAGGTCCAGGATGAAACCGGCGGTGGGCCCGGCGGGCAGGTCGACGAACTCCTCGATCCGCTGCGGCTTGCGGGTGTCGAGGTAGCGGGTGAGCCCGTTCACCTGCGCCTGGGTGAGCCCGAAGGCCTTGCCCACGTCCTGGAGCACGGAGCGAGCCCGATAGGTGATGACGTTGGCCACCATCGCCGCCCGCTCCCGGCCGTAACGGCGGTAGCAGTACTGGATCACCTCCTCGCGTCGTTCCGCCTCGAAGTCGACGTCGATGTCGGGAGGCCGGCCCCGCTCGGCGGAGAGGAACCGCTCGAAGGGAAGGCCGAGCCGGATCGGGTCCACCCGGGTGACCTCCAGGCAGCGACACACCGCCGAGTCGGCTCCCGAGCCGCGAATCTGACACATGATCCCCTGCGACTCGGCGAAGCGGACGATGTCCCACACCACCAGGAAGTATCCGGCGAATCCGAGGGCCTCGATCACCCCCAGCTCGTGCTCCAGCCGCTCCATCGCCTTCGGATCGACCCGCTCCGGGCCGGATCCCGGGTAACAGCGGCGTCCCCCCTCGTACACCAGGTGCCGCAGGTACTCCATCTCGGTACGAAACGCCCCGGGGAGGGGGAAGTCGGGCAGGCGCGGAGCCACCAGGCGCAGGTCGAACGCCAGCCCCTCTCCCATCTCGGCGGCCCGCTCCACCGCACCCGGGTAACGGGCCATCCTGACGGCCATCTCGGCGGGCGACTTGAGATACCGGTCGTCGCTGGCAGGCCAGTGGCCGCGAGCGGCGTCGAGTGAGCGCCGCCCCCCGATGGCGGCCCGCACCTCGGCCAGGTCGGCCTCGGAACGGTCGTGATAGTGCACCACGTTGGTGGCGACCGTGGGAAGGCGGAGGCGAACCGCCACCTCGGCCAGGAGATCGTTGCGACGGTCGTCGCCCGGCATGCGGTGGTGCCACAGCTCGACCAGGAGCCTCCCGGGAAAGAGGTCGCGCAGCCGAGCCGCAGCCGTCATCGTCCCCTCCAGGTCGCCTGCTGCCGCCAGCCGGGGGACCTCGCCGGCGTGGCACCCGGTGAGGGCGAACAGCCCGCCGTCGGCGGAGGCCTCCCCCAGGTCTTCATACGAGTACTCGGGACGATCCTTCTCCCCCCGGAACTGGGCCCGGGTGATCATTCGGGAGAGGGCGGCGTAGCCACCCGGGTCGGGGGCGAGCAACACCAGGTGATCGGTGGGCGGAAGGGCGACCGGCTTGGCACCGTGGTGACGGCGGGTGCGGCCCCGGCGGGAAGGCTCGGTTGCCGCATCCCCGATCGAAGGCCGAAGGCGGCGCTGCGACCGCCTCGGCATCGCCATCGAGCGTGGCATCCCCACCTCGGCGCCGTAGACGGTGGCCAGGCCCACCTCGGCGGCGGCGTGGCGGAACCTGGGCGCCCCGTACATGCCGTCGTGGTCGGTCAGCGCCAGGGCCCGGTATCCGAGGTCGGCGGCCTGCCCGACCAGGTCGTGGGGGTGGGAGGCGCCGTCGAGGAAGGAGAAGTTGCTGTGGCAGTGCAGTTCGGCGTATCCGACCATGGCCCGATCCTACCGAACATGTGTTCGGTAGGATCGATTGACATGACATCATCATGATGTCATAGTGCCGCCATCATGAGCGACGCCGAATCCAAGACCATCACCGCCACCACCGCCGGCACCGGCATGCGCACCTTCTACACCGTCTGGGGAGGCCAGCTGATCTCGGTGCTGGGGTCCACGATGAGCGCCTTCGCCGTCCAGATCTGGATCTACACCGAGACCGGATCGGTCACCAGGCTGGCGATGGTCGGCCTCGCATTCGCCCTACCCGGAATCCTCGTCGCCCCCTTCGCCGGGGCGTTGGTCGACCGCTGGGATCGCCGCCGGGTGATGTTCGCCACCGACAGCGTGGCAGGAGCCGCCGCCCTGGCCATGGCCCTGCTGTACGCCACCGACGGTCTCGCCCTGTGGCACGTCTACCTGGTCGTGGCACTGATCAGCGTCGGCAACGCCTTCCAGCAGCCGGCGTGGCTGGCCTCGCTACCAATGCTGGTCCCCAAGGCGCGCCTGGGACGCGCCAACCATGGTGCAGCTCAACGAGGGGGCCGCATTGGTCCTCGCTCCCGCTCTGGCCGGCGCCCTTCTGCAGACGGTAGGCCTGGGGGCGGTGCTGCTCTTCGACTTCGCCACCTTCCTGGTGGCCATGACGACGCTGGCCTTGGTGCGCATCCCCAGACCGGAGAGAGACCCCGACACCGTGGCCCCATCGGTGCGCCGCGAGGCCAGGGAGGGGTGGCGGTTCGTGCGAGAACGCCCCGGCCTGTTCGGGCTGCTCTGGATCTACGCCGGCGTCAACTTCAGCCTGGCCTTCACCAACATCCTGTTGGTGCCCCTGGTGCTCTCCTTCGCCTCGGAGGGCGCCGCCGGGGCCGTGCTCTCGGTGGCCGGCTTCGGCATGCTCGCCGGGTCGCTGGTGACCAGCGTCTGGAGCGGTCCCAAGAAGAAGGTGCGGGCCACGATGCTGACGATCGGGGCGGCTGGGCTGTGGCTCGTCGTCGCCAGCCTCCGGCCGTCGCTCCTGTTGGTGTCGGTGTGCGTGTTCGCCCTGATGGCCGGGATCCCCGTCGCCAACGCCGCCAGCCAGGTCCTATGGCAGACGAAGGTCCCCCCGGCGATGCAGGGCCGGGTGTTCTCCATCCGACGCATGATCGCCCAGGGGATCGCACCCATCGCCATGCTGTTGAGCGGACCTCTGGCGGACAACGTGTTCGAGCCGCTCATGGCCGAAGACGGCAGGCTGGCGAACACCGTGGGGGCGTTGATCGGCACCGGAACCGGCCGCGGTGTCGCCCTGATGTTCATCCTCGCCGGGCTGATGACGATGGCCCTGGGCGCCTTGGGCCTCCTCGCACCCAGGGTGCGCCACCTGGAGGACGAGCTCCCCGACTACGTGGGCTGATCGCCCTCCCGGTGGTCGTCGACGGCGTACAGGGCCCACGCCAATCCCCGAACCGGATCCTCCACCGCCAGGCAACCCACCCATCCGTGGGAGACGTCGGCCGGCTCCCATCGCACCCAGATCAGCCGGTCCAACGCGGCGCCGAGTTCCGCTTGTTCGGGGGGCCAGGCGATGCCGCCCAGGGTCGCCACCACCCACCAGGCCCCGAACCGTCCCAGCGGGCCTCCCCGACGGCGCCCGTAGGCACCACCGCCGGCGGCGGTCCAGGCCATCAGCGCCAAGGCATCGCTTCCCTGGATCCGGGTGAAGGCGATCGGTCCCGGATACGAGGCAGCCATCGCTCCGACGGCGTCGCCGGACACCGCCACCGCCGCCACCCTCCCGTTCGACTGCTCCGACCAGGGCTCCGCCAGCTCGATGAGTGCCTCGGTTCCCTCAGGATCCTGGATCGTCGGCGCAGGCGGCGCCGGTACCGAACCTCGCATCTCTGCCATGACGGGTGGCGGGAACTCGGCGCGATCGGCGAAGAAGGCCGCCACCGGATATCGGGGCTCCCACGGCTCCATCGTCAGGGGGAGCTCGAGGACCAGCGGGTCGACGGAGGCGTCGCCGGCCAGGTTCTCACCGCGCAGGACCCGTTCGTGAGCGGCCAGCGTCCGGGCCGGCCCCGGGGGCAGGTGCGGCTCCAGTTCGGCCCAGGTGTGGGTCGATGCCGCCACCTCCCACAGAGGACCGAGGGCGAAGCGGCCGGCGCCCTCGACCACCAGTGGGCCGGCGAACTCGCCTGGAGCCTCCAGGGCCATGCGGTACTCGGCGTACTCGGCGGCGGGCCACAGCTGCAGCCCACGCTCCTCGAGGGCGTGACGGCAGCGGTCGCGCAGGTCGACCAGGCTCCCCCACCGGCGGCCGGCGCACATCCCGTCGACGAGGCGAACCAGCTCGTCGAGATCGCCGCGGGCCACGGCATCGGCGAGCTCGCTCATGCCCTTCCCCCCGCACGCTCACTACTCTCGCCGCCGTGACCGAACGCATCGCAGTGCTCCTCGAGTCGGTTCCGGCATGGGTGGGTGTGCTCGCCGGCGCGGCCGCCTGGCTGTTGGCCGGCGTCGGGGCGGCTCTGATCCTGCTGGCGGCCTCCTACGGCGACCCGATACCCGCCTACTGGTCGGCAGGAGCCTTCGTCGCCTCGGCGGCGGCGTGGCACATCGCCGACGGGCTCTCCCACCGCTAGAGCACCAGCTCGGCGAGCACCCTCAGGGTGTCCGCGTCCCGGGCGGCCACGGCGAGCGTCGTCACGCCGGACTCTTCCCAGGCGGCCAGACGGTCGGCGAGTCGGCCCCTGTCGCCGAGCAGGGCGACCTCGTCCACCAGCTCGTCGGGAAGGGCGGCCATCGCCTCCTCGCGCCTGCCCTCCAGGTAGGCATCCTGCACCCGCGTCGCCACCTCTTCGTATCCGTAGCGACACATCAGGTCGAAGTAGAAGTTCTTGCCGCGGGCGCCCATCCCGCCCACATACAGGGCGAGGAGCGGCCGTACCCCCCATCGCGCCTGCTCCAGATCGTCGGTGAGCGCTGCGGGCACCGTGGGCAGGACGTCGAACCGATCCCGCTTGGTCGGATCTCCCGAGGCGGCGAACCCGGCTTCGAGGGAGGGCCCGAACACCTCGGTGCCCCGTTCGGGTGAGTACCAGAAGGGGAGCCAGCCGTCGGCGATCTCGGCCGCCAGGGCGACATTGCGTGGACCGATCGCCGCCAGGTAGATCGGCACCTCGCCCTCCGGGCGCAGTGTCAGCTTGAGCGGTTTGCCCAGGCCCGAGGATCCGGGGCCGTCGTAGGGTATGCGGTGGAACTCCCCCTCGTAGCGAAGGGGACGCTCTCTCTCCAGGGCCGCCCGGACCACCGCGATGTACTCCCGGGTGACCTGCAGTGGCTTGCCGTAGGGGCGCCCGTGCCAGCCCTCGACGACCTGTGGGCCCGACATGCCCAGACCGAGCCGGAACCGGCCACCGCTCAGGTCGGCCAGCGTGGCGGCGGTCATGGCGGTCATCGCCGGGGTACGCGCCGGGATCTGCATGATGGCGCTTCCCAGCCCGATCCGTTCGGTGAGCGCCCCGTACCAGGCGAGCATCGACACCGCATCCGAGCCGTACGCCTCGGCGACCCACACCGAGTCGTATCCGAGGCGATCCGCCTCCCGGACCAGATCGAGACGGGGCTCCACCCTGGTGCCCGAGTAGCCCACGTTCAATGCCAGCCTCATCGCTCTCCCATGGTCGGCGTGACGCTAGCCAAACCTCGGCCACCAGTACCATCGGCGATCGCAATGGGACCTCGAGTGCGCCGGACGCTGCTTGCGATTCCCGCCCTGCCCGCTGCCGCCGTCGCCGTGGTCGCCACCCAGCTGCTGCGGGCCGCCCACCGGTCCGACCTGCCCTCGTTCCCCAACCAGGACCCGTCGGGGGTCTTCGGTGGATCGGAACTCCCGCCGTTGAGAATCGTCGCCGTGGGCGACTCGTCGATCACCGCCCCCGGGGTGCAGGACCTCGACAATGCCTGGGTGCGCCGGGTGGCGATCCGGCTCGCCGACCGCTTCCGGGTCGACCTGACATCGCTCGCCGTGGGCGGCTCCAAGGCCCGCGACGTCGTCGAGGGACAACTCGGCGAGGCGCTGCGCCTTCGACCCGACGTCGCCCTGGTCTCGGTGGGGGCCAACGACGCCATGCGGGCGGTCTCACCGGCTTCCTACCGGGCGTCGCTGACCACGATCGTCGAGGCGTTCTCAGCCGCCGGCAGCGGCGTGGTGGTGTTCGGCATGGGTGATCTGGCGAGCATTCCGAGGATGCCGGCATCGCTGCGCCCGGTGATGTCCCGGCGATCGCGAGAGTTCGACCAGATCTGCCGCCAGGTGGTGGTCGCCGTGCCCCGGGCGGTGAAGGTGCACACGCAGGGGCGGTGCACCGCCGCCTTCTTCGAAGACCACGGCCTGTTCGCCGGGGACCTCTTCCATGCCGGAGACGCCGGTCATGGAGTGTTCGCCGACGACGCCCAGGATGCGGTGGAAGCGGCGATCGCCGTATGCGCTCGACACGGAGTCACTACGCCGGCGTGATCCGGATGTCGCCGGAGACGGTCTTCGCCTCGAGGCGAGCCGTGGCACCCGACCCGTCTCCCTGAACCGGGAAGTCGCTGCGGATGTCACCGGCGAGGCTGGAGAGCCCGACCTCGTAACGGCGTCCTGGCGCCACGGCCACCCTGACGTCGCCCGACATGCTCCTGGCATCGAGTCGATCACCCTCGAAGCGGGCCACGGTGATGTCGCCCGAAGCGGTGCTCATCGAGGCGCCGCCATGCAGCCTTCCCAGCCACAGGTCCCCTGAGGCCGACTTCAGGTCGACCGAAGCCGCCGCCTCGGCCCGAACATCGCCCGAGGCGGTGGTGACCGATAGCCTGCCCCCGACCGCACCCAGGTTGACGTCCCCCGATGCCGCCCTGACGGTGACATCCTCCACGACGTCCCGGACGACCACGTCCCCGGAGGCGGTGTCCACGGCAAGCGACATCAACCCGGCGGCGACCTCCATGTCGCCTGAGACGAGCCGAGCCTGCAGCCGGGGTGGCGAGCCGACGCGGACCACGAGACGAACCGAAGAGAACCTGATCCTGCGGCCCCGATCGGGCTCGATCCGTATCGTGTCACCGTCCTGTTCCAGGCGGTAGCGCTCCACCGCCTGGTCGGGCCCGTGCATCTCGACCTCCACCACGCCCTCGGCCCCATCGAGGATCTCCAGGTGGCCGGTCGGATGGCGAACCTCGATCCGCGGGGTGCCCGACACCGAGAACTCCTGGCGTCTCATGTCTCTATGGTCCCGGTCACCTGCCTCGAGCGGCGACGCCCCTCACCGGCGCGAATGCTCAGGGTGCGAACCAGCCAGGAGTTGACCGACTCGCCTCGGGTGTCGGCGGCCGACTCGATCGCCTCCTTCAGCGAAGGCGAGAGCCGCAGCGTGATGCGGGCATCCATCGAATCGCCCGCCTTCTGGGGGTCGGTCTCGTCGCTTCGCACTCGCAGCGAAGGCTCACCTCCGGACAGCACCACGTCGACGACGTAGGCGGGGAGTTGGGCGCCCACCTCCAGGGCGGCCTGCTCGGCGAGGTCGTACGCCATCTGTCGCAGCGCCGGCTCGAGCGAAGCGAGAATCGAATCTGCCGCCGCCTCCACCTCGGGATCCCCCCCGGAGATCGCAACCTGCTGTCGGATGGCCCCTTCGAGCCTGGTGATCGCCATCGTGGTGTCCATCCGTACCTCCGTGTTCACCGCGCCACTGCCGACCGGGTGCCGACCGGCGCCGGAACCGGCGCCGGCGGGCGGGACTTCTGCCGCCTCGACTTGCGCCAGGCCATGCGATCGGCCTCCATCGCCCGGTGCAGGGCCAGAATCGTTTCGGTTGCCATCAACATCGTACTCACCTCCGCGTCACTACGGTGTCTATGTGACATCGTGATGATGTCATATTGATGTCACCTTGTCAAGAGGCAACTTCGACGACCTGGCTCAGCCCCGAACGGCACCGCCTTCCGCCCGCTGCCTACAATGGGCGCACACTCCGGGGAGCTCGTCGAGCTGAGAGGGTGGCCCTGCCACCGACCCGAAGAACCTGAACTGGGTAATGCCAGCGGAGGGAGACGTGATGGACCGGCTCTGCCTGATACTCACCGGGGGTTCCGGGGCGCCCGAGGGGGCCCTCCCCCCGGCCGATCTCGTCATCGCAGCCGACTCCGGGGCCGATGTGGCTGCGGCCCTCGGTCTGCGGGTCGACGTGGTGATCGGGGACTTCGACTCCGCCGACCCTCGGGCGGTGGCAGGGGCCGTGGAGTCGGGCGCGACGCTGGAGTCGCATCCGGTCGACAAGGACGCCACCGACCTCGACCTCGCCCTGCACGGCGCAGCCGAAAGGGCGGCGACTCGGACCATCGTGCTCGGAGGGGGTGGCAACGACAGGCTGGACCACGTCCTGGCCAACGCCGGGGTGATCGCCGCCGACCGGCACGCCGCCATCGGCCCCGAATGGTGGGTGGGCCCGGCCCGTGCGAAACCCGTCCGAGGGAAGCACCTGATCTCGGGGCGTCCCGGGGACCTGGTGTCGATCGTGCCTGTGTCCGGTACATGCTCCGTCACCACCGGCGGCCTTCGCTGGGCTCTCGAAGGCGAGCCGCTTCCCCTCGGGAGCACCCGCGCAGTGAGCAACGAGATGACCGGCGATACCGCCGAGATCGAAGTGCTCGACGGGGTCGCCTTCGTGATCCACGTAGGAGGTGGGAGATGAGACGCCAGATCGCCTTCTGGGCCCTGCTCCTGGTCGTCGCCGCATGCGGCGACGGGACCGGGAAGGTGACCCTGCTGGCGCACGACTTCTTCGCCGTGAGCGATGAGGTCCTCGCCGAGTTCACCGAGCAGACCGGGATAGAGGTGGAGGTGGTCCTGGCCGGGGACGCCGGGTTGATGGTCAACCAGGCGATCCTCGCCTCAGGGAACCCCGTGGCCGATGTGATCTTCGGCGTCGACAACACACTGTTGTCTCGCGCCCTCGACGGAGACCTCTTCGAGGAGTACCGCAGCCCGGCGATGGAGGATGTGCCGGCACCGTTCGACGCCGGGGTGATGGTGACCCCGATCGACTTCGGCGATGTCTGCGTCAACTACGACCGGGCGGCGTTCACCACGCTCCCCCCACCGACGACGCTCACCGACCTGGCCGACCCCGCCTACGCGGGGATGCTGGTGGTCGAAGATCCGGGCGCCTCCTCACCGGGCCTCGCCTTCCTACTGGCCACGATCGCCGAGTTCGGCGAGGAAGGCCCGTACTCGTGGCGGGACTTCTGGAGTGACCTGAGGGCCAACGAAGTCCTGGTGGCCACCGACTGGGGTGTCGCCTACTACGGCCACTTCTCCGGCGCCGGCGACGGGGATCGGCCGCTGGTCGTCTCCTACGCATCCTCGCCGGGAGCCGAGCTGATCTTCTCCGACCCACCACCCCCCGAGCCGTCGACGGCCACCATGACCGGCGGATGCTTCCGCCAGGTGGAGTACGCAGGGATCCTGCGGGGCACCGAGAACCGACCCGAGGCCGAGCGCCTGATCGACTTCATGCTCTCGATCCGATTCCAGGAGGACGTCCCGGGGAACATGCTGGTGTACCCGGTGCGATCCGACGCCGCCGTGCCTTCGTGGATGGGTGATCCCCTGCCGGCACCCGAGCGGACGCTGACCCCGGCCGAGATCGAGGCCGGTCGCGACCGCTGGCTCGCCGAGTGGACCGAGATCGTCCTGCGGTGAGGCGACGTACCGCCCTGGTGCTGGCCGCGGTTCCCACGGCGTTCCTGGCCTGGTTCTTCGCCTGGCCGGTCGCCTCCATCGCCGTCACCTCCCTGGCCCATCCCCCGGTGCCCGGCTCGTCGATCGACCTGGGCGTGATCTGGTTCACCGTGTGGCAGGCGGCGGTGTCCACCCTGCTCGCCCTCGCCGCCGGCCTTCCGCTGGCATTCGTGATCGCCCGGTTCGATTTCCCGGGGCGGCGGCTGTTGCGGGCGGTGACGCTGGTCCCGTTCGTCCTGCCGACACTGGTGGTGGGCGTGGCCTTCCTCGCCCTGATCGGCCCCTCGGGGATGCTGGGCATCGACCTCACCGGCACTGCCGGCGCCGTGATCGCCGCCCACGTCTTCTTCAACTTCGCCGTGGTGGTCCGCCTCGTCGGAGGGCTCTGGGCCCAGATCGACCCTCGGCTGGAGGAGGCGGCGGCCTCCCTGGGAGCCGGGCCCTGGAAGGCCTGGCTCAGGGTGACGTTCCCGTTGCTGCGCCCGGCGGTGATCGCTTCGGCGGCGATCGTCTTCCTCTTCTGCCTCACCTCGTTCGGCACGGTGCTGGTGCTCGGGAGCCCCCAACTGGCCACCATCGAGGTCGAGATCCACCGCAAGGTATCGACCATGTTCGACCTCCGCGGAGCCGCCCTCCTCGCCCTGATCCAGATGGCGGGAGTGACGCTGGCCCTGCTCGCCTACTCCCGGCACCAGGATCGCTCGCGAGTTCAACACTCCCTGACCGTCGCCGACCCCCGTCCGGTGAGGACGGCACGAGGGAGGCTGCTGGTGATCGCAGCCGCCGCCTGGACGCTCCTCCTGGTCGGGCTGCCCACCGGTGTCCTCGCCTGGCGGGCCTTCACCTCCGGGGGCAGGCCCACAGCAGCAGGGCTGCGCGCCCTGGCGGAGTCGACGGTCGTCGACGTGGGGCCGGCGGTGGCGGCGTCGCTCGGTTACGCGGCGGCGGCGACGCTGATCGCCGTCGGGGTCGGGCTGCCCGCCGCCGTGGTGATCGCCGCAGGCACCGGACGCATCTCCCGCTGGTTCGACACCCTGCTCATGCTGCCGCTGGGCACCTCGGCGGTCACCCTCGGGTTCGGGATGCTGGTGGCCCTCGACGCCCCCATCGACCTGCGCGCCTCGGTGGCCATCATTCCCATCGCCCACGCCCTGGTGGCGCTTCCCTTCGTGGTGCGCGCCACCGTGCCGGTGCTGGGCGCCATCCGGGATCGGCTCCGCGAGGCCGCCGCTGTGCTCGGCGCCGACCCGCGACGGGTGTGGCGCGAGGTGGACCTGCCCATGGCCCGCGGCGCCGTCGCCATCGGGGCCGGGTTCGCCTTCGTGGTGTCGCTGGGCGAGTTCGGTGCGACCACCTTCCTGGCCAGACCCGGCTCTCCGACGATCCCTCTCGCCATCTTCCGGATGCTGGGGCGGCCCGGTACCGCCAACCTCCAGGGAGCGATGGTGCTCAGCGTCATCCTGATGGCGATCACCGTGACCGCCGTACTGCTGGTGGAGCGGATCCGGATGCCGGGACGGGACCTGTTCTGATGCTCACCGTCTCGGACATCACCGTCCGCTACGGCGATCTCGTCGCTCTCGACGACGTGTCGCTCGAGGTGGGCCCCGAGGAGACGCTGGCGGTCCTGGGCGCCTCGGGGTCCGGCAAGACCACGCTCCTGCGGGTCGTCGCCGGGATCACCCGTCCCGACGCCGGGATCGTCACCTGGGAGGGCACCGATCTGGCGGGCACCCCTGCCCACCGCCGCCGCTTCGGGCTGGTGTTCCAGGACTTCGCCCTGTTCCCCCATCTGAGCGTGGCCGCCAACGTCGCCTTCGGCCTGCGCATGTCCGGGACCGACCCGGCCTCGATCCCGGCCGCCGTCGACGCCGCCCTCGCCCGCATGGGTCTTGCCGGGTACGGAGAACGCCCCGTGGAGGGACTTTCGGGTGGCGAGGCCCAACGGGTGGCGCTGGCCCGCACCCTCGCCCCGTTCCCGCGCCTGCTCCTCCTCGACGAGCCACTCGGCTCGCTCGATCCGGCACTGCGCCGCGGTCTCGCCACCGACCTGAGATCTGCCATCTCCGACGCCGGCGTTCCGGCGCTCCTGGTCACCCATGACACCGAAGAGGCGTTCGCCCTCGCCGACAGGGTGGCGGTTCTCGACCGGGGTCGCCTGGTCCGGATCGGCACACCTGCGGAGGTCTGGGAGGCGCCCGGAAGGGCGGTGGTGGCCGGGCTGCTCGGGCACGCCGTGGTCCCTGGCCCGTTCGCAGGGATCGCCGCCAGACCCGGGCGAAGTCTGGCGATCCGGGCCGATGCCGTAAGCCTCGACCCGGCAGGAGACCATCGCGTCGTCGTGGCCGGCTCCGTCTTTCGGGGACCCGACTGGGTGCACACCGTCACCCTGGACGGAGCGACCATCGAGGTCGCCTCCGCGGCGCACCAGTCGCCCGGGGCCGAACTGGTGGCGAGGGTGGACCGTGGCGGGGTCGTCGAGGTGGAGGCCTGAGGGCCGGCTACTCCGCCACGTCGACCCATGCCGCTCCGGCGGCCCTCACCAGGTCGTCCAGGAGGATGGGGAACACCGTGGTGGGGGTCCCGCAGGCAGCCCACACCGTCTCGTGACGCCGCAGGGCGAGGTCGGCGAGCACCCGGAGCGGGCCGGGGTAGCCGAACGGCGGCGTTCCTCCGGCGGCGAACCCGGTGGCGGCCCGGGCCTCCTCCAGCGTGGCCCGCCTCGCCCGTCCCGCCCCGGTGACCCCGGCAAGCCTGTCGAGGTCGATCCGGGTGTCGCCACTGGCGAACACCACCACCTGCTCCGTCTCGTCGAGGGTGAGCACGATCGACTTGGCGATCGCCGAGAGCTCGCACCCGATGGCGGTGGCGGCGTCCTGCGATGTCTTGGTGCCCTCGGGGAAGTGGTGCACCTCCACCTCCACGCCAAGGAGCCGACCCGCTTCCACCACCCGCCGCGAGGTCTCGGGAACCGTCATGCCGGGCTCTCTTGCATCGACCCGACACCGGCTGCCACTCCCGGGATACCGCGACGCACCATCCACCCGGCGGCGATCGCCGATCCGATGAGATGCCAGGCGAGATCCCCCAGCGTGTTGTAGACGTCCCCCACGTTCGAGTCCTCGACGAAGACGGCGAACACGTTCTCGGCGGCCTCGTTGACCGCTCCGATCCCCTGGGCGAGCACGAAGCCCCAGAGCAGCGGGCGAGAGGACTCCCTGGTGGTGTAGGCCAGGGTCGCGGTGGCGACCCCTATCCCGAACCCGTGCACCACCTGGTCGAAGCGGAGCACCCCGTCGACGATCCACATCCCGTAAAGGATCTCTGAGTCTCCCTTCGGATTGGCGGCCAGGCCCCCCGCCAGGTGGAGCAGCGCCCAGGCGGCCAGCAGCCAGAGCAGGATGCCGGGGATCGGGCCCCGAAGATGGTCGATGACGACCACGATCCCAACCGAGGCGACCAGGGCTGGCAGGTACACCCATACGAACCAGATCCCCCTCACCACACCCACGGCGGACAGGGCGACCGTCCCGGCGAAAAGGACCGCAGCCACTTCGGGTTCCCGCCTCACGAGCCTCCCGAGTGCGGCGATCACAGCCCCATCACTTCGGCCAGGCTCGCCGCCAACCGTTCCGCCTCCCGGCGTGCGGACGGTCGCCGGGCTCTCGCATCGGTGGCGGAGGCAACGTCGAATCGCAGGTCGGCGTAGAACTTCAGCTTCGGCTCGGTCCCCGACGGCCTGGCCAGCACCCGTGAACCCCCCTCCAGGTCGAGGGCGACGAGCGACGTCGCCGGAAGCCACCGGGGCCGGTCCTCCTGTCCACGGGAGTAATCGGTCACCGAGACCACACTCCTTCCGGCCACCGAATCCGGAGGGTCCGCTGCCAGACGCGACATGGCGGCGGTGATCTCCTCGGCGCCTGCAGCTCCGGGGAGCACCACCGCGTGCTGGCTGCTCACCCAGAGCCCGTGGCGAACGGCGAGGCGGTCGAGCCTGTCGAGCACGGTCTCCCCGTCCGCCGCCGCCACGGTCGCCAGGTCGGCGAACCAGAGTGCAGCCGAGATCCCGTCCTTGTCCCGGACCACCGGCCCCACCGAGTACCCGAGGGCCTCCTCGAAGCCGAAGACGAAGCGCTTCCCCTCCCCCTCAAGGTCGAGGGCGGCGTTGCAGATCCATTTGAACCCGGTGAGGGTGACGGCCAGGGCGGCCCCATGGTGCCGGGCCACCGCCGCCAGCATCGGCGTGGAGACGACGCTCTCCGCCACCAGCCGGCCCTCCCCCGAGGTCCGTTCCAGCACGAAGTCGGCGAGGAGGACTCCGATCTCGTTGCCGTCGAGCACCCTCCACCCCTCGCCTTCGGGGACGGCGGCGGCGAGGCGGTCGGCGTCGGGATCGTTGGCCAGCACCAACCCGGCATTCATCTCGGATCCGAGCCGCAGCGCCAGGTCGAGCGCCCCGGGCTCCTCGGGGTTGGGAAAGGCCACGGTGGGAAAGCTGCCGTCCGGGTCGAACTGCTCCGGCACCGGGGTCACCCGCGTGTGGCCGCCCTCGGCAAGAAGGCGCACCGCCAGCCTCCCTCCCACGCCATGCATCGCCGTGTACACGATGGGAACGGTGCCCGGGACCGGCCGCTCGCGGCGAAAGGCCAGCACGTCGGAGAGGTAGGCGTCCTGGGCGTCGCCCGGATCGTCGCAGGCGACGCCTTGGCGTCTGGGGACGGAGTCTGCGGGCGGAGCAGCGGCGATCTCGGCGGCGATGGCGGCGTCCGCCGGCGGGACGATCTGGGCGCCGTTTGCGTCGTACACCTTGTACCCGTTGTCGGCCGGCGGGTTGTGGCTGGCGGTCACCACCACCGCCGCCCCCGCCCCGGAGCGCAGGGCGGCGTGGGCGACGAGGGGCGTCGGGGTCACCTCGTCGAAGCAGCGCACCTCGAAGCCGGCGGCGGCGAACACCGCGGCGGCATCGGCGGCGAAGCGCGCGCTGTCGGGCCGGGCGTCGTGGCCGACGACGATCCCACACCCCGCCCGCCCGGTGGCGGCGAGATGGGCGCCCAGGCCGGACGAGGTGCGGATCACCACCGCCCGGTTCATGCGGGCAGGTCCCGGACCCACCTTCGCCCTGATCCCCGCCGTCCCGAACTCGAGCGGGACCATGTGGGCGGCCAGCGTCTCCCGGTCGCCTGCCGCCACCATTGCCTTCAGCGACGCACGGGTCTCCGGGTCGGGATCGGCCTCGATCCATGCGATGGCAGCCTCGATCAGCAGGTCGACCACCCCTCCCTCGGTGGCGAGGTGGGTCACCGACACGTCGTGCCCTTCCCGGGGCAGCCGGTCGACCACCAGCGCCGCCGGGGTCACCCCGACCACGATGGCGTCGGACCGCAATCCGGGGAGCAGCCGGTCGTAGTGGCCGGTGCCGCGGCCGAGGCGCACGCCCCTGCGGTCGAACGCCAGACCGGGAACCAGGACGATGTCGATGGTCTCCGGGTCGACCGTCTCCGAGTCGGCCACCGGCTGAGAGAAGCCGAGACGGTGCCGTTCTCGTCGAGATTCGAACGGATGCACCGTGAGCCGGCCGTCCTCGGGCGTGCGGGTGAGGAAGGCATGACCCGGCTCGGCCAGCGAGGTGACGTCGACCTCGTCGGGGAGCGGGTCGTACAGGAGCACCCGAGCCCCACGGGGGAGCCATGAGCTCAAGGCGGCGACCACCCGCTGGGAGACCCGCTCCAGGTCCACTTTGGAGCGGGTGCGGCGCGCCCAGGAGCGCCACTCGGGCTTGCCCGCACCTGGGCCGGGGAGCGTCACGAGAACAGGAGTGGGGCGATCTTCTGCAGCTCGTCCTGGTTGGAGGACGGCACCAGGTACCCCTCCTCGTCCCGGATCTCGGCGAGGTGGTCGGCAACGTCCTCCGGCGTGAGTGGCCCATCCTTCTCGGGATGCTTGAACCAGCCGGTGGTGAGCCCGATGAACATCCTGCTGACTACGCCGCCGGCGGCAGAGAAGATCTCCCCGCTGATCGAGCACGCCTCCGAGCACAGGTAGGCCACCACCGGTGAGACCTGGGCGGGGTCCAACTTCTCCGCAACCGGGCCCAGGATCTCCTCGGTCATCCTGGTGTGGGCCACCGGGGCGATGGCGTTCACCTTGACGTCGTACTTGGCCCCTTCGAGCTTGAGGACGTTCATCAACCCGACCAGGCCCATCTTCGCCGCCCCGTAGTTGGCCTGCCCGAAGTTGCCCAGGAGTCCGGAGTTCGAGGAGGTGACCACGATCCGTCCGTAGCCCTGCTCCCGCATGTGGCGGAAGGCGGGACGGGTGACGTAGAAGGCGCCCCTCAGGTGCACATCTAGGACCGCATCCAGGTCGGGCCACTCGAGGTTGTGGAAGGCCTTGTCGCGGAGGATCCCGGCGTTGTTGACCACGATGTCGAGGCGCCCGTACTGGTCGATGGCGCGCTGCACCATCGCCTCGGCGTCGGCCGGGTCCGAGACCGAGCCGTAGTCGGCGACGGCGGCTCCGCCGGCGGCGGCGATCTCGGCCACCACCTCGTCGGCGGGACGCTGCTCGGACGCCGTCCCGTCGGTGGCGACTCCGGGGTCGTTGACCACTACGGCGGCGCCGCGTTCGGCGAGGAGCCGGGCGTGACAGGCGCCCAGGCCGCGCCCCGCCCCTGTGATCAGGGCCACCCGATCCTGGAAGTCGATCATGGCGTCAGTCCCTTCGTGTGCGGATGGGCCAAGAGTAGAGCCCAACCGCTGTCGGCTCGACGCCGGGTCCCCTGCGGCCGGCCCTCACACCGCCCGCCGCAGCGCTCCCACCAAGTTCCCCTTGCTCGCCACGGAGATCTCCCCCAGACCGAGCCAGGCGGCCATCTCTCCCAGCTCGGCGGCGAGCTCGCCCGCCACCCGGACCGGGTCCTGGCCTTCCTCGATGAAGGCGCCGTTCACCCGAAGCACTCCTGCCTTGCGGTCTGCCTTGAGGTCGACCCGGGCGACCAGCTCGTCGCCCAGCAGGAAGGGGAACACGTAGTAGCCGTAGACCCGTTTCGGGGCCGGGACGTAGATCTCGATGCGGTACCGCAGGCCGTACAGCCACTCGGTGCGGTCCCGGTTCCACACCACCGGATCGAACGGATTGAGCAGCGCCCGCGCCTCCACGCTGCGGGGAACCACCATCTGCGGATGGGCGTATACGGGCCGGTCCTGGCCCTGCACCTCGACCGGCTCCAGCCGGCCCTCCCCCACCAGGTGGTCAACCGCCGCTCTGGCGTCGCCGATCCCGATCCGGAAGTAGTCGGCGAGCTCGTTCACGGTGGCCACGCCCATCGCCCGGGCCGATCTCTCCACCAGGACGCGATGGGCTTCGGGTGCCGGTATCGCCGGTGCCTGGAACTGCTCCGGCGGCACCACCCGTTCCACCAGGTCGTAGTACCGGGCGAAGTTCGTTCGATGCGAAACGGTCACCTCACCCGAGAAGAAGAGGTACTCGAGCGCCACCTTTCCCTCGGCCCACCCCCACCACGGTCCCTTGCGCTCGCCCGGGTCCTCCAGGTCGGAGGCGGTGAGCGGCCCCCGTTGTGCGACCTCGGCGCACACCCTGTTCAGGTACTCGGGATGCCGGGCCACCGCCGCCTTCAGGCTGCGCCAGTATCCGAGCGAATGCCGGTACTGCTCCATCCGGTGCCGGAACAGGGGGAAGTCCTCGATAGGCACCATCGAGGCCACGTGTGCCCAGTACTCGAACAGCCGCCGTTCCTCCAGAGCCCGCCACAGCAGCCCGGTGTCGTACCTCCCGAGCCGGGAGAAGAGGGTGAGGTGATGGGCGCGCTCCACGACGTTCACCGAGTCGACCTGGAGCACACCCATCCGCCGGACGGTCCTCATCACGTGGCCGATGTCGGGGGTGCCGGTCGGGCGAGGGGTCGTCAGGCCCTGGGCGGCGAGGTGGGCCCGGCGCGCCTGGGCGACGGTGAGGCGTCTCACTCGCCGATGAACTCCGGATCCCGCTTCTCGAAGAAGGCGGCCACCGCCTCGGCGAAATCCTTGGTGCGGAACATGGGCAGCAGCTGCAGCAGGGCCCGGTGCACGTGCTCCTCATAGCCCTCGCCGCGTCCGGCCCGCATCAGCCGCTTGGCGGCGCGCACCGCCTGTGGGGGCATCGCCGCCACCTGTGAGGCCAGCGCCGCCGCCCGCTCCTTGGTGGCTGCCGGGTCGGGGGCGACCTCGGAGACCACCCCTGCCGCCAGGGCCTCGTCGGCTCCCATGTCCTGGCCGAGGAAGTAGAAGCGTGCCGCCTGCTCCCATCCGACCAGGCGTGGCAGCAACCATGTGTCCCCGCTCTCCGGAAGCAGGTTCCGCTTGGTGGCGGGCACCAGGCGGGCCGACGCCGACATCACCCGGATGTCGGCGTTGATCGCCATCCCCACGGCGTACCCGGCGGCGGGGCCGTTGATCGCAGCCACCACCGGGACCTCGATCCTCTGGAGCACTATCGCCGGGGAACGGTCGGCGTCGAACTCGAAGGCGATCCGGTCCAGGCGATCCACCTGCCCGGCGGCCTCGGCCAGGTCGAGCCCGGAGGAGAAGGCGTCACCGGACCCGGTGAGCACGATGCAGCGAACCCGCGGGTCGCGGGCGGCCACCTGGAGCGTGTCGCCGAGGAGGTCGAACATCTCCACGGTGAAGGCGTTGCGCCGCTCCGGCCGGTTCATGGTGACGGTGGCGACGTGGTCGGCGACTTCGAGGAGGATGTCGGGCACGGGGACCTCTTGAGGGGTTCGGTAGCCTACCGGGATGCTCCGGGCGATCCTCTCCCCGCTTCGAACCCTGATCGCCCTGCTCTCGCTCTTGGTCACCACCTTGGCACTCGGCTCGTATCTGATCGTGCTCCTGTGGATCCGGCCCGACACCCGGCAGGTGACGCCGACGATGCGGCTGTGGGCGCACGTCTTCCTGTGGACGACGGGCGCCCGGGTGACCGTGGAGGGTCTGGAGCGCATCGACCCCAACGCCTCCTACGTCTTCACCGGCAACCACCTGTCCAACATCGACGTCCCGGTCATGGTCGGCCGGCTGCCGGTCTCGGTGCGTTTCCTGGCCAAGAAGGAGCTGTTCAAGGTGCCGATCCTGGGGCGGGCGATGCGCGCCATCGACATGGTGGTCACCGACCGTGGCGCCGGCACCGGGATGCATCGGGTGGTCAACCGGCAGGTGGCGACGGTGGTGGAGAAGGGACTCTCGCTGGTGATCTACCCCGAAGGCACCCGGTCCCGGGATGCCGAGATGAGACCGTTCAAGAAGGGGGCGTTTCGGATCGCCATCGACAACGCCATGGCCGTGGTCCCGGTCACGATCGCCGGGAGCGAACGGGTGTGGAAGCCGGGCTCACCGCTCATCATGGGGGGTCGGGTGCGGCTCGTGATCCACGAGCCGATCCCGACGGAAGGGATGACCACCGCCGACATCGACGGGCTTCGGGATCGGGTGCGGGGAGTGGTCGAGGCACAGTACGAGGAGATCAGGGCCAATCGGTGACCAGGTTCACCGGGCCCAAGGAAGGGCCTCGGATCACACGGCCAGGCGGCCCACCACGACGTTGTCCACTGCCACCCGGATCGTTCCGTCCTCGGTCTCGACCGGGCGCTCCACCCGTTGTGCCTTGACCACCTCGATCCGATCGCCGAGCACCTCCACCACCTCGTCGGCGGTGTAGAGCACGGTGGGGCTCTGCGGACCCCCGTAGCCCTCCTCGAGGTTGGAGGAGTCGTGACCGATCACCACCAGGGTGCCGCCGGCGGCGAGCGCATCGACGGCGGCGCGCCATACGACGTGACGCTCCCGGGGCGGGAGCTGCAGGTACACCACGGCCACCAGATCGACCCGCTCCTGCGGGGCCCAGTCGAGGAGATCGGCCTCTTCGAAGTGAACCCCCACTCCACGGCTCGCCGCCAGCTGGCGCCCCTTCTCCAGGGCGACCGTCGACCAGTCGACCACGGTCACCGACCAGCCCTGTTCGGCCAACCAGACGGCGTTGCGTCCCTCTCCGCCTGCCAGGTCGTAGGCCCGGCCCGGGTCGAGCCCGGAAACCGCATCGACCAGGAAGCGGTTGGGCTCGGCGCTCCACAGGAGCTCCTTCTGGCGGTAGCGCTGGTCCCAGTCGTCCCGGTCCATGGGCACCTCCTCCCCGGGAGGCTAGGCGATCGACCGGTCACGACGGGGTGGAAGGCGGCCACATACCCTGGTGAGACCGTGCAAGACGAACGACTGTGGCTCGACGAGATGTGGCGAAGCCATGCCGGGAGCATCTATGCGTATGCGGTGCGCCGCGTGGGACGAGACGCCGCCGAAGACGTCGTTGCCGACACCTTCGTGGTGGCGTGGCGCCACCGGGACCGGCGCCCGCAACGGCCGCTGCCCTGGCTGTACGGCGTGGCCAGGCGGGTGATAGCCACCCGACGGCGGGCCGAACGGCGCCGTGCCCTACTGGTGCATCGGATTGCAGGCGGAGCCGCCGGTGTGGCCAATCCGGCGACGGAGTCGGTCGATGCCGGGGATGCGCTCGCCGGTTTGTCGAGAGGCGACCGGGAGGCGCTCCTCCTCTCCGCATGGGAGGGGCTCGCCGCCGACGAGGCGGCGGTGGTGCTGGGGATCAGTCCCTCCGCCTACCGGAAGCGGCTTAGTCGGGCCCGTAGGCGGCTGGAGACCTTGACGGGAGGTGACCCGAAGTGACCCGGATTCCAGATCCCATCGAGCCCGGCGAGGGCGAGACCTGGGCGGCCTCGGCCGATGGGCGGCGCGTACTGCGGACGGTGGAGGAACGGATCGCAGCCATCGGAGACACCGGGGGCGGCCGGAGGGCGCTTCCCTGGGTGGCGTTCGCCGCAGCCCTGGTGCTGGTGGGGGCGACCATCACCTGGTCCCGCCTCGGCCCCGAGCCGGCGGCAGGCGATGTGTGCCCGGCGACCGTCGTGGACGATCCGTGGTTCGTGCCGCCCGCTCCCTACCCGGAGACACCACCCGACATCTACGAGGCACAGTGGTACGGCACCGAGGACCTGTGGACGATGATCCCGTTCGAGGGGGCGTCGATCTACTTCCTGGGCGACAAGCTCTTCTTCTGGAGCCGGCACTTCACCTACGGCTCGGAGGCCTTCGTGCACGGACCCGACATGACGGTCACCGTCACCCGCCTGGACGCGGCGGAGGAGCCCATCGTCATCACCGATGTGTCCAACGGGACCCGCCCCGACATCGGCACCTTCATGATCACCGGGTTCGAGCCTTCGGTGGGGAGCCGCTGCTACGAGGTGCGAGCGGAGTACGAGGGCGCCACGCTGACCTACGTGGCGAGGGTCTATTCCGACCGAGCCGGCGAGGCTTCCAGGTGAGGCTCGACCAGGCAGCGCGACCCTTCTGTGTCTACTTCGACGGCTCACAACAGACGTGGGCATCGAGCGGCTTGGCGAGCTCCGGATGACCGGCCACCGCCCGTATCCGGGCAGCCACCTCTTCCATCGTCATCGAGCGAACCTCTCCCGCAACCGGGTCCAGCCAGTCCCTCGCCGGGTTCGCGGTCCCGCCATCGACACCGACCAGCACGCCTTGCGTGCTCACCAGACGGTACTTGTCCCAGGCGAACGCCATGAAGTCGGCGAGGTGTCGGTCGTACCGTTCCTGTGCTCGGGGATCAGCGAAGGTCGCCGGCGGAACGAGCCGCTCCTGGTGGCTCCTGAGGAACAGGATCGCCGGATCGTCGGTAGCGACGCCTGAGGGCACGTTGAGGCCGGTCACAGCCACCACCGAGCCGTCGACAAAGTCGAGTTGGCCGGCGAGCACCTCGACGACCTCGACCCGCAGGCTGGAGACCCCAGTCTTGTCTGACGGATTCGCAGGGTCACCCTGGCCAGACCAGTGAGGCCCTGGACCGAGCGCACGCACCAGGACCACTGCGGTCGATGAGTTGACCATCTGGGAGAGCGAGTCGTAGTGCTCGATCTCGATTGCCGCCGGGAGTGCGAAACCCGACCAGTACCGGACGGCCATCGAGGCTCCGGTCGAGCCTTGGTATCGACTCTCGGCCGCATCGCCGGTCGCGGCATCGGGCTGTGGGAGGCCGGTCGTCACCGCGGTGACCGCCTCGCGGGAATAACGGTCGTCCCAGATGGTCACTGCAGCGGCAACGGAGAGCAGCACCAGCACGCCCACCAGCACCGAAAACACGCCGATCGTGCGAGCCGGTCTCTCAGTACTGACCATCGATGTGGTTCTCATCATGAACCGTGAGCACATGCTCCACCCCGTTGCTCGGGTCCGGCTCCATGCAGGAGTCGTTGTCGGTCGAATGCTGGAGTCCGACCGTGTGACCAAGTTCGTGGCAGGCCACCCAGTCTCGCCCCAGTTGGTTGAAGTAAGGCGCAAACTCGGCGTTGAAACGTATTATCTGGCCCCTGCAATATCGTGACGCCCCGGAACCTCCGAGTTGTGTGTTGTCGGCGGGACAATCGACCCATGCAACGATTCCGGGATACTCGGGGTAGTACCAATCCCACGCACGAACGTCTGGAAGGTTGTCGGTGGTCGTCCAGTAAGCGTCAAGATCTGTTGGGTTGTAATCGTAGGTCAGCGAGTTCTGGACAGCTGTGTCCATCCCCGTCCATTGGTTACTGAAGCTGTACGGCCGGACCGCATGCCACTTGTTGTTCGCCAAACTCACACACGAAGTGAACGGGTCCGAACCGCTGCTTCCAATCACGTACCCGCAATCTGGGGTCGCTCCGAAGTTGGCGAGGGCGACCGAAACCACCAAGAAGACCAAGACGCCGACCAGAGCGGTGACTAGGAGAGAGCCGCGGGCACACGGTTGACAGAACGGGCTAGCTGGGTGCCTTGGACGGCCCAGTCGTGCCAACACGGCCTCCTTGACGTCTGCAGTATATCGTGTTTGGCCAAATCTTGCTACTCACAGACTCCATATTCTCTTGTCGTGGCAGTACAGCGTGAGTCGGGGAACCCGCAGGCGCCGCTTGGCCGGGCGTGCGTAGGCGCGGTTTTTCGGCCGACTTGCTGGTGGGATCTCCCAGTCAAGACCTGGGATTGGACCTGTCGGTCCACCGAGGTCAACTTACCCGCATCCCTTCAGTCGTACACCCCCACCAGCCACGATCGGCCCTGGCGGACCTCACACAGGAAGGCCCCGGCCGAGGTGACCACCTGGTAGCGGTCGGCGGCCTCCTCCCCATCCCACCACCGCCCGGTGCGACGCCACGGGCCGGCCCAACCCAGCACCGGCTCCCAGCGGGAGCCCAGGCGCACCCGCACCGGGAATCCACCATCCCACTCCACCTCGAACGGCTGCGGCTCCGGGGGCACCAGCGCCGGCGAGGGATCGGGGAGCCGTCCCGGCCAGGGGGCCGCCGGGTCGAGGGGACGGGCGGGCGCCTCCTCGCCCCAGCGGCGCCACAGCACCCGCTCCCCCGGGTCACGGCCGCCCTGGGGCGCCGCCTGGAGCACGGCGTCGGGCCCGACCAGGCCCTGCACCCTCCCCAGCGCCCTATGGGCGTCGGCCTCCGACGCCGCATCCTGGCCGAGGCGCAGCTGCCGACCCCGGTCGGAGAGGTCGGCGGGGATGAGACGCAGCCGGGCCACCCCTCCGGGCACACCCCCGGCCTCGATCCAGGCACGCAGCTGCCAGCGCACCCGCTCCGCCAGCTCGATCTCGGAGAAGGGATGGGCACTGCGCCAGGTGCGGGCCCGCACCGGGCCGGAGCCGGCCTCGGCCTCCACCTCCACCCGGTGCGGCATCGCCCCCGTGGGAGCCACCGCCTCCAGCAGCCGGCTCGCCAGGGCGCGGGCGGCGAATGCGGCACGCTCGAAGTCGTCCAGGGGCGGGTCGAACGCCTCTTCGACCAGCAACGGCTCGGCGGGGCGTCGTGGCCGCACCGGGCGGTCCTCGCCACCGGCGATGCGGTGAGCCTCCAGGCCGGCGGGACCGAAGCGGGAGGCCACCGCCTCCCGGGGCAGGGCGGCCAGCCCGCCCAGCGTGCCGATCCCCAGCCAGCGGAAGGTGTCGACCAGCTCCGCCACCCCGATGGCGGCCACGTCGACGTCGGCGAGGAAGGCGGCGGTGTCGCCCACGATCAGCGGCTCGGGCCCGGCCCGTTCGGCGGCCATCCGTGCGGCGAAGGGACCGTCGGCCAGACCGAAGCACCCTCCCGGGGCCACGGAGCGGGCGGCGGCCACCACCCGCTCCACCACCGCCGGCTCGGAGCCGTAGTAGCGCACCGCCCCGGCCACCGGCAGGAACACCTGGCCGGGGCCTGCCATCTCGATGCGGGGCACCACCGCCTCGATCGCCTCGGCCACCGGCTCGAAGGCGGCAGTCTCGGCACCGGGGTCGGCGAGCAGCGTCACCGCCGTCGGCGCCAGGACCTCGGCCTCGCGGCGGCGCATCCCCATCCGGACGCCCAGGGCATGGGCCTGCGGGGATGCGGCCACCACCGTCCCGGCGGCGTCCACCACTTGGCAGGGACTATCCGGCGGCGAGTCCGGGCGGCGCAGCGGCCAATCGGGGTACCACACGCAGAGGATGCGTGCCATCGTCCTCCATCTCCACGACCTGTTCGACGCCACGGGCCCCCTTGCCCCCGGCCCGCAGGACGAGGCGGCGTCTCGTCAAGGCGCCGTGCCCCTGCTCCACCCCTTCCCAGGCCACCCCCACCGACTCCAGCCGCAGGTGCAGCACCCCGGAAGGGATGTCGCCGCCCACCGGACGCAGGATCAGGGCACAGCGACGGGCCCGGGTCAGGGCGGCGAGGCGGCGCAGGACGGCATCGGGGAGGTGAGGCGGCACCTCGGCGTAGACCACCGCGAACCCCTCCACCAGAGAGGCGGCGACATGGGGCCAGGCGGCCCGATCCCCGCAGCGCACCACCACCAGGTTCTCCGGGTCGATGCCCGCCTCCCAGGCCGACGTCGGGCACAGCCAGCCCCGGACGTCCAGGACGGCGACCGGGCCGGGGTGCTCCGCCACCAGGGTGAGGGCGAGACGGGTCAGCCCCGATCCGGGGGCGCCGACCAGGCCCAGCACTCGCCCGGGAGCGGCGGCCAGGTCGACGGGCGACGCCGGAAGGGGCGACGGGGCGCCCGCCGACGTTGTGAGGAGAGAGGCCGGTTCCAAGGGCGGATCATCCTAATCGAACACATGTTCGATGGGAAGGAGGAGGGGAGGGAGATACCATCCGACCGGGAGGTGGCGTCATGCGAGTGGCGGCGGTGCTGACGGCCCTGCTCTTCGCCGTCGCCGCCTGCGGCGACGACCCCGCCGTCACCACTCCCCCGACCACGGCCCCGGCCGACACCACGACCACACCGGAGGCGACCATGCACCTGACCTCCACCGCATTCACCGAGGGAAGCCCCATCCCCGCCCGCCACACCTGTGATGGCCCCGACCTGTCGCCTCCGCTCACGATCGAGGGGCTTCCCCCGGGCACCGCCGCACTGGCCCTGATCATGGATGATCCCGACGCTCCCGGCGGCACCTGGGACCACTGGGTCGCCTACGACATGGATCCCTTCGACACCCTCCCCGAAGGTGCTGCTCCCGGCACCCAGGGGCGCAACTCGTGGGGAACCACCGGCTACCGGGGGCCCTGCCCGCCCGGGGGCACCCACCGCTACTTCTTCACGGTGTACGCCCTGGACCGGCCGCTCGACCTGGCGCCCGGCGCCGGCAAGGAGGCCCTGCACGCCGCCATGGAGGGCAGGATCCTCGCCCGGGCGACCCTGATGGGGACGTTCTCCCGCTAGGAGTAGTCCACGGTGACCAGGCGCTGCGGGTGCAGCCTGATCTCGATCAGGCCCCACTCGGCGGCCAGCCAACCGGCGAACTGCTCGGCCTCCTCCCGGGGCGAGACGCGCTCCAGGATCCGGATCCGGCGTTCCAGGTCGCCGGGGAGCACCTCGGCCCGCCCGTAGACGGTCACCGACCGGTACGGCTCCTGGCGTCGCTCCACCAGGAGGGTGGCTCGCGGGTCGCGCCGCAGGTTCTTCACCCGCTGGGACCCATCCTGGGTGCCCATCACGTAGAGCCCGTCCTCGTGGAGGAAGTAGGTGGGGGCGGCATGGATGGTGCCGTCGGGGTTGTGGCTGCAGAGCACGCCGATCACCTGCTCGGCGAGCAGGTCGGCCATGCCCGCCTCGTCGGCGATCGGCGGCATCTGGGGTCGGCTGGAGGTGGTCATCGCCGCAGGCTACCGATCCGACGACGACGGGGCCTCCCCGAAGGGAGGCCCCGTGGATCCTCGATGGCGAGCCGGCTCAGATGCCGGACTCGAACTCGTCCTCGAAGGAGACCACCTGACGTCCCGGCTTGGCCGGAGACGCCGGCGACCCGCTGCGGGCGGCGGCGCCGTCGCCGTCGCGACGCGGGCCGCGGTCCCTTCCGCCACGGTCGGGTCGGGGCTCGCGGTCGCCGCGGGGCTCGCGGTCACCCCTGGGCTCGCGGCGCTCGCGTGGCTCGTCGTCCCCGCCCGGGGACGGTTCCGCACCGGCCAGGTCGAGGCTCACCTTGCCCCGGTCGTCGATCTCACGCACCACCACCTGCACCTTGTCGCCCAGCGAGTACACGTCCTCGACGTTCTCGATGCGGCGGCCACCCCCGATCTTGGAGATGTGCAGCAGGCCGTCGCGGCCGGGAAGGATGTTGACGAAGGCGCCGAACTTGGTGATGTTCACGATCTCGCCCTCGTACTCCTTGCCCAACTCGGCCTCGGGCGGGAAGGCGATGCCGAGCACCCGCTCCTTGGCCATGCGCAGGGCGTCGCCGTCGGCGGCGCCGATGCGCACCGTCCCGTCGTCCTCGATCTCGAGGGTGGCCCCGGTCTGCTCCTCGATCTCGCGGATCATCTTGCCCTTGGGCCCGATGATCTCGCCGATCTTGTCCTTGGGGATCACCACCGCCTCGATGCGGGGGGCGATCGGGTTCAGCTCCGCCCTGGGGGCGGAGAGCACCTTCGCCATCTCGGCCAGGATGTGAAGCCGTGCCTCACGGGCCTGGTCGAGGGCCGCGGCCAGCACCTCGGCGGGCAGCCCCTCGATCTTGGTGTCGAGCTGCAGGGCGGTGATCACCTCGGCGGTGCCTGCCACCTTGAAGTCCATGTCGCCCAGGGCGTCCTCGGCTCCGAGGATGTCGGTCAGGGTGACGAACCCGCCCTCATGGGCGATCAGGCCCATGGCCACCCCGGCGACGGGGGCGGCGATCGGCACGCCACAGTCCATCAGCGACAGGCTGGAACCGCACACCGACGCCATCGACGACGATCCGTTCGACGAGAGCACCTCCGACACCAGTCGGAATGCGTATGGGAACTCGTTCTCGGTGGGGATCACCGGGAGCAGCGCCTTCTCGGCGAGTGCGCCGTGACCGATCTCTCTCCGGCGGGGTCCGCGCATGAAGCCGGTCTCGCCGGTGGAGAACGGCGGGAAGTTGTAGTGGTGCATGTAGCGCTTGGAGTCCTCGATCCCGATCGTGTCGAGCATCTGCTCCATGCGCAGCATCCCGATGGTGCTGACGTTGAGAACCTGGGTCTCGCCACGCTGGAAGATCGCCGAGCCGTGCCCTCGGGGGACCACGCCCACCTCGACCGAGATGGGACGCACGTCACGAGTGCCCCTCCCGTCGAGCCGGATCCCGTCGCTCACCACCCGCGCCCGCATCGCCTTCTTCATCACGCTGCGGAAGGCGCGGCCGGCGGCGGCGGCCTCTTCGTGATCGGCGTCCATCCCGAGCTCGGCCATGGTGGCCTCCCGGGCCGCCTCTTCGGCCAGGTTGCGATCCTGCTTGCCGGCGATCTCGACCACCTCGGCCACCTTGGGCTTGGCGGCGGCCTCGACCCGGGCGTACAGGTCGTCGGAGTAGTCGCTGACCAGGGGGAACTCCACCTCGGGGATGGACACCTGGGAGCGCAGCTCGAGCTGGAGGTCGATCAGGGCGCTCAGGTATGCCTTGGCCTCCTCCAGGCCGCGAGCGACGGCGGCCTCGTCGGTGGGTGCCTGGCCGTCGGCGATGAGCCGCATGGCCTCCTCGGTGGCGCCGGCCTCGACCATGGCGATGTCGATCCCGCCCTCGGTGTTGCGCTTGCCCGCCACCACCAGCTCGAACACCGACTCGGCGATCTGGGCGTAGGTGGGCATCGGGATCCACTCGCCGTTGCGGTAAGCGAGCCTCACCCCGGCGATCGGGCCCTCGAACGGAATCGGGCTCACCATCAGGGCGGCCGAGGCGGCGTTGAGGGCGAGCACGTCGTAGGGCTGGTCCTCGTCCGCCGAGGTCACCAGGGCGACCACGTGGGTCTCGGACCGGAAACCGTCCTTGAACGAGGGCCGGAGCGGCCGGTCGATGAGCCGTGCCGACAGGGTGGCGCGCTCGGTGGCGCGTCCCTCACGCCGGAAGAACGACCCGGGGATCTTCCCCACGGCGTACATGCGCTCCTCGACGTCGACCGTCAGCGGGAAGAAGTCGACTCCCTCGCGAAGGCGCCGGGAGGCAACGGCGGTGGCAAGCACCACGGTGTCGCCGACTCGGGCCTCGACTGCGCCGTCGGCCTGGGGGGCCAATCGGCCCGTGGAAAAGTGGAAGGTGGCGTCTCCTACGACGCCGGATGCCGAAAACTCGGACATGTTGTCTCTCTCTTCATCGAGGGAGCGCACGTCCGCCAATTACCAGTGGTCAACCTTCGATTGCGTCGATGATTGGCAACTAGCAACTGACGAGGCGCACTCCCGACTGTCGTTGCTCCCATGACAGCACAAAGGCGACCGGATCGGCCGCCTTTGATCAGCGCCGCAGCCCGAGGCGTGCGATGACGCTCCGGTAGCGCTCGACGTCCTGATTCTTCAGGTAGTCGAGCAGGCGACGACGAAGACCGACCATCATCAACAGACCGCGCCGGCTGTGATGGTCCTTGGAATGGACCTTCAGGTGCTCGGTGAGATGGTTGATACGCTCGGTAAGCAACGCAACCTGGACCTCCGGTGAACCGGTGTCCGTGGCATGCGAGCCGTACTCGGCGACGATGGTCTTGGTGTCCGTCATGAGAAACCGAAGGCAGACTGCTCTCCGGCGGCAGAAGTGTAACAGGTTCGGGGCGGCCCAGAGCCGAGAGGGGCCATCAACGCCAACCGGTGGCGATCCGCAGCCGCATGTCCCACATCTCGGCGAACACGATCTGGCCGTCGGGGCCGACCACGACGTCGGTGACGTTGTTGACCTCGGGCCGGGTCACCAGCTGGCGCACCTCCACCACCCTGGTCCCGTCCAACCGCAGCGCCTGGAGGCCCACCGTGCCGCTGAACTTGGCCGCCAGGATCGTTCCCTGCAGGTCGGGGAACCGATCACCCCGGTAGGCGACGATGCCGGTGGCGGAGTCGTGGAGCCCGAAGGCGTGGACCGGGGCCGTGTAGCCGGGGCTGACGACGGCGGTGGCGTAGCCACTCCCGTCGTCGAGGACCATCTCGCCACGAGCCGGATTGGGCTGCCCCAGATAGGCACCCCTGGCGACCAGGTGCATGTGGTCGGGGCCGAAGTGGGGACCGAACCCGGGCACACCCTCGGCCGGGGAAGGCGCCCATCCGCCGTCCGATCCCTGGTCGGTCAGGAACAGGTCGTCACCGACGAAGGCGAGGCCGAAGCCGTTGCGAACCCCGGTAGCCCAGATCTCGATCACCCCGGTAGGGAGGGCCTCGACGGCGGCGGGGTCGCCACCGGGTGAGGTGAGGCTCACCGGAAACATGCCTTCGCCGGCGGCGAGATCGACCCTGAGGATGCTGCCGCTCAACCCGGTGTCCGGATCGGGCTTGGAGTCGTCGGGGCTTCCCGAGTCGGTCATGGCGCCCACCGCCACGAAAAGGCTCCCGGCCCGCCACGCCACCCCGAGCGGAATGTGGTTGGTGACGTTGCGGGGCAGGCCGAGGACCAGATCGCGGCGATGGCCGGGGGCGCCGTAGGAACCGGGCGGACCGTCGAGGGCGGTGACCGCCCCCGAGTTCAGGTCGGCCAGGTGGCCGGTGCGGGAGAACTCTCCCTCGTCGAGCCGGGGATCGGCGTGGGTCACGTACAGGGTTCCGGTGTCGTCCACGGCGATCCCGCCAATCAGCCTTCCGCCCACCTCCGGCTGCGGCGCCCCGTCGGGCCCGTGGTTGGGCGTCAAAGCGATGGCTTCGATCCGCTCCACCAGGTTCAGGGTGGTCGGCCCGTCGAACTCCATGACGTCGATGGTCCCGTCGAAGTATCCGACGAAGAGGTACCGATCCCACGACGCCAGGCGGACCGGCATGCCCCGCACGGGAACCTCGGTCATGGCCAGGGCCCGGTCTGGAGGTGATGCCACACCATGCACCGACAGGCTGCGGCTGCCCTCTCCGCCGGGTCCCACCAGGTCCACGACCGCCGATCCCGTGACCTCGCCCGGTGGCGACCCCGGGACCGGCACCAGTACGGCGCTGAGGGTGGCCGAGCCGCCCGCCTCGATCCTGATGGGGAGCGCATCGAGGAGGAAGACCGAAAGCGACGGGCTGGTGAACCGAACCGCGTCGACGGCTTCGGTCGAGGCGTTGGACAGGACCCAGGTGAATGGCAGGGACGACCCCAGGTCGGCCTCCCCGAGCTCGAGAGCCGCCGGGGCGGAAACCCCGTCCAACCCCCACCCCGGATCGGGTGCTGAACCCTCGCCCGGCGGGCTCCGCAGCATGGCGACCAGAGAGGCCACCTCGGCGTCGTCGAGGACACCCCCCCCACGCCGGCATTCCCTTCTCCGGTCGGCCCTCCTGGATCACGGCGGCGTAGAAGGCATCGTCCTCCGAGAGCACATCGGGGAGCAGTGCCGGACCGGACCTCCCGGCACGATCCACCCCGTGACACGGGGCGCACGACCGGGCGAAGAAGACTTCGGCCGGAACCCCGTCGATCGGAGCGGGCCGGGCCTGGGCTTCATCCGCCACCCCTTCACCGCCGCATGAGACGACCAGCGCCGAGAGCGCGACGAGCATCGCTCCGATCCGGCCGGTCAAGCCGCCCGACCCTCGTCACCGGTGGTCTCGGCCGCTTCCTGCTCCGGTCTCCGTGACCCCCCATGGAACAACATCAGTGCCAGATCGCGCATCCGGTCCCACTGTCCGGGCGAGAACTCCAGGCCGAGGTCGCTTCCCGTCCAGTCGGATCGGTAGGCGCTGACCACGCAGGCCTTCATCTCGATGTCGCCGCTGGCGATGTGCAGACGAACCAGCTGGCCGAGCTTCGGGACGGCGTCGACCTCCCCGTCGAAGCGCACCCGAGCCCCGGTGAGGGAGAGGTCACGGATCCGCACCGGAACCCCCGAGAGGGCGCCGGTCATGTCGACGGGGAATCGCACCGAGGCCCGGCGCTCGCCGGCGAAGTTGGGAGCGCGCACCCGGCGGGCGGCCGCCACCAGGAGCGCCATGTTCACCACCAGGAATCCGGCGGTGCCGTACATGGCGTCGGGCTCGCCGTAGTGAAGCGGAGTTGCCCCGGCAAGGGTCAGGCCGGCCCACAGCATGGCTGCCGCCGATGCCAGCAGAAGCGCCCGGATCAGAGGAGGGACCGGGAGCCTGTGCCTCGCACCTGCGGTGCGGCCCTTGGGGGTCACCTGAAAACCCTTGTCGCCCGAGCCGAACAGGGCCCGGAACGCGGGCACCACCGCAGGCATGCGCAGGGTCTCGAAGAGCACCGACAGGCGCGGCGGGTAGTACCCGCGGGCTAGAAGGCGCAGGGCGGTGAACTGGATGAGGAAGGTTCCGAGGAAGGCGGGCCCGAACACCTCGATCGGTGCCGCGATCGGCAATGCTCCCGAGAAGAGCACCAGCACCGGCAGGCACACGAACGCCAGCGAGCGCAGCACGTCGAACCACCCGACCAGCGTGGCCCCGTAGGCCAGCTTCTGAGCGAGGGTGAGGCGGGGGCTCGAGAACAGTCGCTCGTGCCGCATCACCTGCATGGCCCCGCGGGCCCAGCGGCGGCGCTGCATCATGTACTGGCGGGCGTCGGAGGCGGCCAGGCCCCGGGCCAGGACCTCGTTGTGGACCATGATGCGCCACCCGTTCTTGTGCATCCGCACCGACGTGTGGATGTCCTCGGTCACCGAGTCGGTGGCGACGCCGCCGACATCGCGAAGTGCCGCCACCCGCACCAGGGCACTGGTGCCGCACCAGAAGGCGGCGTTCCAGCGGTTCTTGGCGGGCAGGATCAGCCGGTAGAACACCGCCTGCTCGTTGAAGCGTGGCCGCCGCCCGGGACGGGCCTCGTGCTCGAAGGAGTCGACGTTGTAGAAGTCCTGCGGCGTCTGAACCACCGCGATCCCCGGGTCATCGAAGTAGCCGAGGGTGTGTCTGAGGAAGTCGCGTCCGGCGACGTGGTCGGCGTCGAGGACGGCGATCACGTCGGCCTCCACGAACTGCAGAGCGTTGTTCAGGTTGCCCGCCTTGGCGTGCTCGTTGGTCTCACGAGCTAGGTAGCGAGCACCGAGGGCCGCCGCCAGCCGGGCCACGTCGGGGCGGTTCCCGTCGTCGAGCACCCAGGTCTCGTGCTCAGGCTGCAGGGTCACCGCGGCACCGATCACCGGCAGCAGCACCTCGATGCTCTCGTCCAGCGTGGGGATGAGCACGGCGACGGCGAGGTCGGTGCCGTCGACGGGGGCGGGCACCGGGGGCGGGTCCACGTCCCACAGCGAGAAGGTGTAGAGGCCGAGGCCGAAGGCGTGGTGCAGCTCGAGGACCAGCATCGGGGCCGCCACGAACCAGGCGGCGGCCTCGATGGTGAACAGCAGGCGCCAGGTGAGGTAGGAGGCGCCGACGACCATGGCGAACAGGGCGAAGCCCCTGATCAGGCGCCGACGACGACGGCTCTCATGGGCCGGCATCCGGCCGTCGGGCAGATCGGGCAGGCCGGAGCCATGGTCGTCGTGAACCGCGGCGGCAGCCCATGCCGTGCTGCCCGGCAGGACGCCGATCTCTTCATGGGTGAATTGCACTGCCACGGGTGGCACCCTTGGGGAGTCCTGACTACTCCATCGGAGCCCCGCGTCGTGGCCTGGACAGGTTTTTCGCGGTCTCCCTCACATGGTCCGCACACCGCGCCATGGACGAAGCGGCACCTGCCAGGCCGGAGGGGACGGCGCCCCGCCGAAGGCGCAACTCCCCGGAGCCCACATCTCGGTGACTACACAGCGAGCCACCGCCGGGTCGGAGAGCACCGAGTGATGGGCGGCGACCACGCGTCCGGGAAGCGCCAGTGGGTTGGCCAGAGCCTGCTGCCAGAAGCCGGGCCCCAGGTCGGGAGCGTCGAGCACCCGGAGCCCGTCGGGACGGTCGGAGAACGAGGTGATGCCCGCCTTCGGATTGCGAACCACCAGCACCTCCACCCCGGCGGCGTCACCGAGGAACCTTCGCCTGTCGCGACAGCCGAGCAGCACGAAGGCACACTCCACCGGGTCGTATCCGCCGTCGTCGGGGAGCCAACCCTGCAGGCGCCCGGCGCTCTGCAGCAACCCGTGCACTCCTCTGGCCAGCGGCGGATCGAGAAGTGTGGCGCCCCGCACCGCCTGGCTGGGCCCGTAGGCCCCGTCGTCCCAGGCGGCGATCGTCTCGGCGATGACGGCGCCGCCCTTGGAGAACCCGACCAACCAGATCGGCCGCCCCTCGGCCGACAGACCTCCCAGGTAGGCGTTGAGGGCCCCGGCGGCGGGGCCGACCGGGGCCCGCTGCGAAGCCCGCACCGGATCGGCGTCGCCGGTGACCCACCCGTACTCGAAGTAGCGTGCGTCACCCTCCTCCAGCCCCATCGCCTTCACCATGTCGGCGAACGCCTGGCGGGCGTGGGGCTGGCCGTGCCCGGGCACGAACACCACGAGGTGACCCGGAGGCGGCCTCAGCCCGAGGGCGGCACCCGGCGCTGCGGATGCGAGCCCGGCGAGCAGCACCCCGAGGGCGAGCAGGGCGGTGTCGAGATCGGAGTCGGAGCCGGGCTCCGGTGCGGCCGGGTCTTCCGATGACGGCCCCGGTGCCGGTCCAGGGTCGTCGGCGACGAGGCCGGGACCGCCGAAGAGACCGATCGACCCGCAGATCACGATGGCGGCGAGCACGATGCTCCCTTCTCAGGGAGTGCGGGAGCCACAGGGTGCGCCGTGACTCCCGCCGGGTCAAGGCCCCCGGCCCGAGGATCGGTCGATGACAGACAGGAAGCGCACCCTCCACGGCCCGCTTCCGGGGTGCGGGATCAGGTCGACCGATGGGCCGCCCTCGTGGACGATGGTCGCCTCGGCAGGGCTCGACTCCCCGGCACCCCTACCCAATGTCACCAGGTACCGCCCCGGAGCCGGAACGGCGATGCCGGCAGGCAGCTGAAGAGCGGCGAACTCCCCCTCGGGGATCACACCCCATGCCTCGTGGGGCCGGCCCAACGCCGCGGCGGCAGCCTCGACGTCGCCTTCGGCCAGCATTCGACGAATCGCCGAAGAGGAGGCGGGGACGGGCTCGCCCACCAGCGACAGGACGATCGTCTCGAAGCCCTGCTCCAGGCCTGCGGCCACCAGGAAGGCGGCGTCCCCGATCCGGTCTCGCCCGAACCGGAAGTCCTCGCCGACCACGAGGAGCGCGGCGGCCAACCGGTTGGTGAGGAGGTCGACGAAACGGTCGGCGCTCCACTCCCGGGTCTCGACGTCGAACGGCACGATCGCCACCAGCTCCACTCCGAGGTCACCGAGCAGTTCGACACGCTGCTCCAGGCCGGTGAGCACCGCCGGCGCGCGTTCGGGAGCGACCACCTCCAGGGGATGGGGATCGAAGGTGACCACTCCGGGAGTCAGGCGGCGCCGGCCGGCGGCTTCGAGAAGTGCCGCGATCACGGCACGGTGCCCGGCGTGCACCCCGTCGAACACCCCCACGGCCAGCGCCGTCGGCGAATCCGGGCGAAGCCAATCGGTGGTGTCTCCGCGCAGGACCTTCATGACAGTACGACCTCGGGGACGGCCTTGCGCCCATCGCTGCGATACACAGCCAGCAGGGCTCCCTCGGGGTCGAGCAGCCGGTAGAGACCGGGCTCGTCGGCACCGATCGCCACCGAGGTGAAGGTGGACCCGTGCCCGGCGGCGCGAGCCGACCCTTCGTCGAGCCTCAGGAGTCGAATCTCGCTGAGCCCGGCCGCCGGGCTCAGCACCGCATCGAGGAGTTTCCCCGCTGCGGCCAGGTCTTCGAGCGCCGGGATCGCCAACGCGTCCTCGACCCGGTGCGGCCCGATCGCCAGGCGGCGCAACGCCGTCAGGTGGGCCCGGCCGCCGAGGGCGCGCGCCATGTCGTCGGCCAGCACCCGAACGTAGGTCCCCGATCCGCAGGTGACGGTGAAGGTGACCTCCGGGTAGACGCCCGGCGTCACCTCCTCCACCTCGAGGGAGGAGATCTCTATGCGCCGGGGCGCTCGCTCCACCTCCAGCCCCTGCCGGGCGAGGGCGTGGAGCCGCCGCCCTCCCACCTTCAAGGCCGAAACCATGGGCGGCACCTGAGTGCCGACCCCGACGAAGCGTCGGGCGACGTCGGCCACCTCCTGCTCGGTGAACGACATCTCGGACCGCTCCAGGATGGCGCCATCGGCGTCGAGGGTGTCGGTGGCCACTCCGAACAGGGCCACCGCCCGGTAGGTCTTCTCGGAATCCGTAACGAAGCGCAGCAGCCTGGTCGCCGTTCCCAGACCGATGACCAGCAGACCGGTGGCCATGGGATCAAGAGTCCCGGCGTGACCCACCTTCTTCATGCCGGCCAGCCGGCGGACCGCCGCCACCGCGTCGTGCGATGTCCATCCCGTCGGCTTGTCGACCAGCAGGAAGCCGTCAACCACGAAGCCCGCTCCTCACGGCCTCGACGACCGCAGCCCGGTCGGCATCCATGGTGAACCCGGCGGCGTTGTGATGCCCACCCCCGCCGTGACGGGCGGCGACTGCGGCGACGTCGGCGTGGCCTCGAGAGCGCAGGCTCACCTTCCATCCCGATGCGGTCTGCTTGAGTAGCGCAGCGACCCCCGCCTCGCGCGCCACCCTCAGGTCGTCGATGAGGCCGTCCAGGTCCCCGAGGGACACCCCCGCCGACCTCACGTCCGGTTCCTCCACCCACGACCACACCAGTCCGAGGTCGGGCTCGAGCACCGCCCGTCCCAGCATCGCCGCCGACACCTTGAGGTATCCGAACGGAACCGACTCGTAGACGTGTTGCCCGACGATCTCGGGGTGCGCCCCGAGATCGATGAGGCGCGCCGCGGTGCGCATCGTGTCGCCACCCGTCGCCGAGTACTGGAACCTGCCGGTGTCGGTGACGATCCCGGTGAGCAGGCACTGGGCGGCAGCCTCCCCGATGCTCCATCCGACGGCGTCGATGAGGAGGACCGCCAGTTCGGCCGATGCCGCAGCGCTGGGATCGACCACCCGGATGTCGCCGAACTCGCTGCCGTCCTCGAGGTGGTGATCGACGACCACCACCGTGGTCGAACGGTTCACCCGGGGTGCCAGGTCTCCGAGGCGATCGGCGGTGGCGGTGTCGAAGACGACGGCACACTCAGGCGCTTCGGGGAACTGCTCGGCATCGACCAACGGGGACAGGTCCAGGAACCGCAGCGAGTCCGAGATCGGGGCAGGTCCCCCGAAGGCGACCACGGCTGGAACCCCGGCGCCGCGCGCCGCGTGAGCCAGACCGAGCGCCGATCCGAGAGCATCACCGTCCGGCGAGACGTGACCGGTGATGGCCAGCGACGAGGCCGAACGGATCGCCTCAGCCGCCTCCGCCATCGCCGTGTCCAGCGAGGTCATCATCCTCCTCTCGAAGGCGCTGCAAGAGCTCCTCCATGTGTATCCCGTGGTCTATCGACTCGTCGTAGGCGAACTCCAGGTCCGGAAGGTACTTGAGTCGGACCCGCGAACCGACGGCGCTCCTGATCCGGGCCCTGGCCCGGGTGAGGGCGGCGGCGGTCTCGGCGCGCTCCTCGTCGCCTCCGAGCACGGTGTAGTACACCCTCGCCATCCGCAGATCGGGCGACGCCTTCACAGCCGTGACCGTCACGAATCCGAGCCCGGGATCCTTGAGCCGGGTCACCTCGTCGGCTACCACCTGTCGCAGCTGCTCGTCTACGCGCCTCATGAACTCACGGCTCATGGCGACTCCAGATGGCTCACGGTCACCGAGACCACCTCCAGCCGGGGATCGGCGTAGAGCACCCGCTTCACCGCCTCAACGATCTGCTCGAGCCGATGCAGCCGGGGCGCCACCACGGCGACTCCGATGACCGCCTTCTGCCAGGCATCCTGAGCGGCCACTTCGGAAACCCCCACGTTCATCGCCTCCAGCCGGGCGAGCAGCGGGCGCAACGCCGCCCGCTTCGCCTTGAGCGAACGGGACTCCGGCACACGCAACTCGATCCGAACGGCGGCAGCCTGCATCGCTCAGGCCCGCTCTCGGCTCGCACCTCGGCCGAGGGCGGAGCCCATCAGGTGCGCGCCACCTCACGGACCTCGTACGCCTCGAGCACATCGCCTTCCTTGATGTCCCGATAGCCATCGATACCGATGCCGCACTCGAAGCCTCCGGCGACCGTCCTCACGTCGTCCTTGAAGCGGCGCAGCGATCCGATGGTGCCGTCGTGCACGACGATGCCATCGCGCAGCAGGCGCACGCGCGCTCCACGCACCATCTCGCCGTCGGTGACGTAGGAGCCGGCGATCGTCCCGAAACGCGGCGCCCGGAACACCGCCCGCACCTCTGCGGTGCCCAACACCTTCTCCACCTCGGTAGGGGCCAGGCGACCCACCAGCATCGCCTCCAGGTCGTCGAGGAGCTCGTAGATGATCCGGTAGGTGCGGATCTCGATGCCGGCCTTCTCCGCAGTCTTGCGGGCGTTGGTGTCGGGCCTGACGTTGAACCCGAAGACGACCGCCCCGGTGGTCTCGGCGAGCAGCACGTCGCGTTCGGTGATGCCTCCCGCGGCGGTGTGGACGATGCTGATCCGCCCCCCCTCGCGCTCGATCTTGCCCACCGCCTCACGAATCGCCTCCAGCGAGCCGTAGGCATCCGCCTTGACGATGATCGACAGCTTGGCGTCCTCGGCGGTGCGAAGATCCTCGAGGAGCGCCGTGAGCCGCTCGGCTGCGGTCGGCACCACCAGGTCCTCGTCGCGCATCGTCGACTGCCTCTCGGCCGCCCGGGCCCGCGCCGTGCGGTCGTCCTCGACCGCCTCGAACCAGTCCCCCGCCTGGGGCACGTCGTCCCATCCCATGACCAGCACCGGGGTGCTGGGCCCGGCCGTCTGCACCTGCTCGCCGCGCTCGTCGAACATCGCCCTCACCCGACCCGACACCGGACCCGCCACCAGGCTGTCACCGCGACGCAGGGTCCCCCGCTGCACGATCAGCGTGGCCACCGGTCCCCTGCCGGTCTCCAGCTGTGCCTCGATCACGGTCCCGGAAGCCGGGGCGTTCGGGTTGGCGGAGAACTCCTCGATCTCGGCGATGAGGTCGAGGTACTCCAGAAGCTGATCGACGCCGTCACCGGTCAGGGCGGAGACCTCGGCGCTGACCACGTCCCCACCCAGCTGCTCGACCACGATTCCGTGCTCGGTCAGCTGGGCGCGCACGTTGTTCGGGTCGGCTGCGGGGAGGTCCATCTTGTTGATCGCCACCACGATCGGAACGCCGGCAGCCTTGGCGTGGCTGATCGCCTCGGCCGTCTGGGGCATCACCCCATCGTCGGCGGCGACCACGAGGATCACGATGTCGGTCACCTCGGCGCCGCGGGCGCGCAGGCTGGTGAACGCCTCGTGTCCGGGGGTGTCGATGAACGTGATCCGCCGGTCGGCCACCTGAGCCTGATAGGCGCCGATGTGCTGGGTGATGCCGCCGGCCTCGCCGGCCACCACGTTGGCCTTGCGGATCGTGTCGAGCAGTTGCGTCTTGCCGTGATCGACGTGGCCCATGACGGTCACCACCGGTGGCCTCCGCACCAGGTCGGCGGCGGCATCGTCGTGGACCTGGCGGGGCTTGACTGCAGGCGCCTCCTCCACCACCGGGGCCTCGGGGGCCGCCTCCACGGTGAGGTCGTATCCGAGCGACTCTCCAACCGGGACCAGCAGGTCGTCGGGAATGGGCTGTGTCGCACCGGCCATCCTCCCGCGGGTGACCAACTCGCGCACGATGATCCCCACCGGCCGCCGGGTGAGGTCGGAGAACTCCTGTGGGGTGATCCCCTGGGTGACCGTGAGCGAACGGCGCGGCTGGGGGGCGTCCTCGACTCGCGGCCGTCGCCCGTCCCTCCCCTTCCTGGCATCGGGTCGCGCCTCGGGTGCCGGCTCGGTCTCGGCGGTCTCATCGGCGGCCCCGGCCCCGATCTCCGCCTCGGCCACCGGAGCGGGCTCGGCAGGGGTGACGGCGGGTGCCTTCTCGTCCTCGTAAGAGAGACGGATCAGGGCGATGTCGTCGTCCGACAGCCCGCTGGATGCGGTCTTGACGTCGAGTCCCAGATCGTGGGCGCGCTGCAGCACGTCCTTCGAGTCCATGCCCAGATCACGGGCCAGTTCGTAGACGCGCATGCGCTCCTCAGTGGTTTCTCGGGCCCATTGTGCCACGCCCCCGATCAGGCCTCGGGCGTCGGCCTGTCGTCGGTGTCGTTCTCGACCGGCTCGGGTTCCGTCACCGTCGGATCCGACCCCTCGGCCGCATCGACCTCGGAGGACGACGCGGGCTCCACCGGTTCGGCCGACTCCACGACCGCCGCATCAGCTGGTGCGGACGGCTCCTGGTCGGAGGGCACGGTGGCCTCCTGGGCGGGGACCGCATCTTCCGGAGGGGTCTCGGGCCTGATGTCGATCCGATAACCGCTGAGCCGGGCGGCAAGCCGGGCGTTCTGCCCCTCCTTGCCGATCGCCAGCGACAGCTGGTGGTCGGGGACGATCACGATGGCGCGCCTCTCGGGCTCCTCCTCGAGAGTCACCTGACGAACCTTTGCCGGGCTCAGCGCCTCGGCGATGAACTGCTTGGGGTCCTCCCGGAACTCGACGATGTCCACCTTCTCGCCCCGCAGTTCGTTCACCACTTGCCGGACCCGGGATCCACGCGCCCCGACGCATGCGCCGATGGGATCCACGTTCTGGTCGTTGGATGCGACGGCGATCTTCGTGCGATGGCCGGCGTCCCGGGCGATGGCCCGGATCTCGACGACTCCTTCGACCAGCTCGGGAACCTCCAGCTCGAAGAGGCGGCGGATGAAGTCCGGATGGCTGCGGCTGACGACGATCTGGGGACCCTTGGCCTCCTCGTCGCGCACCTCGAGGATCAGCGCCTTGACCCGGGCCCCGCGCTCCAGGCGCTCATACGGGATCTTCTCCCCGAACGGCATGACCGCCTCGGCGTTCCCGAGATCGAGGATGACGGTGCGGTGGTCCGACTGCTGGACGATGCCGGTGACCAGGTCGCCCTCCCGGCCCTCGTAGATGTCGTACACCTGGGCGCGCTTGGCGTCGCGCAATCGCTGCAGGATCACCTGCTTGGCGGTCTGGGCGCCGATCCGGCCGAAGTCGTCGGGAGTGTCCTCCCACTCGCGGGTGACGTTGCCGTCCTCGTCCAACTCCTGGCCGTACACCCTGATCTCGCCGCTCTCCCAGTCGATGGTGACGCGCGCCTCCTCGGCGGCGCCCGGGATGCGCTTGTACGCAGAGACGAGCGCGTTGGCCAGGGCGTCGAGGATGGTCGCCTTCGGCACCCCCTTCTCCCGCTCCAGGACCTCGAGCTCCTCCATGAAAGACTCGTTCACCGCGCACCTCGCTTCCCCGGCTTCGGGGGCTTCTCCCAACGGAACACCGTACGCGCCTGGGAGACGTCGGTGAAGGGGATGTGACGGTCCTCGCCGTCCACGACCAGGGAAACCTCTGTGTCGTCGGCGGACGCCAGGACGCCGCGGTGGCTGTTGACGCCCGAGATGGGCCGACTGGTCTTGACCACGACCTCGCATCCGACCGCCTTGCGGAACTGTGCCGGGCGTCGCAGCGGCCTCTCGAGGCCGGGGGAGGAGACCTCGAGGGTGTACGAGCCGGCAAGCGCCCCTTCGGCATCGATCAGGCGCGAGAGGCCCTGTGACACCTCGGCGATGCGCTCCAGGTCGATGCCACCCGGCGTGTCGACGGTGACGCGCACGATCCGCCCGGCACTGCTGCCAAGCATCTGGAGGTCGTCGAGCTCCACGCCCTCCGCCCCGAGCCACGACTCCAGGAGATCCCAGAGCCGGACGTCGACGTCAGCCATCCGGTGCTCCTCATAGAAAGAAGTGGGCGGGGCGCCCACTTCAAGCGTCCACTCAATTGACGCGCAAGTATATCAGGCCCGCCATCGGCGGACCCGAAGCCAGGATCATACCCGTCGGGCTCTCTCGACCTCCAGTCGGGCACCCAGAGCCTCGGCCACGGACGCAGGCGCCATCTTCTCCACCGAGCCATCGCTGCGGCACACGACCTCCACGAATCCCTCCGCCAGCCCTCGCTTCCCGACGGTGACCCTGAAAGGAATCCCGATCAGTTCGGCATCGGCGAACTTGACACCAGGGCGCTCGTCGCGATCGTCGATGAGCGTGTCGACGCCGGCAGCGCGCAGTCGGCGGTAGATGGTCTCGGCTTCGGAGCCGGCTTCTCCGGCATCGAGCGGGGTGACCACCACCTCGTAGGGAGCGATCGAAGCCGGCCACACGATGCCGCGCTCGTCGTGAGACGACTCGACGACCGCCGCCAGGTTCCTCCCCACGCCGATGCCGTACGACCCCATCCATATCACCCTGTCCTGGCCGCTCTCATCGAGCACCGATGCTCCCAGGGCCTCGGCGAACCGGGTCCCGAGCTTGAAGATGTGCCCCACCTCGATGGTGCGCTTGACGCGCAGCGGCTGACCACATTCGGGACAACTCTCGCCTTCCCTCACCAGGCGCATGTCGAGCCACTCCCCCACGGCGAGGTCGCGCCCTACATCCACCCCCCGCATGTGCCGGTCGTCGCGGTTGGCGCCTGTCGTCATGTTGGTGCGGCCCTGTAGCGCCGGGTCGGCGATCACCCGGGCCCCGACGACTCCGATCGCGCCAAGGCTCCCGGGATGGGCGCCGAGCAGCGAGACGATCTCGTCATCGTGGGCGGGTCGCACCTCGAAGGTCCCCAGCCCATCGATCAGCTTTTGCTCCTCGAGCTCGTGATCCCCCCGGAGAAGGAGCAGCACCGGTTCGCTCCCGACCATGTACACCAGCGTCTTGATCTGACGCTCGGCGGCGGCGAACGAAAAGGCATCGGCGAGGGCCGCGATCGTCCGGATGCCAGGCGTGTCGAACTCCTCGGGGGAGTCGGGCCAGGGCTCATCCAGGATCGGTGCCAGCCGCGAGGTCGCCTTCTCGGTGTTGGCGGCGTAGTCACACGCCTCACAGTGTGCGACCAGGTCCTCCCCGGCGGCGCTCTCCACCATGAACTCCACCGACTCCTTGCCCCCCATCCACCCGCTCGACGCCCGCACCGGGATCGCCCTCATGCCGAGGCGGCCGAAGATTCTCCGATAGGCCTCGAAGTGGTTCTCGAACTGGAGGTCGAGGCCGGCGGAGTCCACGTCGAAGGAGTAGGAGTCCTTCATGGTGAACTCGCGAACGCGCAGCAGGCCTCCCTTGGGCCTCGCCTCGTCGCGGAACTTGGTCTGCAGGTGATACCAGAGCTGGGGCAGTTGCCGGTACGAGGTGAGCTCGGTGGCGATCAAGGTGAAGATCTCCTCGTGCGTCATCGCCAGCAGCAGGTCGGAATCCCGGCGGTCCTTCAGCTTCACCAGGATCCCCTCGACGTCGTCCCAACGCCCGGTCCGCTTCCAGGGATCTGCCGGATGGACCACGGGGAGCAGGACCTCCTGCCCGCCGATGGCGTCCATCTCCTCGCGGATGATCGCCTCTATCTTCTTGGCGACCTTCATGCCCAGGGGGAGCAACGACCAGGAGCCGGCCATGAGCCTGCGGATGAAACCCCCGCGCACCAGGAGGCGGTGGTTCACCGCCTCGGCGTCGGCGGGGTCCTCGCGAAGCGTGGGGATGAAGGCCTGGGACCAGCGCACGGCGCGCAGGGTAATCGGGGGCCGGGATCGACCGGCTACTCGCCCCCCGCCACCTCCGCCACCCGGGCCTGGCGCTCCACCAGGTGGTTGGGGTCACCGCCGGCCTGAAGCAGTTCCGTGGCCACCTCCCGGGCGAGCCGGTCGGCATCGGCATCGGCGGCGGCCAGCCGGGCCTCTATTCCTTCGGCGGCCAGGCGACGCGCCTCCTCCAGCAGGGCGCCCACCATCTCCGCCTCGGGCACGACGCGCACCACCTTGCCCTTGATGAACAGGTGGCCTTTGCCCTTGCCGGCGGCGATCCCGATGTCGGCCTCGCGGGCCTCGCCGGGCCCGTTCACCACGCAGCCCATCACCGCCACCTGAATGGGAAGACCCTCCGCCTCCAGGACACGCTGCGCCTCTCCGGCGACGGCGATGACGTCCACCTCGGCCCGTCCGCATGAAGGACAGGCGATCAGGTCGAGGCCGGTGCGCTCGCGCAACCCCAGCTGCTCCAGGAGCCGGCGGCCGGCCTCGGCCTCCTCGGTCGGGTCGGCGGTGAGGGAGAACCGGATGGTGTCCCCGATACCCTCGAGGAGGAGGGTGGCGATCCCTGCCACCGACTTCATGAGTCCCGCCGGGGGCGGACCGGCCTCGGTCACCCCCAGGTGGAGCGGGTGTTCGGTGGCATCGGCCAGCAGCCGGTAGGCCTCGACCATGGCGGGCACCGACGAGTGCTTGACCGAGACCTTGACATCGTGGAACCCCGCTTCTTCGAGCAGCCTCAACTCGTGCAGCGCCGACTCGACCAATGCCTCGGGCGTGGCCGACCCGTGCTTTGCCAGCAGGTCCTTGTCGAGGGAGCCGGCGTTCACCCCGACCCGGATCGGAACGCCGTGGGCGGATGCGGCCGCAGCGACCTCCCTCACCTGCGCAGGATTGCGAATGTTCCCCGGGTTGAGCCGAAGCGCCTGCACCCCGGCCTCGAGCGCCGCCAGGGCCAGACGATGCTGAAAGTGGATGTCGGCGACGATGGGCACCGGCGACCGGGGGACGATCGCCGCCAACCCACGCGCCGCGGCGACGTCGTTGCAGGTCACACGGACGATGTCGGCGCCAGCAGCCCTCAAGGCGTACACCTGGGCGACCGTCGCCTCGACGTCGGCGGTGCGGGTGGTGGTCATCGACTGAACGGTCACCGGTGAGCCGCCGCCGACCGGGACCCGGCCCACCATCACCTGTCGGGTGAGACGGCGCTGGATCATCGCAGCGAGAGCGGGCTGGAGATGTCCAGGTAGATGGCGAGAACGCCCAGGAGCACCAGGAACACGACCACCACGGCGGCGACCGGTGCCAGCTTGCGCACATCGGCGGGCCGCCCCCGCAGCTTCTCGTACAGGGCCACCGCGAAGTGACCCCCGTCGAGCGGATAGATCGGGATCACGTTGAACACCCCGACGAAGACGTTGACCAGGGCCACCAGCTGCAGGGTGAACCCGAACCCGTAGTCGGCTGTCTGGGCGCCAATCTGGACGAGGCCTATGGGGCTGGCCGGGCGGGTGTCGCCGATGCTGTCGGCATCTCCGGTGACCACGGCCTCCACCAGCCCGCCGAACCCGGTGATCATCCGCCAGAGGCCCGACAGCGACGCCACCGTCGCCTCGCCGACGGCCGCACCGGCATCACCGAGGCCCTCGATGGGCCCGGCCCGATCGGTGACGAAGGCGGCGCTGACGCCCAGGTAGCCCCGAGACCCGCCGGCTCCGTCGTCGAGCGAGGCCAGCGGTGCCTCGAGAGTCGACACCATCCCGTCTCGCTCGACGACCAGGGGCACGGTCTCACCGGGATGGGCGGCGATGACTTCGACCACCTCGGCCCACTCCTCGACGGCCACGCCGGCGATGGCGACGATGCGATCTCCGGCCTGCACCCCGGCGAGTACCGCCGGGGTGGGTGAGCCGTCGGTGAGGGTCGGCTGCACTTCGGCCACCACCGTCGTCGACACCGAAACGCCGAAGGCGGTGGCCACCACGAAGAAGAGCAGGAAGGCGACGACGAAGTGGCTGGCGACGCCGGCGAGCACGACCACCGACTTCGCCCAGAACGGCTTCTCCCGATAGGTGCGTCCGAAGTCGCCCGGGTCGACCTCCTCGTAGGGATTCATCCCCACGATCCGCACGTACCCCCCCAGCGGGATCGCCTTCACGCCGTACTCGGTCTCGCCCCTTTGCGTCGACCAGATCCGGGGTCCGAAGCCGAAGAAGAACTCGGTGGCCTTCATGCCCACGGCCTTGGCGGCGACGAAGTGCCCGCCCTCGTGGATCATGACCATCGAGATGATTCCGAGGATGACGATCAGACCGCCTGCCACCGTTGCCTCCGTGAGAGCGGCATCACGCTACCGGTGACCCCTGGTTAGCACGAGTCACCGAGAAGATCGGTGGCGACGGACCGGGCAGCCGCATCGGCGGCCATGACGTCGGCCACCGAGTCGACCTGGTGGTGGGTGACCGAGTTCAGCGTCCTCTCGACGACGACGGGTATCGAGCCGAATCCGATGCGCCCGGTGAGGAAGGCGTGGACGGCGATCTCGTCGGCGGCGTTGAGCACGGCGGGAGCCGTTCCCCCGACGCTTCCCGCCTCGTAGCCGAGGCGGAGACAGGGAAACGCCTCGATGTCCGGCGGCTCGAACTGGAGGGCGAGCCCGAGGAGCGACAACGAAGGTCTCGGCGAAACCGGCGTCTGGGGATGGGACAGGGCGTATCGAATCGGAATCGCCATGTCGGGCTCGCCGAGGTGGGCGATCAGCGAGCCGTCGACCAGCTGGACAAGTCCGTGCACGACGCTCTGGGGATGGACCACGACATCGATGTCGTCGTACCCGAAACCGAACAGGTGATGCGCCTCGATGACCTCGAGCGCCTTGTTCATGAGGGTGGCCGAGTCGATGGTGATGCGGGGCCCCATCTGCCAGGTGGGATGCCGCAGCGCCTGCTCCGGGGTCACCGTCGCCAGGTCTTCGCCCTTCATGCCGAAGAACGGGCCGCCGGAAGCGGGCAGGATCAGCCGGTTGACGGACTCCCGATGACGGCCGTCGAGCAGCTGGTACAGGGCACTGTGCTCCGAGTCGACCGGGATCAGCTCCCCGCCCCCGCTGCGCCGGGCTTCCTCGACGAGGGGCCCCCCGGCCACCAGGCTCTCCTTGTTGGCCAGGGCGAGCCGATTGCCTGCCTCGAGGGCCGCAATGGTCGCCGCCAGGCCCGCCGCCCCCACGATCCCGTTCACAACGATCACACCCGGTGTCGAGGCGAGGCCTGCGACGGCTTCGGAACCGAACCCGACCCGGCTTCCGAGGGCTTCGAACCGGAGGCGTTCCGAAGGCGTCGGCGCCGCCACCACGACGCGCGCCCGAGGATGGCCCTGGGCGATCTCGTACAGCCGATCGGATCCGGATCGAGCGGCGATCCCGGCGATCTCGAGACCCAGCTCGGCCGCCACCTCGATTGCCTGTCTCCCGATAGACCCGGTTGCACCGAGCACGACTGTCGCCGTCACCCCAGCAGGCCGATCGATCGGTAGAGGACCCAAACCGCCGGAATCACGAACAGGAACGCATCGACTCGATCCAGGATCCCCCCGTGACCGGGAAGGATCGTCCCCATGTCCTTGACCCCGAGGCTGCGCTTCACCATCGACTCCGCCAGGTCGCCCATCGGCGCCATCACCGCCACCAGCAGGCCGAGTGCCAGTCCGGATCGCAGGTCGAACGGCTCGTAGAGCGCCCCGAAGATCGCCCCGGCGGCCACGGCGGCGATCACCCCGCCCACCAGACCCTCCACCGACTTGTTGGGAGAGAGGACCGGAGCCAGTGCCCTTCTCCCCCAGGCGCGCCCGAAGGTGAACGCACCCATGTCCATCGCCGCCGTCGCCAGCACGAGGGCCAGCACGAGGGGCCGGAAGTCCGGGTGCTGCAGGATCGGGAACGCGAACGCCATCGTTCCCACGACCCAGACCACGGCCATCACGGTCAAGCCACCATTGACCAGGGCATCCTCACGCAGCGGACCGAAGGCGAGCACGAAGAAGACGACCGAGGTGAGCAGGCCGATGGCGATGGCGATGGCGATCGGACCGTGGAACCAGGTGGTGGCGAAGAGGCCGGCACCGGCCAGGATCCCCAGAGGCGTGAGGGGGCGAAGCCCGACCCTTCGAAGCGTGGCGAACAGCTCGCCGATCCCGACGACAGCCAGGATCCCCACGAACACCGCCATCGCCGCTCCGCCGACGAACAGCGACCCGAAGAGGAACACCGCCAACACCAGCCCGGTGGCCAAACGGGCCCCCATGTCGGATCGCGGCCCCTCGCGGTATCCCTCACCGGTGCTCAGATCGGCGACATCCTCGAAACCGACGACACCGGACTCGACCCCCGGCATCACCGCTGCCATCGCCTGCCAATCGGTGTCCTCCGCACCGAGACGGTCGATCTCGTCGGCGAGGCCCCGATGTTCCATGGTGGCGGCGCGGGCATGGGAATCGTCCGTCATGGAGGCTCCGACCGGATCGTCCAGCTCCATGGTGCGGTCCGGATCGACGGCGACCGGCCCGGTCACCCAATCGCCGCCGTCGCCACCCCTCTCCTCCCGATCGGACGACGTGACCCCTGGAACCTCTGCTGCTCCCTCGTCGAACCAGCCAGAGTCATCTGGCTCTGACATGGCCGGCTCGTAGGACTCCCCGTCCACGACCTCGTCGCCGGCCGATGGCAGAAAGATGTCGTCGTCTCCGCCATCTGCCATCTCCGCACCCGGGACGCTCCCGGCAACCTCCGGCCAGGACTCGTCGCCGGAGTCGCCGTAGACGGGCGACTCCTCCCGCCATTTGGGCATCGCCGCCGCTGGATCGTCATTCGAGTGGGTGGCTTCGCTCACGATCCTCCGGCGCCGGAACAGGCCGCGCCTCCTGGGTTCGGCCGATCCCTCCGAATCGGTTGCGCCTTCGAACTCCCCACCCTCGACTTCTTGGAGGGCAGGTACCGACTCGTCCTGATCGTTGGCTTGTTCGTCGGTGTCCTCACCCATGGCCAACGACCCCTCGGACTCCAACCTTGCTCCGCGTCCGAATAGGCGACGTCGTGGTCGTCCCGACGGCTCGGGAGCGTCCTCGACATCTGAATCCTCGACCTCGGCTGAGGGCTCGGGCCGCGATGCCGCCTCACCGGCGAATGCGGCCCAGTCGTCGAGATCGCCCAACTCGTCGTCATGCAGTGCCGAGAACGCCTCAGGCCCGGCCACCCCGTAGGGGCCCGCGGGCGCCGACTCCTGATCATCTCGGCGATCACCGCCGGGTGGTTCCTCGGAGGCATCGATGGCTGCGACGGGAGTCTCCTCATCTCCGCTCGCGACAGGCTCGGCCGGAACCTCCTCCTCGAGGAGCGCAACCGTCTCGGTGGTCGCTTCCGTCAGAGTCGACTCCTCCTCTGCAGACGGGCCTTCCTCGGGAAGAACGGTGGGTGGCAGGTAGCCGCGTCCAGCGAAATCGGGATCGGCGGGCACCAGATCGTCATCGGTGTTGAACCCGGCCTCCACGTGCTCCGCACCGGAGGTCCCTCCCTCTGCCCAGGGAGGCAGGTCGACGGTGAGGGTGGGATCGTCGGGTTCGTCGGACGCCGGTGGCGGTTCGGCCTCCGGAGTAGGATCCTCGTCGTTCGAGGTTTCCGACTCCACTTCATCCCCTCGGCGGCGGCGCCTCCCGAACAGGCGCTTTCGCGAACCATCGGTTGGCGTCTCACCGGCCTCCTCCACCGACTCCCCGGCGGGAGCCGGGTCGGACTCCGAGGAGGGCTCGGGCGCCCAGGGGTCACCGGGTAGGGGTCGAAACCCGGTGTCGTCTCCACTGGCCATTCGCCGCCTCCTGACGAGCCCGATCAGACCTCGAGCAGCTCGGCTTCCTTGTGCTGGAGAATCGTGTCGATCCGGGCGACGTGGGAGTCGGTCAGCTCCTGCAGTTTCGCCTCACCGCGCCGGATGTCGTCTTCGGAGACCTCGCCTCCGAGTGCCTCCATGTCGTCCTTGGTGTGACGGCGCACGTTGCGAACCGCCACCCGCCCCTCCTCAGCCATGTGCCGCACCACCTTGATCAGTTCGCGGCGCCGCTCTTCATTGAGCTGGGGAAAGGCAAGCCTGATGACGGTGCCGTCGCTCGACGGGTTGAGACCGAGGTCGGACGCCTGGATCGCTCGCTCGATGTCGCCGATCGACGAGCGGTCGTAGGGAGCGATTACCAGCAGCTGCGGTTCTGGCACCGAGATGGTCGCCAGCTGTTGAAGCGGGGTCGGGGTGTCGTAGTAGGCGACGGTTACCCGATGCAGGATGGCGGGGTTGGCCCGGCCGGTGCGCACGGTGGCGAACTCGGACTGGAGGTGTTGCACCGCCTGGTCCATCTTCGCCCCGGCCTCGCCGAGAAGCTCGTCGATCACGCTGCGCCTCCTATCAGCGAACCAGGGTCCCCACCGGCTCGCCGCGGACGGCTCGGGCAATGTTGCCCGGCACGGAGATGTTGAACACCCTGATCGGAAGATCGTTCTCCATGCACATCGTAATGGCGGTGCTGTCCATCACCCGAAGACCCTTCTCCAGGACCTCCATGTAGGTGAGGTCGGTGAGCAGGCGAGCCTTCGGGTTCTTCTCCGGATCGTCGTCGTAGACACCGTCCACCCGGGTCGCCTTCAGCACCGCGTCGGCCCCGATCTCTGCGGCGCGCAGAGCCACCGTGGTGTCCGTCGTGAAGAAGGGATTGCCGGTGCCGCCGGCGAAGATGACTGCTCGCCCCTTTTCCAGGTGCCGTATCGCCCGCAGCCTGATGTAAGGCTCGGCGACCTGAGCGATGGTGATGGCGGTCTGCACCCTGGTGGGTACTCCGGCGTGCTCCAACGCGTCGCGCAGGGCAAGGGCGTTGATCACCGTGGCCAGCATGCCCATGTAGTCGGCGTTGGCGCGATCCATGCCCGCTGCGGCCGACGAGAGGCCGCGAAAGATGTTTCCGCCGCCCACGACCATTGCGATCTGGTGGCCCTCGGCGTGGATCTCGGCGATCTCCGCCGCCAGCCGTTGGACGGTGCCCGGATCGATCCCGTATCCGGTGCCCGGATCGGCGAACGACTCACCCGACAGCTTGAGGGCGACCCGTCTCGGCACTAGTCGAGGTCCTCGCCGACCCCGACGCGGGCGAAGCGCCTCACCGACACGTTTTCACCCATCTGAGCCGCCAGCGCCTCGACCATGGCTCGCACGGTCCCTTCGAACTTGTCGGAGTTCACGAAGGTCTGATCGTAGAGGACGAAGTCCTCCAGGAAGGAGCGAACCCGTCCTTCGACGATCTTCTCGATGACCGCTTCCGGCTTGCCCTCGTGCCGGGCCTGGGCAGCGATCATCTCCCGCTCCTTGGCGAGGACTTCCTCGGGCACTTCCTCGCTTCGGACCCAGCGGGGCCGGGCGGCGGCGACGTGCATGGCGATGTCTCGCGCCGCATCCTGGAAGACCTGAGACTTGGCCACGAAGTCCGTCTCGCAGGACAGCTCGACGAGCACGCCAATGACCGGACGATCCGCCTGGTGATGGAGGTAACTCCCGATGGTGCCCTGGTCGGTGGCGCGGTCGGAGCGCTTGCGCACCGAGGCCAGGCCCTTCTCCCTGAGGATATCTGCGGCACGATCCATGTCCCCGCCGGCCTCCTCGAGTGCCCGCTTGGCATCCATCATCCCGGCGCCGGTCGCCTTGCGCAGCTCCGAAACCTGCGCCGCGGTGATCTCAGCCATCGGTCTCAGCCCCCACGGCATCGGCCTTGGCGGCCTTGGAGGTCTTGGGGGCGTCCGCCTTCTCGGCCTTGGCCCCGGCCAGCTCGGCGCCGGCCACACAGGCATCGGCGATGAGACCCGCCATCAGTTCGGCCGCCCGAATGGCATCGTCGTTTCCGGGGATGACGTGATCGATCATGTCCGGGTCACAGTTGGTGTCGACCACGGCGATGATCGGGATGCCGAGCCGGCTCGCCTCGGTGACGGCTATGTGCTCCGCCTTGACGTCGATGATGAACACGGCGTCCGGCGCCCGCTGCAGGGTGCGCACGCCGCCCAGCACCTGCTGGAGCTTGGTCAGCTCACGACGCAGACGCAGGCGCTCCTTCTTCGGGAGCAGGTCCATCTCGCCGCTGCCGTCCATGCGCTCCAGTTCGAGCATGTACAGGATCCGCTTGTGGATCGTGGTGAAGTTGGTGAGCATCCCGCCCAGCCAGCGGCTGGTGACGAACGGCATCCCGGCACGGGTCGCCTCCGCCTCGATCACAGCCTGGGCCTGCTTCTTGGTGCCCACGAAGAGCACGCTGCCTCCGCCTGCCACCAGGTCGCGCAGGAAGTCGTGAGCCTGGTTGGCCGCCTCCAGGGTCTGGCGCAGGTCGATGATGTGGATGCCGTTGCGCTCCGAAAAGATGTACGGGCGCATCTTGGGGTCCCAGCGCCGGGTCTGATGCCCGAAGTGGACACCTGCCTCCAGCAGCTGCTTCATGGTGACGACGGCCACGTGGGCCTCCTTGTTCGCGGTTGGTTCCTCCGCCCGCCCTCGGCCGACCCTTCGGTACGCCCAGGCGTCCCGACCGCGGGTGGTTGCGGCGAGCGTGTGTGATTGCCGGCGATGGTAGTCGGGCAACGGAAGAAGGCGTTCGAGGCCGGGGACGCCTCAGTCTCGCGGCAGGCCCGGCTCAGCCATCCGGTTGCGCAGGCTCATCACCGACTTGGTGTGGATCTGACAGATCCGCGACTCGGTGACCCCCAGGACCTCACCGATCTCGGCCAGGGTGAGCCCCTCGAAGTAATAGAGGGTCACGACCAGGCGCTCGCGCTCGGGGAGCCTGCTGATCGCATCCACCAGCACGTAGCGGGTCTCCTGCTGCTCGAAGGAGCCCCCGGGCTCGATTCCCTTGGGGTCGGAGAGCATCTCCCCCAGCGTCGCCGAGCCGCGGTCCCCGGCATCGACGACCTCGTCGAGGGCGACGAACCCCAGGGTCGAGATCTCACCCAGCTGGGTCTGCAGGGCGGTCAGCGAGATCCCCATGTGCTCGGCCAACTCCTCCTCGGTGACGCTCCTCTTGAGGCGATGCTCGAGCTCGTCCAGCGACCGCTGGATCTCCCGGGATCGTTGCCGCACTGACCTCGGGACCCAGTCGAGGGCGCGCAGTTCGTCGAGGATGGCCCCCCTGATGCGGTTCACGGCGTAGGTCTCGAACTTGATGTTGCGTTCCGGCTCGAACTTGTCGATGGCGTCGATGAGACCGAACATCCCGTACGAGATCAGGTCGGACTGTTCGACGCTGCGCGGCAGCCCGGCCCCGACCCGACCGGCCACGAACTTGACCAGCGGTGAGTAGTGGAGGATCAGACCCTCGCGAGCGCCTTGATCTCCCGACTCCTTGAACCGCTCCCAGAAGCCTTCGATCTCTGCGGCGCTCGGCTCAGGCCCGCGGGTGCGATCGGTCATAGGTCGCCCTGAGGTGGTGACGAGACACGGCAGTGTAAGTCTCGGTGGTGGCCAGATCAATGTGGCCCAGGAGCTCTTGTACGACCCGCAGGTCGGCTCCGCCCTCCAGGAGGTGGGTGGCGAACGAATGGCGCAGGGCGTGGGGGAAGGTCCCGGCGCGCGCCTGCACCACCCGCCGGACGCCGCGCGTCCCCAGAGGCGCCCCGCGAACCCCCAACCAGAGTGCGCTCCCCGATGCGTCGGTGACCAGCCTGGGGCGCCCTTCGGCGAGGTACCGATCCACCGCGATGCGTGCCTTCCCGGTGAGTGGCACCGACCGATCGCGACCGCCCTTGCCGCGTACCCGCAGCAGGTCCGAAGCCACCTGATCCACGGTGAGAGCCGATGCCTCCGCCACCCGCAGCCCGGTACCGTAGAGCACCTCGAGCAGGGCACGATCCCGGACCGCCACCGGATCGGCCCCGTCCAGCCCGTCGAGCAGGGTGCTGAGAGCACCTGCACCCACCGCCCGAGGCAGGCGACCTGACTTCTTGCGGGGAGGCAGCCCGGATGTGGGATCGGACTCCACCAGCCGGTGGCGCAGGGCGTCGCCATAGAAGGAGCGCACGGCAGAGACCTTGCGGGCGATCGAAGACGAGGTCATGTGCCGGGTCACCAGCTGCGCCTGCCAGGTCCGTAGCACCCGGCGATCGACGGCGGCCACCGATCGCAGTCCCAGGCGATCGCAGAAGTCGAAGAACTGGGCGAGGTCGCGACGATAGGCATCGGTGGTGTGCTCCGAGAGCCCCCTCTCGGCGGCGGCCCGGCTGAGGAAGGAGGCCGTGGCATCCACCGACCACGCCGGCATCTCGGGGATCGCTGCCATGGCGCCCATCGTTGCCGTGACGGCCATCAAGGTCAACGACCGGTCTCAGAGCAGGGTTCTGACCACCCTGATCATGGCCGGGCCGAGCAGGACCACGAACAGCGCCGGGAAGATGCACAGCACCAGGGGGAACACGATCTTCACCGGGATCTTGAGGGCTTCCTCCTCGGCCCGCTGACGCCGGCGGACACGCAACTCCGACGACTGGACGCGCAGCACACGAGCGATCGGAAGCCCGAACTGCTCGGCCTGCTGCAGGGCGACCGTGAAGTGCCTCAGTTCCTGGACATCGGTGCGGTCCGACAGGTGACGCAACGCTTCGCGGCGGCTGACCCCCACCTTGATCTCGCCGAGAAGTCGCCGCAGCTCGTCGGCCAGCGCTCCGCTGCCGGTGGCTGCGACCCGGCTCAATGCGGCGTCGAAGCCGAGGCCCGCCTCGACGCTGATGGTCAGCTGGTCAAGCACGTCGGGAAGAGCCTTCTGGATCTCCTTCTGCCGCTCCCGGCCCCGCGACCGGAGCAGCACGTCGGGGAGGGCGTAGCCCCCTACGGCGAGTAACCCGCCGGCGAGGACACCACTGGTGCCGCCACCGCCGACACCCTGGATGCCGAGCATCACGCCACCGACTCCCAGTACCAACTTGGCCGCCAGGGCGCGCTCCACGGTCCACCCCGAGTTGGGGCCGGCGAGGATCACCCGCCGTTCCAGCGCCGAAGTCCATGAGGCCGGCGACAGCCTTCCCACCCCCCGGGCCACGGCGCGCAGTGTGGGTCGGATCACCCTGTCGAGAGGACCGTCGCGCAGGACCGCCTGGCGCTCATCCACGTATCCCTCCACGGCGCTGAGCGGCAGCGGCGTGTGGGAGCGGGTACCGGAGAACGCCCACCCGAGCACGGGGATCGACGCCACCACCATGGCGGCGGCGGCGACGACCTGGATGGGAACGCCGAACATCAGTACTCCACCCGAACGATCCGCCTGATCCATGCGGCTCCAAGAGCCATCATCACCACGCCGCCGGCGAGCATCACCAAGCCCATCGTCGAACTCGTCAGCTCGGCGAGATAGTCGGGGCTGATCATCCCGATGAGCCCGGCAATGGTGAAGGGAAGGGCCAGCAGCACGATCGCCGACAGGCGGCCCTCTGCGCTGAGGGCGTGCACCTGCCGCCTGATCAGGTTGCGATCCCGGATGGTGGTGGTGACGGTGTCCAGGACCTCGGCGAGGTTGCCCCCCACTTCGTGCTGGATCTCGATCGCCTCCACGACCCAGCCCAGGTCTTCGCTCTGCATGCGGTGGGCGAGCGCCCCCATGGAGTCCTCTATGGATCGCCCCAGACGGTTCTCGGCGACCACCCGCTCGAACTCGTCCGAGGTGGGCCGGGGCGACTCCCCGGCAACTGTGGAGATCGCCTGGGTTAGCCCGTACCCGGCGCGCAGGCTGCCGGCGACGATCTGGAGCGTGCCCTCCAGCTGGTCGGCGAAGGCGGTGCGGCGGCGAGCGGTGAGCAGACGCAGCACGAGTCGCGGGCCGACGACTGCGAGCCCACCGAGGGCCACGGCTCCCGGCGCCCCTCCCATGACCAGCCCGGCGGTGACGCCGACGACTATGGCGGTGGCCGAGATCACCACCCACTCCCCCGGGCGCAGGGCCACTCCGGCGGCGTCGAGAGCCGAGTCGAGACTGCCACCGGCGTCGCCCCGGCGGCGGGCAACCCGATCGCCGATGCGGCGCGCCCCCTCTCCCAGGCCGGTGAGGAGTCTGCGGGATGCCGATCCGCCCCCTTCGAGCTCTCGCCACGCCTCCGAAGACTCTCCTCCTGGGCGACCCCGCCCGGCCAGCCACAGGAGGCCGACCAGTCCCAGGAGCACCAGGACCGCTCCTGCTGGAAGGGCCCATCCGGCCTCGAGGGCACCGGGAACCGCCACCGTCACTTCAGGGTTCGGAACCGACGGCGGGCTCGGGGCCTGCCCGGCGGGCCGGGTCGTGCCCGGAGCCGCAACCGGCTCGCCGAGTTCCACGGTCCTGCGCGCGGTCACCACCCCCGAAGGGGTGTCCACGAACACCGAGACCTCTGCCTGGCCCTGGGTGGTCGACTGGAACACCAACCGGTAGCGGCCGGTCAGCTCGAGTGCCAGCGACCGGTAGACGGCGACCAGTCCGGAGGCGTCGTCGACCGTGAGCACCGATCCACCACCGAGGAGCATCAATGCCGCCGGATCGCTCTCGGAGGTCTGCAGTGCGACCACCCGGGATTCGATTCCCCCGAGGGCGGCGGTGGCCTCGTCCAGGGTGGACACGCTCACCGTGTCGGCACCGTCGGAGAGCACCACCAGCACCCGGCGGGAGTCGCCTTCGGGGTCGAAGAGGCCCGACGCCTCGACCACCCCGTCATAGAGGGCGGTCTCCCCGGAGGCTTCGATCGAGGCGATGGCGGCCGTGGCCTCGGTGGCCGTGGCACCCATCCGCGCCAGCACCTCGGGGCGACTCCCGAAACCGACCACGGCGAAGCGGGTCGTCGTCGGCAGCCCCTCGACCAGTGCCGTGGCGGCGGCGATTGCGGCGGCCATCGGCTCTCCCGCCATCGACCCCGATGCGTCGATGAGCACGACGACCTCCATCGGGTCGCGCACCAGGGCGAATACATCGACGGTCCTTCGCGACCCGTCGACCATCACCACGAAGTCGTCGGCTGCCGGCCTCTCCAGGAGCGACTCGGCATCGAGCGACACCACCATCGAGATCGCCGGGTGCTCGGAGTCGTCGATCGATTCGATGGTCACGCCGCCACCCGCGGCGGCGGCCGGGCCCAGGAGGAGCACGCCGACCAGGGCGGCGGCGCCGAGGCGCGTCATGCCGCCCGCCCCCCCGGTGACGGGGCGAAGGTGGTCGACGGGAGTAGCAGGCCGTGGGCCGCCAGCTTCTCGGTGAACCGGGGGCGGATCCCGGTGGCGACCATCCTCCCTTGCACCTTGCCGTGCTCGTCGATCCCCGCCTGCTCGAACCGGAAGACGTCCTGCATGGTCACCACGTCGCCCTCCATGCCGACGATCTCGGCCACCTGCGTCACCCGGCGGGAGCCATCGGACATGCGGGAGAGGTGGACGATCACGCTCAGGGCCGATGAGATGTACTCACGGATGGCGGTGACCGGTATGTCCAGGCCGGCCATCAGGATCATCGTCTCCAGCCGGCTGAGGGCGTCACGCGGGGCGTTGGCATGGAGGGTCGACATCGACCCCTCGTGCCCGGTGTTCATCGCCTGCATCATGTCGAGTGCCTCGGGGCCCCGGACCTCGCCGACGATGATGCGGTCTGGCCGCATGCGTAGGGCGTTGCGGACCAGATCGCGCACGGTCACCTCACCGCGGCCCTCGACGTTCGATGGACGGCTCTCGAGGCGGACCACGTGGTCCTGGAGCAGTTGGAGCTCCACGGCGTCTTCGATGGTCACGATCCTCTCGTTGGCGGGCACGAAGGACGACAGCACGTTGAGCAGGGTGGTCTTGCCGGTACCGGTTCCCCCCGAGATGAGAAGGTTGAGCTTCCCGCGTACGCACACCTCGAGCAGGGCGGCCACCTCGGGGGTGAGGGTTCCGAACTCCACGAGGTGCTCCACCCGGTAGGGATCGGCGGCGAACTTCCGGATGGTGACGGCCGGGCCGTCGACCGCAAGCGGCGGAATGATGGCGTTGACCCGCGAGCCGTCGGGAAGCCTGGCGTCGACCATCGGCGACGCCTCGTCGATGCGACGACCGACGCTGGCCACGATCCTCTCCAGGACCTGGCGAAGGTGCGACTCGCTGGTGAAGCGAGCCGTGGTGCGCTCGATCTTCCCGGACCGCTCGACGTAGATGGGGTCGGTGCAGTTCACCATGACCTCGGTGACCGCTGGATCCTCGAGAAACTTCTGCACCGGGCCGTATCCGAGGATGTCCTCGCTGATCTCGGCGGCGATCCGCTCCCGTTCGGCGATGCTCAGCGGGGTCGCCGACTCTGCGATGAGCCGTTCCAGCTCTTCGATGACCGCCGCCTTGAGGTCCGACTCGCTCAGGCTGGCATCGAGCACCTTGGCCTCGAGCTTGCCGAAGAGGTCCTCCCGGGTTCGCGTCTTGAACTCGGTCAGCGGGTCAACCGGGGGCATCGGCATCTCGTGCCTGCCGTTGGCCTCCGGAGGGGCCGCTCGCTCGCCGGTGTCGATGGCCTGGAGTCGTTCGCTCAGTTTCATTCAGGCACTCCGTCTCAGGGTTCCGCCACGGTCAACCGCCTGCCTGCCGCCGACCCTTTGCACCAGGTCCCAGATCGCTCGTGAGACCGGGCTGCGGGGGTTGGCGAGGATGATCGGTGACCCTTCGTTGAGGGCCACCGGAACCTGCTTGGAATGGGGGATCTGCACGTCGATGGGAAGCCCCGCCGAAGCGGCCACATCGGCCATGCTCAGGCCCACCTTGGCATCGGCCCGATTGAGCACGAAGTGGCGTCGCGCCCTGGCCATGCCCAGCTTGTCGAGGGCCGTGACCACCTTCACCAGGTGCCTCACCGATGGCACGTCCATGTCGGCCACGAACACGACGTCGGTGGCCAGCTCGAGGGTGGTGAGGGTGTGCTCGCTGAGGCCGGCCACGGTGTCCACCACGACGTGGTCGAAGTCGGCGGCGAGCAACCCGACGATCCGACTCACCGCCTCCACCGAGACCATCTCGCCTCGCGCAGGCTCGTCCGGGGCACACAGTGCGTAGAGGTCCGACCTGTGATGGGTGAGAAACACCTTGAGGGTGGTGATGTCGAGATGCCCGCTGGTGGTGACGGCGTCGTAGATGGTGTGGCGAGGCCGCAGGCCCAGGGCGTAGCCGACGTCGCCGAACTGGAGGTCGAGATCGACGATCACGACGCCGCGCGGCGCCCCCTGGGCCAGGCCCACCGCCAGGTTGGTGCTGAGCACGGTCTTGCCAGCACCTCCCTTGGGGGCCACCACCGCCGTCACCCGCGCCTTGGGTACCGTCGACGAGCTCTCGGTTCCGGCGGATCGCCGCTCGGCGGTGTTCACAGCACGCGCCACCGTGGCTCGGATCGCCTCCGCGTCGGAGTCCTTGTCGAGGACACCCCGCACCCCCGCGGCGAGCGCATCCTCGAGGGGCACCGAACCGGACTGCTGGACGACTATCACGCCGACGTCGGGCCGTTCCGCATCCACCTGGGCGGCGATGCGGAACGAGACCTGGTCGACCAGCGCGGGGCCCAGCACCAGCACCGCCGGGTTGGCCTTCAAGGCGGCGTCGAGGGCGCCAACGTCGGCGAGAGGGTGCGGCCACAGCTTGACCCGATCACGAAGCGCCTCGTCCACGGCGCCGTAGAAGGCCCGGGCGAAGGCGTCGGTGCTGCCGGCGAGGAGTATTGGTCTCATTCGTAGACGTTGCTCCTGGTGACGATCTCGGTCGCCGTCGCCGGCGTTCCCTCCGGCTCGAAGGCGAGCCACAGCGTCCCGTGCTCGGCGGCGAACACGAGCCGTTCCACGTCGTGGGGCTGGGCCGCCAGCGTGATCAGCAGGTTGCCGGTGGGGGCCAGGGCCGGCGCCTCGCCCGCCGAGTCCGACTCGTCCACTCGCGGGAGGCTCTCGAGCTGGACGTTGGTGACGATCACGCCGTGGAGGATGAGGTGGGTGGAGGTCGGGGTCTTGACGGCGGTGCCCCCGTCCTCGTCGGTGGTGCCGAGGAACACCTCGCCGGGGTCGATGATCTCGCCCGGCGGCAGGCCGGAGGGCTCCAGGTAGTTCAGGTCGAAGGGCTTGAAGGAGGCGATCACCGCCACCTGGTCGCCGGGCCGGAGCTGGCCACCCACGGCGCGTTCCGGGAACAGGGAGACGGTGACGGCGATCGTCCCCGATGGCGGTTCGATTCCGGCGTCGGGCTCGAGCGATTCAGTGGTGACGAACCGGGCGGCGGTGATCTGCTCCCCCGGAAGCAGGTCGGTGGAGGCGACCAGTTCGCCCAGGACCTCCAGATCGGCGACCCCACCCTCGGCCCTCACCTTGAGCGGGACCTGCTCCAGCGTCACCGACCCGTCGAGCAACGATGCCGGCGTTCCCGCCGCCACCGCCTGCTGCACCACCAGCACTTCGACGAGCTCCTCACCGGCGAGGGCGCGCTCCTCGGCGGACCTGACATACCCGATGAGCAGCAGCGTTCCGAGGATGGCGAACCCCAGCGCGACGACTATTCCAAGACTCCTGCGCATCTGACCCCTCCTACCCGGTGAGCCGAACGATCACGATCCCGTGGTCTTCACCCCCGAAGTCGCCCTCATAGACGATCCCGGTGGTGAAGTACCCGGAGACACACCGCTGATCCCCGGAGCATGGGGGATCGACCTTGAACTGGCCGCCGAAGTTGTATCCGGTGATCTGGAACATCCCGAAGCCGGCGATCCGATACTCGCCGCCGCTTCCCTGACCGAGGATGTCGTCGAAGAAGGGCAGCGGAACCGGATCGGAGAGCAACGACGCCAGGTATGCGGGGGTGCAGCCGTTGGCCGGCGACGACCCGGGATCGGCGAAAGACCATGTTCCCGAGGTGAGCTGAACCTCGCAGCCGCCGGGGGTGTCGAGCCAGCCGAACCCTCCGGGGAGGAAGCCGTCCCCGTCGGCATCTTGCCCGGCGTGGGCGTTGCAGGGCTCGGCGTTGTTCCCGTCATGGAAGTAGAGAACCACCGGCGGGGTGGGCAACGGCCCCTCGGTGGGGAACTCGCATTCGGAGATGATCAGCGGCAGCGTGGCCCGCAGCCGGCGTGGGTGCCCCCACTCGGCGGTGGCCTGGGCGTGGACGGTGGTCCCGTCGAAGCCGACGACCGAGGCGAAGTAGGGCTCGAACAGCGTCGAACCGCCGGGGGTGAGCGTTGCGGTGTGCACGGTGACGGTCCGTGCGGCGAAGTCCAGATCGACGTCGATGACGTCGGCGGTGCCATCCGAGGCGTTGGCCGATGCGTAGGAACGCGCCAGGCTCCAAGCGGGGCCAGACGCACAGTCCGGCTCCTCGAATGCGCAGGCCTCGGCGATGGCGAGGGCGGCGGCGTCGGCGCCGTTGCGCAGCTCGTGGCGCTCCCGGTAGAGGGCTCCGGCGTCGATGGTGAGTCCCACCATCCCGAGAAGGACGACGATGACTATCGCGGTGAAGACGCCGACCGCCCCCCGATCGTCGTTCAGCCGCCGCATCGCATCACCGCGCTGGATCGCAGGGTCATGGTCCGATCCCCGAAGAACGGGATGGAGATGGCGTGCGGGTAGCTGGCCTCGACCGAGGTCGGCTCGCCTTCGTTGCAGGCGCCGGTGGAGATCGAGATCAGCCCGGGATCGAGGTTGGGGGCGGCGTTCCTGGCAGCGAGCGCTGCCTGACCGGCGTCGCCGGTGATGGCCAGGACCCGCACCCCCTCGCGGCTGGCATGGGTGAGGGTGATCTGGGCGTTGTACGCCCGGCCGAACTCGATGATGCCGAAGGTGAGCATCACCAGCAGCGGCAGCACCAGAGCGAACTCCACGAGTGCGGCACCTTCGTCGCGTTGCATGCGGTCTCCCCTCCGTCGCAGGTCCCGGGCGGTCGAGCCGCCCGGGACCCGGACGGCGCTGGCTTCATGCCCCGTCAGGGGCCGAGGGTGTCGGCGACGTTCTGGAAGATGTCCCGAACGCTGCCGCCCAGAGCGGTGACGGCGATCAGTGCGACCACGGCGATGAGCGCCACCATCAGGCCGTACTCGACCATCGTCGCCCCATCATCCCGATGGAGCAGTGTGTACAGGCGTTCCAACACGGATTACCTCCCTCCAGTGGCATCGGTCTCTGCCCGCACTAGTCATCTCGTGTCGAGCCGACTAGCACGAATGGCAATCTGACCACCCTGGGTGGTCGTGTCATGATGAATTCACATCATTCAGATGACCATCGGAGAGAATGACACCACCGACCGTGGCCGCCGGTGTTCAGTCGAGCGCCTGCGCCGGCCACCCGACCCGATGGGCAAGCGCCACGGCCTCCAGCTGCGAGTGCACGTTCAGCTTGGTGAGGATCGACTGGACCTGATTGCGAACCGTCGTTATCGACACGAAGCGGTCGGCGGCGATCTCGGAGGGACGCCTCCCGACGATCAGTGCCTCTAGCACCTGTCCCTCACGCGCGGTGAGGGTTTCCAGGCCGGTCCCGGCCAGAGACTGGAGACGGCGAGGCACCGGGCGAGGCCGCAGCGACCTTCCCCCGTCGGCTTCACCGGCTGCGGCGAGCCTGAGGCATGCCGCGAGCTCACCGGGCCCGTCGGCGTCGGCCACCGCCAGCCGAGCACCTGCCGCCACCGCGGCGGCGAGGGCGTCACGGCGTTCGGAGCCGAGCGCCACCACCGTCCGCTGCCGGGCCACCAGCCCGGCGACGACCTCGGTCAGGGGTCCGGTCACCAACGAGACCAGGGCCGGCCCCGGTCGGCCCCGCAGGTACTCGACATCGGAGGGAGCCACCCGGACGCCACTCCATCCCAGTGTTCCCAAAAGGGCGATCAGGGACGCGGCCGGAAGGGGGCGCGGCTCGACGACGACCACCTCCCCTGCGCCGATTGCGCCCATTCGTCGTTGCGGTTCCTCGACGGCCATCCGCACCTCCGATCCGATCCTGGTCGTATCGGCACGGGCGGGGCGAGAACTTCAGTCGAGGGCTCGGTCAGCAGGCCCGATTCAGGAACACCCGCCTTCGATGTAGCCGCCGTCGTCGTTGATGCGGATCACGTCGATGAGGTTGGGGTCGGGACCGGCGAGGGTCATCAGATAGGTGAAGTCCACCATCCAGTTCGGGGCGTCGACGATGATCACCTCGCCGGCGTACGGCCCGGGCACCACGGTGCCCCGCGGCCCGAACGCCGTCCAGGCGTCGGACTTGCTCATGCCCACCTTGAAGCCCTCCGGGGTGACCGCCACGGCGGCGCTCATCGCCCAGATCTCGACCACGACGCCGTCCAGGGCCTGAACCCCGACCCCGTTCGACTCCCACCAGGCGCACGACCCGTACGAGTCGGCCAGCGTCCACGCCTGGGCCGTCACCGTGCCCAGGTCGGCTGCCTGGGATCCGAGGGCGATGGGCCCGAGAGCGTCGGCCGTGAGCAGCCAGGGCAGCGGGGGTACGCAGATGATGGTCGGGCCGGCGTCGGTGGTCAGGTACCACCCGGCGACCCAGGCGTTGGCACCTCCGTGGGATACCTGCACCCAGGTCCGACCCTCGCCGTCGAGAGCGACGACTCCGGTCCCTGCGATCCCGATGGCGTCGGGATCGAGGGTCCCGATCGCCTCATAGGAGTCCCCCAGCCCGGTGCGCACGTTGAGTTGGCTTCCACAGGCGATGCCGGTCACGGCGTAGGTGGCGGCGCCCGCCGCCGGATCACAGGCGCCCGGCGTCAGGAACTGCGACACGACCCATCGGGTCTGGCCTTCGTGGATGATCTCGGTCCAGGGATCCCCTTCCCCATCCAGTGCCGTGTTCCCCGTGGTGAGCACGCCGGTGGCATCGTGTGGAAGCTCGGCGACCAGGTCGAACTCGGCGCCGGGCCCGGTCCGCACCCGGGCGGTCTCACCCGGCGTGCGGTCCACCACGCACAGCTCGGCGACGGCCACCGGGGCCGGCACAGTGGTGGCGCCCTCGGTGGTCGTGGTGGCGCCCTCGGTGGTCGTGGTGACGGCGACCGTCGTCGTGCTGACGGAGGTCGATGTCGAGGTCGGGGCGGCGTCGTCTCCACAGGCGCCGGAGACAAGAGTCACCACGAGAAGCACGATCCAGGCGTTGCGGCGCGACACTCCGACACCTCCCTTGCGTCGGCGCGGACTTTACCCGTTCGTGCCCCGGCGGGCCGGGTCCTGCGGGTGGACACGGTCGCCGACGACGCGGATCCTCCCGGCCAGCCGCATGCGGCCCAGCCAGGTGGCGAAGGAGGAACCTTCGAGACCGAGACGGACGGCCAGGGCGTCCAGGGAGATTCCGGCACTGGGGAGGTCGTCGGCCGAGGGGGCGCTTCGTGGCGGCCCCAACACCAGGGACAGCGCCTCGACCAGGTCGGAGGCTCCCAGCACCGGGACGGCGCCGTCGCGAATCAGCAGGTTGCACCCCACCGAGGTCTCCCGGTCGACGTCGCCGGGAACGGCGAACACCTCGCGTCCCTGGGCCACCGCGCGCGCCGCCGTCACCAGGGCGCCGCCGGCGACCCCGGCCTCGACCACCACCACGGCGCCCGCCAGCCCGGAGATGATCCGGTTGCGCGGCGGGAAGCGCCACGCCAGCGGGGCCGCCCCAGGCGGGTACTCGCTCACCACGGCGCCGCCGGCGATCAAGTCGTCGGCAATGTCGCCATGTTCGCGCGGGTAGACGACGTCGGGCCCGCAGCCGAGCACGCCGATCCCGGCCCCCGCCCGGTGGAGGCTCCCCCGATGGGCCTCTCCGTCGATGCCACGAGCCAGTCCGGAGACCAGCACCCATCCGGCATCGGCGACCGCCGCTCCGAACGCCCGTGCCAATGCCCGCCCGTAAGCGGTCGCCCGACGGGTTCCCACGACCGCCACCGCCGGCCCGCCGGGGATCGTTCCCCGCACGAACAGGGTCGGAGGCGGGTCCTCGATCGCGGCCAGCGCTTCGGGGTATCCGGGCTCCCCCAGGAACACCGGCCGGGCACCACAGCGCTCCAGCCTGCCCAGCAGGGTGTCGGCGGGAACGATCGAACCGGCATCGACACCGTCGACACGGCCGCCGCGGATGGCAGCCACCGTCCTCTCGGCGCTTCCCCAACGGGTCAGCAGTTCGCCGAGGCGTCCCGGGTGCAGGCCCAGACCGGCCAGTTCGAGCAGAGCGGTGCTCACAGATCGACCCTCAGCGAGAGCGCCTCGGCCACGTGGTGGTCACCGATGCTGTCGGCACCCTCCAGATCGGCGATCGTCGACGACACCCTCCTCAGCCGATCCCAGCCGCGTCCGGTGAGGGCGCTGCGGTCCACCGCAGCCCGAAGCATCTCCAAGGCGGAGACATCCCAGTTCAAGGCGTCCAGCCGCACTCGATCGAGCGAGCGGTTGAGCACACCCCGCATCCGCTGACGCTCCCTGGCGGCGGCGACCCGCATGCGTACCGAAGCGGCCGACTCCCCCGAAGGGCCCATGAGCCCTTCTCCGTCGACCCTCCCCACACCGACCCTCAGATCGAACCGGTCCAGCAGTGGTCCCGAGAGACGCGATCGGTACCGGGTCACGGCCGACGCGCTGCAGCGACACGCCACCCTCCGATCCCCGAGGTACCCGCAAGGACACGGGTTGGTCGCCGCAACCAACTGGGTTCGGCAAGGGAACTCCACCGAGACCCCCTTGCGGGCGATGTGGACCACACCTTCCTCGACAGGCTGGCGCAACATGTCGAGAAGACCGCGCGGGAACTCGGCCAATTCGTCGAGGAACAGCACCCCTCGGTCGGCCAGTGTGAGCTCCCCAGGCACGGGAACACCAGAGCCACCCCCGAGGATGGCCGGGGCGGTGGCGCCGTGGTGGGGGCTGCGAAACGGAGGCCGACTCGACATCCGCAGCGGGCGCCCGGCGGCGGAGTGCGCCTGGGCCACCTCCAACGCCTCGTCGGCGGTCAGGTCGGGCAAGATGCCGGGCAGGGCGCGGGCCAGCATCGTCTTCCCGGAGCCGGGTGGCCCCAACAGCAGCAGGTGGTGGCCGCCTGCCGCCGCCACCTCCAGTGCCCGGCGCGCCAGGACCTGGCCTCGCACCGCTCCCAGGTCGACCCATCCGGCTCCGTCATCGCCACCTCCGGCGACGGGGCGTGACCCGTCGCGGTCACCGGAGGCGACGGCGATAGCCTCTGCCAGCGTGGCCACACCGTGGACGTCGCCTCCAGAGAGGGCGGCCTCGCCTGCGGCATCGACACCGACCAGGCATCGCTCGTTGCGGCGGCGGGCCACCATGCCGGCGGCCAGGCAGCCGCGTGCCGGCCTCACCGCGCCATCGAGTGCCAGCTCGCCGAGGGCGACCACCCTGGTGGCGCCTGGCGGGATGTGCCCACAAGCGGCGAGCACTCCCAGGGCGATGGGGAGGTCGTACGCCGAGCCCACCTTGGGGAGGTCCGCCGGGGCCAGGTTCACGGTCACCCTCCTCATGGGGAAGCGATGGCCGGTGGCTGCGATCGCCGACCGAACCCGCTCCCGAGCCTCCCGCACGGCGGTGTCGGGGAGGCCGACCAGCGCAAAGGCCTCCTTGCGGCCGGACACGTGCGCCTCGACCCTCACCGGACGGGGAACCACCCCAACCAGGGCGGCCGAGGTCACCGAGGCGAACACCCGGCCAAGGTATGCGAACCTGCGGCCGGGGGCTAGGGGGTCGTCACCGTCCGCGGAACTCCGGATCCCTCTTCTGCAGGAACGCCGCCACCCCCTCGACGACGTCGTCCGACGACATGAGCATCGCCTGGGCCGCCTGCTCGTAGGAGAGGGCCTCCTCGAACGACATCTCGAACGAGCGGTCGAAACCGGCCTTGATCATCCGCTGTGCCAGGGGTGCGCCCGAGGCGAGGACGCCGGCGGCCCCGGCAGCTGCCGCCCTGAGCCCGTCGGGAGCGACCACCCTGGTCACGATCCCCAGTCGCTCCGCTTCGGCGGCATCGAACATGCGCCCGGTGAGGGCGAGTTCCTTCGCCCTGGCGAGGCCGATGCGGCGCGGCAGCAGCCAGGTGCCTGCAAAGTCGACCGTGAGCCCGCGGCGCACGAAGATCTCGGCAAACCGGGCCCGATCGGTGGCGATGAGCAGATCGCAGCCCAATGCCAGGTTGAGGCCGGCGCCGACCGCCACGCCGTCCACCGCGGCCACCGTCGGCTTGGTGATGCGATGCAGGGCGCGAGCGGCGGCACCGACCCGTGCCATGGCCTCATAGGCATGGACCATCTCCCGCCCCTGGAACCCGGTCCCCAGATCGGCTCCCGAGCAGAAGTCATCGCCGGCACCGGTCACCACCAGCGCCCGAAGATCTGATGCCTCGAAGTCGTCCAAGTGGCCGGTCAGCACCTCCCACTGGTCGGTGGGCACGGCGTTGCGGCGGCCCGGATTGTCGAGGGTGAGCCACCGCACCGGCCCTTCGTCGACCACATGGAACATGGGCGGGACACTACCGCCCCTCGCCGTACCATGACCCCATGGGCTTCAATCCTCTGCGACCGGGTCGAACCTCCCCCTCCGAGATGGTGGCGGCGGTGGTCGGACTCGTGCTCACGGCGCTCGTCCTGTGGTGGGCGCTGGCGGGATGACCACCATGGACGACGAGGTGGTGAGCCCGGTTCAGCCCCATGCCGCCCGCAAGCGCTACCTGTGCCCCAGCTGCGACGGCTTCATCGAGCCGGGCGAGGGTCACCTGGTCGTGGTGCCCGAGTTCGAACCAGACCTGCGCCGGCACTGGCATCGGGCGTGCTGGTTTCAGGAGATGCGGCGGCGGCACGGGAGGTAGGCCTCGCCGATCACGCCACGGCGCGAACCCAGGAGATCGTCGCCCCGCCCGGCCCCAGTGTCACCGTCACCAGGTCGATGCGCTCCGGCGTCGGACGCAGTCGGGCAGCGGCCTGGCGCATTCGCCGACGCTTCTGATCGGTCAACTGCACGATCGGGTCCTCCCCGACCCTGGTCTTGACCTCGACGGCGACCAGGCGCCCCTCAAGGGTGACGATCAGATCTATCTCGCCGCGACCGGAGCGGACGTTGCCGACGAGAACCCGCGCCCCCCGCCGGGCGAGGAAGGCGGCGGCCACGGCCTCACCGAAGGCTCCTAGATCGTGTCGTGATCCGGCGGCTTGAACTCCGGGTGCTCCACCTCTTCGACGTTGACGTCGCGAAAGGTGAGAACCCGCACGTTCTTCAAGAAGCGCGCCGGTCGGTACATGTCCCAAACCCAGGCATCCTCGAGTCGTATCTCGAAGAACACCGTTCCGCCGGCCTCACGCGTCTCGAGGTCGACCTGGTTGGCGAGGTAGAAGCGCCGCTCGGTCTCGATCACGTAGCGAAACATCGGGAGCACGTCGTGGTACTCCCGATAGATCTGCAGTTCGACGTCCGATTCGTACCGTTCGAGGTCTTCTTCGCTCACTGGGTCTCCCGGTGCGACCGTTCGATGTCGCCGACGGATGATATAGCGCGATGGAACCGAGCGGAGGGCGCCGGCAGAAGGCACCCTTCGGTCCGGTGTTCCCCAGACTTGTACACCCTGGCGGTGCCCACGACTAGAGGCCTCCCCAGCGGCCCGGAGGCCACACCTTCACGAACGCCCGGCCCACGACGTCCTCCGCGGGAACCGGTCCGAAGCGCCTGCTGTCCTCGCTCTGATTGCGGTTGTCCCCCATCACGAAGATGTGACCCTCTGGAACCGTGACCGGGCCGAAGTCGGCCATGGTGATCCCCTCCCGCAGGTAGGGCTCGTCGATGGCCGTTCCGTCGACGATCACACGGCTGTCCCGGATCTCGATGGTCTGCCCCTCGACGGCGATCACCCGCTTGATGAGGGCGGTGTCGGGCGTGCTCAGTCCGAGTGCCTCCCCGACGTTGCGCAGCACGGCGCCGAAGAAGGTCTCGCCGTCGTCGTGCGGCGCCAAGGGCGAGTCGAACACCACCACGTCGCCGGGTGAGGGATCGCCGAACCGGTAGGCGAGCTTGTTCACCATCACCCGGTCGCCTTCCATGAGAGTGTCGCGCATCGAGGCCGACGGGATGTAGAACGCCTGGACCAGGAAGGTCTTGATGATCACCGCCACGGTGAGGGCGACCACGACCAGGATGGGCAGTTCCCTCCAGAACGAACGCTGCTTCCCGATGACCACCGACTCTCCGGGATCGGAGCCGAATGGATCGCCCTGCAAGTTGGGTTCGAGCTGTGGAGCGGACCTGGGCTCCGGCTCGGAGTCGGGAGGTTCTGGTGTCACCGCGCAGCGCCCACGGGCACCTGGTCCGCCGGGGCGGTCCTAGTCCCGCTTCTCCTTGATGCGCGTCGCTTTGCTCCCGACGCGGTCGCGCAGGAAGTAGAGCTTGGCCCTTCGAACGTCGCCGCGGCGGGCGACCTCGATCGAAGCGATGATCGGCGCGTGGACCGGAAAGATCCGCTCCACGCCGACGCCGAAGGAGATCTTGCGCACGGTGAATGTCTCGGAGAGTCCGCCCCCGTCGCGTGCGATGACGTTGCCCTCGAAGGTCTGGATCCGCTCCCTGCCGCCCTCGACCACCCGGACGTTGACCTTGACGGTGTCGCCGGGACCGAAGTCGGGGATGTCGTCGCGCAGGTAGGCGGCTTCTACGTGGTCGAGCGTGTTCATGGAGCGTCCTCCGGAGGAGCCCGGACGGGCGTCCGGTCGGGGCGATGTTAGCCGTCCCCGTCGGGGACGGGTAATTCGGGTAGCAGGTCGGGACGCCGCCTGCGGGTGCGATCCAGCCGCTGCTGCCTTCGCCACTCGGCGATGCGACCGTGGTCCCCGGAGAGGAGCACCTCGGGCACCTGCCACCCGCCGAACTCGGCAGGCCGGGTGTACTGGGGCTCCTCGAGCAGCCCATCGCCGGCAAAGCTCTCCCCGGCGGTCGACTCCGGGTTGCCCACCACGCCGGGGACCAGCCTGCCCACCCCTTCGACGATCGCCAGGGCTGCCGCCTCGCCACCGGCGAGTACGAAGTCGCCCAGCGAGACCTCCTCGTCGATGAGGTGCTCGGCCACCCGCTCGTCGACGCCCTCGTAGCGGCCACATACCAGGGTCAGGTGTTCGAGGCGCGCCCAGCGCTCCAGGCAGTCCTGATCGAGTCGCCTACCCGCAGGGGTCAGCAGCACCCGATGTGAGTCGCCGAGTGGCTCCAAGGCGGAAGCCAGCGGCTCCACCATCAGCACCATTCCCGGACCGCCACCGAAGGGGGCGTCATCCACCTGACGGTGAGCACCGAGGCCGTGGGCCCGCAGGTCCACGGTATCCACATCGAGCAGGCCCTCGGAGATGGCTCGCGCCACGACGCCAACCCGCAGCGGGCTCTCGAAGAACGCGGGAAACAGGGTGACCACACTGATGCGCACCGGCCGAGGGTATCGCGCCCGACGGCCCTTCAGTCGGCGACCTGCAGGATCTCGTAGAGGGTGCTGCGCCGGGCGGGTGCCCGGCCGGCGGAGGTGATGGTCGCCTCCAGATCCCCGGTGCCGACCATCTGCCCGTGGGACGCCCCCGCCGCCCGCGAAATGCTCTCGTCCATCAGCGTCCCGCCAAGATCGTTGCAGCCGGCGTCGAGCAGTCGGGCGGCGCCGTCGAGCCCCAACTTGACCCAAGATGTCTGAATGTTCGGAATGAGGCCGTCGAAGGCGATGCGCGCCACTGCGTGTACCAGCACCACCTCGTCCCAGGTGGGCCCGGGGCGAGCCCTCCCCCGCAAGAAGATGGGGGCCCCCATATGCACGAACGGGAGGGGAACGAACTCGGTGAACCCCCCAGTCTTGCGCTGGATCCGGCGGAGCACCTCGAAGTGCTCCGCCCAGGATGCGGGCCCGTCGACGTGTCCGAACATCATGGTCGCCGTCGATCTGAGCCCCAGGCCATGTGCCGTCTCCATTACGTACGCCCACTGTGCCGTGGTGATCTTGTCGGGGCACAGGTGCCGGCGCACGCCGTCGTCGAGGATCTCGGCCGCAGTTCCCGGGAGGGTGCCCAGACCGGCGTCGCGGAGCCTGCTCAGGAACTCGGGCACTCCGAGCCCGAGGGTCTCGGCACCCTGCCACACCTCGAGCGGGGTGAAGCCATGGATGTGCATGGCGGGGGTGACCCGTTTCACCGCTTCCACCACCGAGACGTAGAAGTCACCGGTGAACTCGGGATGGATCCCCCCCTGGAGGCAGACCTCGGTGGCACCGGCATCCCAGGCCTCCTTGGCCCGGGCCGCCACCTCATGGGTCTCCAGCAGGTACGGCTCGCCGCGTAGCGAGAGCGATCGAGGCCCCTTGGAGAAGGCACAGAACCCGCACCGGAAGTAGCACTGGTTGGTGTAGTTGATGTTGCGATTGACCACATAGGTGACCGTGCTGCCGACGGAACGGCGGCGTAGCTCATCGGCGGTCTCCGCCACCGCCTCGACCTCGGCGCCGCGACTCCGCAGGAGGCGCTCCACCTCGCGCTGGTCGGGGACGATCCCGTCGCGCGACCGCCGCAGGATGGCGGCGATCTCGCCGCCCCGGTCCGGCCGACGCCCGCGGGACCAGGCGGAGTCTCCCCACTCGGCGGACAGCCGCCCCTCGGCCGGCACCGGCAGGTCACGACCGGGTGCCCATTCGTGGCGAGGGCGTCCCGCACCCGAGCCGTCGGTGAGCCCCAGCCAGGCGGTGAACACCTCCGCCGGCAGCACGGCCCGAGCCTCGTCGACTCCAAGGCCGATCGGCAGGGCGGTGCGCTCCACCAGAAACCCGTCGAGGCGGTCCCGCAGCTCACCGATGCTCGCCGTGTCCCAGTCGCGCAGCAGCAGGTCGCCGGCACCGGCCGCCACGGCGGTGATCGCGTCCTCGACCGAGTCGACGAAAACCGACACCGTGGCGTCGAGCCCGGGAAGGGCGGCGAGACGCGCCGCCCCGGCGACCCTCCGGCGGCCGGCTCGCAGGTACCGGGCGCCCGAACGCGACAGCGCAGCCAGCACTTGCTCGTCGGGACCTTCGTACCTCACGGTGATCATCCACCCGGCGGTGCCCGCCGCCGTCATCCCGTCGACCGCCGAGGGCGCCACCACCCAGGCGGCGACGCCCCTGGGCTCGGCGCCCGTGGCCACCGGAAGCAGCCCGGCACCGAGTGTGGCGGCGAGGTCCTGCGGGGTCGGGGCGGACAGCTCGAGCGCAGTGGTCCCCTCGCGCCTGCGCGAAGCGGCGACTCCGGGCGACACCGGTCCCGAGCGACGCAGGCGCAAGAAGGTGATCATGCAGACTCCAATCGTGGGGAGAGAGCGTATCCATCGGAATCGGCCGCCTCCAGCAGACGGGGCAGCAGGCCCGGATCGATCCACTCCTCGCTCAGATACTGCGGGTACACGGGAAGCCTGGGGACGAGCCGGAATCCGGCTGCCGTCGTCCTGCGCTCCAGGTCGTCGAGGTGGGGCCAGGGCGCCTCTGGATTCACCCAGTCGATGGTGACCGGTGACACGCCGCCCCAGTCGTTGATGCCTGCATCCAGGTAGACCTCGAACCTCTCGGTCAGGTTGGGCGGCACCTGCAGGTTCGCCTCCGCCCCCAGGATCCAGCGCGCCACCGCCACCACCCGGGTGAAGAAGGCGACCGTGGGCTCGGGCCGCCCCCGCATGACGGTGCCCCGCTTGGCCCTGAAGTTCTGCACGATCACCTCCTGGACCGCTCCCGACTCCGCCGCCGCGGCAGTGATGGCGAACAGGCTGGCCACGATCTCCTCGACGGTCTCCCCGATCCCGACCAGGATCCCGGTTGTGAACGGGACCCGCACCCTTCCGGCGGCAGAGATCACCTCCAGCCGAAGCGCGGGCTCCTTGTCCGGGCTCCCGTGATGCGGCATCCCCGGCTCCATCAGCCGCGCCGAGAAGTTCTCGAGCATGAGACCGGCCGACGGGGAAACCGGCCGCAGGGCAGTCAGGTCGGTGTCGGTCATGATCCCCGGGTTGACGTGCGGAAACAGGCCCGTTCCCTCCAGCACTGCGGCGGCCTGCTCCACCACGTAATCCATCGTCGATCGCAGGCCCTGTTCGTCCAGGAACCGGCGGGCCTCCGGCCATCGATCCTCGGGGCGATCGCCGAGGGTGATGAGTGCCTCGGTGCACCGTCGATCGGCACCGGCTCGCGCCACGCCCAGGACCTCCTCGGGGGTCATGAAAGCGCCGCCGGCTCCGGGCGACCTGGCGAAGGTGCAGTAGGAGCAGCGATCCCGACACAGCGTCGTCAGCGGAATGAACACCTTGCGCGAGTACGTGACGGTTCGACCCCTGCCCTCGTCGCGCAGGCGAGACGCCTCGGCGAGGAGGCCGCCGACGTCACCGCGACCTCGGATCAGGGATGCGGCCAGTTCCGGATCGGGGGCGGGAAAAGGCATGTGGTCAAGGTAGACCGGGCTCGGTCCACAGTCCACCCGGAGTCGACACCCGGTCGGCGGCTGCTTGGATGGCGACGCCGTCCACCTAACCTGCTGCAGGTGACCACCCGCATCGGACTCATGGGCTTCGGCAGAATCGGCCGCAACGTCTTCCGGCAGGTGCGGGAACGCAAGGACATCGAGGTGGCGGCGATCGTCGACGTCGCCGACCCGGCCGCACTCGCCTACCTGCTCGAGTACGACACCATCTTCGGCCGGTACCCCGACGACGTGTCCTTCACCGACGGTCACCTCGTCGCCGGACCACTGCGGATACCGATGCTCTCCACTCCCGAGCCGGGCGGCGTCGACTGGGCGGCGCTGGGTGTCGACATCGTGGTGCAGGCGACCCGCAAGCATCGCACCGCCGAGCACTGCGCCCGGCACCTGGAGAGAGGAGCCCGCAGGGTCATCCTGGCCTCCACGCCCGAACACCCGGGTGACATGGACACCGTGATCCTCGGCGTGAACGATCACATGCTGGGACCGGAGGACCGCATGGTGGCGCTCGGATCCAACTCCTCCAACGCCCTGGCACCCACCCTGAAGGCCCTGCACGCGGCGTTCGGCGTGGAACGCGCCCTCTTCACGATCGTTCACGCCTTCACCAACGAGGCCCGGCTCGCCGACGTGCCCGGCGGGGAGTTTCGTACCAGCCGGGCGGCGGCAGAAAACATCATTCCGGCGGCCACCAACGCTGCCGGGATCGTGGAGGTGGCCCTCCCCGAGATGGCGGGGCGTCTCGCCGGAATCGCCCTCAACGTCCCGGTCGCCGACGGTTCCAACGTCGATCTGGTCGCTTTCCTGGGCAGACCCACCGATCGAGAAGAGGTGAACGCCGTCATGTCCCGGGCCGCCGAGGCATCCCACGTCCTCGCCTACACCGAGGATCCGATCGTATCCAGCGACGTGATCGGAGATCCGCACTCGGGTACCTGGGACGGGCTGGCCACGATGCTGGTCGACGGGACCCTGCTCAAGGCGGTCGTCTGGTTCGACAACGGCTGGGGATACGCGGCGCGGGTGGTCGACATGATCGGCCTCATGTCAGCTCTCGAGGAGGACTCATGAGGGTCGCCATCAACGGCTTCGGGCGGATCGGGCGGTCCGTGTTTCGTGTGGTCGCCCAGCGACCTGATTCGGGTGTGGAGATCGTGGCGGTGAACGATCTCGCCGACGACGCCATGGCCGCCTACCTGCTCAAGTACGACACCGTCATGGGCGAGTTCCCGGGCGAGGTGACGGCAAGAGACGGTCGCCTGATCGCCGGCGGCCGCAGCGTCGCCCTCCTCACGGAGAAGGATCCCGGCCTGCTGCCCTGGGGCGACCTCGGCGTCGACGTCGTCGTGGAGTCGACCGGTGTGTTTCGCACCCGCGAGACCGTGTCGCGCCACCTCGAGGCCGGCGCCTCACGGGTCGTTCTCACCGTGCCCTCCAAGGACCCGCTCGACGCCACGATCGTGCTCGGCGTCAACGACGAGGCCCTGACCCCCGAGGTGCGCCTCCTCTCCAACGCCTCGTGCACCACCAACTGCCTGGCACCGATCGCCAAGATCCTCGACGACGCTTTCGGCATCCGGCGCGGGGTGATGACCACGGTCCACGCCTACACCAACGACCAGCGTTTGGCCGATGTCCCCCACCGGGACTTCCGGCGCGCCCGGGCCGCCACCGAGAACATCATCCCCACCTCGACCGGTGCCGCCAAGGCGGTCGGCGAGGTGTTGCCCAAACTCAAGGGGCGCCTCGACGGGATGGCGATGAGGGTTCCGGTACCGGATGGATCGACCGTCGACCTGGTGGTCGAGTTGGAGCAGGGCGTGTCCGTGGAGGAGGTCAACGGTGCCGTGAGGCACGCCGCAGAGGCCTCGATGGCGGGGATCGTGCAGTACTCCGAGGCGCCCCTGGTCTCCAGCGACGTCATCGGCAACCCCCACTCGTCGGTCTTCGACGCACCGCTCACGCAGGTGCTCCACGGGACCACGCTCAAGGTCCTCGCCTGGTACGACAACGAGTGGGGATACTCCAACCGAGTCGTGGACCTGATCGAGCGCATCTCCGCACTCTGACGAGAACCCCGTTGCGCTACCGACCGAACGGTCGATAGACTCGTGACAGGTTTGGAGGAGGGGCGCGTGACCGCTGGGGATGTGCGGACGATGGCAGCACCGAGGCCCCGTCCGCACATCCTCGCCGGGCTCATCCTGACGACCTGGCTCACGGCAGCCTGTTCCGGTTCGGCGGAAGCCCCGACCACCACCATTCTCGAGCCGGCCACGACGACGACCCTTTCGACGACGACGGCCCCCGGCCGCCCCACGTTCGAGGTTGCCGTGGTCTCGTTCCGGTTCGAGCCTGCCCAGGTGAAGGTTCCCGTGGGGGCTTCGGTGACGTTCGCCTTCCAGCAGGGGACCCACACCAGCACCGCCGAGGACGGATCCTGGGACTCGGGTGACATGGCGGCAGGAGGCACGTTCGACGTCGTCTTCGACGGTCCGGGAGAGTTCCGCTACTTCTGCTCCATCCACCCGCAGCAGATGCAGGCGGTCATCACTGTCGAAGGGTGACCGAAGCGCCATCGGTCGGCCCGGACACCCGGAGTGACCGTCGACGGTTCTCCCTGAACAGTGGAGTGATCAGAACAGCCGCGGCCGCTCCCACCACGCTCCAAGCAGGGCCCGTTGGAGACCGGCACTCAGGGCCCGGGGAACAGGCCCCCTGGGTCGTGGATCACGATGGTGTCGTCGGTCGCCTCGCCGACCAGAGCCGACACGAAAGGCACCAACACCTCGATTCCGTCCGCCGTGGTGATCACCAGCCGATCCTGGGCGGTGGCCAACTCGACGGCGGTCACCTCCCCCAGGACCGAGCCATCCGGATCGATGGCGGTGAGGCCCACCAGCTCATCGGGCCAGAACTCGCCCTCGCTCAGGTGCCGGCGAGTCGCCGCCTCGGCGAAGAGATCGAGGCCGCGCAGGCTCTCGGCGCCCCTCCTGTCATGGTGGCCTTCGAAGGCAACCACCAGCCCCCGGTCCCGATGCGGCGAGGAGCGAACGACCGTCAACACGGAGCCGTCGGCGGTGACGAGGCGTGACCCGGGCAGGAATCGGGAGGCGTCATCGGTCGTCGGCAGCACGGTCACATCGCCCCGCAGGCCGTGAGGCCGGCCGCAACGGCCGACCGGGACCAGGCCGGAGTCAGTCGATGAACTCAACGCGAGCCTGGAGACCCTCTTCATCGGCAGCGGCCTGAGCGAGCACTCGAATCGCCTTGGCGACCCGTCCCCGGCGGCCGATGACCCGCCCCATGTCCCCGCGTGCGGCCCGGACCTCGGCGATGACCTCGTCCGGGCCCTCCTCGACGATGGTCACCGATACGTCATCCGGGTGCTCGACGATCTCGCGAGCGATGTACTCGACCACCCGCTGCACGATCTCGCCCTTCACGACTCCTCCCCCGAGTCGTCCGCCGACGAGCCCTCCACAGTCTCCCCGGCCTCGCCGGGCTCCTCGGCCTTCGGCTCCGCATCACCGGCGGTGGCAGCCTGGGATGCCTCGTCCTCGGCGATGAGGGCTGCTTCGATCACGGCCTCGTCCTCGGCGGCGGCAGCCTTCTGCGCCTCCGCCTCGACGACATGAACCTTCGCCGGGCGCGCCGGTCGGCGCGCCGCCGGCGCCGAGACCGCCCCGGAGATCTGCAGCAACTTGCGAGCCTGGCTCGACGGCTGGGCACCGTTGGCCAGCCAGTAGGCGGCGCGCTCGTTATCGATCTCGACCAGCGAGGGCTCTTGCCGCGGGTCGTAGCGGCCGATCTGCTCTATGTAGTGCCCATCGCGAGGGCTGCGGGCGTCGGTCACGACGACCCGATACGAGGGCTGCCGCTTCTTGCCGATTCGCGTCAGGCGGATCTTCACCGCCATCGGTCACCTCTTCCTTCTGCGCCGTTGCCCCGGCAGGGCGAGGCCCGGAATCGGGCTGCGTCCACCGGCCAGCGTCTTCATCATCTTCTGCATCTCGGCGAACTGCCGCAGCAAGGCGTTCACATCCTGGGGGGAGGTTCCCGACCCGGAGGCGATGCGCCGCTTGCGGCTTCCGTCGATGATCTTTGGGTCCCGCCGCTCGCCGGGCGTCATCGACCGGATGATCGCTTCCACCCGACCGAGGTCCGAATCGGACACCCCCGACCTCATCGAGGCCGTGGCGGCACCCGGGAGCATACCAAGCAACTGCCCGATGCCCCCCATCCGGCGAAGTTGCTGGAACTGCTCGAGGAAGTCATCGAAACCGAAGGACGCCTGGCGCAGCTTCTCGGCGGCCTCTGCCGCATTCCGCCGGTCGAGGGTCGCCTCTGCCTTCTCGATCAGCGTGAGCACGTCGCCCATCCCCAGGATGCGCGACGCCATCCGCTCCGGGTGGAACACCTCGAGATCGCCCGGCCCCTCGCCCACCCCGGCGAACTTGATGGGCATACCGGTGACGGCCCGGGCGGAGATTGCGGCTCCGCCCCTGGCGTCGCCGTCGAGCTTGGACAGCACCAGGCCGGTCACCCCTGCCCGGTCCAGGAACCCCCTGGCCACCGAGACGGCCTCCTGGCCCATCATGGAGTCCAGCACCAGGAGCACCTCATCCGGCTTGGCGGCGGAACGCACCGCCGCCAGCTCGTCCATGAGCGGCTCGTCCACCTGAAGGCGGCCGGCGGTGTCGATCACCACGGCGTCGAAGCCCTCCGCCGCCGCCCTCTTTCGCGCCTCCCGGGCCAGCCGTTCGGGCTTCGCCTTGCGGTCCACCAGCACCGGGACCCCGATCCGGCCCCCCAGGGCCTCGAGCTGATCGATCGCAGCCGGACGCTGCAGGTCGGCAGCCACCAGAAGCGGCCGCTTCCCCTGCGCCTTGAGCCGCTCGGCGAGCTTCGCCGCCGTCGTCGTCTTCCCGGACCCCTGCAGGCCCACCACGAGCACCACCAGCGGCGGTCGCGAGGCCGTCGCCAGCGCTTCCGCCTTCTCCCCCAAGGTGGACACCAGCTCGGCGTTCACGATCTTGATCACCTGCTGCCCCGGGGTCAGGCTGGAGGCGACCTCGGTCCCTCGCGCCCGCCTTCGCACCCGCTCGACGAGCTCGGCAACCACCTCGACGTTGGTGTCGGCCTCGAGCAGGGCCAGCCGCACCTCGCCGAGGGCGGCGTCGAGATCGGCGTCGCCGAGCCGCCCACGGCCGGTGAGACGCCCGAGTGCTCCCGAGAGCCGTTCGGTGAGGCCTTCGAACATGCCCCCCAGGGTAGGGAGCCAAGGGTGCGGGACGGTCACTAGCCTCGGTGCCGCACCCGGCATCGGAGCAGCCATGAGCCTCACGGTCCTCGATCACCCGCTGGCGAGCCACTACCTGACGATCCTGCGTGATCGAACCACCCTGCCCGAAGAGTTCCGGGCGGCGGCACGCAGGCTGTGCTACTTCCTTGTGCACGAGGCGACCCATGACCTCCCGGTACGGGAACGCCCGGTGGAGACCCCGCTGGAGACGACATCGGGCCACGAGACGTCGAAGGTGGTGGCGATCGCCGTCCTGCGGGCCGGCCTCGGGCTGCTCGACGCCGTGATCGACCTCATCCCCTACGTGAAGGTCGGGTTCGCCGGTGTCCAGCGCAACGAGGAGACCGCCGAGCCGATCGAGTACTACTTCAAGCCGCCGGACCTGGAGCGAGCCACGGTCCTGGTGTTGGAGCCGATGCTGGCCACGGGAGGATCGCTGGCATGGGCGGTCGGCAAGGCCAAGGAGTCCGGGGCGTCGCGCATCATCGCCCTCTGTGTCGTCGCCGCCCCGGCTGGCGTCCAGCGTATGGAGTCCGAGCATCCCGACGTGCGCATCGTCGCCGCCGCCCTCGACCGCGACCTGAGCGACCACTTCTACATCCAGCCCGGACTCGGCGACATGGGGGACCGCCTCTTCGGAACCACGTGACCCCGTTCGAGGCGGCGGTGGCCGCCGTCCTCGAGTCCATCCCCGAGGGCGAAGTGATCACCTACTCCGAATTGGCCGCCGAGGCCGGGCACCCCGGAGCAGCCCGCGCCGTGGGACGCTTCCTGGCGAGAGAGGGTGCCGGCTACCCATGGTGGCGGGTGGTGACCGCCGCCGGACGGCTGGCGCCGGGCCACGAGGCCGATCAGGCACGAAGGCTGAGAGGCGAGGGGGTTTCGGTTCGAGGCGGCCGCGTGGGCACAATGGGGGAAGGATGAACGTCGTCGAACTGATCCAACGCAAGCGCGACGGCGGAACCCTCGCCGGCGGCGAGATCCGAGATCTGATCGCCGCCTACACCACCGACTCGGTGCCCGACTACCAGATGTCGGCTCTGTTGATGGCGATCTTCAAGGAGGGGCTCGACCCCGACGAGCTGGCGGCGTGGACCGACGCCATGCTCCACTCCGGCGATGTGCTCGACTTCTCCCACGTCGGCGCACCCAAGGTGGACAAGCACTCGACCGGTGGTGTCGGCGACAAGGTGAGCATTCCCCTTGCCCCGTTGGTCGCCGCCTGTGGCGTGGCGGTTCCGATGATCAGCGGGCGGGGCCTGGGCCACACCGGCGGCACCCTGGACAAGCTCGAGTCGATACCGGGGTTTCGCACCGGGTTCGACCGCGGCGAGTTCACCGCACTCCTGGAGCGCAACGGTCTGGTGCTCGGGGGCCAGTCCGAGACCCTGGTCCCCGCCGATCGCCGCCTGTACGCCCTGCGCGATGTCACCGGCACTGTGGAGTCGATCCCGCTCATCGCCTCCTCGATCATGTCGAAGAAGCTCGCCGAGGGGCTCGATGGCCTGGTGCTCGACGTCAAGGTGGGGAGCGGTGCGTTCATGAAGGAGATCGACGGCGCCCGCGACCTGGCGAGGACGATGGTCGGAATCGGACGGGCGGGGGGCACGGCGACCACCGCCCTCATCACCGACATGAACCAGCCGCTGGGCCGAATGGTCGGAAACGCCAATGAGATCGCCGAATCACTCGAGGTGCTCAAGGGAGGTGGACCGGAGGACCTGGTGGAGCTGGTGCTTCGCCTGGGATCCGAGATGCTGCTCCTGGGTGGGCTCGCCGACGACCCTGCCGCCGCCGAAGCAAGGCTGCGCCGGGCGATCGACGACGGCAGCGCATTCGAAAAGTTCGAACAGGTGGTCGTCGCCCAGGGAGGGGACCCGAAGGCATTGCACGATCCGTCGCTCCTCCCATCCGCACCGGAGGTGGAGGTTGTCGCCGCATCCCGCTCCGGGACGGTGACCCGGTGCGACGCCCTGGATGTGGGGCATGCCGCCGAGAGGCTCGGTGCGGGACGAGCCACCAAGGACGATGTCATCGATCTCGGGGTCGGCTTGACCGTCTTCGCCAAGGTCGGAGACCGGGTCTCGGCGGGCGACCCGCTTCTCGAGATCAGATGGCGCGACCGGGTTCGGCTGGAAGATGCCCTTCCGCTCGCACACCGCGCCCACGAGGTCGGAGATGGACCGGTCACCAAGCCACAGCTGATCCTGGAGAAGATCGAATGAACCGCCACCGCCTCGACGATGCTGCGGCGACGATCGCCGAGCGAACCGGGCGCCCGGGCCACCGGCTCGCAGTGGTGCTCGGTTCCGGGCTATCCGGCTACGCCGCAGAACTGCCCGGAGCGATCGAGCTGCCCTACCACGAGATTCCTGGATTCCCCACCCCCCGGGTCGAGGGTCACGCCGCCTCGCTCTTCTCCGCCGACCTCGGGGGACCGGTCCTGGTGCTGGCGGGAAGGGTCCATACCTACGAGGGATGGGAACAGGAGGACGTCGTGTTCGCGGTACGGACCGCCGTCCGAACGGGGTGCTCGACCGTGCTGCTCACCAACGCCGCCGGCGGGGTCGGCGACGGACTGTCCCCGGGCGATCTGGTGCTCATCCGCGACCACCTCAACCTCACGGGACGCAACCCGCTGGTGGGCGCCAACGACGACTCGCTGGGACCGCGCTTCCCGGACATGTCCGAGGTGTACCCCCAGAGGCTTCGTGACCTGGCGCGCAGGACCGGAGAACGGGTCGATGTCGACCTCGGGGAAGGCGTCTACGCCTGGTTCCTGGGGCCGTCGTACGAGACCCCGGCCGAGGTGCAGATGGCGAAGCGGCTCGGCGCCGACCTGGTGGGCATGTCCACGGTCCCGGAGGCGATCGCCGCGCGACACATGGGTGCCGCCGTCCTCGGGATCTCGCTGGTGACCAACCTCGCGGCCGGGATCTCCCCGACTCCGCTCAGCCACGAGGAGGTGACGGCCACCGCCGCCGCAGCCCGGGGGCGATTCACCCGGCTGCTCGACTCCCTGCTTCCCGCCCTCACCTCCGGCTGACCCCGGCCGGGACGGTGTCGGGCCGTCCTAACATCGCCCCGACCTCGACCGAGGAGGGTCATGAAGATCGCCGTCTGCATCAAGCAGATCCCGGATCCGGCCACGCCGTACACCCTGGATCCCGACACGCACTTCGTAGCGCGCCCCGAAGATCAGGTGCTCGACGACACCGACCGCCACGGCATCGAACTGGGCCTGCAGCTCGCCGAGGAGACGGGCGGTTCCGTCACCCTGGTGTCCGTGAGCCCGGCGGGGAACCTGCAAGGGGTGCGCCAGGCCCTGGCCATGGGGGCCGACAAGGCGGTGGTGGTCAGCGATCCGGCGCTTCGCGGTTCCGACGCCCTGGTGACCGCCCGGGTGCTCGCCGCCGCCATCGCTCGCCAGGAGATCGACCTGGTGATTGCCGGAACCGAGTCCTCGGACGGCTACTCGGGAGTGGTGCCGCAGATGCTCGCCGAGTTCCTGGAGCTTCCCGCCCTCACCTTTTCTCGCAAGGTGGCCCTGCACGAGGGCTCCCTCCGGCTCGAACGGCAGACTCCAGACGGGTATCAGGAGGTCGAGTCCCCGATGCCGGCCCTGGTGTCGGTCACCGCAGGCGCCGTGGAGCCAAGGTACCCGACCTTCAAGGGGATCATGCAGGCGAAGCAGAAGGAGGTCGAGGTCCTCACCGCCGCCGATCTCGGCTTCGAGCCGGGCCAGGTGGGTGCCGCCGGATCGGCACAGCAGATCGTCGGCGTTCGACCCGCCCCGGAACGGGCCTCGGGGCTGAAGGTGACCGACGAGGGCGAGGCGCACCTGGAGATCGTGAAGCTGCTCGAGAAGGCGAAGGTGATCTGAGATGAGCGTGTGGGTGTTCACCGAGGAGTCCTCCGGCAGGCCGTCGCCGACAGCACTCGAGCTGCTGACCGCCGCCGGCGGCTTCGCCGACGAGTCGAACGTGTTTCTCGTCGGTCCGGGAAGCCAGGAGGCGGTGGCCGCCCTGGGTGCCCACGGGGCGACCCGGATCCATCACCTGGATCCCGGCGAGGCACTCCCCGCCGCAGGAGCGGCCGCCGCCCTCGCCACGCTGGTGGCGCCCGGCGATCTGGTGCTGTTCGGAATGGGTCCCACGGACCGCGACGTCGCCGGACGGCTCGGGGCCAGGCTGGGGGTTCCGATCCTGGCCAACGCCGTCGCCCTGGACCCGGCGGGAGCCACCGTGGTGAACGAGATCCTGGGCGGAACCACCCTGGTGGAGACCGCCTTCACCGGTCCCGGGCCGCACCTGGTGGTGGTTCGACCCAAGTCGTTCGCCGCCGAGCCTGCCGGCGGATCGAGTCCCGAGGTGATGCCGGTCGAGGCTCCCGAAACCGGCCACTCGGGCGTCGCCCGGATCGTGGCCAGGCACGTCGAGGCCTCGGAAGGGCCTTCGCTCACAGAGGCGGATGTCATCGTCAGCGGCGGCCGGGGGATGGGCGACGCCGATCGGTTCGCCATCCTCGGCGAGATCGCCGGCCTGCTCGGGGCCGCCGTCGGGGCGACGCGCGCCGTCGTCGACTCGGGCTGGGTGCCCTACGCCATGCAGGTCGGCCAGACGGGGAAGACGGTCAAGCCCAACGTCTACATCGCCTGTGGCATCAGCGGTGCCATGCAGCACCTGGTCGGGATGAAGGATTCGGGGATCATCATCGCCATCAACAAGGACGAAGAGGCACCGATCTTCGGGATCGCCGACCTGGGGGTGGTCGGTGACGTCCATCAGGTCCTGCCGAGGCTGCTGGAAGCCCTGCGGGCCCGATCCGGCTGACGGCCGCTCAGTCGTTCGACAGCGGACCTGAATCGACTCGGGTTCGGCCCTCGACCAGGAGGTCGCTCGGAACGGGCTCCGGAAGGTGCGTCGCCCCGACCATCACCAGAGCGGCAAGACCGGCGACGGCCCACCATGCACCCACCGAGTCGAGGCGTGCGGCGACGACGGCGACGAACACTGCCAGGGTGACCAGGGCCCATCCGGCACGAAGACCCAGGCGGTGGCCGACGGTCACCTTCCAATCGGAGGTGCGGGCTGTTGGTGCGGTCATCTCCCCCCTATCGGCAGTGACATCACCGGGTTGAACATCGATTCGTCCCGACAGGTCAAAGCCTGAAGGCGTGGGGAATGAGCTCGTCGAGGGCGTACTCGAGGGGCCCGTCCGGACCGCCGCCCACGAACACCCGATCCACCTCGAACTCCACCATCATCTGGCGGCAGTTCCCACACGGGTACCCGGGGCCTTCGGCATCGATACAGGACGCCGCCAGGGTGTCGATCTTGCGGACCCCTGCCGATGCGGCGGCGGCGATCGCCACCGCCTCGGCACAGATGGTTGTGCCGTAGGCGCCGTTCTCCACGTTCACACCGACGAATCGCCGCCCATCCTGGGATACGACCACGGCGCCAACGCGGAACCCGGAGTAGGGGGCGTAGGCGTTCTCGGCTGCGGCACTCGCTTCGGCGACGAGCTCGGTTCCGGTCATCTCTCCTCCAGCAGCGAGTCGACGAAGGTCTCGGGTTCGAATACTCGCAGGTCGGAGAGGCCCTCGCCGAGCCCGATCATCTTCACCGCTATCCCGAGCCGGCTCTCGATGGCGAAGGCGATCCCCCCCTTGGAGGATCCGTCGAGCTTGGTCACCACGACCCCGGTGACCCCTGCGGCCTTGGTGAAGGCCTCGGCCTGGGCGATCCCGTTCTGTCCGGTGGTGCCATCGATCACGAGCAGAACCTCGGAGGCGCCCGCCACCCGAACCACCTTTCCCAGCTCGCCCATCAGGTTCGCCTTGTCGTGGAGCCTCCCGGCGGTGTCGACCACGACCACCCCGGCGCCACGCGCCCTCGCCGCCGAGATGGCGTCGTGGGCCACCGAAGCCGGATCGGCACCGGGAGCGCCGGAGACCACATCGACACCGAGGCGTTCGCCCCACTCCTGGAGCTGCTCGGCGGCGGCGGGGCGAAAGGTGTCGGCGGCACCGAGGAGGACGCGGTGGCCCGCCGCGGCGAGGAAGGAGGCGAGCTTGGCGATCGTGGTCGTCTTCCCCGAACCGTTGACCCCCACCACGACGATCACCGCCGGGGCACCCTCGAGGCGGAGGCCACGCTCCCGACCCTCGAGGACGGAGAGCATCCCGGAGCGCACGGCGGCGCGGGCGCCGACGGCGTCGGTCGGACCGCTCTCGCGGGCCGCCGCCACCACGGCGGCGGCGGCCGCCACACCGAGGTCTGCCTCGAGCAGCAGGTCCTGGAGCGCCGCCCATGCCGATGGACCGGGGTCCCTGCCCAGGAGGGCACCGATGCGATCCCCCAGTCGGGGGCCGGACATCGTGACCAGTGCCGGCGGCCCGCCGGAGGGAGTGCGGCGGCGAGTCACGCGCAGCCACAGCAGGCCCACGGCGACGATCGACACGGCGCCGACGATCAAGGCGACGGCGACGATCACACCGGTGAGAGCCGCTTGGCCAGCACCCGGGACGACTCGCCCGGTTCCATGGTGACCCCGTAGAGCACGTCGGCGGCCTCCATGGTCTGCTGCTGGTGGGTCACGATCACCAGCTGCGACGAGTCCCGCAGCGTGTCGACCAGCCGGAGGAAGCGACGCAGGTTGGCGTCGTCGAGGGCCGCCTCCACCTCGTCGAGGACGTAGAACGGGCTGGGACGGGAGCGAAACACCGCGAAGAGGAACGCCAGGGCGGCGAGCGAGCGCTCGCCTCCCGACAGCAGCTGAAGCCGGCCCACCTTCTTCCCCATGGGCTGGGCGTGGATCTCCACGCCCGATGCCAGGACGTCGTCGCCGTCGGTCAGTGTCAGGCGACCGGTCCCGCCAGGGAACAGCAGCGTGAAGTTCTCGGCGAACTTGGCGGCGATGTCCTCGAACGCCTCCTCGAACAGCCGTGCGATCTCCTCGTCGAGGGCGCGCACCACCTTACGCAGCTCGCGGCGCGACTCCTCGAGGTCGGCGAGCTGACCCTCGACGAACTCGACCCGCTCCGCAAGCTCCCGGTACTCCGCTGCCGCTAGTGGATTGACCGGACCGAGGCGCCGCAGCCGCGCCGAAAGCGAGTCGAGGCGCGCCTCTGGATCGACCTCGGCGGAGACCTCGGGCATCGGAGCGCCAAGCGCCTCTTCCTCGGAGGCATCGGCGTCGCGCCTGAGCGCCTCCGCGATCGCCTCGTCCCTCACCTTCAGTTCGGCCGCTTCGACCGCCAGCCGGGACAATGACTCCCGGGCCTCTTCGAGTTCGACGCCGAGCTGGTCGCGCCGCCTGCGGGCGGCATCGAGCCTGGCTCCGGCCTCCCCGGCCTCGACCCGTAGCAGCCGCTGTCGAGCCCGGAGGCTCTCCACATGGCTCCTCACCGCCGCCAGGGCCCGTCGCGCCAGGGTCTCGACGCTCTCGAGGCGGGCTCCCTCGGCAGGATCGAACGGCGCGGCCTCCTCGGTGAGCAGCGACCCGATCTCGGCAAGGCGGCCCTCGATCGTCGTGCGGCGCTCGGCCACTGTGGCAAGGGTCGCAGCCGCATCCTCACGCGACCGACGCGCTCGCTCGCGTCGCTCGGAGACCTCGGCCAGTCGGCGGGCCATGTCGTCCCAGACCTGTTGCTGAGCAGCCTGCTCCCCCTCCAGGTCGGCGATCCGTGCCCTGAGGTCGGCGATCCGCTCGGCCCTGCCGGCCGAAGCCTCGGCCAGCGCCCGGGCGCGGGCATCGAGCCGATCGAGCTCGGCCGTGCGACCGGATCGTGAGCGCTCCAGGAGGCGGATGCCCTCCTCGATGGCGGCGATGCGACGGCGCAGCGACTCCAACCTCTCCGTGGCGTCCTTCAGTGCCGCCGCCGACGAATCGCGGCTGCGTGAGGCAGTCACCTTCCGGCTGTGCGCCCGTGCCGCCTCGGTGGCAGCAGCCTCGACGGCGCGATCGGCGGCAGCGATCACAGCAGGCGTGGCCCCGTCGGGATGGGCGAGGAGTACTCCGTTGCCGGTGATCAGGTCGCCGGAGGCGGTTACGGCACGCCATCCTGGGTGTGAGGCGACAAAGGCCAGGCCGGCGGCACAGTCGTCCACGAGGACCACATCGCCCAGGAGCGAGGAGGCCAGGGCGGCATCGGCACCCTGCCCCATCAGCGATGCGAGCACCGGCGCATCGCCCATCTCCCGAGGCCCGACCGGAGAAGCGGAAGCCGCTACCAGTGCTACCCCACCGCCGCCCAGTGCTCGAGCGCGATCGGCTGCATCCGCAAGTGCCCCGGGGCCGGCGACCACGAGAGCCTCGGCCCAGGGACCCAGGGCCGCATCGACGGCGGTGGCCAGTCCGTCGGGAACGTCGAGCAGGGCGGTCAGGGTTCCGGCCACTCCCACGGCGGCGGTCATTCGCCGCCTGGCGTCGGGGTCTGCGAGTCCGGCTCGGGCGGCCCGAAGTGCCTCCAGCCGCGCCCGGGCGGCCACGAGGGCGGACTCGGCCGCGGCGTGGGCGGTCTCTGCGATGGTGGCGGCATCGCGGTCGCGTCCGGCGGTCGCAACGGCAGCTCCCAGCGCCCGCTCGGCGGCAGCCAACTCCGGGGCGAGAGCCTCGGCCTCGTCCTCCAGACGACGCGCCTCGGCCACCTCCTCGGCGATCACGGCCGCCAGGGCACCGCGACTCCGGGCGAGGTCTCCGGACTCGCGATGGTCTCTCAACTCGGCGCCCTCCAGGGCAGCCAGGTCTCCGCGCATGGCGGCCACCCGGCCCTCGGCGGGCAGGGTGTCGGCACGCGCCAGGGCACGCTCCTCGTCCTCGAGGGCTCGCAACGCCATCTCGGAGCGTTCGGCCGCCTCGACCGCGGCCGCTTCCGCCGCCACGGCCTCGTCGAGACGGCGGCCGAGGTCGGCCTGCTCCGCGAGCAGGTCCTGGCGCCTGGACTCGGCCCCGGCGGCACTGCGCTCGGAATGGAGTCGACGCTCTCGGGCGACCAGGGCGATGGAGTGGATCCGTTCGGCGGTCGTCTCCAGGCGCGCCGCGGCGGAGGTGTCGCGCTCCAGTGCCTCCCCGGTCTCGCCGGCCGCTGCCTGCAGCTCGGCAAGAGATCCGGTGATGGCGTCTCTCTCGGAGGCAGCCTGTTCGATTCGGGCCTTGATCTCGTCCTCTTCGGCGACGACGGCGGCGAGCCTGTTGCGCCCATTGCGGAGATGCTCGCCGCCCAGCCAAAGCCGCAGGGAATGCCACTCGGCCCGCACCGAGTCGTACTGCTCGGCGGCGGCCGCCTGCCGTTTCAGCGGGCGCATGCGGCGCTGCTGTTCCTCGAGCAGATCGCGGAGGCGGGTGACGTCGACCTCGGTCGCCTCGAGGCGCCGCATCGACCGGTCGCGTCGGGCCCGGTGCTTGACGACGCCTGCGGCCTCCTCGATCACCGCCCGATGCTCCTCGGGGCCGGAGTTGAGCACCGCATCGACCCTCCCCTGGCCGACGATGACGTGCTGATGGCGACCGATCCCGCTGTCGTGGAGAAGCTCCTGGATGTCGAGCAGCCGACAGGCGACGCCGTTCACCAGGTACTCGCTGGTGCCGTCGCGAAACAGCCTCCGGGTGAGCGTCACCTCGGCGAGGTCCAGATCGAGCATGCCGGACCCGTTGTCGAGGGTGAGGGTGACCTCGGCGCGACCCAGGGCGGGACGCACGGCGGTGCCGGCGAAGATCACGTCCTCCATGCGCGATGTGCGCAGCGTGGAGGTCGCCTGGGTACCCATCACCCAGGCGATGGCGTCGACCAGGTTGGATTTGCCCGAACCGTTGGGACCGACGACGACCGTGACCCCCGGCTCGCATTCGACACGCGTGCGATCGGCGAACGACTTGAACCCGGTCACGGTGAGGGTCTTCAGATGCACTGCGGGAAAAAGGGTATCACCGGAATCACAGGTGTGTGATTCTCCGGCGGCACCCAGGTGGCACCCGAGACGCATCGGCTCACGCCTGGCATCCCGGGCACCAGTGGCTGCTCCTGGCGCGTATCGTCGTGCGCACGATCTCGCTGCCGCACCTCCGGCAGACCTCACCGTCGCGCCCGTACACGGCAAGGTGAGCGAGGTGCTCACCGGCCCGCCCGTCGGGCAGCAGATACGCCAGGTCTCCGAGGCTGGTGCCGCCCCTACGCAGCCCGGCGCGAAGCACCGGGCGGATCGCCCTTCTCAGTGCCGCCAACTCGCCGTGCTCCAGCGAGCCGCCGGGGCGCAGCGGCGAGATCCGAGCCCGATGCAGCACCTCGTCGGCGTAGATGTTCCCCAGGCCGGCCAAGATCCGCTGATCGAGGAGCAGCGCCTTGATCGGAGCGGTCCGCCGAGAGAGGGCGTCGGCGAGTGCCACCGCCGACGGCAGATCGTCGAGGGCATCGGGCCCCAACCCGCCGAGGGCGACCTCGAGATCCTCCGGCGTGAAGGCGGCCACGAACCCGAACGTGCGTGGGTCGACCAGCCGCACCTCCGCCCCGCCGTCGAGAGCCACCACCACCTGGGTGTGCGGTGCCACCGCGTCGCCACTCTCGGCCAGGGCGATGCGACCCGACATTCCCAGGTGGGTCACCCAGACGATGTCGCCATCCAGGTCGGCGAGCAGGAACTTTCCCCGCCGCCACAGACGGCGCACCCGTCGCCCCGCCACCATGTCGGCGAAGGCGTCGGGATCCGGATGCCGCCGCACCATGCGGCTGCGGCGCACCTCGACGGCGACGATCCGCCTCCCCACCACGGCAGGCTCGAGATGCCGCCGGGTCGCCTCGACCTCGGGCAGTTCAGGCATCGCCGGCTTCCAACACCTCCAGAGCGGCGAGTGCGGCCTCCTGCTGAGCGCGCTTCTTCGACGTCCCGACGCCGGTGCCGAGCGGCCGGCCCGACAGCCAGACGGTGGCGGTGAAGGTCCGCCTGTGAGCCGGGCCGGTCCCTGACACCTCATATCGCGGTGCCAATCCCTGGCGGGCGAGCATCTCCTGGAGACGGGTCTTGTGGTCCGGCTCGCCAGGAGCCTCCACGCGAATGGAGATCTGCGGCGCCCACAGTCTCTCCACCACGGCGGCGGCAGCCTCGAAACCGGCATCGAGGAACACCGCCCCGATGATGGCCTCCATGGAGTCGGAGAGGATCGGATCCTTGTTGCGGCCTCCAGATGCCTCTTCGCCCTTGCCCAGCCGGATGGCGCCGTCCACACCGATGCCGCGTGCCACCTCGGCCAGGGTGCCCTCGTCGACCACCGCCGCCCGAACCTTGCTCATCGATCCCTCCGGGAGATCCCAGTCCCGATGCAGCGTCGCCGCCACCACCAGGTCGAGCACGGCGTCTCCGAGGAACTCGAGTCGCTGGTTCGACTCCTCCCCGGGCATCTCGGCCGACATCGAAGGATGGGTCAAGGCGCGGTGGAGCAGCGACCGGTCGGCGAATCGGTGACCCAGGGCCCGTTCCAGCCGCCCCACCGGGACCGGCCGCCGACCCTCGCCGAGTGCTTCATCCCCATCACCCCTGGACTCAGCCACGGATTCCGGCCTCGATGCGGGGCACCAGGCCCCGATCGCACCCTTCGGCCGCCATCGCCACGGCGTTGGCGATGGCCACCCGGCTGGACGACCCATGGGCGATGACCACTGCCCCTCGCACGCCTACGAGATGAGCCCCGCCGTAGGCCTCCGGGTCGAAGCGCTGGCGAAGGGCGAGGAAGTGTGGCATCAGGACCTCGAGCGCCTCCTGGGTGGCGGCGTCGGCTCCTTCGGCCAGCCCCTCGAGGACGAAGCGGCCCACGACCCGGGCCACGCCCTCGGCCGTCTTGAGAAGCACGTTGCCGGAGAACCCGTCGGTGACGAACACGTCGGCCTTCCCGCGGCCCAGATCGCGCCCCTCGACGTTGCCGACGAAGTCGGGGAGCATGGAGAGTGCGGCGTGGGCAGCCTTCTCGAGATCTCTTCCCTTCCCGGGCTCCTCGCCGATGTTGAGCAGCCCCACCGTTGGGCGCTCCCTGCCCAGGTAGATCTCGGCGATGACGGACCCCATGACGGCGAACTGCACCAGGTGCTCTGGACGGACCTCGAGGTTGGCGCCGGCGTCGAGCACGACGGTCGGGCTCCCCAGGGGGAAGATGGTGGCGATCGCCGGTCGAGAGACCCCGTCGATACGACCGATGACCAGGGTCGCCGCCGCCATCGCCGCTCCCGTCGAGCCGGCGGAGACCATCCCGTCGGCCTCACCATCGGCCACCAGTCGAGCGGCGACCGTCACCGAGGCGCCCTTCTTGCGGCGAATGGCCGCAGCCGGATCATCACCCATGTCGATGACCTCGGGAGCGTGGACGATCGGAAGCGAAACGCCCTGGGCCTCGAGGATCGGGGCGATCGCACCGTCGTCACCGACCAGGACGACATCGACACCGCGCGCCGCAGCGTCGACACCGCCCAGCACCGCCTGTTCGGGTGCCAGGTCGCCCCCCATCGCATCGAGGGCTATGCGCGCCATCGACCCGACCTCAGGACGGGACGACCTCCCGGCCGCGGTACGAGCCGCATTCCGGGCAGGCGCGATGGGGAAGCTTGGCTGCGTGGCACTGCGGGCAGCGGGAGGCGTTGGGCGCCTCCACCTTCCAGTTCGCCTTGCGCTGCCTGGTGCGGGAGCGGGACATCTTCTTCTTTGGGACCGCCATGGACGCGCCCTTTCAGGTTCATCAGGTTTCGAGCAGGCCGCGCAGGGATGCGAACGGGGAGTCGGGCTCCTCGTCGTGCCCCGGGCAGGGACCCGTATTCAAGTCGGCTCCGCACACGGCGCAAAGTCCGAGACACTCGGGACGGCAGGTCGGCACCGGGGTGATCTCCAACAATACGGCGTCGCGCAGCGGCGGCTCGAGGTCGACGACCTCGCCCAGGATCGGATACTCGTCCTCGTCGTCGCCCACGCCCATGGGCTCGTCGATCGATACCGCCATGGTCTCGTCCCACTCGGTCAGGCAGCGGTGGCAGGTGTGATGCACGGTGGTCGACGCCGTCGCCCGCACCAGGATGCCGCCCGCAGCCTCCTGGAGGACGATCTCGGCATGTATCGCGGGACCCGCCACCGAGAGCTCGAGCGGCCAGTCGATGGGGGCGTCGATGGAGACCCGACGCCTGCTGCCCGGGTCGGAGAGCAGATCGGAGACGGGGAACCGGAACGGCGACCCCCGCTCCACGATCAGTCCCCCTCCCGCCTCGCCTGATGCAGCTCGGCCCGGAATCGTCGCACCTGCCCGAGCAGGTCGGAGAGCACCGACTCGGTCTGCTCGAAGGCCTGTTCGCTGTAGTCCTCGGCCTCGAGCCGGATCCGGGTGGACTCACCCTCGGCGCGTCGCACCAGGGCGTTGGCCTCGTCGACCGCCTCCTTGACGATGTACGACTCGCTGATCAACTCCTCGGATCGCTCCCGAGCGCGCTCCAACATCTCCCGGGCCTTCTCGTTGGTCCGGGCCACGAACGATTCGCGCTCCCGCACCATCCAGCGCGCCGCCCGCATCTCCTCCGGCAGCTCATCCCGGAGCCGGTACAGCATGTCGAGGAGGCGATCGCGGTCGAGCATCACGTTTCCGGAGAGGGGCACGGTGCGCGCCCCCTCCACGGCGATGATCAGTTCGTCGACCAGCTCCAACAGCTCCCCCGAGGTCGGGGGAACCGGCATCGACTCCTGCTGATCGAGCTCGAGCTCGTCGCTCATGATCGGTACCTCTCCGCAAGGGCCTTGGAAACAGAGTCGGGAACCAGGCCGGAAACCTCGCCGCCCAGGGCGACGACCTCCTTGACCAGGGAAGACGACAGGTAACCGAACTCCGGCTTGGTGGCGACGAACATGGTCACGATGCCGGAGAGGTGCCGGTTCATCTGCGATAGCTGGATCTCGTAGTCGAAGTCGGTCATCGCCCGCAGCCCCTTGACTATCACGTTGGCTCCGACGTCGCGAGCGAAGTCGACCAGGAGCCCGTCGAATGCGGCCACCTCGACGTTTTCCCACGGGCAACACTCCACTAGCAGGTCGCGCCTCTCCTCGATGGTGAACAGCGCCTTCTTGGATGGATTGGCGACGACGGCGACCACCACCCGCTCGAACAGCGATGCGCAGCGCGAGACCACGTCGACGTGGCCGTTGGTCGGCGGGTCGAAGCTCCCCGGAACCAGCGCAGTGATCACCGCTCCTCCTTGATCAACCTCGTGATGTCGGCATCGCCGTAGCGGCGTCGCCATTCGGCCACGAGGCCGTCGGGCGGCATCGCCTCACCGCTGCCGGCCCGACGGTGCAGTATCGCAACCGCACCCGGGGCCAGCCTGAAGGAAAGCGCGCCGAGCACCTGCTCCACGGACGGTAGCGGCAAGGCGTAAGGAGGGTCAACGAATGCCAGGTCGTAGGCGGGACCGGGCCTTCCCAGGAACTCCTCCACCTTCATGGCCACAACCTCGCCTCCAAGCCCGACGGCGGAGATGTTGTCCCTCAAGGCGGCGCGGGCCTCTCGCCCCCACTCGACGAAGGTGGCCGAGGCGGCGCCGCGGCTCAGCGCCTCCAGGCCGAGGGATCCCGAACCGGCGTAGAGGTCGAGTACTGCCGCACCCCGGACGCGATCACCGAGCGCCGAGAAGATCGCCTCCTTGGCCCGGTCCATCATCGGCCTGGTATCCGGTGAGCGCGGGCCCTTGAGCCTCCTTCCACCGGCGACACCCCCGATGATCCTCACGAGATGAACAGCCACTCGTCGGAGCGCCCGATGAAGGCGTTCACCTCTTCGGCGATCGCCGGGTGCCTGCGCAGCCCCGGATCGGCCGCCACCAGGGCGAAACCCTCGCGACGAGCGATCTCGAGCAACTCCTGGTCGGCGAGGATGTCGGCGATCCGGAGGTCGGTGCCCCCTGCCTGACGCGATCCGAAGGCGGTGCCCTGGCCCCTGATCCGCAGGTCCTCCTCGGCGAGGCGGAACCCGTCGTTGGTGGAGGCCATGGCGGCCAGGCGGGCGGAGCCCTCCTCCGAGGGCTCCGATGCCATGAGGAAGCACCACGATCGGTGCTCACCGCGACCGACGCGACCTCGAAGCTGATGCAGCTGGCTCAGCCCGAAGCGGTCGGCGTCCTCGACGACCATCACCGTGGCGTTGGGCACGTCGATGCCGACCTCGATCACCGTCGTCGCCACCAGCACGTCGATCTCCCGGCGACGCACCTCCGCCATCACCGCTTCCTTCTCTGCGGAGCGCATCTGCCCGTGGAGGAGCCCGAAGCGCAGGTCGGGCCATGCCTCGGCGAGGCGTCGATGCTCGGCGGTCGCAGAGACCGCAGCCAGCTTCTCCGAGTCCTCCACCAGCGGGCACACCACGAAAGCCTGACGCCCGGCAGCCACCTCGGCGCCGATGCGGGCGAACACCTGCTCTTCGCCCTGCTCGTCCTGCGCCAGGACCACGGTCTCGACCGGCATCCGGCCCCGGGGCATCTCGTCGAGACGCGACATCACCAAGTCACCGTAGAGGGTCATCGCCAAGGTGCGGGGAATGGGGGTGGCCGTCATGATCAGCATGTCCGGCTGCGGTCCCTCGGAGCGCTCCCTCAGCTCCACCCGCTGGTGGACGCCGAAGCGGTGCTGCTCGTCGACCACTGCCAGCCCGAGTCTTGCGAAGCGAACCCCCTCCTGGATGAGGGCGTGGGTGCCGACCACCACGTCGACGGTGCCGGCGGACACCGCCGCCAGCACCTGCTCCCGATCGGGCGACGATCCGGTGAGCAGGGCCATGCGGACTCCGACCAGGGCCCCCAGCGGCGCCAGGCCCAGATGGTGCTGCTCCGCCAGCACCTCGGTGGGCGCCATCACGGCCCCCTGGTGTCCGCCCTGGACGGCGATGAGCAGGGCCGCCATCGCCACCACGGTCTTGCCGGAGCCGACCTCCCCCTGAAGCAGCCGGTGCATGGGATGAGGGGCCGCCATGTCGGATCGGATCTCGTCGATCACCCGGAGTTGGGCGGCGGTCGGTTCGAAGGGCAGGGAGGACAGGTACTCCTCGACCAGCCCGGTGTCGGTGCTGTGGGCGATTCCCTCGGCCGTGTCCACGATCCGCTGGCGGCGGGCGGCCAGCGCCACCTCCAGGCGGAACAGCTCGTCGAAGGCGAGCCGACGGCGTGCAGCAATGGCGTCGGACACCTCCGAAGGGAAGTGGATGTCGCCGATGGCCCGGTCGCGCTCCACCAGCCCGAGGCGTACCCTCGCCTCATCGGGAAGCGGGTCGGGCATCGGGCGCGCCTTGCGCAGGGCGTCGTGGATGGCGCGCCGCAGGTGGCCCGGGCCCACTCCGCCCACGGTGGGGTGCACCGGCATCACCCGCCCGGTGATCAGCGACTCCCCGGACCGGTCGAGCACATCGGCATCGGGCCCCTGCATCTGCAGCCTCCCCCGATACCGCTCCACCTTGCCGGAGAGGGCCACCTCGGTGCCCTCGGCGAGTTGCCTCATGCGAAACGACTGGTTGAACCAGACCACGTGCAGGATGCCGGTCCCGTCGTCGATGGTCGCCTCCACGATGAGCAGGTTGCGGCGGGGGCGCCGCTCCTTGATCCGTTCCACCCGGCCGAACACCGTCACCTCCTCGCCCAGCGGAAGCGCCTCGAGGGGGACCGTCTTGGAGCGATCCAGGTACCTGCGGGGGATGTGGAGCAGCAGATCGGCGACGGTGGCGACACCCGCCTTGCGCAGATCTGCCCCGCGCTTTCCTCGCAGGCCGGGAACGAGGTCGATGTCCTTGTCCGCCAGCTCGGCGAGCGAGTTCCCGGTCATTCCACGCCGAGGAGGTAGGCGTAGAGGGGCTGTCCGCCGCGGAGGACGGTGACCTCGGCCGCGCATCCGGCCGACAGGTGCCCGGCTATCGCCGAGGTCGCCTCGGGGGTCGCCCCTTCGCCCTCGATCACAGTGACCAACTCGCACTCCTCCGACACCAGGTGGTCGAGCACCCCGATCGCCGCCTCGGCGACGCCTCCGGCGACGATCGACACCTCCCCGGCCACCACGCCCAGCCAATCGCCGGCGGCGATGCGGCCCGCCGGCGTGATGGCGTCGCCGACCGCCTGGGTCACCTCACCCCAAGCACATCGGGCGGCCGCCGCACTCATGGCGGCGGCGATCACCTCGGGGTCGCCGTCGGGCATGAACCCGAACATGGCGGCAAGCCCCTCGGGGACGGATCTAGTCGGCACCACGAGCACCCGCTTCGAGGTGAGGTCCACCACCTGTTCGGCGGCCGGGATGACGTTCCTGTTGTTGGGAAGCAGGAGCACGGCGGCGGCCGGCACCCGCTCCACCGCCTGAAGCATCTCCCGTACCGAGGGGTTGCGGGTCTGGCCGCCGGCAACGATGCCCTGCGCCCCGCTCTGGCGAAACAGCTCGACCACCCCGGTGCCGGAAGCGACCGCCACCACCCCGAGGGCGGTGCCGGCGAACCCTGGGAGCGGCTCGAAGTCGGGTTCCCGGGCGGCCTGCTCCGCCGCCGCCTGGATCAGCAGGTCGGTCACCTTGATCCGCTCCGGCCTCCCCAAGCCGATCCCGGCCTCGATCGCCGGACCGATGTGGTCGGTGTGGATGTGGCAGTTCCAAACACCCTCGCCGCCGACCACCACCACCGAGTCGCCGAGCCCGACCCAGGCCTCCCGCAACCGGTCTCCGGCGTCGGAGTCCGCACAGTGGAGGAGATACATCACCTCGTAGCGAAGACCGGCCAGGTTGGCCTCCGGATCATCCCCGCCGGGATCCACCACCAGGGCGGTGGCCGCCGCCCTGAAGATGGTGGCCGGGAGGAGCGGCTCCTCCCCGGTCACCTCCTCGAGGAACGCCGCCAGCAGCAGGAGGAACCCGGCGCCACCGGCGTCGACGACCCCCGCCTGCTTGAGGACCGGAAGCAGCTCGGGAGTCTCCTCGAGGGACTGCAGGGCGCGCCCGTACACCCGCAGCATCAGGCCGGCAAGGTCCTCGCCGGCCGGGGTGTCGGCGGCCCGGGCGGCCTTGGCTGCGGCGCGCAGCACGGTGAGGATGGTGCCCTCCACGGGGCGTCCCACCGCCTCGTAGGCGGCCTGCGACGCCCGCTCCAGGGCGTCGACCAGTTGTTCCGTCCCCAGCGAGGCCTGGTCGCCGAAGGCGTCGGCCAGGCCCCGCAGTATCTGGGAGAGGATGATCCCGCTGTTCCCCTGGGCTCCCATCAGGGATCCGTGAGCCATGGCGTGGGCGATCTCGACCATGCTCTCGGCACCGTCGGCGGCCGCCATCACCGACTCGACGGTCGAGGTCATGTTGGTCCCGGTGTCCCCGTCGGGAACCGGATAGACGTTCAGCCGATCGATGGCGGTGCGATGCTGGCGAAGCCGCTCCAGGTAGCGGTGCATCACCGCCTTGAGGTCTTGCGCCATCAGCAGCGCCCGTCGGGTGGCCATCCCGGCGAGTATACGAACAGCCGTCTGGCGTCCCCGGTGTGGGCTGGTAACCTCCAGCGCCGTTCTCCAGAAGGATTCCCAAGTGTCGTTCCGTTGCGAAATCTGCGGCCGTGAGCCCTGGGTGGGCAAGCAGGTGTCGTTCTCCCACAAGCGTTCCTCCAGACGCTGGCTTCCCAACGTGCAGCGGGTACGGGTGAAGCACGGCAGCAACTCGCGCCGTGCCCGCGTGTGCACCTCCTGCATCAAGGCCGGCAAGGTCGAGAAGGCCTAGGCGGTGGCCCAGGGCGTGGTCAAGGTGTACGACCCGGCCACCGGGATCGGCGTGGTCGTGCTCGACACCGACCGCTCCGAGGTGTTCCTCCGCCCGGGAAGCCTGAAGGGGAGCTCGTTTCGCACCCTGCGCCAGGGTCAGCGAATCGTGTTCGATCTCGACGAACAGGGCGGCAGGCGCTTCGCACACACGGTGCGCTTCGGCACCGAGGGTTACTGACCCTCCCGGCGTCCCCGCCACTCCGGTTCCAACAGCGAGTACAGCGCCGTGTCCGTGGGGCGGTCCTCCAGCCACAGCGCCTCCCGCAACACCCCCTCGAACTCGAACCCGAGCCGTTCCGCCACGGCCCGGCTGCGGCGGTTCTGCGTCGCCGCCCGCAACGCCACCCGGTGCACCGCCATCTCCTCGAAGAGGAAATCGAGCATCAGCCCCACCGCCTCGGTCACCACCCCCCGACCCTCCCACTCCGGGACAAGCCAGTAGCCGACCTCGGCGCAGTGGTTGACCAGGTCCAGCGAGGCGCCGACCGCCCCCACCGGGACTCCGTCGGAGAACAGGCCCCGATGAAAGGCGCCGCCGTCGGCCTCCGATCGACCGGCACCATCGATGAAGGCGGCGAAGTCGGAGACGGTGGTGGAGTACGGCACCCAGGGCATCCAGCGCGCGAGCCGGAGGCGCGATCCGTCGACGGTGGCGAGCAGGGAGGCGGCATCGGAGGCGACGAACGGCCTCAGCAGCAGCCCCGATGCGAGGACCTGATCCCTCAACTCGTAGCCTTGCCGGGACCAAAGCGACCCCTGGCCGGCGACTCGATCGGCCCGCCTCCGGTATAGTCGGCGTCAGGCGACTCGAGGAGAGACATGGTCGAAGCGTACGTGCTGATCCAGACCGAGGTTGGCAAGGCCGCCCAGGTTGCCCTGGCCATGGACAAGATCGACGGCGTCAAGTCGTCGCATGCCGTGACCGGTCCGTACGACGCCATCGTGCACGCCGTTGCCGACGACGTCGACGCCCTCGGCAAGCTGGTCGTGGCCAAGATCCAGGCCATCGAAGGGATCACCCGCACGCTCACCTGCCCCGTCGTCAAGCTGTAGCCCGACGGAGCACGAGCCGGTCACAATTCCGTGACCGTGCCTCTCGTCGTGCCCACTGCCGCACTTCTCAGCGTCCCAGGGCCAGGGACACCAGCTCGTCGCACAGCTCCGGGTAGGGCATTCCGGTGGCGGCCCACATCATCGGGAACATGGACTTGGGGGTGAATCCGGGCATGGTGTTCACCTCGTTGAGCAGGAACCCGCGTCCGCCCTCCTCGTAGAAGAAGTCGGCCCGGGCCAGCCCCCGACACTCCAGCGCCCCGAAGGCGAGACAGGCGAGTCGACGCACCGTCTCGGTGGCGGCGTCGCCGAGGACCGCCGGCACCACCAGGTCGGTCGAGTCGTCCCGGTACTTGGCCTCGTAGGTGTACCAGCCACTTCCGACGACGATCTCTCCAGGCAGGGACGCCCGGGGACCCTCGAGGACGGCGACCTCTATCTCTCGCCCCCTCACCTCGGCCTCCACCAGCACCTTGGGATCGTGAACGAAAGCCGCCTCCACCGAGTCCTTCAGGGAGGCCTCGTCGTCGGCCCGGGCGATACCCACCGACGACCCCAGGTTGGCCGGCTTGACGAACACCGGGAACCCGAGCTCGGACCCGACCCGATCGGCCACGGCGCCCGGATCGTCACCGAACTCCGGTGCCCGGATCACCAGGTACTCCCCCACCGGTATTCCGGCCTCCCGGCACAACCTCTTGGCCACGTCCTTGTCCATGGCGATCGCCGACCCCAGCACCCCCGATCCCACATAGGGCAGCCCGGCCATCTCGAAGAGGCCCTGGATGGTCCCGTCCTCACCGAAGGGACCGTGGAGCACCGGGAAGGCGACATCCACGACGATCCGCTCGCTCCCGATCGCCAGGGCGCCTCCCGGGACCTCGACCCGCAGGGCCGGACCCTCGGCGACCAGCGGCGCCAGGCCGGGATCTGCCAGGTGAAACCCTCCGGACCGGTCGATACCCACCGCCACCACCTCGTGACCGCGTGATGACAGGGCGGCGAGGGTGGACACCGCCGAGACGCACGAGACATCGTGCTCCTCGGACCGACCCCCGAAGAAGACCGCAACGCGCGCCATCGCTCACCGTTTCGTCGCCGTGCTCCGAGTGTATCCGGGGAGGCGGCCCCGCCTACTCGGGCTCGCCGAGGCCGGCGGCGATGGCGTGGAACCCGCCGTCGACGTGAACCACCTCACCGGAGGTGGCTGGCGCCCAGTCGGAGAGGAGTACGCAGATCATCCGGGCCACCGGCGAGGGATCGCCCACGTCCCAGCCGAGCGGTGCCCGCTCCCCCCAGACGTCCTTGAACCGACCGAAGCCGGGAATGTTCTTCGCCGCCACCGTGGCCAGCGGTCCCGCCGACACGGCGTTCACCCGGATCCCGTGCCTGCCCAGGTCACGCGCCAGGTACCTGGTCACCGACTGCAGGGCCGACTTGGCGACCCCCATCCAGTCGTAGGCGGGCCAGGCCTGGGTGTTGTCGAAGTCGAGGGTCACCAGTGACCCTCCACCCGCCTCCTTCAGCAGCGGAAGCAGACCCACCGCCAGGGTCTTGTAGGAGAACGCCGAGGTCATGAAGGCCGTCGCCGCGCTCTGCGGCGGCGTGTTGAGGAAGTTGCCGCCGAGAGCATCCTCGGGAGCGAAGGCGATGGCGTGTAGGGCACCATCGATCGCTCCCCACCTTCGCTCCAGATCGGAGACCAGGACCTCCATGTGGGCCGGGTCGTTGATGTCGAGCTCAAGGACGTCGGGCTCGGAGGGAAGCCGCCCGGCCACCCTTCGGGTGAGTGCGATCCCCCTCCCAAACCCGGTGAGGACCACCTCGGCGCCCTGCTCCTGGGCGATGCGGGCGGTGTGCCAGGCGATCGAGTCGTCGGTGAGCACGCCGGTGATCAGCAGGCGCTTGCCTTCGAGCAGCACAGATCCCTCCTCGGAGCCGGGAACCAATGCTATCGGTGCAAGGCGGGCCTCAGGACACGTTGGCCCAGGCCCTCAGCCCGAGTCCCATCACGAAGAGCAACAGCAGGCCCCAGGCGAGCGCGGGCTGCTTCTCCATCTGGGTGCGGTAGATGTAGACGAACGACAGGGTGAACAGGATGACGAAGCCGTAGAAGATGTGGAAGTCGTTGGCGGGCCGGAACCCCTGTGAGTAGGCGCCGAAGCCGAGGCCGACCTGGACCAGCATGGAGAAGATCGCCACACGGGTCGCCAGCCGGAAACCCCGATCCGGCTTTCGCCGCATCACCGTGAGGACCAGTCCCCAGACTCCTACGAAGCCGGTGTCCAGGACCGCCACCCAGAACCAGTAGGCGTGAAGCGTGCGCATCGGGCGATGCTACCGAACGGCTCGCCCGGCCCGGGAAGGCCTCCGGCAGACGAGTTCGCCCTTCCCGATCGGCAGGACCAGCGCGTCCACCCGATCGTCCTCCATCGCATCGTCGATCATCGTCTGGAGGTCCTCGGCGTGGCTCAGGGCATTGTCGGCGACCAGGAGTCCGCCGGGAACCAGGTTGGGCACCACCGACCGATAGCAATCGCGGTAGACCTCCTTCTCGGCATCGAGGAAGCAGAAGGCGATTCCCGACATCCCATCCAGGTGGTTTCGGGCATCGTCGACGACCAGGTCGACGAGGTCGTCGACGCCGGCCACCCGGAAGGTCTCGGCGGCGATGGCCGCCTTCTCGGGGAGCACCTCGAAGGTGACCAGGCGGTCACCTCGCTCCCGGCAAGCGAGTGCCAGCCACAGCGTCGAGAAACCGCCGCTGGTCCCGACCTCGATCACCCTCCCGTGCGGGGCTGCGGCGGCGAGCAGGGCGATGAACCTGCCCGTCTCCGGCGGTATCTGCCTGAGTCTCTCCAGGCGACCGGTGCCGTCGAGGCGATCGGCGGCGTCGCGTGCCTCGAGGTGTCGCATGCGGTCCACCACTTCTTCGGGGATGTCGCCGAACATGGATGGGGAGGCTAGGCCACCTGCCACACCGGCTCACCGAGGACGGGCGGTCGGCCCGAAGTCTTGACGTCGGCTCGGCGGTGGGCAGGAGGGCCCAGGCCGCAGTACCGATTGTCGCTCCCCGACACGCACCCGCTCAGGACGCGCACCTGGACCCGTGGACCCGATTTCCCACGATCCGGGCTACAAGGGGACGAGTATCTGGTTGAACATGGCAACGCAGGGCAGATCCGGATCGGACTCGGGGCGCGAGAAACTCCCGGAACGATCTGCCAAACCGGTTCAGACCAAACGCATTCGAGCCGAAACCCCCCGTGTGGCCCTTCTCAGGCGCTCCGGCCAGGAGCGATTCACGCGATCCGTCACGGCGGCGTTCGTCCTCGCCGGCGTGTCCGGCGCCACCCTGGCAGCCTTCTCCCTGGCCACCGGCGGGAAGGTGCAGTGGGTGATCCTCGGGATCGTCGGCGCCGTCTCGGGGGTCGCCGCCGCCTGGGAGCTCCACGTCGGGCGCTTCTTTCCGATCGCCCACATCTTCGCCTTCACCATCGCCATCCTGGTGATGCCCGGTCATGTCTCCCCAGAGATGAGCCTCGGCTTCGGCACGCTCCTCGTCGGGTTCGCCCCCATCGGAGTGTTCCTGATCGCCGATCAGAGACGACTCTCCTGGTTCCTGGTGACCATCGGTGCCGCCGGAGGGATCCACTTTGGGCGGTGTCTCCTCACCAACGGTCACGGGACCGATCATCTGATCACGCTCGGAGCACAGGGGCTTCTGTTCGTGGCGGTGACCTTCGTGTTCCTCCAGCTTCGTTCCGAGATCCTGCTTCGCAGCGAGGCCCAGAAGGCCCAGGATCAGTTCCTGGCCAGCGTCGGCCACGAGTTGCGCACCCCACTGACCACGGTCGTCGGATACGCCGACCTGGTGGATGGAACCGACGCCGCCGGACCCGAGGAGATGCGCGAGTACCTGGCTGCGATCGGCCAGGAGGGACGCCGCATGTGGGGAATCGTCGACGACCTGCTGGTATCCACCACAGCGGGGTACCGGGATCTCGCTCCCGAGATGTCGACGCTCCAGATCGGGGAGGTCGTGGACAAGGCGGTTGCTGACACCGGGTACTCGGGATGGACGGACATGACGGTCGATGCAGCGGTCTTGGTACGGGCCCATCCCTACTACGCCACCATGGTGATGCGACACCTCCTGCGCAACGCCGCCGAGCACGGGGGCGGCCGGCCGGCTCTCTGGCTCGAGGTCTTGGCGGGCGATCGTGTCCTGCTGGGCCTCACCGACGGCGGCCCTCCGATACCGGCAAGGATTCGAGACGAGATCTTCGAGCCGTATGTCACCCACGGGACCGTCAGGGAGCCCCCCCGCCTGGGCCTCGGTCTGCCGGTGGCCCGCCGCCTGGCGCGTGCCATGGGAGGTGAAGTCCTGTACGACGCCGACCACCCCAGGGGCCCGTCGTTCGTCTTCACCCTGCAGGCGGCTCACGCCGCAGCGACGCCGTCGAAGGAGCCGCCGATCGGCGATCTGGGGCATCTGGTCGAAGGCGACCTTCAGGGTGTCGTCCTCACCGTCGCTGCCGACGGAGACCACGTCAGCCGGGCTCGCCTGGAGGACATGGGCCACATGGTCCTCTCCTGCCGGGGCCCGGAGCAGAACGGCTGCTGCAGCCTGCTCGACTCCGGCGAGTGCCAGCTGGCGGCCATGGCGGACGGGATCCTCTTCGAACTCGACCTCGACGTCGCCGAGAACCGGGAGGTCCTTCACCGATACCGCACCGAGTTCGGCAGGACGACACCGGTGAGGGTGCTGCTCAAGCCGGGACAGGCGGAGCGCCATCGAGACCTCCTCGCAGACGTCGACGCCTCCGAGGGCACCATCGGGTTCGATGAGATGTCCGACTTCTCCAAGCGTGCCTCACAGGCGGGCGCCAGCAGGCGGCGCTCGTCCGGTCCGACCCGGACCAGCAAGCGCAACGCCAGGACCGAGCCTGACTGATCACGGCCCGCGATCACCGTCCCGTGGCGGTCTGCGTCACATCGGCAACGGCCGCGGCCAGAGCCTGTACGAGGTCGGCGGCCTCCAGCTCGATCGCCATCCCCGGTGCACCGCCACCCACCGAGACCAAACCGTCCATCGAGGCGTCGGCGATGACCGGCAGCAAGGTGGTCGACCCGAACGGCGTGATCGTCCCCGGCCGGTATCCGGTGGCGGCGTGAGCCTCTTCGGCCGATGCCAGCGAGAGCCGGCTCACCCCGAGGTGGGATCGGAGCCGCCGCCAGTCGATGGTGCGATCCCCCGGCACCAGCACCATCAGCAGGTCGCCGTCGCCGCGGCGCACCACGATGGTCTTGGTGACGGCGTGGAGGGGCACGCCGCGGGCCACCGCCGCCTCCTCGACGCTGCGCGCCGGCTCGAACTCGACGACCCGATGACGCAGGCCGGAGGCCCTGACGGCCGTCACCGCAGCGGTCTCACCCATCGAGCAGCAGCGACGAGTACCTCTCCCGCACCACCTTCTTGTCGAACTTGCCGGTGCCCGTCTTGGGCAGCTCCGCGGCGAACTCGATCACGTCGGGCAGCCACCAGTCGGCCACCCGGCCGGAGAGGTGTTCCCGCAGCTCGTCCTCGGTGACGGCCATGCCCGGGCGCAGCACTACCAGGGCCAGTGGGCGCTCCTGCCACTTGACGTGTTTCACCCCCACCACCGCCGCCTCGGCGACGGCGGGATGGGCCATCAGCTCCCGCTCCAGGTCGAGCGACGAGATCCACTCGCCGCCCGACTTGATCACGTCCTTGGCCCGGTCGGTGATCACCACGTAGCCCTCGGGGGTGATCTTGCAGACGTCGCCGGTGCGCATCCAGCCGTCGACGAACGCCTCCTGCCTGGCGTCACGGAAGTACTCGGCGGCGATCCACGGGCCCCGGATCAGCAACTCACCGAACGCCTCGCCGTCGCGGGGAAGTGGCGTTCCCTCCTCGTCGACGATCTTCACCTGAAGTCCGGGAACCGGAATCCCGGCGGTCTCCAGCCGATCCAGGCGCTCGGCCAGGCCCAGGCCCTGGTGCTCGGGAAGCAGGGTGCCCACGGTGGCCACCGGGTTGGTCTCGGTCATCCCCCACCCCTGTCGCACCAGGATTCCCCGGTTCTCCAGGAACCACTCGATCATCGCCCGCGGCACCGCCGAGCCCCCACACAGGAAGGTGCGGATGCTGGAGACGTCGGCCTCGGGATGCTCCAGCAGGTGTTGCTGCACCCCGGCCCACACCGTGGGCACCCCGGCGGCGAAGGTGACCCGCTCGCTCTGGAACAAACCCACAAGCCCGGCCGGACTCAGGTCGGGCCCCGGATACACCAATCCGGCGCCTGCGGTGACCGCCATGAACGGGTAACCCCAGGCGGCGGCGTGGAACATGGGCACCACGGGAAGCATCACGTCGGTCGGCTCCAGTGGGTTCATCGCCAGGTTGGAGATGGTGTGCAGGTAGGTGGAGCGCTGGGTGTAGGCGACCCCCTTGGGGTTCCCGGTGGTGCCCGACGTGTAACAGAGCATCATCGGCGACCGCTCGTCCAGGACGGGCCACTCTTTCCACGGTTCGGTGTCGGAGATCAGGTCCTCGTAGGCGATGGCGTCGGGAAGGGTGGTATCCCCGACGGCGTCCCCCATCACCACGAACCGCTCCACTGTCGTGAGCGAAGGGGCGAGGCGCTCCACAAGCGGCACCAGGTCGGGGTCGACGAACAGCAGGCGATCCCCGGCGTGGTTGACGATGTACGCCAGTTGGTCGGGAAACAGCCGGATGTTGAGCGTGTGACACACCCGTCCGGTGTTGGCGGTGGCCCAGTACAGCTCATGGTGGCGCCGGTTGTTCCAGGCAAAGGTTCCGATGGCATCACCCGGCCCGACGCCCAGCCCGGCGATGGCCGTCGCCAGCCGGCGCACCCGATCGTCGGTGGCGGTGTAGGTGGTCCGCACGATGGATCGGTCGTGCTCCACGGAGACGATGGTCCGCCCCCCGTGGACGGTCATGGCGTGGTCGTAGAGCGTGGACAGGAGCAGGGGGAAGTCATCCATCATGTGGGGCATCGCCGAATTCCTCCCGGCCGTCTAGCCGCCGAGCAGCTCCGCCTTCTTGCGGTCGTACTCCTCCTGGGTGATGAGACCCTCCTGGAGCAACTTGCCGAGCCGCTCCAACCGGGAGATGGGGTCGTCCCCCACCGGGCCTCCACGATGCTCCAGGCTGCGTGAGCGCTCCTCGCGGATCTTGTACACGAGACTCTGGAAGGCCTCGGGGTCGGGGATGTCGCCGAAACGCTGCTGCCCCTGCTCGCCCGCCGACTCGATGAGCAGGTCGCCCGAGCGCAGGATGCGCTCGAGGATCGTCTGCGAGAACGCCAGGTCGTTGATGTTCTCCAGCGGGATCTCCTTGCCGGCGCGCGAGAGGATCCCGGAGCGGCGGATCAGCCGCTCATTGGTGAGCACGTAGTGGGTGAACCACCAGGCGATCACCGGGTACAGCCCCAGCCGGGCGAAGGCGATCCCCGCCACCGCAGTCACCGCCCAGTCGAAGGCGGAGGCGTCGGGCGGGTACCTCCATGTGAGGAACACGGCCACGGCGAAGAGCAGGGTCCAGGCGAACGGGATGATCAGCAGCCGCCAGTGGGGCCGGAACTCGCGGATCACCTCCTCGCCTTCGGTGAGCAGGCGGCGGGGGTACGTCATGACCGAAGCGTAACGCGCGAGGCGGGGGGAACGCTTCTCGACCCGCCCAGGGCTGCGAGCCGACCCGATCCCGGCCCACCGGGAGAGAAACAGCAAGCATGACCCGGAACGCGGGGAACCCCGAGGAAGCCTTGGCCGAAGCCTTGACCCTCTCGGGGTTCACCGTACGAAGTGTTCCTTTCGGCTCACTCCTGTCCCCCGCCTCGGACGAGTCCGGTGCGAAGGCTGGCCCGGCGACCGCACTCGGCTTTCGCCTGGTGCGACCCTCCCTTGCGGGAGCGAGGTCGGTAGCCGCCTCCGGAAGTTGCCTCCCTTTGGCGTCCCCGGATCGCTCCGGGTGACAGTGATGAATGTACGCCATCGTTCACACTGCCGTCAAGTCCAGGGCCGACCTGGATTTCGCGAGCTTGCGGAAGTTTTCCCAGGTGAGGCGGCCCGGTTCTCGAACGGCATCGGGCCGCCACGAGTCCGGACTCGATGATGGACGGAGGCCGATGGATGGACCCGACACGCAGCGGCGAAGGTCGCGGCGAGGACCAGTTCGGTGCAGCGGTGGGAGCCGGTCGGTGAGTGTCGAAGGAGAGCGGCCACCCGGAAAAGGCGGAACCCCGAGGAAGCCTTGGCCGAAGCCTCAGCCCCCTCGGGGCTCCATGTCCCCCTGTCGACGAACCCTTGCGGGCCGCCCTCAGGGGGAACCGGTTCGACGTTGCCGCCGTTCCGGCACCCTCCCTCCGAGCCGGAGCCCGGGGGGTGGGCCGTGGCCCCGTGGCGCCGAAGTGAGCCCGAAGACCCTCTCCGGCGGCCCCCTTGCGGGGGTGTTCCCCGGGGCCGCCTCCCCTTCGCTTGCGGTCAGGGGAGGAAGTGGGTGAACCATAGGCCCGGCGATCGAGGCTTGCCAGAAAAACTGCAGCCTGAATTTCGCGTCATAAGAGTAGTTTTCGCGAGCGATTCGGATGACGCCGGCCATCCCTCCGGTTCCTAACCTCTCCCCGCGATGGGTTCCCTACTCTCGGGTCGGTTCGTCCTCGCCTGGCTTCTGAGTTTCTCCTCGGGTCTGGCCTTCTTCTTGTTCGTCCACTTCCCCCGATATCTGGAGGACCTGGGAGCGAGCACCACCGAGATCGGAGTCGTGGTCGCATCGACCGCCCTGGCGGCGATCGCCATCAGGCCAGCACTCGGCCGGGTCATGGACCGCAGGGGCCGGCGGCCTGTGATCCTCGCCGGATCGGCGGTGCATCTGCTCGCCCTGGTGCTGTACCCGACGATCGACTCGATCGGCCCGTGGCTCTACACCGTGCGGGTCCTGCACGGATTGGGTGAGGCCCTCACCTTCGCCTCGATCTTCACCTACGCCGCAGACCTCGTGCCCGAGGGACGGCGCGCCCAGGGGTTGGCACTCTTCGGAGTCTCGGGAATGCTCCCGATCGCCGTTGGTGGGATCCTGGGCGACGCCCTGCTCTCGCGCGGCGACTTCGACGCCGTGTTCACGGCGGCGATCATCCTCGGGGCGGTGGCGCTCCTCCTGGCAATCCCACTGAGGGAGTCGGCGGCGCCTGCGCCCGACGCCACCCGGATCTCGTTCACCGCCTCGCTGACCCAGCGAGACCTGCTGCCGCTGTGGTGGGTGACCCTCGTGTTCTCGTTCGCCCTCACCGCCTACTTCACCTTCCTGCGCACCTTCGTCGACACCACCGGGGTGGGGTCGGTGGGCACCTTCTTCGGCGCCTACGCCGGCACCGCCATCACGCTCCGGCTGGTCGCCGGGTGGGTACCGGACCGTCTCGGCCTCACGCGTGTCCTCTACCCGTCGATGATCCTTTTCGCCGCCGGCCTGGTGGTCATCTCGTCAGCTCGATCGGGAGGTGCAATCGCCTTCGCCGGGGTGCTCTGTGGCGCCGGTCACGGCTACGGCTTTCCCATCCTCTACGCCCTCTCTTTCGGCAGGGCGCTGGAGGGCTCACGCGGCTCGGCTTCGGCCATCTTCACGGGGCTCTTCGACATGGGAGCGCTGGTGGGCGCCCCTGTGCTGGGTGCCATCGTCGCCTGGCTCGACTACCCGGCGATGTTCCGCATCGCCGCCGTCTGGGTCCTGGGGGGCCTCACCTGGTTCGCCCTCTGGGAGCGCAGCCTGGCCCGCCGAACTACACGCCTGTCACTCACCTGACGTATAGTCAGCCCCATGGGACTCGAGACGCTCTCCCCGAGTCGGGCCGGCGATTACAAGCACTGTCCGCAACTCTTCAAGTTCCGCGCCATCGATCGTCTGCCGGAGCCGACCACACCCGCACAGGCCCGAGGGACGACCGCCCACCTCGCGTTGCAGCGGCTCTTCGACCGTCCGGCCGACGAGCGAACTCCCGAAACCCTCTACGAGCTGTTCCGCCAGGCGTGGGCCGAACTCCGTACCTCCGAGTTCGAGGGCCTGTTCACCGACCTCGACGAAGAACGCGACTGGGGGATCGAGAGCCTCGAACTGCTGGCCAACTACTTCACGGTGGAGGATCCGACCCGCATCGAGCCACTCGACCGGGAACTGGACCTCCTCGAGGATCTCGATGGCATCGTCATCCGGGGAATCCTCGACCGCATGGAGGAGACCGACGACGGCCGGTTGGTGATCACCGACTACAAGACGGGCAAGGCGCCCCCCGAGCAGTACGCCCTGCCCGCCTTCTTCGCCCTCAAGATCTATGCCCTGCTGATTCGACGACGCACCAAGCGCACCCCCGATGCCGTCAAGCTGATCTACCTGAACGGCCCCACCGTGTACTCGATCCCGGTCTCGGACGCCGCCCTGGACGCCATGGATCGCCAGCTGCGCGCCCTCTGGGGGGCCATCGAGCGGGCACTCGACGATGGCCACTTCCCGCCACGGGTGAGCAGGCTCTGTGACTGGTGCTCGTTCCGCGACCGGTGCCCGGCGTTCGCGGTCGATGGCCTGGCCGCTGCCGGTTGAGGTCCTCCGAGGCTCAGGGGAAGACGCCGCGAGCAAGCTTGGCGTCGGCGACCCGTCCGATCCCCTTGATCAGGGCGGCGGTGCGCAGGTCGGTGTCGTGGCGGGTGGCCACCGATATGACCTCGTCGAATGCCCGGGTCAGGATCTCCCGCAACCGGCCGACGATCTCCGACTCCGACCAGAAGTAGTTCTGCAGATCCTGCACCCACTCGAAGTAGGAGACGGTCACCCCACCGGCGTTGGCGAGGACGTCGGGCACGATCAGCACGCCTCGATCGTTGAGGATGCGATCGGCCTCCATGGTCGTCGGCCCGTTGGCTCCCTCCATGACGATGGACGCCTGGACCCCACCGGCGTTCTCTTCGGTGAGCACGCCGCCGGTGGCGCACGGCATGAGGACGTCGCAGTCGCTCACCAGCAGGTCCTCATTGGAGATGCGGTCGCCGTCCCCGGTGTAGCCCTCCAGCGTCCGGTGCTCCCCCACCCAGGTCATCGCCTCGGCCACGTCGATACCGCGGCCGTTGTAGATGCCCCCCGAGATGTCGGAGATGGCCACAACGGTGGCACCACTCTGCTCGGCGGCCAGGGCGGCGTACTGTCCGACGTTTCCGAAACCCTGGACCGCAACCCGAATGCCGTCGGTGGAGATACCACGCCGGTTGGCTGCCGTGGGCAGCAGGCTGACCAGTCCCCGCCCGGTGGCCTCGCGGCGGGCGATCGAACCTCCGAGGGCGGGAGGCTTGCCGGTCACCACCGCCGGCTCGGTGTGTCCCACCTGCTGGCTGTAGGTGTCCATGATCCAGGCCATCACCTGCTCGTCGGTGCCCATGTCGGGGGCCGGGATGTCCTTGTCGGGACCGATGAAGTTGATGATCTCGGCGGTGTAGCGCCTGGTCACCCGCTGCTTTTCGGCGCGGGTGAGACTCATGGGGTCCACCCGCACCCCACCCTTTGCCCCGCCGAAGGGCAGGCCCACGATGGCACACTTCCAGGTCATGAACATCGCCAGGGCGGCGACCTCACCGAGGTTGACGTCGGGGGCGAAGCGAATCCCGCCCTTGGTGGGGCCCATGGTGAGCACGTGCTGCACCCGATACCCGAAGAGGCTGTCCACATCCGAGTAGTCGTCGTGGCGGTAGGGGAAGGTGACCACCATCGACCGCTGCGGCACCCGCAGCCGCTCGGCGATGTTGCCGTCCAGGTTCATCAGGCCGGCAACGTGATCGAACTGCTTGAGTGCCTCGCGGTACAGCGGCGACTCCCACTCGCGGAGCCCGTCGTCGAGAATGCCCTGGACCATCTCACCCTTCCTGGATGCGCGTCTTCTCTGTCGGTTCGACCCCGGTCACGCCACCAGCCCATGTTGACGGTCCTTGGCGCACACCGCCGACCAATCTAACCGGACACCGGATCGGGCCGCTCCCTTCGGGCCGTCACACCCGGGCGTTAGCGTGGCGACATGACCGAGATCAGGGTCGACCCCGAGGATTGGGACCTCATCGTCCCCCAAGCCGAGGGGCCCCAGCTGGTGGTGGCAGGGCCCGGGGCAGGCAAGACCGAGTTCCTGGTCCGCCGCGCCCGCCACCTCATCGAACGAGGCACCCCGACGGATTCGGTGCTCTTGCTCTCCTTCTCGAGGCGTGGTGCGTCGGCTCTTCGGGACCGCGTGACCTCCGGTCTCGATCGCTCCTTCACCTCGATCCCGGCCTCCACATTCCACTCGCTGGCGATGCGGGTCGTCGAGGCTCATGGAGGTGCCGGCGACTGGCCTCGGGTGCCGACCCTGCTCACCGGTCCCGAGCAGGTGGAGATGGTGGCGCGCCTGCTCGGGTCCGAAGATCCCAGACGGTGGCCCAGCACGCTTCGACCGTTGCTCCCATCCCGTAACTTCGCCGAGGAGGTTGCCGACTTCGTTCTGCGCGCCTCGGAACGGCTCATGGGACCCTCCGAGATCGACGCACTCGGCCGGGACGACTGGCGCCCTCTGCCCGGCTTCCTGGCGCGCTATCGAACGGCGCTGATCGCCGCCAACCGCATCGACTACGGATCGCTGCAGGTGGAGGCGGTCCGCCTCCTGGAGGATCCCGTGGTCGCCACCGCCGTCGGTGGCGGCTTCGGCCACGTCCTGGTCGACGAGTTCCAGGACACCACCGTCGCCCAGGCCCGGCTGCTGGAACTCCTGGTCGCCTCCCACCGCAACATCACGGCCGCGGGCGATCCCTACCAGTCGGTGTACTCCTTTCGTGGCGCCGAGCTCTCCAACGTGGCCGACTTCCCCGACCGGTTTCGTGACGCAAGGGGGGAACCTGCTCGCCGAATCGTCCTCACAACCTCGTTTCGCGTTCCGGCGGCGATACTCGACGCCGCGGTACGGCTCACCGAGGGGGCGGGGCTTCCCGGGGCTGCCGGCCCGGTCGTCGCCGCACCGGGCAGTGGCTCGGTCGAGACCCATGGGTTCCGGGAGCAGTCCGGGGAGACCGAGTGGATCGCCGCCGAGATCGACCGGGTTCGCCTGCGCGACGGCGTCCCGCTGCACCGGATCGGCATCCTGGTGCGCTCGAAGCGTCGCTTCCTCGGAGAGATGTCGCGCGTGCTCGACAGCCACCGGATCCCCCACCTGCGGCCCGACACCCGCCTCGGCGACCACGCCTGTGTTCGTCCGATCCTCGACCTCGCCGGCACCGCCGCCGAGCCCACGCCAGCCGGTGTGCGTCGCCTCGCGCTGGGCATGCTCGGTCGGCTGGGCCTGGCGGCGGCTCGCCAGCTGGAGCACCAGGCGGTGGCCGAGTCCCCCGAGGCCGCCCTGCGCTCGGCCGAGGCGACCGCACCGCTCGCCGACCTCGTGGCCGACCCCGGGTGGGCGACGCGCCTGCCAGCAGTCGAGGGATTCTGGCGGGCGTGGATCGGCCTGCCGGCACTCGGGGAGATGGCGCTGCACGATGCGGAAGCCAGACGTGCCCTCACCGCCTTCTCCCAGGCGCTGGGGAGGCTGGCGGAGCGGGACCCCACCGTGACCCTGGCGGGCTACTCAGCACTGCTCGACTCCGAGGACTTCGAGGCCGAGCCTCTGCTGGCCAGCCTCCCCGACGACGACCGGGTGGTGTTGGCAACTCTGCATCAGGCGAAGGGCATGGAGTTCGACGTGGTCTTCATCGCCGATGCCCGCGAAGGTGTGCTGCCCGACCTGAGAAGACGCGACTCCATTCTCGGTACCCGTCACCTCTCACCGACCCTCACGGGCGACGACCACGCCTACCGTCGCTTTCGCGTCCAGGAGGAGCGCCGGCTGGCCTACACGGCCATGTGCCGGGCACGGGCCCGGGTGGTGTGGACGGCCACCACCGATGGCGACCCGGAGCGCATCACCGGCGGCGGACCAAGCCGGTTCTTGAGCCTGGTGTCGGGGCTGCCCCTGGAGGAGGCGGCAAACCCACCCCCCCTGCGACACGACCCCACCACAGCGGCCGAGGTCGAGGCCTGGCTCCGCCGCCGCGTCTCGGACCCGTCCATGCCCGATGTCGAGCGACTGGCAGCCCTGGGGGCGATCGCCGCCAACACCTGGTGGCGGCCGCGGCATCCCGAACGGTTCGCCGGCATCGAGGCCCCGGGGACCGACCACGGTGTCCTCACCGGCAGACACCGGCTCTCACCCAGCCAGGCCGAGTCGTACCTGAGATGCCCTCGCCGCTACGTGTTCGAACGGCATCTCGGAGTGGGGGGCGCAACCACCGTCTACCAGGCACTGGGCTCGCTGCTGCACGGTGTCCTGGAGACCGTGGAACGCAGGGCCGCCGCCACCGGCAGGGAGCACGCCGCCGCCACCGAAGCCGTCGCCTGTCTCGACGACCAGTTCGATCCCTCCGAGTTCGGAGGAGAACCCTGGGCTGCTTCCTGGCGCCGCCACGCCGAGGCGATACTGCGCCACCTGTACGCCCTGTGGCCGGGGAAGGGTCCCGGTGTCGAGTTCGAGCGCGACGTCGAGCTCGTGCTCGACGGGATCACCTGGAGAGGCCGCATCGACCGCGTGGAGCAGCGTGGCGAAGGGCTCCACGTGATCGATTACAAGACCGGCGCCACACCTGCGACCAAAGCCGAGGCCGGCGCTTCGATCCAGCTCGGCTTCTACACGATGGCGCTCGGCCCGGAGGTCGCCGGCGCCGAGTTCTGGTACCCGGGACACCAGCCGGGCGATCGCAAGAGCGTCGCCGTCCGGGAGTTCGACCTGGGCACCCTGGACGAGGTCGAGAACGCCATGCGCAATGCTCAGGTGGGAATCCTCGCCGAAGAGTGGCGGCCGACCCCGGGAAGCCATTGTGAAGGATGCGCGGTGCGCATCGTGTGCCCCATGTGGCCCGAAGGCAGGGAGGCGTTCGCCTCATGAACCTCCACTACGAGCCTTCGCCGGAACAGAAGGCGGTGATCGATCATCCCCTCACTCCGCTTCGCGTGGTTGCCGGTGCCGGCTCCGGCAAGACGGGAACCATGGCCATGCGGCTTGCCCACTTCGTCGCCTCCGGGCAGGTGGAACCCGAGGCCGCCCTGGGCATCACCTTCACCCGCAAGGCTGCAGGTGAGCTGGCAGACAGGCTGCGTTCCCATCTTCCCGACCTCGCCGCCGAGGGCAGGGAGGTGGAGGTCACCACCTACCACGGCTTCGCCCTGAGCCTGATCCGTGAGTTCGGACCCCTGGTCGGCATCGATCGTGAGGCGCGTGTGGTGACCGCCAGCATCGCCCGGCAGCTGCTTCGGCGGGCCCTGACGGAGGTCGCACCCCTCGATCTTGACCTGCGCCGACCCTCGGCGGTCATCGATGGAGTCGCCTCTCTGACGGCCCGTCTCGGCGACCATCTCCGAACACCCGACGAACTCTTCGAGTACCCCGGTGAAGGACCGGTCGCTGCCGAGCGACGAGCCCTGGCCCAGGTGGCTGCCGCCTATCAGCGAAGCAAGGCCGAGTTCGGAGTACTCGACTTCGCCGACCTCGTGAGGAGCGCACACCGTCTGGTGGTGGAACATCCGCTGGTGGCCGAGCGGGTACGAGACCGCTACGGCCTGGCCCTGCTCGACGAGTACCAGGACACCAACCCGGCACAGCGCGAATTGCTGCGGGCCATCTTCGGTGGAGGCTTCCCGGTCACTGCGGTCGGCGACACCGACCAGACCATCTTCGAGTTCCAAGGAGCGTCGGCAGACAACTTCGATGGCTTCCCCACCCACTTTCCGCGAGCCGATGGCACCCCGGCGCCGACGCTCGGGCTCTCGGTCACCTGGCGGAACGACCGGGCGATCGTGGATGCCGCCAACCGGGTCCGCGAGAGAATGCAGTCCCCCGGGCCGCTCGATCGCCTGATGGACCGCCCCGGCTCCGGTCCCGGATCGGTCGACGCACGTTGGTTCCGCACCCGTGAGGATGAGGCGCGTCACCTGGCGGAGAAGGTGCTCGCCCTTCACGATGAGGGGCTTCCCTGGCGCCAGATGGCAGTCCTGTTCAGAAAGCACCGCCAGATGGCTTCCATCCGCGATGCCCTGGTAGCGGCAGAGGTACCGGTGGAAGTGACCTCCATGGGCGGGTTGCTCGAGGTTCCAGAGGTCGTCGATCTCCACGCCTGGCTGCGTCTCCTCGCCCGACCCGACGACGCGGTCGCCGTGGCCCGCATCCTCACCGGGGCCCGACATCGCCTGGGACTGGCCGACCTCGCCGCCGTGGCACGAATGCGACGCCGCCCAGCCGACGGCGTCGGCGACGCACCGGGCTGGGCGCTGCTCGAAGCCGTCGACGACCTGACCGAGGGCTCGGAGATCTCGACGTCCGGCATGAAGAAGATCGACCGGTTCCGCCAGACCTACCGAAGCCTCGTCACGGAGGCCCAGGGGCTAGGGCACGGCGACCTGTGCCGCGCCGTCCTCGACGCGACCGAGGTTTGGCCCGAGGTCGAGGCCCTATCCGATGCGGCGCGTCTCTCCACCCGGCTCAACCTGTTCCGCTTCCTCGACCTGGCCGAGACATGGAGCCCAGTGCTCGGCCCACCAACCCTCACCGCCTTCCTCGACCATCTGGACCGGCTGGCCGAGGACGACGCCCGCCAGGACCTCGACACCGCCCGCATCAGCGGGGAGGATGCCGTACCGCTCATGACCGTGCACCAGGCCAAGGGCCTGGAGTGGGATGCAGTGTTCCTGCCTGCTCTGGAGAAGGACGTCTTCCCGGCCAAGGTCGTGTCGCTGGAGAACCCGGAGAAGGACCCCTCGGTGCTTCCCGGCGGGCTCCGACTCGACGGCGACGATGGGGAGAGCGACGAAGACCGGCTGAAGATGCGCCATGCCGAGCAGGAGTGGCGGACGGCGTACGTGGCCGTGACCCGATCGCGGAGCCTGCTCGCCGCCAGCGGGGCATTCTGGACCGGGGGTGCCCAACATCGGCTGCCGAGCCCGCTGTTCGAACTCCTGAGCGGAGTCGCCGGCCCCGACCCCCTGTCCTGCACCGAGCCTGGGGGGCGCCCCGAGGGCTTCTCCCAGGAGCCGGTCGCCCCGACTCCCGATCCACTCTTTCCGAACGGCCCGGCGATGGCTCTCGCCACCGTCGCCGCCGACGCCTCTGCCGCCCGCGCCATGGCAGTGGAGAAGGGTGTCGGCGATGCGTACGATCGGCGTCTGACTGAGCTCCTCGACGCCTTCGATCGCCTCCCCCGACCAGCACCGGCCGAGCCGCCACCGCCACCGCTGTCGGTATCGGTCACCGGCCTGATGACCCTGGCATCGTGTCCGCGACGCTTCCGATGGTCCGATATCGAACGCCTACCCCGGCACTTCGGGATCGCCGCCCGACGCGGGGTCGAGGTGCACCGTCGCATCGAGGCCCACAACCGAGGCACCATCGCCTTCGACGAGATCGACCCCCGGTTCGACGAATCATCACCCGAACCGGAACCGGCGGCGATCTCCGCATACGAGGTGTTTCTCGAGTCGCGCTTCGCCACCAGGCGGCCCGCCCTGGTCGAGGCGGCATTCGACCTCGCCGTCGGCACGACCCGTGTGGTGGGTCGTATCGACGCCGTGTACGAGTGGGACGACCGGCGGGAGATCGTCGACTTCAAGAGCGGCCGGGCCGGTGACGACCCGGCCCGAGTCGTGCAGCTAGAGGCGTACTCGGTTGCGGTGAACGATGCGGGCCTGTTCCCCGAGCCCGCCGACCGGCTGGTGGCGACCCTGGCGTATCTCGGGGGTGGCGGCCTCGAGGAGTACACCGAGGTCGTCGACGACCAGCGCCTGGAAGCGGCGCGAACGCACCTCGCAGAACTGGTGGAGCGAGCTGCCGGAGACGACCACCCTCCAGCGCCTTCCGACGCCTGCCACCGCTGCGACTTCCTCCACCTCTGTCCCGAGGGTCGGGCACGGATGGGGCGATGATCCTGGCAGTCGTCGCCGGGCTGGCCATGGGGTCGTTTCCCACCGCCGATCTCCTGGCACGCACCCGGCGCATCGATCTGCGCCGGTCGGGGTCGGGTAACCCGGGGACCGCCAACGCCTTGCGGGTCGGAGGCGTCGGCCTGGCCCTGGCGGTGCTCGGCCTGGACCTGGCGAAAGGGGCAGGCGCCGCACTCACCGGGGCCGCCATGGGCGGCGACCGGACGGCGGTGGCGGCATCCCTCGCCGCCGTCGCCGGGCAGGTGCTCAACCCCTGGTTTCGCTTTCGCGGCGGAAAGGGCCTCGGAGTGGCGGCGGGCACCGGCCTGGTGATCTGGCCCCAAGGCCTCCTGATCACCCTGGTCGTCACCGGTGCCGGCGCCAGGGTCGCCGGGTCGGCCACCGGCGCCCTCGCCGGTCTGGGAGCCCTGTCCGTGGCGGCGACGCCATGGGTGGCGAACGCCTGGCCGACCGCCTGGGGTGTCGCTCCCGAAGCAGCCCTGGCCTGGTACGCGGTCGGTGTTGCCGGCCTCACCGCCCCAAAGTTCGTTCGCTCACTGCTCCGCCGGTGATCTCCGCTCGGTGTCGAGCACGATGGTCACCGGGCCGTCGTTGACCAGCTCCAACTCCATGCGGGCACCGAACCGGCCGGTGGAGACACCGAGGCCTCGGCCGGAGAGCGACGCCACCACCTGTCCGAGCAACGGCTCGGCGAGCCCGGGAGGGGCGGCGCCGGCGAACGACGGCCTCCTCCCCCGGGAGGCGTCGGCGAACAGCGTGAACTGGCTCACGACCAGCACCTCCCCACCCACCTCTGCCACGGCGAGGTTCATCTTGCCGTCGGCATCGGGAAAGATCCGCAACCCGGCTATGAGGTCGGCGAGTCGTTCTGCAGAACGCCGATCGTCGCCATGACCGACGCCGACCAGGGCGAGCAGGCCCGGCCCGATCCGTCCAGCCACCTGGCCGGCAACCGAGACGCTCGCCCTCCCGACTCGCTGCACCACTGCCCGCACGGGGAGAGGCTACCGGCCCCGGTGATGCCGTCAGACCGAGAAGCGGATCACCAGCACATCCCCCTCCGCAACGACGTACTCCTTCCCCTCCACCCGGATCGAGCCGGCCGCCTTGGCCGCATCCCAGCCCCCGGCAGCGAGCACGGCCTCGATCGGGGCCACCTCGGCCCTGATGAAGCCTCGCTCCAGGTCGCTGTGGATCTTTCCCGCCGCCTCGGGTGCACGCGCCCCCCGTCTGACCGTCCACGCTCGGGACTCCTTGGGGCCCACGGTGAAGAAGGAGATCAGTCCCAGGGCGGCGTAGGTGGCGCCGACCACGCGAGCCAGGGCTCCTCCCCCGAGACCCAACCCTTCGTACAGCTCGTCCCGGTCGGCCGGGTCGAGACGGGCCGCCTCCTCCTCGAGACGGGCCGAAAGGGTCACCACCACATCCCCGTCGGGCACCACCGCCGCAACCCGTGCCTCCATCTCGGCGCCGGCAGCCTCGTCCTCGGCGACGTTGATCACCCACACCACCGGCTTGAGGGTGAGGGAGGCGAGATCGCGAAAGGCGTCCAGATCCGACTCGCTCCACGATCCGGAGCGCAGCTGGCGGCCCTCCCCCAGCATCGCAGCCGCCCTCAGGAACGCCTCGGCCCCCTGCCGCTTGGAGGCATCGGAGGTCGCCTCCTTGGCCGCCTTCTCGGCTCTCCTGCCGAAGACCTCGGCGTCGGCGAACGCCAGCTCCAGCATCAGTGTCTCCGCTTGGGACACCGGATCGACTCCTGACTCCCCGTCGGGAACCGCCTCGTCGGGGAATGCCCTGAGCACGGCGGCCATCGCTTCCATCTCCCGGAGCCGCCCCAGGAACCTGGCCCCGAACCCGGAGCCTCCCTGGGACATCGCCGGAAGGTCCAAGAGATCGAGGGTGGCGTGCACCACCTTCTCCGACCGTTCCAGCACTGCGGCGCGCTCCAGCCGATCGTCGGGGACTCGCGCCACCCCCACGTTCGGCTCGGTCGTGGAGAACGGATGTGGGGCGGTGGGTGCCGAGAGGCCGGTGAGGGCGTTGAACAGCGTCGTCTTACCGACGTTGGGGAGACCGAGGATGCCGACGCGGGCCACGAGGGCCGGATGCTACCCCCCTTGCCTTCCACCGCCTCCGGTCAGGCTCCGGGAAGGGCGATCACCACGACCGGGAAGTCGGCGTGTTCGATCATGTAGCCGATCCGATGACCGAAGAAGGGGAGCCGGCTGAGGGGCCGGGCCGCAGCACCGAGTACCAGCAGGTCGACCCCGGCGAACCTGGCGTACTCCATGATCTCCTGCTCGGCGTTGAAGGCCCGTCGGGTCACCGAGCCGACCTCCACCCCGAGGCGGGCGCCGAACTCCTGAGCGGTGCGAGCCAGCTCGACACCGGCCTCGGCCGACTCGGAGGCGGCCCCCAGGGAGCCGTACTCACCGACGCCGTCGGGCCGATTGATCACATGAATGGCGGTCACCGCAGCACCGGCGGCGAGGGCCACCGAGTAGGCGAACTCCTCTGCGGCCCTGGTCGACCTGCTGGCCGTGACCGGAACCAGGATGTTGCGCGGCAGCTCGGTGTCGTCGTCCCGTCCGGCAGAAGTGTGGACGATCACCACCGGAATGCGGGCACGCGCCATCACCCGGTCGACCACGGTCGAACCGATCACTGCGCCTGCCTCGCGACCTTCGGAAGCTCCCATCACCACCAGGTCGTAGCCGAGGCGGCTCTCGGCGGCGATCGCCTCGGCGGGATCGCGCGCCACCCGGCGCAACGAACGCACACCGACGTCGCCGAGCGACTCGACCACCGCAGCCGGATCGTCGGCGGACCCGACCGAACGCCTCCACCGGAACAGCCGGCGCTCGGTGGGCACCTCGATGGTGAGGACGGTGATCTCGGCCTCGGGGAACACCTGGGCGACGAGCCGGCTGGCATAGCGGATGTTGGCGCCACCTCGCGTTGGAAGGAGGATGCGGGAGGCGGCGAGGATCTCGGCCTCGTCGAGGAGCGACTCTCGCTCCAGCCGGGCCGACTCCTCGGGTGCCGGCGGCATGCTGTGCACGGTGAGCCTGAGCAGGAGCGGCGCCAGCAACGACGTGAGCACGGCCGCCAGCACCAGGATCGTGTAAGCCTCCTCACTGAGCACCCCGGCGTTGAGACCGATGATGGCCACCACGACACCCATCACACCCAGTGGCGTCAACCCGGCTCCGAGGGCTCGCGCCACCTTCGAATCGAGGCCGGCAATCCTCCCCCCGATCATCGATCCGCCGATGTTGGCCATGAGGGCGAGGGCGATGGCGATGGCGGCGATGGCGGCGACGCGCCCCGAAGACAGGATGGTGACGTCTACCCGAAGGCCGGAGTAGGCGAAGAAGACCGGGGCGAAGAAGGCGGCGGTCATGGTCTCCAAGAGGTGCCGGGTGTGGGGCACCTGGTACCGGCCGAGGGACAGCGCCAGCCCGACGAGGTAGGCCCCGAGGATCGCCTCCACGTGCAGCGCCTGGGTGATGGCGCCACCCGCCAATGCCGCTACGGCGACGATGCTCAACCCGGCGGTCGATCCCCCGCCGCGCGCCAGGACCAGCTTGGAGGCAAGGTCCAGCAGCCTCCGGCCCAGCGTCATCATCGCCAGGGCGAACAGGGCCAGACCACCGAACGAAACGGCGATGCGCGAGGCGTCGACACCACCGAGGGCGACGCCGGTGAGGGCGGCGAGCAACAACCAGCCGACGGCGTCCTTGGTCATTGCGGCGGCGATCGTGATCTGACCTACGTTGCGGCGGATCAGTCCCAGGTCGTGCAGGATCTTGCCCACCACCGGGAGTGCCGACACGGAGAGGCCGAGGGCGAAGAACGCCGCCACCACCCATCGGGGATCATCCCCACCGGCCAGTTCGGGGGCGATGACAAAGCCGAGGATCCCGGTGGTGAGCATCGCCAGCAGCAGGCTTCCGCCGGCCACCGCCACCGCAGCCGCCCGGAACCTGGAGATGATGGCCAGATCGGTCTCGAAGCCCATGACGACCAAGAGGAACACGACGCCCAGCCAGGCCAGGCCGAAGGTGGCGGAGGACGCCGCCGGCTCCGAGGAGAACACCCAGCGAAACCCGGCGGGCCAGACCTGAGCGAAGATGGAGGGGCCGAGGACGACACCCGCCAGGAGCTCACCAACCACCGACGGCTGGCCGAGTGCACGCGCCAGGCCACCCAGGATCCTGGCGATGCCGACCAGCAGCGCCAACTGCACGAGGAACACCAGCACCTGGTGGTCGGTCAGGGCCATGAGGTCGCAGCGGTCTGGCTCATTCGGGGAATCTACCCGTCGAGGGGCCCGGACTCTTCTCGCCCATCACCACGGCCACCTCGTCATCGGTGAGACCGATCGCCCGCAGGGCCCCGACGGCGGCGGCACCGGAGACGGGCGCCGCCGGACCAGCTGCGGGCGTCCTGGAGAAGCGCGGAGCGGGGGCAGGCTGCAACACGCCCTCCACCGAGACGAAGGCGTTGCGCTGCACCATGTGGGGATCGACCGGCGCCTCCGAGAGGGCGAGGACTGGTGCGACACAGGCGTCGCCTCCCTCGAAGACGGCGGTCCACTCGGATCGAGTCCTGCCGGAGAACACCTCGGCGAACCGTTGGGCGAGAACCGGCCACCCCGAACGGTCGTACTGGGCGGGAAGGCCCGCCTCCGCCAGGCCGAGGCCATCGAGCAGTTCGGCGTAGAACCTGGGCTCGAGTGCCCCCACCGCCATGAACCGCCCATCCGAGGTCCGGTAGCAGCGGTAGAAGGGAGCGGCACCGTCGAGGAGGTTGTCCTGACGCTCATCCGACCACAGCCCCGTGGCGGCCATCCCGTGGATCATCGTGGTGAGAAGAGCGGCCCCGTCCACCATGGCGGCGTCGACGACCTGGCCTCGACCCGATCGCCCCCGTTCCAAGAGGGCGGCGAGTACCCCCACCACCAGCAGCATTCCACCCCCGCCGAAGTCACCGACCAGATTGAGGGGCGGTGGAGGAGGCTCGGCGGAGGGTCCGATCGGGTGGAGGGCCCCGGCGACGGCGACGTAGTCGATGTCATGGCCCGCCTCTCCGGATCGAGGCCCGGTCTGACCCCAGCCGGTCATCCTCCCGTAGATCAGCCGCCGGTTGCGCGACAAGCAGTCTTCGGGGCCGATGCCGAGCCGCTCGGCGACTCCGGGGCGGAACCCTTCGATGAGCACGTCGGCGTGGTCGATGAGGCTCAGGGCGCGCTCGACCCCGCCGGGCGCCTTCAGGTCGAGCCCTATCACCGCCGCCCGGCTTCGCAGGAGAGGGTCGGTCCGGGGGTCGCCCACCGCGTCGGGCCTCTCGAGACGGATCACGCCGGCGCCCAGGTCGGCGAGGACCATGGAGGCGAACGGGGCCGGACCGATGGCGGCGACCTCGACCACGAGGGTCCCGGCGAGGGGCCCGGTCACGCCGGGGTCCCGGATGGAACCACCCAGCCCGGCGAGGGCGATTGCTGGGTGCGCCGCCTCATGCCCGGCGATCCTAACCCGGCACGACCTCCCGCCAGACCACCTCGCGCACCAGACGTTGGGACCCCGGGCGGACCCGGGGTCCCAACTCGATCCGGCGATGGGCACTCAGGCGGGCGCTGCCGCCAGTGTGCGGCGAAGCACCAGGAACACGATCCCGGATGCCAGCAGCGAGAGGCCGACGACGATGGCGAAGGCGCCAAGGGCGTAGGCCATGATCCCCAGGTTGAGGACCGTGGTCAGAGTCGTGGCGGTGATCCATGAGGTGCGGGCGTCGTTGTTGACCATCACCGGTTCTCCGGTGTCGTCGAACAGCAGGGTGCCATCGGCATCCGTCGCCTGCACCTGACGGGGCATCTCGGCGTAGTAGAGGCCGCCGGTCCTATCGAGCTGGTGATGCTCGATGATGTCGGCCTGCGCCTTCATCGTGAACGGGCCGCGCACCGGCGTGTTGGGGATGGAGGCGTCTTCGGGGGTGACGATCCCCTGCTCGACCGCCTGTCCCCACGTGTACACGATTCCGACCGCTCCGCCGATGACCGATCCGAGCCCGACCGTGATGGCCAGGACGCCGGCCACCAGGAGCAGCAGGCTCCGTCGCGGCGAGAGACCCCTCAGCTCGGGAAGCGGGGGAATCCGCTCCTCGACCTCCGAGGGCTTCCGCTCCAGGGTGACAGTCATTGCTTTCCCTTTCCCTTCGATCGCCACCCCCGGCGGGGGTGGCTCGTGAAACTGCTCACAAGATGCTGGATGACCGCTGGCCGCGCCAGGGCTACACGGCACCGACAAGGGACCCGAAGGTCCCAAGTGGACAGGGACCACAACCGGGACATCCGGTCGCATCGGCGAGCACGACGCGGCGCTTCGCGACCGCCTAGGGTTGCGGCCGATGCCGTCCCAACCGAAGAACGACCGGCGCACGATCCGCGGTTGGGCGCTGTACGACTGGGCGAACTCGGCGTACACCACCACCACGGTGGCCGTTCTCTTCCCAGCCCTCCTCGTCGACGAGATCGTCCCCGCAGAGGGCTACCGCCTCTTCGGGTTCGTCGTCGACGGAGAACAGCTGGGCAGCCTGCTGATCGGCTTCGGAGCGGTCCTGGTGTTCCTGGTCAGCCCTGTGCTCGGGGCGATCGCCGACTTCTCCGCCTCCAAGAAGAGGTTCATGCGGGCCTTCGCCGTCTTCGGCGCCGTGTTCGCCACCTCCATGTACTTCATCGGAACCGGTGACGTGGTGCTGGCGATCATCCTCTTCCTGCTCGCCCAGACCGGATTCGTCGGATCCATCGTCTTCTATGACGGGTTCCTCCCCGACATCACCACTCCCGACACCATCGACCGGGTCTCGTCGAAGGGCTTCGCCTTCGGGTACATGGGGGGCGGTCTCAACTTCTTGCTCGTCCTCATCATGCTCATGTTCCACGAGGACCTGGGTCTGGCCGAGATCGACGCCGCCAGGATCGGAATGGGCTTCGCCGGGCTCTGGTGGCTCGGCTTCGGCCTGTTCGCCATCTCCCATCTCGGCGAGACCGGCGTGGCACAGCCATTGCCGGTCGACCTCGCCGCCAGGCCGCGTCCACTGGCCTACCTCACCGTAGGGGTGAGGCGAACCATCGCCACCACGAAGCGCCTCGGCGAGTTCAAGCAGATCCTGCGGTTCGTGATCGCCTTCATCCTCTACAACGACGGCGTGCAGACTGTGATCGCCATCGCCCCCTTCTACGCCAAGGAGACCCTCGACCTGGAGACCGAGACCCTGGCCCTGGGAATACTGATGGTCCAGGCGATAGCGGTCGCCGGCGCCCTGGCCTTCGGCAGGCTTGCCGGCCGGTACGGCACCAAGCCGGCGATCCTGCTCTCCATATCGCTGTGGAGCGCAGTGCTCGCCTGGGGCTTCTTCATCCCTGCCGGGCAGCCGGCCCCGTTCTTCGTCCTCGCCGGGCTGATCGGGCTGGTGCTGGGAGGCACCCAGGCGCTGAGCCGCTCGCTGTACGGCTCCATGATCCCGGAGGCGGCGTCCGCCGAGTTCTACGGCTTCTTCGCCGTCTTCGAGAAGTTCTCGGCGATCATCGGCCCGTTCATCTTCTTCGCCGTGAATCGCATCACCGGCTCGTCACGAGGGGCCATCCTGTCCCTGGTCGTGTTCTTCGTGGTCGGCGGCCTCCTGCTGAGTCGGGTCGACGTCGAAGAGGCGCGAGCCAGCCGGCTGCGCTGGGGATTCGAGGCCGACTCGGCCGGCTGACAGGGCTCAGGGCCGCACCTTCGCTCAGCGGGGCCAGACCACCTTGCGGCCCTGAAACAGCTCCAGGAGGGCCTGGCTGACCGGCTCCGGGTGTTCGATCGGCACCAGATGCCCGCTCCCGGGCACGATCACCAATCTGGCGCCGGGAATGCCTGCGGCAAGCTCCCTGATCTCGTCGAGCGAGATCAGGCGGTCCTCATCGCCCGCGATGACGGCGGCGGGCACGGTGATCCTGCCGAGGACGGTGCGGCGGTCACGGCGCTCCTTCATCCCCTCGATGGCTCCGAGCAGGGTCTCGTACCGGGTCGACTCCACCATCGACCGCAGCCGGGCCTGGGCAAGTCGCGTCGGATCGCGGCCGAGGAGGACCTGCATCAGCTCGTCGGCGAGCGAGGCACGCCCGCCGTCGAGGATCCGGGCGGCCATTGCGTCGCGCCCCGCCCGCGCCTCCACGCCGTCGGCACCAGCCCGGGTGGCCACCAAGGCCACCGAGCGGACCAGGTCGGGACGCAACTCCAACAGTGCCAGGGCCACGTAACCGCCCATCGAGAGGGCGACCAGGTCGACCGGTCCGATCCGCAGCGCCTCGACGACCTGGATCAGGTCGTCGGCGAGCATCTCCATCGTGAGCGTCTGGTCGACCACCGGATCGGATCGCCCGAATCCCCTGAGGTCCGGGGCGATGCAGCGCCGGACGTGGGCGAGGCCGCGCATCTGGTCGAGCCACACCCCGTGATCGAGAGGAAAGCCGTGCACGAACAACGCCGCCGGACCCTCTCCGATCTCGCGGTAGTACAGCATGTTCCCGTTGACCCGCACCTGAGGCATCACCGATCTCCTCGCCTGAGGCCCGGATTCTGCCAGAGGTCGTCCGGGTACGCCGCCGGCGTCGCCGTCAGGTGCCACGGTGTGGGGTCCGGCCGCCGATGCGGTAGCGTCGCCCGATGAGGTCGACCGCCGTCTTCGTCCTGGTGGCGGCGTGTTCCGCCGGTGCCGCCCCGACCGCCTCCACCGTTCCCCGTGCCGCCGATCAGGTGGCTTCCCTGGTGCGCGTGGAAGACGGCGACTCCCTGCTGGTCGAGATCGACGGGATCGAAGAGCGGGTTCGCCTGATCGGAATCGACGCCCCGGAACGAGGCGAGTGTCATGCCGACCGCTCGGCACAGAATCTTCAGGCAGCGATCGCCAGCTCCATCGGTCTGGTCGGACCCGAAAGAGACAGGTTCGGACGGATCCTGTCGTTCGCCACCTCGGGCGACACCGACCTCAACCTGTCGGCGATCCAGAGCGGCTCGGCCATCGCCACCCTCGGTCATCCCCGAGCCGCCGAGTTCCTTGCGGCCGAGTCCGAGGCGGCGGAGCGCCGGCTGGGCATGTGGGCCGAAGACGCCTGTGGGGCGACCATCCCCCTTCCCGATGTGCGGGTGTGGAGCGTCGAGGCAGACCCGCCGGGTCGCGACGAGGACAGCCCCAATGCAGAGTTCGCCGCCGTCACCAACGGCGGGCCGCCGATCGACCTCACCGGATGGGTGCTGCGCGACGGAACCTCCAGCCACCGCTTCCGGTTTCCGAGCGGGTTCGTCCTGGAGTCGGGTGCCACGGTGTTGGTCCGATCCGGCTGTGGGACCCCGACGCCCACCGACCTCTACTGGTGCTCCGAGGAGCCGGTGTGGGGCAATCAGGGCGACATCGCCCTGCTCCTCGACGAGCGCGGCACCGTGGTCTCCCATCTGCGGTACACAGAGGCCTCATGACCGGCCCGATCGACACCCTGGGACGACCACTGCGCGATCTTCGGATCTCGGTGACCGACCGCTGCAACTTCCGCTGCACCTACTGCATGCCCAAGGAGGTGTTCGGACGCGACCACCCCTTCCTGGGGCGTGACCTGCTGCTTTCGTTCGAGGAGATCGCCCGCCTGGTACGGGCGGCGGCGCGCCTCGGGGTCACCAAGGTCCGGCTCACCGGGGGCGAGCCCCTGCTTCGCCGGGGGCTTCCCGACCTGGTGGCCATGCTGGCCGAGGTGCAGGGGATCGACGACCTCACCCTCACCACCAACGGTGCTCTCCTCGGGCGGGAGGCGGGCGCTCTCGCCGCCGCCGGCCTGCGCCGGGTGACAGTCAGCCTGGATTCCCTCGACGACGGAGTGTTCATGGCGATGAACGACGTCGGATTCCCGGTGAAGCGGGTCCTCGACGGGATCGACGCCGCCGCCTCCGCCGGGCTGGGGCCGATCAAGGTGAACGTAGTTGTGAAACGCGGGGTCAACGACGCCGGGGTGCTGGAGATGGCACGCCACTTCCGCGGAACCGGCCACATCGTCCGCTTCATCGAGTACATGGACGTCGGCCACACCAACGGCTGGCGACTCGACGACGTGGTCACCGCCGCCGAGATCCTGCGCATCATCGGCGAGGTGTTCCCGATCGAACCGATTCCTCCTGCCTACCCCGGGGAGGTGGCCAGCCGCTTCAGGTACCGGGACGGAGCCGGCGAGTTGGGGGTGATCGCCTCGGTGTCGCGTCCGTTCTGCGGAGGATGCACCAGGGCGCGGCTCTCCGCCGAGGGCCTCCTATTCACCTGCCTCTTCGCCGGCGAGGGAACCGACCTGCGCACCCCGCTTCGCTCGGGTGCCGACGAAGCCGAGATGGCTGCGGCGATCGCCGCCGTCTGGACCTCTCGCTCCGATCGGTACTCGGAGATCCGCTCGGCGGCGACCAGCGGCTGGGAGAAGGTCGAGATGTCCTACATCGGCGGTTGATCCCCCGATAATCCCGTCCCGACGGTACGGTTGCCGCATGGAGCCGCACGAGAGGGCCCGCCTCGGCAAGATGACCCACCCGGTACGCGGTTTCCTCCACGGTGGAGCCGCCCTGGCCTTCCTGGTCGGCGGAGTGCTGCTCACGGTGCTCAGCCCGGGAACCGCAGCCCACCGGCTCTCGCTGCTGGCCTTCGGCCTCAGCCTGGTGGCGCTGTTCACCACCTCGTCGCTGTACCACTCGATCCCCTGGGGTGAGAAGTGGAAGAAGCGAATGCAAAAGCTGGACCACACGATGATCCATGTGCTGGTGGCGGGAACATTCACACCGCTGGCGGTGATCGTCCTCGACGGCTGGCTGCGGCCGGCGACCCTGCTGATCCAGTGGGGCATCGTCGCCATCGGTGCCGCCCTCAAGGCCCGCACCAAGGTGGGGCGTCATTGGGTGTCGGTGGCCCTATCCACCACCCAGGGTTGGCTGGCCATCTTCATCCTCTGGCCACTGGGCCAACGGCTGCCGGCTACGGCTCTGATCCTCATCGGGGCGGGCGGGGTCATGTACACGGTGGGGATGGTGTTCCTGGTGACGCAGCGGCCCCGCCTGTGGCCACGGGTCTTCTCCTACCACGAGGCGTTTCACGTGCTGGTGGTCGCCGCCGCAGCCACCCATTTCGTCGCCATCGCCGCCTTCGTGGCCGGCTACCGCACCTGAGGCGTCAACGCCGCCGCCACAGCTCCCACGGTCCACTGCCGGCCACCAGTTCGAAGGCGTCCCGCTCTTGCGCCCACACCGCCGCCTGTTCCTCGTCCATCTCGATCGAGATGAACACGTACTCCACGGTGTCGGCCTGGGGCAGCCTCATCCCCTCGAGCGCCCGCTGTGATGCCATCCCCGGCGGACCGTAGAGCAGGGCGGAGAACGGCGTCGGGAACATGTAGACCTCCCGCCTGCGAGCCAGGTGTGGGGTGATCGACCAATGTGCCGCCACCGAGGAGTCCCCGGGAACCAGGGGGATCAGTTCCCTGGCGGCCACGGCGTTCGGGTGATCGGGATACCAGTTCAGTTCCGGAGCCCGCGAGAAGGCGAAGTCGCCCCAGAGGTATCCCGAGACCATCGCCGCAGAGAGCACGAATCCCAGCACGAAAGGCCTGATCGCCGCCCGGAAGCGTCCCACGGCGTACACCGTTCCCATGGCGAGACCGGGAAGCGCCGCCGCCGTGTAGTGGAACTCGATGTCGTGCTGGTAGGGGAAGGTGCTCAACAGGTTGCTCGCCAGCACCAGCGATGAGGTGAGGGCGATCTCGGGTGCCCTGAGGAAGATCCCGCCGAACGATGCGGTGAGCTGCCACAGGTAGTCGAGACGCCTGCCCTCGAAGGCATGGGCGACGACCTCCCACGGTCGGGTGAGGGTGGCGGCGAGCAGGCCGGCGAAGCCGCCGAAGGGCAACCTCCACGAGTTGGGGAAGGCGACTCCGGTGAGGGCGTAGATCACCAGGATCCCGGCGGCGGACGCCGCCACCGACGCCCCCACCGTGGCCAGGCCCACCCGCCGGTTTCGGCGCCAGGCCACCCAGACGCCCACCGGGATCATGACCAGGGCCACATCCTCTTTCACGAGCAGCGCCAGGGCGACGAACACCCAGTAGGGAGCCCAGCGCGATTCGTGGGCGAACCAGATCGCCATCCCCACCAGGAAGGGAAGGAAGGCGTCGGGATGGAAGTGCTCCAGGGAGATTCCCCCGGGGGCCGGGCCTGCGAGGTAGCCGACGGCGAGGACCGTCGCCGCCGCCTCGCTCTGCAGCAGGCGCCTGGCGAGGAGCCACACCGGGATGGAGCCTGCAGCGAGTGCCAGGACGTGCACGAAGAACAGGGTCCCGGTCGCCGGGAACAGCCGGAAGACCGGCGCCAGCAGGAGCAGCACGAAGGATGCGTGATCGCCGAACAGGTTGCGGCCCATCAGGGTCACGAACGGCGCCTCCAACCGCGACAGCAGCCATACCCCCTGCTCGTGGAGGCCGAGGTCGTAGTTGCCGGTGCCCAACCCGTGATGGGTACGAAGCATCGTGTGGGTGAAGTTCCACACCCACCAGACGATGACGAGCGCCAGGGCCAGCCGCCAAGGTCCGATGCGGCGGATCGCCGACGGCAACCGATCCCTCCAGGGCTGGTCTTCCACGCCCACCAATGTCCGGGAAGGCACGAGCATTACCGATCGTTGTCGAAGCGAGCGCTCAGCGGCGACGCCACAGCTGCCAGGCCTCGTTCGACGCAACCAACTGGAACGCGGGCTGCTCCCGGTCCCACACCTCGCCATCGCGCTCGTCCAGATCCGTCGGGATGAACACGTACTCGACACCGTCGGCCTGAGGCAGCCTGCTGCCCTCCAGGGCGACGACCTGGTCCTGCGGCCCGTACAACAAGGCGTAGAACGGGGTGGGGAACATGTAGATCTCCCGGCGATGAGCCAGGTGAGGTGTGATCGACCAGTGAGCCGACACCACGGCGTCGTCCGGGACCAGATCCATCAGATCGCGGGCCCACACCGCCGAAGGTTGATCTGGCGGCCAGTGGGCGCCGGGGGCTCGTGAGAACGGGAACTCCCCCCACAGGTACCCGGTCCAAAGGCTCATGACCACCACCGCCGTGAGCGCGCCTCTGCGAAAGCGGCCGGCAGGGATTCGTGAGATCGCCCACACGGTCCCCAGGGCGAGTCCGGGCAGCAGTGGGGCGGTGTAGTGAAAGCCGATCATGTGCTGGTACCCGAAGGTGCTGATCACGTTGCTCACGATCACCAGCACCGACACGGCTGCGATCTCGGGGGCGAACAGGAACACACCGGCAAAGGGGGCGGTCAGCTGCCACAGGTACCAGGGTCGCCCGTCGGCGAGCAAGTACCGGAATACCTCACCGGGCCGGCTCAGGGTGGCCGCCACGAGGCCGGTCACGCCTCCGAAAGGAATCCGCCACGCGTTGGGGAAGGCGACTCCGGACAGTGCGAACAGCACGACGATACCGAAGAGGAGGGACCCCACACCGAAGGCGAGCGTCGCCAGACCGATGGTGCGGTCCCGCCGGAACGCCACCCAGACACCCAGGGGTATGACCAGGAGGGCCACGTCCTCCTTGACCAGGAGCGCCAGCACCACGAACACGGCGTAAGGACCCCATCGGGAGGTGACGGCGAAGTAGACGGCGAATCCGAACAGCAAGGGCAACGCCGAATCGGGATGGAACTGCTCCATTGCGGTGCCACCCAGGGCAGGGTTGGCAAGGAAGGCGACGCCGAGCAACACTGCCACCGGCTCGCTCCCCAGCAGACGCCGCGCCAGCAGGTAGACCGGGATCGCTCCCCCGGCGAGCCCGATCGACTGAAAAGTGAACAGGGTCCCGGCGCCGGGAAGAAACCAGTAGAACGGCACTAGGACCACAAGGATCAGGGAGACGTGGTCACCGAACAGGTTGCGTCCCATCAGCGTGATGAACGGCGCCTCGAGTCGAGAGAGCAGCCACACTCCCTGGTCGTAGAGGCCGTAGTCGTACGCCGAGGTCCCCAGACCGTGATGGACGCGCAACGAGGTGTGGGTGAAGTTCCACACCCACCACACCAGTGCGGCTGCAAAGGCGAGTCGCCACAGCCGGTCGCTGCGGGAACCACCGAGCAGCCACGCCGAGAGGGGCTTCCGCTCCTCGACGGCCGGTTCGGGGGCGCCGCTGGTGTTCACCGCTGCGAGGGTACCGGGCACCCCTGCGTCGCCAACGGATTGCACCCGGCGACGACGGGTGGCTCGGCGGGGCCGGGGTTCAGCTGGAGACCCAGCGTTCGGAGACGGTCTTCATCTCCATGAACAGCCGCAGATAGTCGGGTCCGCCCGCCTTCGAGTTGGAACCCGACATGTCGAAACCTCCGAAGGGCTGCACACCGACCAGGGCGCCGGTGATCTTGCGGTTGATGTAGAGGTTCCCCACTCGAAACTCGCGCCGCGCCCGGTCGATCCGGTCCCGTCGACGCGAGTAGAGGCCACCTGTCAGCCCGAACTCGGTCCCGTTGGCGATCTCCAGGGCGTGGTCGAAGTCCCGGGCCGAGATCACAGAGAGCACCGGCCCGAAGATCTCGTGCTGGGCAAGTCTCGCCTTCGGGTCGACACCGGCGAAGACGGTCGGCTGGAGGTACCAGCCACCATCCATGTCGACCGCCTCCCCCCCGGCGAGCAGCCTGGCCTCGTCTCTGCCCGAGGCGATCTCGGCGAGCACCGAGCGGTGCTGTGCCGCCGAGATGACCGGACCCACCGCCTTGTTCTCCTCGGGTGGGCCCATCTCCAGAGCCGCCACACCGGCGATCACCCGCTCCAACACCTCGTCGTGGACCGACTCGACCAGGATGAGGCGTGACGCCGCAGAGCACTTCTGCCCCTGAAACCCGAAGGCGGACCGCACGGCGTCGGCGGCGGCTGCCGCGAGGTCGGCGGTCTCGTCGACGATCATGGCGTCCTTGCCGCCCATCTCCATGAAGGCCCGCTTCAGCCAGCGCTGGCCGGGATGAACCCGAGCCGACCGTTCGGCGATGCGGAGACCCACATCCTTGGAACCGGTGAAATTGATGAACCGGGTCCGAGGATGATCGACCAGGAGGTCGCCGATCTCGCCGCCCGGGCCCGGCACATAGTTGACCACCCCGGGCGGGAACCCCGCCTCGTCGAGCATCTCCATCCAGCGCGCACCGAGGACCGGCGTGTTGGAGGCCGGCTTGACCACGACGGTGTTGCCGGCGAGGACCGGGCCCATGGCCATTCCCACCAGGATCGCCCCGGGGAAGTTCCACGGCGGGATGACGACCCCGGCACCGATCGGAACCAGGTGCGACTCGTTCTCCTCGCCCGGCACGCTCATCACCGGGATGGGCTCGGCCATCTCCAGAGCCTGCCGGGCGTAGTAGTCCACGAAGTCGATCGCCTCGGCCACGTCGGCCTCGGCTTCGGCCCAGTTCTTGCCTGCCTCGAAGGTCTCGATGGCGGCCAGTTCGAACTTGTTACGACGCATGATCGCCGCCAGCTTCATCCCGAGGCGAGAGCGTTCCAGGGCGTCGAGTGCCGACCAGACGGCGAAGGCGGCCCACGCCGCCTCCAAGGCTGCCTCGGCCTCTGCAGCACCGCCGGATGCCACACGACCGACCACCTCTGCAGGACGAGCCGGGTTGACCGAGTCGATCCAGTCACCGGTGACCACGGTCTCGCCGGCGATCACCAGGCCGTACTCTGCGCCGAAGCGCCCCCGGACTCCGGCCAGGGCCAGCTCATAGGCGGCGCGTGCCGCCGGCTCGGCGAAATCCGAGTACGGCTCTGGTCGGTACGGCTGAAACATCGGTCCTCCTGGCGTCGTCGACTCCCAAGTATGGCCCGTCGCGGTGCCGGTCGATAACCGACGCCGCCGGCGTCGCCCGTGACCCCGGGACCTCCTCAGCCGGCCGCCACCAGGTCGGATGCAGACCACTGGCGGGGGGAGTCGTCCACCCCCTGCAGGATCAGGCGTGCCACGACGAGGAACCCGATGAGTGCACCCAGGGCGACCTCTCGGGGCAGACCGGCTGCGGTGACGATGAGCCCCCAAACCAGCGGCCCGAGGAAGGTGGCGAACCGGCCGACGGTGGCGTAGAGGCCGTAGAACTCCCCGAGATGCCGAGGCGGCGAGATCCGCTGCATGTAGACGCGATCCGCCGCCCAGGTGGCACCCAGTGCGGCGCCTCCCAGGGCACCGAGCGGCCAGGCCAATGCCTTGATCCCGGCGGCGCCGGCGGCGACTCCCATCGACATCGCCACCATCCAGGCGTAGAGGACGCCGTGGAGGAGCCGGCGCGGCCCGAAACGGTCCACATACCGGCCCCCCACCGCCCCGCCGAGTATTGCGGTGGTGATGGCCACCGTCAGCAGTGCCTGGAGCTCGCCGGAGGTGAAACCCAACTCCTCCTTGGCATAGATGGTGAGGAACCCGCCGATGAGTGTGTTGACGGCATCGGTGTAGAAGAACCTCCCGACCAGGAAGCGGGCCACGCCTCGGTGGAGGCGGGCGCGTCTCCACGAGGCGGCAAGCCGCCGCACGCTGGAACCGATCCCGGGCGGCGGTCCCGCCTCGGCGACCCGCGGGCGCTCCCGAACCCAGAGGAAGGTGGGGATGGCGAAGACCAGGAACAGCACGGCGATCACACGGAACACCGTGGCGGGGCCGTGAGAGTCGAGCAGCAGCGCCCCGACGCCCACGGCGATGAACGATCCGAGGTAGCCGACGGCGATCCCGAAGCCGGACACCAACCCCACGTTGGCCGGGGTCGAGACCTCGGGGAGTAGGGCGTCGTAGACCACGGAGCCGAGGTTGAACCCGATCAGGGCGATCGAGAACAGGATGAGCGAGGGCACCACGCCGACCGAAGCGAGAAAGAAGGTGGGCACCACGGCCACCAGGGTCAGGGGCATCAGGTATCCGCGCCGTGATCCGCGGTGATCGCTACGAGCGCCGATCCACGGGCCCAAGAAGATGACCACCACCATGGCGGCATCGACGGCGAGCGTGAGGGCCAGGTCGGCGGTGTCGCCCCGGGTAAGCCAGGAAGGCAGCCCCGAACGGTTGTCGGTGAGCCACTCGGCGAAGAAGAGTGAGCCGACGCCGAGGGCGAAGATGGTGTTGGCCAGGTCGTAGACGGCCCACGAGGCGACGCTGCGTCTGGTGGGCCGCCAGGTGTTCTCCACCGGTGTCAAGGTAACAGCGGCCGAACGAACTCTCGGCCTCTGCCACGGCGACACTCAGGCTGCTGCCGGCACCGCCGGATGGCACCAGGAGCAACCGGGCTCCGGGCAGCGATCCACCACATCGGCGTCGAGGAGACGCACGAAAAGGGACAAGGCGGCTTCGTTCATCGATCGTTCCTTCTTCATGGTCACAACGTACAACGCGGCAGTGACATGAACCGTTCCCACCCCATCCACATGTTCGGGGAAGGATCGAACTAGGCCGGTGGGCGACCCAACAGGCTGAGCACCTCGTCGTCCGGCACCTGACCGAAGTCTTCGAAGAACTCTCCGACGGCGCCGAACCGAGCCGGCTGCAGCGGGCACACCATCTCGTCGACCAGGGCCGCCAGCCGCGCCACCGTGTCGGGAGGTCCCACCGGGATGGCACACACCAGGCGGTCGGGCCGGCCGCCGCGGGCCCTGCCCAGGGCGGCCTCGAGCGTGGCACCCGTCGCCACCCCGTCGTCGGCGACCACGATGGTGGCACCCTCGAGTGGTGGCACCGCCCCGAACACCGACTGACGGCGGGAGGCCTCGGCGACGGCGACCTCCACCGCCCGGTCACAATCTGCCGGTGACAGGCCGAGACGATCGAGAAGCCCGCGGTCGAGGGTCGGCTCGGCGCCGGGAGCCACCGCTCCTATCGCCAGCTCCTGATTGAACGGTGCTCTCACCTTCACCGCCACCAGGGCCCCCAGGCTGCCACCGAGAGCATCTGCGATCTCGGCGGCGACGACGACGCCTCCTCGGGGAATGCCCAGAACCACGGGTCGGGTCCCGGCGAGGTGGGAGAGCAACGACCCCAGGAGGCGCCCAGCGTGCCGTCGATCCTCGAACCTGCGCACCACCCGAGCCTACCCGCAGTACCACACCGGTAGCCTCGACGAATGCGCAGCATGCTGCTGATCGCCAACCCGGCAGCCTCGGGCTTCAACTCGTCGACCCACCGCGAGGTGGTGGGGATCCTCGGCGAGGCCTTCCGGGTGACCTCGGTGTGGCCCGACGGACCCGAGGCTGCCGAGGAGACCGCCACCAGGGCCGCCGGCGAGGGCGTGGAGGTGGTCGCCGCCATGGGCGGCGACGGCATCGTCCATCGGGTCGCCAACGCACTGCACGGCTCCTCTGCCGTCATGGCGGTGATACCGGCAGGCACGACCAACGTGTTCGCCCGGCTGACCGGGCATCCTCGCTCGGCCCGGAAGACGGCGCGCGTCCTGGCCGGGTCGAATCGGATCCGCCTGCTTCCGGTCGCCCGGCTCCACGCCGTTGCCGGCAGCGGGTCTTTCGACCGTATCGCCGTGTTCGCCGCCGGCGTGGGCTTCGATGCCGAGGTCATCGCCGAGTCCGATCGCAGGCCCCTCAAGAAGGTGGGGGCAGGCGCCTGGCACTACGCCTCCAGTGCCCTACGAACCGCCCGCCGCTTCAGCAGGAGGCGTCCCGAACTCCTGGCCACGGTCGACGGCGAGACCGTGGAGGCGGTGACCCTGATCGCGCAGGTGGGGGAACGATTCACATACTTGGGGAGGCGCTCCCTGTCGCTGCATCCTGCCGGCGGTCCCAGTGCCCTGGCCGTGCAGCGAGTCGACCCTCTCCGCCTGCTTCGGGTGATCGCAGCCACCGGCCTGCGCCGTTCCCCCGACGGCATCGCCGGGGTGAACACCTGGCACCCGATCTCTTCCATCGAGGTCGTCGCCCAAGGGCCGGTCGCCTTCGAGGCAGACGGCGAGACGTTCGGACGGGTGGACCGTCTCTCTCTGGAGATGGTCCCGGACGGGCTGAGCCTGTTGGACCCCTCCGAGTCCGGTGCCGACAGGGACTAGGTTCGCCTGCCGGCTCTCAGCCTGGAGCCCGCCTCTTCGGTCTCCACGGCCAAACCGGCGACGGCTGCGGCGAGAGCGGCACGCTCCCACAGCAGCAGGCGCAACGGGGCGCCGATGGACCGCTGAAGCTCGGCGGCGATCGCCTCGCCGCCTCCTGCGGCGAGAGCGCGTCGGACACCCTGCTCGATCCATTCCGGCGGGCACTCCCTCCGGATCCGAGCGCCGAAGGTCCGGCCCGCCTCGACCGAGAGCCTGGCCACCATCCGCTCGACGACGACAAGGGCCTGCTCGACCCGATGCGGACCGCAACCGGGCCCGCCGAGCGCGATCACCTCGGAGCACGCCTCCGACCAACGATTCTCGAAGTCGAGGCTCGCCACCTCGGCCACCCCCGCAGCCTCGGCCACCCGGCCTGCCGTGTCCCTGACCGCCTCCACGGCCCGGCTCAGGTGGAGCCGTTTCTCGTCGAGCCGGCCTGAGAGGTGCGCCACCAGGTCGTCCACTCCCAGCGGTGTGCCCACCGGAGGCGCTGCCGCGGTGAGGAACACCGCCGGGTCCGAGAGCCCGGCATCGAGGAGCAGCGACTCGAGGTGCTCCGCCAGCGCGGGACGATCCAGGTCCGGAACCCGGTCGACTTGATTGACCACGAAGATCATCCGGCCGGAGGCGCCGGCCATGGGGGCGATCAACTGGCCATGGACCTCGGGGTCGGCGTACTTCAACGGATCGAACACCCAGACGAGCAGGTCCACGAGCGGCAGCACCCCCTCGACGAGCCGGCGATGGCTCCGCCGCAGGGAGTCGACGTCGGTGAGGTCGACGACGGCCAGCCCTGCGATGCGATCCTGGGTCACGCTCTTGCGGACGTCCATGGCGTGCAGCGCCGCCACCAGCGACGGTTCGGCGTCTCTCGGGACCCATGCGATCGGCTCGACCGTGTGAGGGCGCAGCGATCCGGTGGTGGAGACCTCCTCGCCGGCGATGGCGTTGAGCAGGCTCGACTTGCCCACACCGGTGCCCCCGATGAGAGCGGCGACGAGCGTCGCCCCGAGGTGGCCGACCTCGCGGCGCGCCCGAAGCGCATCACGACGCGCCGTCGCCAGGTCGGTCTCGGCCAAGCCTCCGTCGGCGAGCGCCACCACCAGATCGAGCCCGTCGACCAGGTCGACGATGTCGCTCATCCAGCCTCCAGGGTGAGGGATTCGAGAGCCTCCGGCCGGGACGGGCCTCCCAGCGACCCCGTGAACCGGGCGCGATCGGCCTGGAGCACGCCTTCGATCTCACCAAGGAGCGAGTCCCTGGCGGCAGCGGCACCTCCTGGATGCCGATCGATCAGCCGGGCCTGCGCCGGCGTGACGGCGGCGGCAGGATCGGCCACCGCCCGGCAGAGGGCTTCCATCAGCCGGCGCCGACGGCGTCTGCCCCAGAACAGGCCATGGGCGCCGGCCCGCCGCAACACCTCGCCCTGCCACCAGGCGAACCTCTCCGCGGCTAGCCCGGGAGTCTCCGGGTCGTGCACCCACATCGAGGTCGGTAGGCGATCGCCCAGCTCCTCCCACCGGTGGGCGGTCCGCAGGGCCGCCCGTCCGGCATGACGGGTGACCGCCGTCGCCATCAGCGCGAACATCTCGTCCGGATCCGAACCCGGGGCGTACTCCCCCGCATCGATCGCCACCGCCAGGGTCCGCGCGGCGCCGGCGTAGGCGAGAGCTGCTGCATCGAGCCGGGCGGCGCGCTCCGCCTCGGCATCGACGAGGGCGGCCCGGAGTCCGGCGAGCAGGCGATGCAGCTCGCGACGGGCGCCGGCAGCCACCGACTGCAGCACCTCCTGGCGCACCACCGGATCGCACAGGTGATCGAGTTCCTTGCTCAGGCCGATCACCGCCTCGTCCGGGAGCCTGGAGCCGCCGTCGGCGGGAAACTCCTCGACTGCGATCACCACCCCCGGATCGCCGGAAGGGATCACCTCCGCCTGCGCCAGCTTGGCGGCGAAGTCGGCGACCAGCGGGCCTTGGTCCTCCTGCGCGGTCGGGAGGCGATTGAGGACGAACGCCTGCCACGAACCCCGTCGCCTCGCCCTCCGGGCGAGTGCCAGGCCGGCTTCGTCGGCGTAGCGCCGAGCAGAAGCCACCAGCACCACGCCATCGGCGGCGTCGATGAGCTCTTCGACGACCGAGGTACCGTCCCCGTCCCCGATTCCGGGTGGTGGGGAGTCGATGAGCACCACGCCGCCGGGCGGAGACTTCAGGGTCTCCACCAAGAGCCCCGGCAGCCGGGAGCGAATCCCATCGAGCACCGGCGGCATCGGCCCACCGGTCCATGCCACCGGCTCGGTCGTCGTGGGTCGCCGGGAACCCGCCGCAGTCACCGTTCGATCGGCAAGGGAGTTGATCAGCGTCGATTTCCCCGTTCCCGACGGCCCCATGAAGACGACCACGAGGGGGCGGTCCGGATCCGAAGACGCCGGCCCCATTCGCTCGGCCAAGAGCCGCCTAGCCTTCAGGGCCGCCGCTCCCAGACCGGGATGCGACACCAGGCTCTCCAGGACGGCAGCCAGGGCCTCCGGCGGGGGCGTGTGGGTCATCGGGCGATTGTGGCACGGAGGGCACGACCGAAGCATCCCCCGGGCGGTGGCACCTAGAAGTACGCGAAAATCCGCGACGCCAGGCACGCCCATCCGTAACCTGCCTCCATGCTCACCACCACGAGACAGGGGCGGGTACGGCGATGATCCCGGGAGCGGTCGGAGAGATCGCGTCGGCGGTGGTGGCCAAGCTGCTGGCCGTGGTCCGCATGCGTGATCCGGAGCTGGCCGACCACGGAGTGCGCACCGCCCACGTCGCCGCCGCCGTCGCCACAGAGATCGGGCTGACCGGCGCTTCGGTGGACCGCGTCTACCTGGGCGGCCTGCTCCACGACGTCGGCAAGCTGGGCGTGCCCGAGGAGGTGTTGTGGAAGCCGGAGGGACTCGCCGCCAAGGAGTGGGGCACTGTGCGCACCCACCCAGAGGCCGGTCATGGGCTGGTCGCCGACATCGTCGATCCCGAGGTGGCCGCCTGCGTCCTGTATCACCACGAGCGGATGGACTCGGACGGGTACCCGTTCCGCCTCGACCTCAGGACGCTTCCGCTGGCGGTGCGAATCGTCCAGGTCGCCGACGCCTTCGATGCCATCACCTCGGTGCGCCCCTACGCCGGCGCCGTGGGCTCCAAGGCCGCCGTGGCCGAGATTCGCCGATGTGCCGGTGAACAGTTCGACCCCGACGTCGTGGCCGCATTCGAACGACTGCTCTCGGGGTCCGACCGGGATACGGGGCTCATCGCCCTGAGCGCCGAGAAGGAGCCGCCGGCGGGGGGGACGCTGGGCGGGATGTTCCGCGCCACCGGCTAGTCACCGAGGATGGCGCCGGCAGAGGCGCCTTCCGAGCACTCGGCGAGCAGCGGGCACCACCGACACCAGGGCCCGGCGATCCTCTCCAGGGATCCCCCTTGCGACCAGATCCGCCTCACCTCAGAGGCCATGTGGGCCACGCGCCCAGCAGTCTCCTGAAGGCCCGCCGCGGTCGGGACTTCGTCGATCCGCTCTCCGGAGCCCACCGACAGCGCTTCGACCCTCCCAGGAATGTCTCCACGGGCCAGCGTCCACAGGAGCGCATAGAAGGAGAGCTGCGGGACCGGGTCCCCCAGTCCAGCGGTCTTCCAGTCCACGAGGCGCACCCCGGCCTCGTCCTCGAAGACGGCGTCCACCGAACCCCGGAGCACCACCCCCGGAGACGGCTCAGCCTCGAGCATCACCTCGGCGCCGACGAAACCTTCGATGCCCATGGTCTTGAAACGCTCGTACAGCCGACCCACCTCGTCGACCACCTCCGCCAACTGGCTCGGCTTCAACCCCAGGCCCGCCAGCTTGGCGTTCATCGACGTCCCGATCTCCTCACGGCAGGCGGCCGGGAACTCCGTCTCGGCGATCGGGCCGCCCGACAGGTGGCGGGCGAACACACGGTGGGCGAGCCCTCCGACGAACGACGCCCGCGACTCGGGCCCGTACACGCCGCGCAACCTTCCCGCCGCCTGCTCGGGACACCGCTCAAATGCGACATAGGCCGTGGCGCTGAGCGTCATCGGCTCGCCCGGCGGCACCTCCGGAAACTCGATCGGGCCGAACTTCGTCATTCCCGCCGATGGTATCCCCTACCCGCCGCCCCGACCCGAGTCTCCCAGGGTGGCTTACAATCCCAGCCCCGGGATCCACCATGCCCAAGCCACTCCGTCTCGCCCTGCTGATCGCCGCCGTGCCCATTGCCCTCTGGGTGTGGGTCGGGGCGGTGTTCGCAATGGATCGAGCCTCCGACAGGGGTGAGGTCCTGGGAAGGGTCACCGTCGGCGACCTGTCACTGGGCGGTCTCGACGAGTCTGAGGCGTTGGCTGCGATCCGGTCGGTCGAGGCCGCCCTCGGGGCCGAGCCGATCCTGGTGACCATCGAGGGCACCGAGTTCACACTGCTCCCTTCCCAGGTGGGATTCGATCTCGACGAGGAGGCTCTGCTGGCCCAGGCGATGCAGGTCGGACGCCCCGGTGGCTTCCTGTCCGACCTGAACTGGTGGGTTAGGCACCTCGGCGGGGGCGGCACCCATCGCCTCGAGATCGAGGGCAGCTACAGCCGGCCGGCACTCGAAGGGCTTCTCTCCATGTGGGAGGGACAGGCCATCAACGATCCTCCACAGGAGGGCGGGATCACGGTCACCGGCGGGGAGATAGCCGCGGTGTACCCGAAGGCCGGCACCGGATTGGCGCTCGCCGCCACCGCCGACCTGATCGAGGCCGAGATACTGGGTCAGCGACAGCCGGTGACGGCGGTCACCGAGTTCCGCACGCCGTCTCTGCAGGATGCCGACATCGACCTCGCCGTCGACCGGGCGCGCACCCTGGTCTCCGGGCCGGTGACCCTCGCCAAGATCATCCCGGAGATCACTTTGACCATCCCGCCGGAAGTCCTTCTGCAGTCGATCGCCAGCAGGATCACGGGTCCCACCGACGACCCCGAGGTGGATCTCTTCTTCCAGGTGGGGCCCCTGGTCCAGTACCTGAACCCGATCAGGGCAGACGTGGAGACCGAACCGGTCGACGCCCAGATCGTGATTCGCCCCGACGACGTGCCGCTGATCCTCCCCGGACACAATGCCCTCCTCGTGGACGACGGCCACCTGCCCGACTCGGTGATGCAGGCGGCGACATCGGTGACCCGCACAGCCGCCCTGCCGACGCGGGATGGGACCCCGCCCACCTTCACCACCGCCGAGGCCGAGGCCCTGGGGATCCGCAATCTGCTCTACACCGCCACGACCTTCTATCCCTGCTGCGGCGACACCAAGAACCGCAACCGGATCATCAACATCCACCGCATCGCCGACGAGGTGAACGGGGCGATCGTGCTGCCCGGCGAGACCTTCTCGCTCAACGAGTACGTGGGACGCAGGACGGTCGAGGACGGCTACCGCGCCGCCGGCGCCATCGTCGGCCCGATCGTCTACTGCTGCGACCATCCGGCGAACATCGGCGGCGGGGTGAGCCAGTTCGCCACCACCCTGTACAACGCAATCTTCTGGTCCGGTCTGGAGGACATCGCCCACAGCCCGCACAGCCTCTACATCAAGCGGTACCCCATGGTTCGTGAGGCGACCCTGGGTTGGCCGACGCCCGACGTCGTGTTCCGCAACGACACCGAGTTCGGCATCTACATCAAGACCGAGTACACGGATGACAGCGTCACGGTCAAGTTCTTCGGGGACAACGGCGGGATCGTCGTCGAGTCGGAGACCTCGGAGAAGCACAATCTGGTCGAGCCGTTCGAGTACCTCGAACCAGACCCGACGGTCAACCCCGGCGAGCCCCAGGAGACCGACGACGGCGAGGCCGGGTTCACCGCCGACGTCACCCGGACCATCACCTACCCCGACGGCACGGTCAAGACCCGCAAATGGACCTGGACGTACGACCCCCATCCGATCAGGATCCTGGTCCATCCCTGTGAGCTCCCCGAGGACCATGTCCAGTACGAGCCGATCCCATGCCCGGTCAAGGTCCCCAACCTGGGGAACATGACCATCGCCGAGGCCAAGGCGGCCCTGCAGACCCTCGGCCTGGTCTACGCCGAGGGTCCGCCGTTCGAGGTCAACGATCCGCTGATGGTTGGCACGGTGCGGGCACACTCTCCCGGCCCGGACACCTGGCTGGAGGTCGGCGAGACGGTGACGGTGAGGATCGGGGTGCTGGTCGAGGAGTGAGCCCTCGAATCAGGCTTCGTCGTAGAACACGAAGAAGTCGGTGATGATCTGCCGGACCACTTCCAGCGAGTCGTCATCCCAGCCCTGGCCACGACGCAACACGACCTGGCTGGATGCGGCGAAGACGTTCTCGAGGCCGTCGACGCCCTCGAAAAGGCGCCCCGCAAGGTCCGCGGGAAGCGTGCCGCCGGCAGCGGCCTCATCGGGGGTGGCGAATCCGGCTCCGTCCTGACCGGTGATGCTGCGATCGGTGTCGATCACGGCCACTTCGTCGATCACCGTGGTGTCGTGAATCGCTATCGGCTTGCCCATCGCGGCGCCACTCTAGACCGCGGCCGAGGTGCCACCCACCGTGTGCAGCTTGAGCAGGTTCGTGGAGGCACGCTGGTTGGGGGGGATCCCGGCGACCATGGCCACCCACTCCCCTGGAACCACCAGACTCCGCTCCAGGAGCACCCTCTCCGCTTCGGCGATCATCTCATCGGTAGAGGCGTATCTCGGAAATAGCAGCGGTGTGACCCCCCAGACCGCAGCCAGACGCCGGTAGGTGGCTTCGATCGGGGTGAAGGCGACGATGCGGGAGTTGGGCCGGAATCGGGACACGAGCCGAGCGGTGTTGCCGCTCTCGGTGAAGGCGACCACCGTGGCCAGGCCGAGGTCGCTGGCGGTCTCTGCGGCGGCGTGGGCGATCGCCGTCGGAAAGGGGATGTCGTCCTCGAGGAATCCGTCGGTGACCCGCTGCGGGTAACCGGGCGTCTGCTCCGCCTCCCGACAGATGGCGGACATGACCTCGACCGTGCGCACCGGATAGCGACCCACGGCGGTTTCGGCCGAGAGCATGACCGCATCGGAACCGTCGAGCACGGCGTTGGCCACGTCGGTGACCTCGGCACGGGTCGGGCGGGCCGAGGTCACCATCGACTCCAGCATCTCGGTTGCGGTGATCGAGAGCGCACCCGCTGCTCGGGTCCTGGTGATGATCTCCTTCTGCACCCGAGGGAGCTTCTCGAACCCCATCTCCACGCCGAGATCGCCCCGCGCCACCATCACGCCGTCGGCCTCGGCCAGGATGTCGGCCAGGTTCTCATAGGCGTCGACCCGCTCCACCTTGGCGATCACCGGCACTTCCCCGGCGATGGCCCTGACCGAGCGGATGTCGGCGCCGCTGGTGACGAAAGAGGCTGCCACCAGGTCGACCCCGGCTTCCAGCCCAAAGGCGAGGTCCACCTCGTCCTTGGCGGTCACCGCCGGGAGACCGATGGTGGCGCCGGGGAGGGCGACCCCCTTGTGGTCGGCCACCACCCCACCGGAGGCCACGATCGCCACGATCTCCCCGGGCCCGACCTTCTCGACCAGCAGACCCACCATGCCGTCGGCCACCAGTACCCGGTTGCCCGGGCCGAGCTCGATCGAGTCCAGGTGCTGCACGAATATCCGATCCGGACCACCCTCGCCCTGTCCGGGGACCAGCGACACTCGCGACCCGACCTCCAGCTCGATCGATCCGCCAGGGAAGGTGCCCACCCTGATCCGGGGTCCCTGGATGTCCTGGAGGATCGCCACGGCGCGGCCCTGGTCGCGGGCCGCATCGCGTATCCAGCCGATGGCCGCTCGATGCGAGTCGTGGTCCCCGTGACTGAAGTTGAGCCGGGCGACATCGAGGCCGGCCTCGACCATCGCCGCCACGATCTCGGCAGTGGCGGACGCCGGCCCGATGGTGGCGATGATCTTGGTCTTGCGGGCCATGGCCCGGTCACGATACCGGTACCCGGGGTGACGTAGGCTGCACCGGTGCTGGCTGCCATCCCGCTCAAGGCGTTCGACCTGGCGAAGGAACGACTCGATCCGGCGCTGTCGCCCGACGAACGCAGCGCGCTGGCCAAGGGGGTGGCAACCCGCGTGGCCCGGGCCTGCACCCAAGCCGGGCTTCGGACAGCAGTCGTCACCGGCGACGACGCCGTGGCGGCATGGGCCACGGAACTGGGGCTGGAGGTGATAGCCGATCCCGGCGGTGGCCTCGATGCCGCGGCATCCGCCGTGATCGGCGCCGCTGACGGGTCGTGGGTTGTGGTCCATGGCGACCTTCCCCTGCTCACCGCCGAGAGCATGCGAACCGTGTCTCTCGGGGTCGCAGAGCGACACCTGGTCCTGGCCCCGTCGCGTGACGGCGGCACCAAGTTGGTTGCCGGGTCGGGCAGCTTCGAGTTCGCCTACGGCCCGGGCTCCTTCGCCCGTCACCTCGGGCGCGCTGCCCACCGCAACCCCCTGGTCATGATCGGTGCCGCCACCGCCGTCGAGATCGACACGCCGTCCGATCTGGAGGCGGCCCGATCCCACCGCGACGGGGCATGGCTGGCGACATTCCTATCCTGAATCGATGAGCAGCGCCATCGTCCTCGGAGGTGGGATCGTCGGCACCGCTGCCGCCTGGGACATGGCGCGACGCGGCCACCAAGTCACCGTCGCCGACCAGGACCTGACGGCGGCGTCGGCGGCAGCCGAAGTCGCCGGAGCCACACCGGCCGAGTTGGATGCCCGCGACGGTGATGCGGTCCGCCGGATGCTCGACCCCCATGACATCGTCGTGTCGGCCCTCCCCTACTCGTTCGGCATGGCGATCGCATCGGCTGCGGTCGACACCCGCACCCATTACTTGGATTTCGGTGGCAACCCCAGCATCGTCGCCGCCCAGCGCAGCCTCGACGCAGCGGCGAGGGAGGCCGGGATCGCGGTGATACCCGACTGTGGGCTGGCTCCGGGGATGGCCAACGTGCTGGCGACGGGCGCAGTGGAGGCCATCGGGGAAGGGCCGATCGACGAGGTGCGGCTGCGCGTCGGCGCCCTCCCCGCCCATCCGAGAGGCGCCCTCGGCTACCAGCTGGCATTCAACCCCGCCGGGCTGATCAACGAGTACGCCGAACCGTGTGAGGTGCTGCACGGCGGTGTGCGCGAAGAGGTGGAGCCCCTGACCGAGATCGAAGAGATCGCCTGGGAGGGATGGGGGCCGCTCGAGGCGTTCCACACGGCGGGCGGGTCGTCGTCGCTCCCCGATCGCTGGGAGGGTCGGGTCGCGTCGCTCGACTACAAGACCCTGCGATTCCCTGGCCACGCAGCGATCATGCGGGCGATGCTCGAGGTGGGGCTGTTCGACGAGGATCCTCAGCCCGGCACCGGGGTCGCCCCGAGGAGCGTCCTTCTCGAGGCACTGGCGCAACACCTGCCTCGCGGAGCCGAAGACGTGGTGCTGGTGAGGGTGTGGGCAGTCGCCGACCGGGGCGGTCGGCGCCGGGTGGTCGGCCACCAGGTGGAGGACCGCCATGACGGCACCTTCTCGGCATTGGCCCGCACCACGGCCTTCCCCACCACCGCCCTGGCGCACCTCCTGGCCACCGGCTCGGTCTCGGTGCGCGGGGTGGCGACCATGGAGGAGTCGTTCCAGGCCGAGGAGATGATGGGGGCCCTCGCCGAGGTCGGAGTACGGGCCACTCCGATCCCGGACTGAGCGCCGGCCGGGAAGACTCGGTCGACACCGGTACCATGCCGCAGTAGGCGGCGAGGAGCGGACTTGGACCACCCCGTAAGCATCATCACCGGAGGTACCGGCGGTCTGGGCCGAGAGGTGGCCCAGCGGCTGTCGATGAGAGGTCACCGACTGGCCATCACCTATCTGGTTCCCGAAGAGGCCAACGAGGTCGAGGAGCTCCTCGGCCTCCCCGAAGATCGGCTGCTGCTGAAGCGGGTCGACTGCTCGGACTCTGCCGCCATGGACGCCTTCGTCACCGAGACCGTCGAGCGATACGGCGTCATCAACGTCCTCGCCTGCCTGGTCGGCGGTTGGGCCGGCGGTCGCGACGTGGAGGACACCGACGACGTGCGCTTCGAGAGGATGATCGATCTCAACCTGCGGCCATCGTTCAACGCGGCGCGCGCCGCCCTCCCCCACCTGAGGCAGGCCGAGTGGGGAAGGATCGTGATGGTCGGCAGCCGTTCTGCGGTCGACCCACCGGCCGGCCAGTCGATGTACAACGTGGCCAAGGCCGGCGTCGTGGCTCTCGCCCGAAGCATCGCCGAGGAGGTGACCGACTCCGAGGTGACCTCCAACGTCGTGCTCCCGTCGCTGATCGACACCCCCGCATTCCGGGAGATCGTCCCCTTCGCCACCTACGTCGACTGGCCGACACCTTCGCAGATCGCAGCCGTGATCGACTTCCTGGCTTCCCCCGAGGCATCGGTGATCAACGGCGCCGCCGTGCCCGTGTACGGAAAGGTCTGAACGGCTTGTCGCCGGGCGGGGACTGACGGCCTGGCTCGGCTCGTGTAGATCACCCCCCACGGCGGTTCCGTGGGGGGTGGCTGGTAGCCCCGACCGGATTCGAACCGGCGTTACTGGCTTGAGAGGCCAGCGTCCTGGGCCGCTAGACGACGGGGCCGAGTGGCGGCTGACGCCGCCCCTCGCTCGGGGGGAAGGATTCGAACCCTCAATAACGGGACCAGAACCCGCTGTGTTGCCATTACACCACCCCCGAAGGGCGCCAAATGGTAGCCCCGGGCACGACCGATCCAAGCCGGACACCGACGGGTGTCAGGCGAGTAGACCGGATGCTCGATCGAGGCGCCCCAGCACGGTTTCTCGATGGAGCACCGCGATCGACTCGAACAGCGGCGGGCTCACCTTCGAGCCTGTGATGGCCACCCGCAGTGGCTGCAGACCCCGCTTGGCCGACAGGCCGGTGGATTCGAGCATCGCCCGCAGCGCCCCCTCGATGCCCTCGGCGGTCCATTCGGCGTCGACGAGGGCGCTCCTCCCGGCAGCAAGCGACTCTCGGGCCCCGGGGCCGGCCATCACCTCGTCCCAGGACGCCTGGTCGAGCTCCACCTCCTGCCCGAAGAGGAACCTCACCTGCGCAGGCACCTCGTCGAGGAGGCGAGCCCGCTCCTGGACGTGAGGCAGGATCGACTCCAAGGAGGCGGCTTCGGTCTCGGTGAGGCTCCGGTCCAGGTCGGCTTCGACGAGCGGCCGGGTCGCCTCGGCGAAGTCGGTGGCGGTCATTCCCCTCAGATAGACGCCGTTCATCCACTCCAGCTTGGCCACGTCGAACACCGCCGGATTCCGGGAGACGGCGCCCAGATCGAAGAGGGCGACCATCTCATCGAGGGACACGATCTCTCGGTCCTCGCCCGGCGACCAGCCGAGGATGGCGAGAAAGTTGACCATCGCCTGGGGAAGGAACCCGGCCTCCCGGAACGCCCGCAGGGCGGTGTGACCATGCCGCTTGGAGAGCTTCTTGCCATCGGGCCCGTTGAGCAGCGACAGGTGGGCGTACCGGGGGGGAGGAGCGCCGAGGGCCTCGGTGAGCAGCAGGTGCTTTGGGGTCGACGACAAGATGTCCTCCCCGCGAATGACATGGGTGATGCCGTAGTCGACGTCGTCGACCGTCGAAGCCAGGTGGTAGGTCGGGGTGCCGTCTCCGCGCAGGATGATGAAGTCGTCCACGTTGGAGTGATCGAACACCACCTCTGCGCGAACCTCGTCCTCGAACCCGGTGGCTCCCGGCCGGGGGACGGAGAAGCGGATCGGAGGAGGATCCCCGGCGGTGAGGCGCCGTTCGGCCTCCTCGGGCTCCAGGCGATGTCTCCCGTCGTACACGGGCGACTCCGAGCGCAGTGCGGCGCTGCGTCTGATCTCCTCCAACTGCTCTGCGGTGGCACCGTCGTGGTAGGCGTGCCCGGCGGCAACCATGTCGGCCGCCACCTGGCGGTAGCGGGCGAAGCGTTCCGACTGCCGGTAGGAGCCGTGCGGCCCGCCCACCACCAGCCCTTCGTCCCAGTCGAGACCGAGCCAGGCGAGGCCGTCGAGGATGTCCTGCTGGTACTCGGGTGCGTTGCGCTCCAGGTCGGTGTCGTCCGAGCGCAGCACGAACACCCCGCCGTTGTGCCGGGCGAAGAGCCAGTTGTACAAGGCGGTGCGGCAACCGCCCACGTGCAGATGGCCGGTGGGCGACGGGGCGAACCTCACCCGAACGGTCATCGGCCCGCCACCACCGGATTGGAGAGGATTCCGATGCGCTCGATCTCGACGTCGACCCGGTCGCCGGCTCCGATCGGACCGACCCCGGCCGGTGTCCCGGTGAGGATCACGTCCCCGGGGAGCAGCGTCATCACCCTGGTGACGAAGGCGAACAACTCGCCCACCGGGAACACCATGTCGGCGGTGTTGCCCTCCTGACGCAGCACCCCGTCGACCGAGCAGGTGATGCCCAGGTCGGCGGGATCGATCTCGGTCTCGATCGCCGGTCCCAGCGGACAGAATGTGTCGAATCCCTTTGCCCGCGCCCATTGGCCGTCGCGCGCCTGCAAGTCGCGAGCGCTCACATCGTTGCCCGCCGTGTATCCGAGGATGTAAACCGATGCGTCGTCGGCGGCCACGTTGCGGCTCACCCTGCCCACGACGACCGCCAGCTCGGCCTCGTGGTGGACCTCCGACGAGTCGGGTGGGAGCACGATGGCCGCTCCGGGCCCGATCACCGCCGTGGACGGCTTGATGAAGATGACCGGCTCCTCGGGAACCGGTGCTCCACGCTCGGCGGCATGGTCGACGTAGTTGCGCCCCACGCAGACCACCTTCGTCGGCAGCACCGGGGCCAGCAGCCGGACGTCGTCGAATGCCACCACGGTCTCGGTGGGCTCCCAGGCGACCAGAGGCGAGCCCCTGTGGAGGCGAACACCTTCGGGCTCGACCGCCCCATAGGCGATCTCGTCACCCGCCAGGGCCATCCGAACGATCTTCACCGCGGCGACATGGTGGCGGTGAGGCGCTCAGCCGGGATCGAGGCGACCAGGGCGCGCAACCTGCCGTGATCGTGCGCCACGCCGGCCAGGGCGGGGGCCGTGGAGTCGTCGAGGTCGAGCAGATCGATCGCAACGTCGAGGTCGTCGGCCATGGGACCGCGCCCCAGGGCCGACGCCCTGGCCGCCGCCACGGAGGCGACGGCGGCGACGACATCCCGGCGCAGGTGTTCGTCACCGGGCAGCGGGCGACCGCTGGCAAGGCGAAGGGCGAACCCGGCGTCGGGCCCGGTCGTGCCGAACGCTCCCCCCCAGGGCACCTGCGACGGTTCGGTCAGCTCCCCTGGACGGTCCGGCGACCAACGCCGAGGAGCCGGCGGGTGGGTGGTGGGCCGGGGAAGGTGCTCCATGGAGTGCGACAGGTTCGGCTGCTGGCCCACGAAACCTCCTAGACGAAGTCCAACCAACTGCGATAGCGATCCAGGCGGCCGTGAACGACCTGCATGAACAGGTCCTGGGTGTGACGGGTGACCGGCCCCGGAGTCCCGTCCCGCACCGGACGATCGTCGATCTCGCGGATCGGCGTCACCTCGGCGGCGGTTCCGGTGAAGAACGCCTCATCGGCGTAGTAGAGGTCGGCACGGGTGATCGGCATCTCGACCACCTGGTACCCGTCGTCTTGGAGCAGGGTCATGACGCTGGCCCGGGTGATCCCGTCGAGGGCGCCGGAGGTGGTGGACGGAGTGGCCACCATCCCGTCGCGCACCAGGAAGAGGTTCTCGCCGCTCCCCTCGACCACGTAGCCCTCGTAGTTGAGCATCAGCGCCTCGTCGTAGCCTCCGGCGAGTGCCTCCTGCTTGGCCATGACGCTGTTTACGTACTGACCGGTTCCCTTGGCATTGGGGATCAGAGCCTCGTGGCCGATCCGGCGCCAGGAGGAGACCTTGGCGCGGATGCCGCGCTCCAGACCCTCCTCGCCCAGATAGGCGCCCCACACGAAGGCGGCGATGGCGGCGTCGATCGACGCCCCGGCCGGGTTGAGGCCCAGCGACCCCATCCCGTAGAACACTATGGGACGCAGATAACAGGCGGAGAGCTCGTTGACCCGGACCACCTCGAGGGCGGCCTCCACCAGCTCGGCCTGCGTCCATTCGATCGGAATGCCGAAGGCCTTGGCCGAGCCGATCAACCGCTTGATGTGGTCGGAGAGCCGGAAGGCGGCGGGGCCGTCATCGGTGGCGTAGACGCGGATCCCCTCGAAGGCTCCGGTGCCGTAGTGCAGACCGTGGGTCAGGACATGGACGTTGGCCTCGTCCCAGGGTACGAGGCGGCCGTTGAACCACACGAAGGAGGTGGGCTGCAGCATTCGCCTCCTATGTTGTCACATCGAGATGACGACGATGCCACTCCAGGATCGCCTCGAATCGCTCCCTCCGGTAACGAGGCCTTCCCCCGCGTGACAGCTCATGGCTGCTCCCCGGGAAGCGAAGCATCTCGGCCTCGACGTCGTTGGCGATCAGAACGGCGAACAGCTGCTCGGCCTGCTCGATCGGGCATCGGTGGTCGTCCTCCGAGTGCACGATGAGGCAGGGCGTGGTGATCCGGTGGGCCATGGCCAGCGGGCTCGCCTGCCACAACGACGACCACTCGTCATGGCTCCACCTCCCCAGGTAGTGGTGGGGGAAGGTGTGCCCGATGTCGGAGGTGCCGGCAAAGGACGTCCAGGAGTAGACGCCCCGCTCGGGGACCGCCGAGCGCCACCGATGATCGACGGCGACGATGCGGGCGGTGAGGAACCCGCCGTAGGAGCCGCCCATGATCCCCATCCGCTCGGGGTCCAGCCGGGGAAAGCGGGCCAGGGCGGCGTCGACCACGGTCAGCACGTCCTCCAGGTCCGGCGGGCGCTCCTCTGTCCACCGTCCCACCGGCACCCGCACGAAGTCGCGGCCCCGTCCCGAAGACCCTCGAGGATTGCACCCGACGACCCCGAACCCGGCGCCGGCATACACCTGGAACTCATCGAAGAACCCGAACCCGTACTGGGTGGCGGGCCCGCCATGGATGTTGAGCAGCAAGGGGACCTTTTCCTCCCCGGGGGGAAGCACCACCCAGGCGTCGAGCTCGACCCCGTCGTGTTCCACCACGAAGTGTTGCGGCTCCAACAAGCCGGCCTCCGCCCGAAACCCCTCGTTGAGCGCCGTGATGGTGCGCTCCTCGCCGCCCTCCCACCAGACGACCTCCCCCGGGTCGGTGGGGGTGGTGACCGTCATCACGAACGCCGAGCCGTCGGCACGCGTGGTGAGTCCGGTGACCAGGCGGTCGCCGGACGCCAGTCTGTGCCAGGCTCCGTCGTGCCCTACCCCGACCACCATGGTGGTCCCCCGGTCCTCAACCACGGATCGGAACGAACCATCGGCTAGCCACTGGGGGCCACCGGGCGCCACCGGCGGCGAGGGCACGGCGAAGTTGCGGTCGAGGTCGGCGGCGAGGCGCTCCGGGACCTCGCCCTTCAGGCGCCAGACCCCAGAGGTCCCCGGCTGGTCCCACGGGTCGGGATCGCCGATGAGATGGACGGTCCCGTCGGGACCGTAGGAGATCCCCGACCAGGCACCCACCTCGGCCAGCGCCGTGGGCTCCCCTCCGCCCGCCGCCACCTCCCAGGGCTGCTGGCCGGGATCGATGAACGCCCTCGGGTGGCGGGCGCTCAGGAAGCCGACGGCCTCGCCGTCGGGACGCCAGGCGACACCGGAGTCACGACCCGCACCGGAGGTGAGGCGCACCGGATCCCCGCCGTCGGGGTCCTGGACGAAGATGCTCCGGGTGCGATCGGCGAGCCACCCGATGCTGTCGAAACGGTAGTTGGGGCCGGCGACCCGCCGGGGTCGGCGCTTGCGTTCGTCGCCATCCAGGTCGGGGTCGACCAGCGTCGTGGCCACCACTGCCAGGCGCGAGCCGTCCGGTGACCACTCGGCCTCCTCGGCGCCGCCGTCGAAAGAGGTGAGCAGCCTGGCCTCCCCCCCTCCGGCTGGCATCACCGCCACCTGGGGCGTGGCACCCGGCTCGCCGGAAGAGCGAAGAAAGGCCAGCGACGATCCGTCGGGCGACCACCGGGGGCGAGAGTCCACGGGTCCGTGGGTGAAGGGACGGGCCTCGACCCCATCCCACAACCAGATGCGACGCTCATAGCGGTCCGAATCGAAGTCCATCCGGGAGACGACGAAGGCGACCCGCACCCCGTCGGGATGGATCTGCGGGTCCGAGGGCGTGAAGAAGCGATCGAGCGATGTCGGGTCCATGGGTGGCGAGGGTAACCGGTGGTCATGGGCCGGCGGCGGGGGATCGCCGCGTTACGCTCCGCCGAATGCGCCGCCTCCTCGCCTCTTCCCTCGGCCTCGGCCTCATCCCCCGGCGCCTGTGGGGCACCGACGCCGGGGCGGGCACCTTCGGTGCCGCCCTGGGCGCCGCCCTGGGCGGCGGGCTGCTGCTGATCGAGGCGGCATGGTGGGTGGGGGCGCTGCTCGCTGCGGCACTCCTGGTGCTCTCGGTCTGGGCGGCGCGCCCGTTCGCCTCGGACCATTCCGACCCCGGCTGGGTGTCCATCGACGAGACCGCTGGGACGCTGGTGGCCCTCATCGGGCTGGGCGGCCTCCCGTGGATTGTCGCCCTGGTGGTCGGCCGGCTGGCCGACATCTTCAAGGTCCTGCCCGGCGTGAGAGGCGCCGAACGGCTCCCCGGCGCCTGGGGTGTGACGGCCGACGACCTGATGGCCGGACTGTACGGACTGGCGGTGGGATGGGCCCTGACCATGGCGGCATGAGCGGCGCCCCCAAGCCGGTCGCCCGGAGACTCACCGCCACGCTGTTCGCAGGCGTGGCGATCAGCCGCACCGGCTACATCGCGGCGATCACCGTCGTCACCCTGGTGGCCAAGGACATGCTCGGCTCGGCGACCTGGGCCGGGCTCCCCGGTGCGGTGTCGGTGCTCGGCTCGGCCCTGGGGAGCACCCGCCTCTCGGCGCTGATGGAGCGTCACGGCAGGCGGCCCGGCATCGCAGGCGGCTACGCGATGATGGCACTAGGAGGGGCAGGGGCGGCGACCGCCACCGCCATCGGATCGTTCTGCGTGCTGATCGTCGCCATGGCGGTGTTCGGGTTCGGCGCCAGCGCCGACAACCTGGGGCGCTACGCCGCAGCCGACGTGCACCCTCCGGCTCGCCGGGGAACGGCGATCGCCTTCGTGGTGTGGGCAGGCACCATCGGATCGGTGGTCGGCCCTTCACTGCTCGGTCCGGCGGAGGACCTGGGAACGGCCCTGGGGATCGAGCCTCTCGCCGGCGGCTTCCTGCTGGCCGTGATCGGCGCCCTCGCCGCCATGGCGGTCATCCAGGTCCTGCTCAGGCCCGACCCCCTCACCTTCGCCGATCGGGGCGATCCCCTGGAGCCGTCCACCACCGGCCGGGTTCCCATGTCGCACGCCGCTCTGACCGCATTGACCGCACTGGCCATCGGACAGGTGGTCATGGTGGTGATCATGGCGATGACCCCCATCCATGTGCGGGACCACGGCCACGGCCTGGGAACGGTCGGGGTGATCATCTCCGCCCACACGCTGGGCATGTTCGCCGTGTCCCCGATCACCGGGCTCCTCGCCGACCGCCTGGGGAGGGTTCCGGTCATCGTCACCGGACACCTCATCCTGGCGGTGTCGGCCCTGCTGGCGGCGGTGGCCGACCCGGCCGCCAGCGGGGTGCTCACCGTGGCCCTCTTCCTCCTCGGGCTCGGCTGGAACTTCTCCTTCGTGGGCGGATCGGCCCTGCTCAGCGATGGGCTGTTGCCGGCTCTGCGGGTGCGGCGCCAGGGGCAGGGGGACTCGGTGGTGTGGGTCGGTGGCGCCGTCGCCAGCCTGGCCTCGGGGTTCGTACTGGCGGCGAGCAGCTACGCCGTGCTGTGCTTCGTGGGAGCAGCGCTGACCGTGGTCCCGTTGATGGTCGTGACCGGGGGGCGCCGCCTGGCGGCACAACGGAGCGACTCCGCCTGAGGTCGGCGATCATGGTGCCTGGTACACGACCTCGCCGAACCGCTCCCGCTGAGCGCGGTGCAGTGCGTCGCGGCCTTCCGGCGAGAGCAGCCACTCGACCAGGGCCGTCGCCTCCTGGGGGGCCCCCACGGTGAGGATGAGGTGGTACGGGTTGTCGAGGAGGGGCCCGGGAGCGAGGGCCGCCGGAACCAGGGAGAGGACCCCGGAAGCCTCCAGGTAGGCCCCCGCCTCGGCGAGAACGAAGGCACCCCGCGTTTCGGCCACCTGAAGCGTCTCCGCCATTCCCAACCCGGTCGTCGAGTACCAGGTCTCGGCCGATGGATCGATCCCGGCGGCACTCCAGATGGCGGCCTCGGCCTCGGAGGTGCCCGAGCCATCCGCCCGGGCGACGAACCGCTGTCCGGCGATGGCGGCGAACGCCTCGGCCGCCGACATCCCGGCCAGCGAGGTCACCGCCTCGGCGGGGCCGAGCAGCAGGAAGTGGCTCATCATCAGCAACTCGTATCGGGCGGCGCCCGCCTCCTCGAGGAACCGCTCCTCACTTTCAGGCGAATGCGTGATCAGCACAGAGGCCGTTTCGCTGCGGCCCAGCGCCAGTACCCGGGCAGTGGCGTCCCCGACCACGGAGATCCGCGCCTCAGGCCGCGCCCGCTCGTACGCGGAGACGAGATCGTCCAGGATCCCGGAGTCGACCAGCGTGGTGCCCGCAGCCACCACGACGCGTTCCTCAGCAGCGCCGCAGGAGGCGACTCCGAACGCCAGCACCGAAACGGCGACGGCGATACCCAGGGAACGCCTCACCTGGGAACGACCCTGACCGCCGTCGCCTTCACCGACAGTGTCACCACCTCGCCGACCTCCAGGCGCATCGCCTCGACGCTCCCCGGGGTGAGCAGGGCAGCCACGGTCACCCCGACTTCGGCCACCACCTCGACCAGCCTCCCCACCTGGCGGAGGGCGACCACCCGCCCCGTCCAGTGGTTGCGGGCCGATCCGCTGGCGGCGTCGCCTCCCCGGAAGACGGTCACCGTCTCGGCCCCGAACAGGGCGGTACCCGGCGCACCGACGGTGGCGTCGCCGAGGCCCCAGACCAGGACCCCCGACCCTGCGACCACGGCGGCCAGCCCGGGAGCGGCTTCGACCACCTCTCCGACCACGGCGTTGGCCACACCGAGCACCCCGGCCACCCCCTCGTCGGCGGGCAGCGACACCACCTCGGCGGCCGGCCCCCGCTGCCTGATCCGGCCGCCGATGAGCACCGCCATCTCGTCGCCGAGCATCACCGCCTCGTCCCGGTCGTGGGTCACCACCACCGCCGACCTGTCCCGCAGCGCATCCCGCACGATGGCCGCCACCGAGGGGCGGTCCGCCGCATCGAGTGCCCCTAGCGGCTCGTCGAGCAGCACCACTGGCTCGGACCTCGCCAGGACGGCAGCGAGCGCCAGCCGCTGACGTTCCCCGCCCGAGAGGGCGCGTCCTGGCCCTTCGAGCCTCCCACCGAGGCCCATCGAGGCAGCGAGGGCCTCGGCCCTCTCGATGCCGGCCGGGCCCGATCCCAGATGCAGTGTCCGTCGCGCCGGCCCGCGCAGCACCCACGGACGCTGCGGGAGGTACGCCGCCTCCACCCCGGCGCAACCGGGAGCCAGCCCGGCGATGCATCTCAGCAGCGTGGTCTTGCCGGCGCCGTTGGGTCCGAACAGGACCAGGGTCTCGCCCGAGCCGACGGTGAGCTCGTCGATGACGAGGTGCAGTGGCCCGAGATCGAGGTCGATGCCTGCGATGGCGATCCCGGTCATCGGGCCTCCCGGAGCTGCAGCCAGGTGAGCACTCCGTTGACCGCAAGGGCGAGCAGGAAGAGGATGATCCCGAGAGCCAGTGCCGCCCCGAACTCGGCGCGGCGCGCCTCCTGGACGATCGCCGTGGTGAGGACCCTGGTCTCGCCCTCGATGTTGCCCCCGACCACCAGGACGGCACCCACCTCCGACACCACGCGGCCGAAGGCGGCCGCCACGGCTGCCGCCACCCCCGGCCACGCCTCGCGTCCCAGCACCATCCCCGCCCGCCCCCGCGGCAGGCGCATGGCCCGGATGTGCTCGAGCGCCTCGGGCGGCAGGGACCGCACCGCCCCGGCCGTGACCCCGGCGGCGATGGGGATGGCGAGCATCGACTGGGCGGCGATCATGGCCGCCGGCGTGAACAGGAGACCCCATGATCCCAGGGGACCCTGATTCCACAGCAGGAGGAGCAGCACCAGGCCGGCGAGGACCGGCGGCATCCCCATGCCGGTGTTGACCAGGATGGTGAGCCCGGTGCGACCGCGGAACCTGCCGGCGGCGAGGGCGATGCCGAGCGGTATCCCGATCCCGGCCCCGATGACGGTGGCCAGCCCGGAGACCACGATCGTGAGGCCGAGGACCTCACGCAGCTCCGACCCGAAGGCCCCGAGGAGCTCCAGGGCGTCGCGCAGGACGTCCCCGAGGAACTCCATCGCCTATCTCACGTTGAAGTACCAGTACCAGGCGGCGGCGCTGAGCAGGCCACCGAAGATGGCCGCCTTGAACGCCTGCTTGGTGATCCCCCAGACGAACACGAAGGCGGTGAGGAGGCCGACGCCGAGCAGGATCGCTGCCAGGACCGGGTTCTCCTTCACCTGATCGATGATCTCTTCGGCGTTCTCGGGGATCGTCACCGGGATCTGGGCGAGAAGGTGGAGCATGGAGCCAGGTTAGACCCACACCGGCCAGGCGCGACACCAAACGTGCGGTCACTCCCAAACGCAGGGCACCCGTAACATGCCGCCGATGCCCCGCCCGAGCAACCCATTTCTCGCCGCGTTGCTCTCCGCCCTGGTGCCGGGGGCGGGTCAGTGGTACGCCGGGGCACGGCGGAGGGCGCGCCCCTACCTGCTGATCACCATCGGTCTCGTGGTGCCGGCGGCGTTCCTCTACCTGATGATCTTCTATGTCAGCGGCCTCGGGTTGGCGATAACGCTGTCGCGCCCCTTCTTCGAGCACCCGACCCTGCTGGGGGTCCTGCTGGTGGCCAACGCCCTCCTGCTGGTGTTCCGCGCCGTGGCGGTGGTCGATGCCTACCTGTTGGCCCGGCGGTCGTCGACGCAATCCCGGTCGGGCGGTGTCATGGCCGTGGGTCTGGCGGCACTCCTGTTCCTGACCGCCCTTCCCCACGGCTGGGTTGGTGAGCGCAACCTGCTCCTCTACGACCTGATGACCCACGATTTCTCCGCCGACCCCGGGCAGGTGCCGCTGGATCAGGTGACATCCACCACCGCTGGCGAAGGCGGCACCACGAGCAGCCAGGTGACTACCACGACGCTCTCCGATGCCTTCCCCGAGGCGGGCCGGGTGAACGTCCTGCTGATGGGCGGGGATGCCGGCGTCGACCGGGAGGGGATCCGCACCGACACCATGATCGTGGTCAGCATCGACCCGGAGACCGGATGGACGGCGATGCTCGGGATCCCCCGCAACCTGACCCACATACCGATCCCGTCGGACCACCCTGCCACCAACGCCTGGGACTCCTGCGACGGGTGCTTCCCGCTGCTCGCCAACCAGGTCTACGAATGGGGCCTGGTCCGGCCCGACCTCTTCGGCGGCCCCAACTCGGGCGGCAACAGCATGAAGGTGATCATGGGACACCTGCTGGGGATCGACATCCATTACTTCGCCCTGGTCGACCTGGAAGGCTTCATCGAGATCATCGATGCGATCGGCGGCGTGGACATCACAGTGACTGCCCGGATCTACGACACCGAGTACCCCAACCCCGACGGAACCTTCTCGGTGATCGACCTCCAGCCTGGCGAGTACCACATGGACGGCGAGATGGCCCTCTACTACACCCGATCCCGCCAGGGCTCCAACGACTTCGACCGGATGAACCGGCAACGGTGCCTCCTGGAGGCGATCGCCGCCCAGACCGACCCGGTGACCGCCATCCGCCAATTCCCCACCCTGGTTCCCGCCATCGAGAGCAGTGTCATCACCGACGTGCCGGTGAGCGTCATACCCGACTTCATCGGGCTCCTAGAGAAGGTGAACGTCGAAGAGGTGGTCTCGATCCGGTTCATGCCCGACGCCCCGGAGTTCGCCGGCACCCCGACGTCGTACATAGGCGCCTGGACCGACGACCGGTTCCCGATACCCGATCGGGAGTTCATCGCCGCCACGGTGGACACCGCGCTCTCCCTGCCGCCTCTGCAGGCAATCGAGCAGCTCAACCTGCAGCCGATCGACGACGTCTGCGGGAGCTCCGGCTAGGCGGCGACACCGGTGCCGTCGGAACGGCGGGCGGCGACGACCGTGGCGGCCAGGGCTGCGGCCTCACCGAGGGCGAACGCCATCGTGACCCGCAGGTCGGCACCCCCGCGGACGGCCGGCAGCGCCGCAGCCGCCACAACCAACCCCGCAAGCCAGGAGGCGGCCAGTGCCCCGGTACGACCCGCCGCCACCAGCACCTGTCCGGCGAGGAGCGCCGCCGATGCCAACACCATTCCGGCAGCGGCTGCCGCGGCCACTCCAGCCGATGGGGTGAAGCCCTCCCCGAAGAGCAGGCCGATCACTGCCGGTCCGAACAGCGCAGACAGAGCAGCCGCCGGTACTGCAGCGGCGACACCACCCCAGCCGAACCGGGTCGCCCAGGCGCCCAGCTCGCGGCCGCGCCCGGTTGCGGCGAGCGTGGTGAACGGCGGCAGCAGCCGGGCCAGAAGGTTCTGCACGACGACGATGGGGGCCCGGAACACCTGGAAGGTGACGAACACCACCGACATCAGGCCGGGTTCCGAGTCGAGCAGTCGGACCGCCAGCGGCGCGGCGAGGAGCAGCACCTGGGAAGCGGCGGCGGCCAGTACGAAGCCGCCGAGAAACCGACCGGCCCGCTCCACCCGCTCGACACCCCTCGGGGTCCTGCCGAAAGGCCGCCAGGCCAGGGTGACGAACCCGGCGAGGGCAAGAGCCCATCCGAAGCCGGGTCCGCTTGCCGCCACCGCCACCACCACCAGGGCGAGCGCCAGGCGAACCATCGCCACCGCCCCGCTCACCAGGCCATAGGCGCGAAAACGCCTCGCTCCGGCGAGACGGCCCCGCCCCACGGCCATCACCGTGTGGCTCACCACCGACACCAGGGCGATGGCCACGTACCAAGCATCGCCTTCGAAGTAGCGGTGGCGGGTCAGCAAGACGAATGTGGCCACGCCGATGCTGCCGGCGACCACGACCGCCGTCACCAGCACGCCTCCCCCGGTGAGCCCCAGGGTCACCCGGCGCACCTCGAACTGCTCCACGGGGAGCAGAAGCACAGTGAACACCAGGAAGTGCACAGTGAGCAGGGCCGTGACCGGATCGAAGCCCTCCGGACCCAACGACCTGCCACCGATCACCTGGAACGCCACCACTCCCAGGGAGGCGACCAGCGTCCCGGCGACTATGTAGGGCGTGCCGTCGGTGGCGTATCGCCTCGCCGCGGAGTCCCCGGCGGGGCCGCCTGCGCTCATTCCGACGCCGCGGCGGCGCGACATCGCAGTGCTCGGGCGAGGTCGTCGTCCTCCTCGACGAGCATGCGGCGCAGCATGGGCCCGATCTCGGCCCCGGCAAGAAGGGCGGCGATCCTTCCTCTCAGCTCCTCGTCGACGCGGTGCCGGGGGAAGAAGGTGGCGAAGTAGGCCTTCGCCTCCTCCGCCTCGTACTCGACGAACCGATCCGGAAGGTCGTCGAAGAACGGCGAGACGAATGGCTCGACCAGCGCCGCCTGGGAGCGGCGCCAGAACCCGGAGGCGGCGGCGCGGCGCATGGCGAGCGACCCGTGACCGTCGCCGTGGATGCGGTCCCACGCCTCCTGCTTGGCCCCGGCTTCGGGGCGCGAGGATCCGGCTGAGGCCATGGCTCGATCGCCCCGGTCTGACGGGTCGCGTTCCCGTTCTCCGGCGAGCCTGGCGTCGGCGCCCTCGACGCCGAAGGCGATCGCCTTGACCGCCACCGACCACCGCATGTCCTGATCCACCAGCAGCCCCTCAGGAGGAGCGTCGACCAGGGCGGCGGCAACCACCAGGTCGGGCGCCGAGGCGGCGACAGCGACCAGCGTCCTCGCCCACAGCACGCGGGCGTCGCCCTCGGGTACCGACTCCACGGCGGCGCGCGCCGTGGCGACGAACCTGCTCGCCGCCTCCTCGATCCCATCCTCGGGGAGGAAGCGGCCGATCACCGTCGGCAGGGTTGCCGTAACCATCTCCACGATCGGGAGCGACCGCTCATCCGGGAGGAGGCGCTCCACGAGGCCCATGTATCGGGGAGCGGGAAGGATGGCGTCACGGGTCATCTCGTACAGGGACGCCCACACCTGCTGGCGCAGCAGGGCGTCGTCGAGCCGGCCCATGTCGTGCGTCACGAACTCGAGCGAGCCCGGGTCGAGGACGACCTTGGCGAAGGCGTGGTCGCCCAGGTTGGGGTACACGAAGGCGGGGACCGGAAGGCCTTCGGCCTCGGGCACGACTGCGGTGACCCCCTCGATCACGCCCGGCACCGCAGTGACGGCGCCCGATGCCGACACCAGGGCGATGTCCAGGTGGTGCGGCCGCAGGTGGGGATGGTCGTCGGGCGCCGACTGCATCAGTTCGAGGCGGGTGATGGTGTCACCGGTCGAGGTGAGGGTGGTCCCGATCGTGTTGAGTGAGGGAGTCTTCAGCCAGCGCGCCGCCCAGCCCACGAGATCGAGGCCGCTGCCCTCCTGCAGTGCCGCCAGGAAGTCGGCGAGGTTGGCGTTGCCGAAGCGGTGACGGCGAAAGTAGGTGTGCAGGCCCGCCGAAAAGCCTTCGATCCCGCTGGCGCGCACCAGCTGCTTCAGGACCGCAGCCCCCTTGCCGTAGGTGATGCCGTCGAAGTTGAGGAACACCTCGTCGGTCGAGGCCACCGAATCGGCGATGCGATGGGTCGTGGGGCGCTGATCCTCCCGGTACGCCCATGCCTTCATGCGGAAGTTGAAGTCCTGCCACACCTCGTGGTCGCCCAGCGCTTCGAGTGCCAGGTAGCCGGCGTATGAGGCGAACGACTCGTTGAGCCAGATGTCCTCCCACCAGCGCATGGTCACCAGGTCCCCGAACCACATGTGGGCGAGCTCGTGGGTGAAGTACTCCGCCCGACGCCGCACCCGATCGGCGGTGGGCGGCTCACGGAACACCACGGTGTCGGTGTAGGTGACGTTGCCCACGTTCTCCATGCCCCCCCAGTTGAACTCGGGGACGAACGCCTGGTCGTACTTGTCGAAGGGATAAGGCTCGCCGAACAGACCGGCGAAGTACTCCATCGCACGCGTGGTGGTGTCGAACAGCGACGCGGCGTCTCGCTCCAGGTGTGGCATGAGAGATGCACGGGTGAGGAGCCGCATCGGCACCGGTGCCTGGCCGGCGGAGATCGACCCGTACTCTCCGGCGACGATCGACATCAGGTAGGTGCTGAAGGGTTTGGTGGTGGCGAACCGCCGCCGTTCACGCCCTTCTCCGACATCCTCACGCTCCACCTCCGACGAGGGACCGGTCACCTCCCAGGTGGAGGGGGCGGTCACCGTCAGGTCGTAGGTGGCCTTGAGGTCGGGTTGGTCGAAGCAGGGGAAGATGCGATGGGCGGAGTACGGCTCCAACTGGGTGTAGAGGTACTCCCGTCCGTCCTCGGGATCGATGAAGTGGTGCAGCCCCTCACCGGTCCGGTCGTAGGGGCGCCGGTAGGAGACACGGATCCGGTTGTGCGACCCGAGGATGGAGGCGGGAAGGGAGATCCGGTGGCCGTCCCACTCCGGGTCCGACTCGGCCCCGTTCACCTCGAACGACTCGATGCGCCCGCCCATCCACTCCAGGAAGGTGTCCCCGCCGGAGTGGTCGAACTGAATCGTGGCCTCGCCGCCGAACTCCTTCTCGCCGGCGGCGAGATCGATGTGCAGGGTGTACTGGACTCCGGACACCTGCTCGGCGCGCCGGGCGGCCTCGTCGCGGCCGAGACGGTCTCTTGATGTGGTCATGGTTCGAGCTTTCTACCAGGAGGCCGGCTCGGCCTCGAAACGGTCACGGAGCAGCCACTCGACGGCGTCGGGAAGGCCGTCTTCGAGGGTCCTCGGCGCGAACCCGAGCTCGGAGCGCGCCTTGGCGTCCGTTCCGAGGTAGGTCACGCCGGTGGCGACCCGCAGCCGGTCGGCGGTGGGACGGAGCCAGGGGATCAAGACGGAGGCGAGGCGAACCGCCCCGGCCGCAGGCCATACGACGGGCGCCGGCAGCGGGATCGGGGGCGTCCGGCGGCCCACCAGGCTTCCGGCCAGGGCCAGGACCTCGCGTACCCGGCGTGGCTCGCCGCCGACGATGTAGGACTCACCGACCCGCCCGAACTGCATCGCCAGCAGGTGAGCCTGGGCGACATCCTCCACGTGCGCCCAGCAGAAGGCGGACCGGGCCGAGACGAACCAGGCGCGCCCCACCAGGTAGCGAGCCAGGACGTCGGCCATCAGGCTGGTGTCGCGGGGGCCGTACACCGCCCCCGGCAGCAGCACCACCAGGGGAACTCCCCCGCTCATGGCGGGCTGCAGCACTTCGCGATACACCCTCGCCTTGATCCGGTCATGGGCGGTGAGATGCTTCCCGGTGAACCGGTACGACTCGTCGACGACCTTGCCCCTGGTGTCCGAGTTGATCCCCAGAGTGGATGTGACCACGAGGCGGGGTATCCGGTGCTCGCGGACCAGGTCCACCACGGAGCGGGTGCCGGTGAGGTTGACCGCCTCGGCGGTGGAACGGCGGCCGAACCCGATCCGATGTCCGGCGAGGTGGAACACGCCCTCCACGTGTCGGATCGCAGGACGCAGGCTCTCCTTGTCCACCACCGAGCCGACGTGGGGCTCGACCCCGTAGGCAGCGATCTCGCGGGCCTGCTCCCGGTCGGCGACCAAGGCCGTCACCCGGTGGGAGCCCTCGAGCAACTGGGCGGTCACATACCCGCCGACGAACCCTGTGGCTCCGGTGACGAAGTAGTGCACGGGCGGAATGGTATCCGGGCGGTCGATCGGCATCGGCGAGGAGCCTCCCCTCCCCCGACGGGGGAGGTGGCCCGAAGGGCCGGAGGGGGCAACAGGCGACAAAGGTCTGTCAGGGTCTGCCCCCCCACCCGGCTTCGCCGTACTCCCCTGCAGGGGGAGGAATGACCGGGCTGATCGCACTTCGCGGTATCACCCCTGCTCGGGGAAGAGCGCGGAGGCCCACAGGGCCGACGCCGACGTTCCCTCCCCCGACGGGGGAGGTGGCCCGCAGGGCCGGAGGGGGCAACAGGCGACAATGGTCTGTAAGGGTCTGCCCCCCCCACCCGGCTTCGCCGTACTCCCCTGCAGGGGGAGGAGTGGACCACCCCCCTCCGCCCGACGGGGTGCTCCGTCAACGGGTGCGAGGGAACCTCGCCCTACAGCCCCAGCGCCGCCGGGTCCAGCCGATCCACCACCTCGGCCCCGACCAGTTGCAGCGCCGCCGCCTCGCCCGGCCGCCGCGCCACGCCAAGGACCCGCATCCCGGCAGCCACCGCTGCAGCCGCCCCCGTCGGGGAGTCCTCGACGGCGACGCATCGTTCCGGGTCGACAGCGAGAAGGGTGGCAGCGCGCAGGTAGACGTCAGGCGCCGGCTTGCCTTCGGGCACCTCGTCGCCGCCGACCGACACCGGGAACCGGCCGCTCAGCCCCGCCACCGCAAGTGTCAGGTCGAGACGCTCACGGGGGCTGGCCGATGCCACCGCCACCGGCACCCCTGATCGCTCGCAGGCTGCGAGCACGCCCAGGGCGTCGTCGAACACCACCAGGCGATGCCGGAACGACTCCTCGAGGGCGGCGAGCAGCGCAGGCCACAACTCCTCCGGCGGCGGGAGGGGACCCAGATCGGTCAACGCCCGACGCGTCGGTATGAACCCGAGGCCGGTACAGCGCTCCACCTGGGCGGCGCCGGCGGGATGGCCGAGGTGCCGCAAGACGGCGAGCCAGGCTGCGACCGAGTGCGGCTCGGAGTCGACGAGGACGCCGTCGCAGTCGAAGACCACCCCGCCCGGGAGAGTCACCTGCCCGTCTTCTCCCGGATGAGGCGGTCGACCACCTTCGGGTCGGCGCGGCCCCCGCTGCGCCGCATCGCCTGCCCGACGAGGAATCCGACGAGCCGCTCCTCCCCGGCAGCGAGGCGTGCCGCCTCGTCGGGATGGTCGGCCAGGATTTCGGCGACGATGGCGGCCAACGAAACCTCGTCGCTCACCTGGAGCAGGTCGCGATCGGCGGCAACCGACCGGGGGCCACCTTCTCCGGCGAGCACCCCGCTCAGCACTTCCTTGGCGGCGGTGGCGGACAGCTCGCCGCCCTCCACCATCGCCACCAACTCGGCGAGGCCGGAACCGTCCAAAGGCAGCGTGGAGGGGTCCTCACCGGTCCGGTTGAGGTGGGCGGTGACCTCTCCCGCCAGCCAGTTGGCGGCACCGCGCGCCGACGCCCCGGCTGTCACGGCGGCATCGAGCAACCCGACGAGCCCACCGGCGACGATCGTCCTCGCCGCAATCTCGTCTACACCCGCTTCGACCAGGCGACCCTGCTGGTCACCGGGGAGCTCGGGAAGGGCATGGCGCAGTCGGGCGACTTCGGAGGCATCGATCTCGATGGGCACCAGATCGGGCTCCTGGAAGTACCGGTAGTCGCTCGACTCCTCCTTGGAGCGGCCCGACGAGGTGCGGCCCGCCTCCTCGTCCCAGTGCCTGGTCTCCTGAGCCACCACCTCGCCGGCATCGAGCAAAGCAGTCTGTCGGGCGATCTCATGTGCCAGCGCCCTCTGCAGCGAGCGCAGCGAGTTCATGTTCTTCACCTCGACCTTGACCCCCAGCGTGTCGGCGCCGGGGCGTCGCAGCGACACGTTGGCATCGAAGCGCATCGACCCCTCCTCGAGACGGGCGTCGGAGATGCCGAGAGCGAGCACGATCGCCCGCAGGGCCTGGCCGTAGGCCCGGGCCTCCTCGGGGGTGCGCAGGTCGGGTTCTGTGACCACCTCCACCAGTGGGATGCCTGCCCGGTTGAAGTCGATGAGCGCCCCCTCGGCGTCATGGATGCGACCGCCGGCACCGGTGTGGGTGGACTTGCCGGTGTCCTCTTCGAGATGCACCCGGGTGATGCCGATCACTCGCGGCCCGGACCCCCCGTCTACCTCCAGCCTCCCCCCGATGCAAAGAGGCAGGTCGAACTGGCTGATCTGGTAGTTCTTCGGCAGATCGGCGTAGAAGTAGTTCTTGCGATGGAACACCGAACGAGGCGAGATCTCGCACTCGAGGGCCAGGCCGAGGGAGGCGGTCCACTCGATGGCAGCGGCGTTGGGGACAGGGAGGGCACCGGGGAGCCCGAGGCAGACCGGACACACGTTGGTGTTGGGCTCGGCGCCGAAGTCGGCCGGGCATCCGCAGAACATCTTGGAACGGGTGAGCAGCTCGACGTGGGTCTCGATCCCGATGACCGCCTCCCAGGTCATGCCGCCCCCTCCGAGGAGGCCAGGGCTGGCCGAGCGGAGAAGCCGACCAGTTCCTCGACCGCCTTGGCCACGCGGAACATGACCGGCTCCCCCAGGGCGGGCGCCAACACCTGGAACCCGATGGGCAGCCCCGCCGAGTCGAGCCCGCACGGCAGCGAGATCGCCGGATCACCTGCCAGGTTGCTCGGAATCGTGCAGATGTCGCTCAGGTACATGGCCAGCGGGTCGTCGGCCCGCTCCCCCAAGGCGAACGCCGTGGTCGGACTGGTGGGGGTGACCAGGACGTCCACCTCCGCGTAGGCGCGGCGGAAGTCCTCGACCACCAGCGTGCGGACCTTCTGGGCCTGCCCGTAGAAGGCGTCGTAGTACCCGGCGCTGAGTGCGTAGGTCCCGAGCAGGATGCGACGGGTGACCTCGGGGCCGAAGCCGTCCGCCCTGGTGGCGGCCATCATCTCCTCCACGGAGGATCCGGGAAGCCGGGGCCCGTACCTCACCCCGTCGAATCGCGCCAGGTTGGCGGAGCACTCTGCGGGGGCGATCAGGTAGTAGGCGCTGAGGGCGTACTCGGTGGAGGGGAGCGACACCTCGCTCACCTCGGCCCCGGCGGCCACCAGGGCGTCGACCGTCGCCCGGAAGGCGGCCGACACGTCGGCGGCGATCCCCTCGCCGGACAGCTCCCGGATGACACCGATGCGCAGGCCGGCGACGCCATCACCCATCGACGAGGCGAAGTCCGGGTATCCGCCCCGGTAGGAGGTGGCATCCGACGGGTCATGCCCGGCGATGGCGGCGAGCATCGTGACGCTGTCGTCGACGCTGCGCGTGATCGGACCGATCTGGTCGAGCGACGAGGCGAAGGCGATCAGTCCGTACCGGCTGACCAGGCCGTAGGTGGGTTTCATCCCCACGGTGCCGGTGAGAGCCGCCGGCTGCCGGATCGAACCGCCGGTGTCCGACCCGAGTGCGGCGAACGCCGAGCCGACGGCCACAGCCGCAGCCGATCCGCCGCTGGAGCCACCGGGAACGCGGTCCGGATCCCAAGGGTTGCGTGTCGGCCCGTACGCCGAGTTCTCGGTCGAGGACCCCATGGCGAACTCATCGAGGTTGGTCTTGCCGAACACGACCGCCCCGGCGGCCCGGAGCCTCTCTACGACCGTGGCGTCGTAGGGAGGGCGATACCCGGCGAGGATACGGGAGGAGCAGGTGGTCTCCAGACCCCGGGTCACCATGTTGTCCTTGAGGGCGACGGGGATGCCGTGCAGGGGCCCCCGATCGTCACCCCGTCGCAGCGCCTCGTCGGCCGCTGCCGCCGCTGCGGCCGCCCCGTCGTGATCGATGTTCAGGTAGGCGTGCAGCACCGCCTCGGTCATCGAGGCGCGCCTGCGAACGGCATGGAGAAGGTCGGCGGACGTCAGGTCACCCGCTCGCAACCGGGTGCCGGCCTCGGCGATGGTCAGGTCGGCCGGGTCCACTCAGTCCTCCAGGAACGGCGGGACCCGGAAGTAGGGCCCCTCCCGGTCGGGCGCCTGGGAGAGCACCTCGTCCCGGTCGAGGGTCGGCTCGACCTCGTCGCTCCGGAGGGCGTTCACCATCGGGAGCGGATGCGCCGTGGGCTCCACGCCCTCGGTGGGAAGCGCCTGCACCCGGGCGGCGTGCTCCAGGATCACCTGCAGCTGCTCGCTGTGATGGGCCAGGTCGTCGGGGCTCAACCCGATCCGGGCGAGGCGGGCCACCTTGGCGATGTCGATCTCGACGGGCATGGCAGGGATGGTACCGACCGCAGGTGGCGGCCAGGGCGAGACGCTTCAGGTCGGAGTCGGGACCAAGCCGAAACGAGTGTGTCCCGCACCACCTGTTGGTGGCCGGCGGGAACGAACCCGCGACCGCGGCCGACACCTTCTCTCCAATGCCCTCACCTGCAACCGATCCGATTGCGGGGCGCAACCCGCCACCGACGGCAGACGCCACACCTACCCTCGGTACATGACGACCGCCCACACCGACGACGCGTCACAAGACGCCGACCGTCGACAAGCCGGCATGGAAGCCGAACGGCTGCAGCGCGAGGAGAGCCTCGAGGCCGAGAAGCGGCGCCTGGCGGAGTCCGAGGAAGCCGAGACGCGCCGCAAGCAGGAGCACACCGAAGCCGAGGCCCGACGGCTCGAGGAGGGCGCCAGGTAGGTCGATGCCGGAGCGATCGGTTGCAGCCTCAGTCGCCTCCATGCCCCCCGACCCACCGGCCACCGCATTTCCTACCCCCGCAGGGGCGAGTACGGCGAAGCCGGGAGGGGGGCAACCCTGCGTGCGCGTGTCTCGCTCCCTTGCCCCCTTCGGCCCCACCCCTACCCCAGGAACTCCCGCATCACCGCCAGGCACCGCTCCATGGCAGCCATGGAAGCGCTCTCGTCCGCGCGGTGCGCCAGTGCCACCTCACCTGGCCCGTAGTTGACCGCGTCCAAGCCCCGCGCCGCCAGGCGGGCAACGTCGGTCCAGGCGGTCTTGGCGGTCACGATCCCGACCAGGTCCCGAAGGCGTTCCAGGTGGGGGTTGCCGGAAGGGATCGGGGCGGCAGGCGCGTAGTCGAGTATCTCGACCCGGTCGGCGGCACTGCAGATCTCCCGTAGCCGCGCCTCCGCCTCGGCCGGCGTCCTGTCGGGAGGGAAACGATGGTTCACCGTCACCTCGAACGATGCCGGGATCACGTTGCGGGCGATCCCGCCTGTAGCGGTGGTCACGGCGAAGGTCTCCTTGAACACGAGCCCGGCCACCTCGACGTCGTGCCAGCCGATCCCGTCCATCTCCGCCAGCCACCTCCCCGCCCGCGTGATGGCGTTCACCCCCAGCCAGGGCCGGGCACTGTGGGCGGCGGTGCCGCCAAACTCCACCCGGGCGTTCATGGTCCCCTGACATCCGAGCTGCAGCTCCCCGTCGGTGGGCTCCATGACGATCGACAAGGCCGCCTCGCCCAACTCGGGGACCGCATCGAGGACCGCCTCGAGGCCGTTGCCCTCATAGGGGCCCTCCTCACCGTCGTAGAACACCGCCATCAGATCGTGGGGGCCCGCCTCGACAGCCGCATCCTCGAGCAGGGCCACCATCACCGCCAGGCCAGCCTTCATGTCCGAGGCGCCCAGGCCGTGGACCCGCCCCCCCTCCACCCGGGCGGGCAGGTTGCCCTGTTCGGGAACGGTGTCGAGATGCCCGTACAGGACTATCAGGGGCTTGTCGGTGCGCCTTCCCGCCACCAGGGAGCTCCCCACCATCCGGGGCGAGCGTCCCGCGAGCCGCTCCCCCAGGGCGTCTCTGAGGGCCTCCTCGTTGCCCGTGGGTGAAGGGATGTCGACCAGCCAGGCCAGGTCGCCCGCCAGGGTCACGCCTGGACCCCGAAGTCCCGGAGGGCAGCCTCCAGCGTGGTCTTGCGATCGGTCGACTCGGACCGCTTGCCGACGATCAGGGCGCACTGGGTCTGAAAGGTGCCGGCCGGGAACTCCCGGGGACGGGTGCCGGGGATGACCACCGAGTTGGCGGGGACCCTCCCCCGGTGCTCCACCGGCTCCGAACCGGTGACGTCGATGATCGGGGTCGACGATGTGATCGTGGTGTTGGCCCCCAGGACCGCGCCCTCCTCGACGATCACCCCCTCGACCACTATGGAGCGGCTCCCGATGAAGGCCCCGTCCTCGACGATCACCGGACGGGCCGATGGCGGCTCCAGCACCCCGCCGATCCCGACACCGCCGGAGAGGTGCACGTCCCGGCCGATCTGGGCGCAGGATCCGACCGTGGCCCAGGTGTCGACCATGGTTCCCGACCCCACGCGCGCCCCGATGTTCACGTACCCCGGCATCACCACCACACCGGGCTCGCAGAAGGCCCCGCGGCGCACCGTCCCAGGGGGAACCACCCGCACCCCGGCTGCCTCGAGCCCCGTCTTGGGAGGGATCTTGTCATGGAACTCCAGCGGACCGGCCCGCCAGGTCTCCATCCCGGCGAGGCGGAAGTAGAGCAGGATCGCCCGCTTCACCCACTCGTTGACCACCCATTCCCCGTCCCGCTTCTCCGCCACCCGGATCTCACCCCGGTCGAGGGCGTCTATCGTCTCCAGCACCGCCTCACGGGCCTCCTCGATGCGGCTCAGGTCTTCGTAGACGGCGTCGATCAGGCTTGCAGGCATCTCGCCACCACTTCTGCCGCCTCGGCACACTCGTCCAGGGTCGGCACCAGGGCGAGGCGCAGGTGCCCCTCCCCGCCAGGGCCGAACACCCTTCCCGGCGACACCACCACGCCCTCGGCGAGCAGCCGCTTGGCCGCTGCGGTGTCGTCCTCGACCTCGACCCACAGGTACAGCCCTGCCGACGCGCCGGCCACCCGGATCCCGGCGAGCTCGAGCCGATCTCTCAGCACCCTTCGCTTGGCGGCGAAGACGGCGCGGCGCTCCGCCACGTGGTCGTCGTCGGCCCAGGCCACGGCGGCGGCCGCCTGGACGAACTCGGGCGGTGCCACCCCGACCGACGAGCGCAGGGCCTTGAGGGCGGCTATCGCCTCGGGATCTCCCACCACGGCGCCGCACCGGTACCCGGTCATGCCAGACCGCTTCGAGCACGACAGGTAGGCGAGGACACCGGGCGAACCCGGGCCGGCGACCTCGAGAGCCGAATGGGGTGGCTCTCCCTCGTAGATGTCGGTGTAGGGCTCGTCGCTCAGCAACAGGGTGTCGTGCTTCCGGCATGCCCCGTAGAGGTCGGCGAGATCCTCCAGAGCGGCCACCGCCCCGGTCGGGTTGTGCGGCGAGCAGGTCCACAGCAGACGCAGGCGTTCCCAGGAGGCGGCAGGGACGTCCTCGGACCGCAGCACGAAGTCCCCGGCGAGCCTGATGGCGACCGTATCGGCGCCGGCGAACACCAGCCCCCTCTCGTGGATCGGGTACCCCGGGGTGGCGAAGGCACCCGCCTCCCCGGCGGCGCGATCGATGAAGGCGAGCGGGGTGGAGAAGATCGCCTCCTTGGCCCCGGACACCGGGACCACCTGGGTCTCTGGATCGACATCCACTCCGAACCTGCGCCGCAGATAGGCGGAGACCGCATGGCGCAGTTCGGGCAGTCCGGCCACGGTCGGGTACTGCGACGCCTCGGGAACCGCCCGGCGCAACGCCTCCCGAATGAACTCGGGGGTGGGCTCCCTGGGGTCGCCTATCGAGAAGTCGATGAGCCGTTCCCCGGCGGCACGCATGCTGCGGGCCAGGCTCTGCAGCTCGGCGATCGGGTACTCACCGAGACGGTCGAGAACGGGGTTGCGGCGCATCCGCCGGAACGGTAGCGGGCTACCGGGCAAGGCCTTCCTACCATCGGGGCATGAGCGCCCGCCGCCACCGGTTCACCCTCGCCCTGCTCGCCACGGCCGCCACTGCGGTGATCGCCGCCGCATGGGCGTTCGCTCCGCAGGGGGATCCCGAAGGGGTTCCCCCGCCACTGGTATCGGTGCAACCCGTCCCCGGGGCGGTGGTGGTCAGTCCGGCCGAGGTCGTGGTGGTCCTCCCGGTCGGCTACCGCCTCGACCTGGTGGTCGACGGCACCCCGATCCCGGAGTCGGAGGTGGAGTGGGTGGAGGCCACCGGCACCTTTCGATGGCAGCCCGCCGTGGGTGGGATCGTGGAAGCGTGGGGTCCGGGCGACCACGTCGTCGAGGTCGCCTGGGAACGGGTTGCGGGGGGCCGGCCAGACCCGGGCTCGTTCACCTGGTCGTTTCGGGTGATCTGACCGGATCGGTCATCCGCCCCGCAGGCCGCCCGGCTTCGGATCCGACAACCAGGCCTCGATCATGGGACGAGCGCCTCGCCAGTCGTCGGCGGTCATGGCGAACCACGCCGTGTCGCGATTACGGCCCTTCACGATCATGTGGTGCCGGAACACGCCTTCGAACACGAAACCGAGGCGTTGTGCCGCCTCCCGGGACCGAAGGTTGAGGGCGTCGCACTTCCACTCCACGCGCCGCGAGCCCATCGTCTCGAAGCACTCCCGGATCATCAGGTACGCCGCCTCGGTGTTGACCGTCGTTCGATGAACCGACGGGACGTACCAGATGTGGCCGATCTCGGCTCGCCGGTGGATCTGGTCCACGTTGAGCACCGCCGCCATCCCCACCGGATGGCCCTCCGACTCCACGACCCACCAGAAGGGGTCCGCCGAGTCCAGCGTCGACGCCATCCACCCGGCCATCTGAAACTCGTCGGACCAGGGGCCGTACCCCATGTACTCCCACACCGCCTCACACTCCGGGGCACCGTGCGTGGCCGAGTACAGGTCGGAGACGTCGCCGACAGGGTCGGGCCGCCTCAGTATCAGACCGCGGCCGCGGATCTCGGAGCGGGCCGGCGCCGAAGGCGGCAATTGCCCCACCGGTTCGCCGAGGAGGCTCAACCCCGAACCACGCCTTTGAGCCGGCCGGAAGAGTCGACCACCGGCACCGGATCGATGAAGCCGAGCAGGTCGGCTGCCGCCTCCAGAGGATCGGCATCGCTCACGAACACCGGATCCTCGGAAACGTCACCGACCGTCCCCCCGGCTGAATCGATGAGTGCAGATCGGCGCACGATCCCTACCAGCACCCCGGCGTCGACCACCGGAGCCGACGAGTCGATCAACAGCCGCCGTGCCTCGGCGACTGGCATCGCCGGACCGAACGGGGAAGCCTCCTCCATGGCGTGGAAGCAGCGTGCCGGGGCGCTGCGCACCACAACCGCCCCCGCCGATGCCCGGACCACCAACTGCCGCCCGGGACCGAAGAACTGGCGCTGCATCCAGGAGCCGCCCGGGGCACCCACCACCAGCAGGGATCCATGGGGGAGGCCATCCACGAGATGCCGGGCGCTGGCGGCGCGTACCACCTTGGCGGGCATCTCAGGCACCAGAGAACCGACTTCCGCCAGCAGCCCTTCGGCGGCGGCGTCGTCCTCACTGGACGCAGATGCGGAGGCGATCGAACCGGTGACACCGAGCGAGGCGGCGAGCCTCCCGGCGACCACCGCTGCCAGGGCCGAGTGCGGCCCGCCACCGACTGCAGCCACAACCCCCGCGACCTCGGGAGCGGAGAATCCGTGCGGGACGGCGACGCCCACCAGGTCGAACGAGGTGAGCTTGCGGGCCACCAACAGGTCGGCCCGACCCTTGATCACGGCGGAGCGCAGGTCGCCTTCCACCTGAACCGCGGGTCCGATGGCCGTCGCCAGTTCGGCGCAGCCCTCGCCGCGGGTCCACATCACACGCCGGGGAAAACCGGCCAGCCGGTGGCTCATGCCTGCGGCGACGACGCGCTCACGCCAGGCGAACTGAACAGCATGGGCGCCACGCTACACGGAGTCGGCGACATCCGTCCCGGCGAGGGCTCCCGACCCTTCGGCAAGCAGGCGCTCGAAGACGGCCTCGTCGATCACCGGTATCCCGAGCTCGGACGCCCTGGCCAGCTTGGAGGCCCCGGGCTCGCTTCCGGCGACCACGGCGGTGGTGCGCCCCGACACCGAGCCCGTGACCCGGCCCCCGCGCTCTTCGATCGCCACCTGCGCCTCGTCGCGAGAGAACCCGTCGAGGGTTCCGGTCACCACGAGCGTGACCCCGTCGAGCATCGCCGACCGAGCACCCGGAACCGACTCCTCCATCGCGACCCCGGCCGCCTCCAACCGGGAGACCAGGGCACGGTTCTCCGGATCGGACCCCCAGACTCGAACCGAACCGGCGATCTCCGGCCCCACCCCGTCGATGGCGGCGAGATCCTCCTCGGTGGCGTCGAGCAGGGACCACATCGAACCAAACCGTCGGGCGAGCATGCGGGCCACGGTCGCACCGACGAGAGGGATCCCCAATGCCGTCAACAACCGGGCCAGCGGGCGTCGCCGGGCGACGTCGATCGCAGCCATCAGGTTCCCCACCGAGACCTCACCCCAGCCTTCCAGTCCCCTCAGATCGTCGGGACGCAGCGTGAAGATGTCGGCCGGATCCCGCACCAGGCCCCGGTTCAGGAGCAGGTCGACCGTCTTGTACCCCAGGCCTTCGATGTCCATCCCCCCCCGTCCGGCGAAGTGGACCAGGTGCTCGCGCAGCCTGCTCGGACAGGAGAACCCGCCGGTGCAACGCGCCACCGCCTCGCCCTCCTTGCGGACGATCGGGCTCCCACAGAACGGGCACTGCACCGGCATCCGCCACACCCTCTCCTTCCCGGTTCGCAGGGAGACGACCGGAGCGACCACCTCGGGAATGACGTCTCCGGCGCGGCGCACGACCACTGTGTCCCCGATCCGCAGGTCGCGCCTCGCCACCTCGTCCTGGTTGTGCAGGGTGGCGTTGGTCACGGTGGCACCCCCGACGAACACCGGCTCGAGGACGGCGTACGGAGTGACCGCACCGGTTCGACCCACGTTCACCTCTATCGCAACGAGGCGGGTGGTCTGCTCCTCGGGTGGGAACTTGTAGGCGATCGCCCAACGCGGCGAACGGGCGGTGAACCCGAGGACGGCCTGTTCGGCGAGCGAGTCGACCTTCACCACCACACCGTCGGTCTGATAGCCGTGGGAGTGCCGTGAACCCTCGGCGTCTGTCACGAACTCCTTCACGCCGTCGAGATCGGAGACCACGCGCGACGCCGGGTTCACCGGGAAGCCGCGATCCGCCAGCCATGCCATGGCCTCGGAGTGCGTGGTCAGGCCCGGGTCGCTCTCCATGTACCCGATCTGATACACCCACAGGGCGAGACGGCGGGAGGCGGTCACCGCCGGATCCTTCTGCCGCAGGGCCCCGGCGGCGGCGTTGCGAGGGTTGACGAAGATCCGCTCGCCGGCATCGGCCTGCGTCCGGTTGAGGGCGGAGAATGCGGTCTCGGGCATGTACACCTCGCCGCGAACCTCGATGACACCCGGAGCGCCCTCGCCCAGCATCACCAGGGGCAGCTGCTCCAGGGTCCGCAGGTTGGCGGTGACGTCCTCCCCCACGGCCCCGTCCCCGCGGGTGGCGCCGCGAACGTACCGTCCTCCCTCGTAGGTGAGGGACACCGCCACTCCATCGATCTTGAGCTCACAGGAGTATCCAGATGGCTCCCGGCCCAGCACCCGGACGGCCCGGCCCGCCCAGGCGTCGAGGTCCTCGGCGCTCTCGGCGTTGTCCAGGGAGAACATCGGGCTGCGGTGCGCCACCGGAGCGAAGGCACCGTCGGGAGGGGCGCCCACCCGCTGGGTCGGCGAGTCGGGGGCCACCAGTTCCGGGTTTGCCTCCTCGAGTTCCAACAGCTCACGGAAGAGTGCGTCGTACTCGGCGTCGGAGATCTCGGGCACATCGAGCACGTGATAGCGGTGCCCGTGATGCCGAATCAGCCGACGCAGATCCTCGATCCGCTCGGAGATCCCGCTCACGCCGCCACCGTGGTCAAGATCGTTCCCCCACCCAGCACCTCGTCACCACGGTAGAACACAGCAGCCTGGCCGGGAGCCACGGCCTCCTGCGGGCGCTGGAACTCGACCCGCCACTCGTCGCCCTCGGGGAAGATGCGCGCCGGGACCGGCGGCGTCCGATAGCGCACCTTCACCGCCACCTCGGTGCCGGGTGGCTCGGCGGCACCGATGAACCCCACCTCCGACACGATGCACCCCCGAGAAGCGAGGTCGTGGCGACTGCCGACCACCACGCGCCCGGTGGCGGAGTCGGTCTCCAGCACGAACCGCTGCTCGCCGCCGGAGATCCCGAGGCCACGTCGCTGACCGACGGTGAACCGCCCGACGCCGTCGTGGACGGCCAGCACGTTGCCGCCGCGATCGACCACCTCTCCCGCCTGGCCGACGCCGGCGCGCCGGGCGAGGAATTGGCGGTAATCGCCGTCGACGAAGCACAGGTCCTGGCTGTCCGGCTTGGCGGCGGTGCGCAACCCGAGCCGGGAGGCGTGCTCCCTGACCTCGGCCTTGGTGAGCTCGCCGATGGGGAGGCGCACCCGCTCCAACCGGTCTGAGGACAGCATGTGCAGGACGTAGGACTGATCCTTGTCGCCATCACGCCCCACGAGCAGTCGGGCCGATCCGTCCCGCCGCACGACCCGGGCGTGGTGCCCGGTGACCAGGAAGTCGCAACCCAGGGCTTCGAGGCGGTCGAACAGCGCCCCGAACCGCACCCGCCGGTTGCACTCGATGCACGGGTTGGGGGTGAGGCCGGCCCGGTAGCCGGCCACGAACCGATCCACGACCTCCCGGGTGAAGTCGGCGACGTGATCGAGCACGTAGTGGCGGATTCCGAGGCGGGCAGCGACGCTGCGGGCGTCCTCGGCGTCGGCCACGGTGCAGCATCCGGTGGCGGGGAGCCGGCCGTCCTCCCCCACCCACTGCTTGAGGGTGACCCCGACCACCTCGTGGCCCTCGGCGAGCGTCAGGGCCGCCGCCACGCTCGAGTCGACTCCACCGGACATGGCGACGAGGGCCCTCATCTGCTCGCCCCCAGGGCTGCGATCACCGCCGATGCCGCCACCTCCCCGTCCTCGGCGACCGAGTCCCAGCCGAAGGAGAACCGAACGCAGGATGCTGCGTCCGCCGGGGAGAGGCCCATGGCGGTGAGGACGTGCGACGGCGTGATGGCTCCGCTGTGGCATGCCGAGCCCGCAGCGGCCGATACCCCCATCCCATCGAGACGCACCAGGAGGGTCTCGGCATCGGCACCCGGGAGTTGCAGGTGGCTGTGCTGCACGAGGCGATCGGCATCACCGGAGGTCACCCTGGCGCCGGGCACGGCGGCGAGGATCGCCGATTCGAAGCGGGAGCGCCCCTCCCCCACCTCGGCCACGAAGCGCTTCCGGTCGAACAACGCCGCCTCCATGGCGGACACCAGCCCCAGTATCCCGGCGACGTTGTGGGTGCCGCTGCGTCTCCCCAACTCCTGACCACCGCCGTGGAGCAACGGCTCCAGGACGATTCCCGGGCGCAGCGCAAGCAAGCCGACGCCTTGCGGGCCGCCCAGCTTGTGGGACGCCAGCGACACCAGGTCGGCACCGAGATCATCAAGGGTCACCGAGCGCGACACCGCCGCCTGTGCGGCGTCGGTGTGCAGCAGGACCCCGGTGCCCTCGAGCCATTCGGCCACCTCCGCCACCGGCTGCACCACGCCGGTCTCGTTGTTCGCCGTCATCACCGACACCACGGCCGTACCGGGCTCGATCGCCGCCAGCAGGGCCTCGGTACTGACCACGCCGCTCCCATCGACTCCGACGGTGGTGACGGCGCACCCGAGGGTCTCCAGGAATCGGGCCGTCTCGAGCACCGCCGGGTGCTCCACGGCGGTGGTGACCACGCCGCCACGCCGACCGCCGGCCAGGGCCACCCCCAACAGGGCCAGGTTGTCCGACTCGGTCCCGCCACCGGTGAAGACGATGTCGAGGGGATGGGCCGCCCCGAGCAGGGAGGCGGCTCGCTCCCGGGCGTCCTCGACGGCGGCCTTGGCGCGGCGGCTCACGGCGTGCACCCCCGACGGGTTGCCGAAGGATCCACCCAGCCAGGGGCGCATCGCCTCGGCCGCCTCGGGGCGCAGCGGTGTGGTCGCGGCGTGATCCAGATACGGCACGAGCCCCAGTATGCCGGTGGCGGCAACCCTGCGAGGACCTCAGTCGGACTCGGGATCGTCTTGCGCTCTCCCGACGACAACCTTGGCCAGGAACTCCTCCAGCGTTGCTCGATACCGATCAGGATCGACGTTCCATGCCTCTCCGTGCCCCGCCCCGGGCACCACGAACGCAACGGCCTCGGGGGCCGCCGCGGCGTACGCCTCGGTCGCCGCCGGCGGATGTCGATCGTTGGCCGATCCGTGGATCAACAGGGTCGGCAAGGTCTGATCTGCGGCGACCGCCAGGTGGTCCAGCCGATCCCAGTCGATTCCGAAGCGAAACACCGCCACCGCCTTCGACCAGCCGATGAGGAATCCGGGAACCTTGTCCTCTCGCAGTCGGGCCTCGGCGATGGATCCCGGGTCGAGCAGGGGGTCCTCGAGCACCAGCGCCGCCACCCGGGGAGCGTGACGCGACTGGCGCGCCGTGACCAGCGCCGCCGATGCCCCGGTGCCCCAACCCATGAGCACAACCTCCTCGGCTCCGAGCGAGAGGGCGAGGCCGATCGCCGCCTCGACGTCACGCCACTCGGCGGCGCCCAGGCCGGGGCGACCGCCTTCGGGGGCTCCGTCGGCGCCGAGCATCGCCGGCACCACCGCCGGCAGGCCCATCCCGACGACGGTCTCCAGGGCGCGCAGCGCCTGGGTGCGGCCGGTGTCACCGTCGTGGACCATCACCACCCAGAGGGTTCCGGTTCCTTCGACGGTCCACACCGAGTGGTCACCTCCGCTCCCGGCGACGATCCTCTCGTCGAACTCGATGCCCATGGCGCCCGGATCGGGACCGTAGGCCTCCGCCTCGATCCGCATCGTCCCCCCGGGCCGACCCGATACCGCGATGACCTGCCGGGTCACCGTTCCCGCAGCCGTGGCCACGACCGGACCGACCTCGACCCAGGCATCCTCCCCAACCAGCGCCCACCGACCGGGACGAGAGACGGATGCAGCGGCTCTCAGGGTCACCGTGTCGTCGTCGATCGCCACCACCTCCACGGCGGTGGATCGTGGCGGGAACTCCAGGAGCGTCTCCGAGATCGACCCGGCCAGCGACCACGCCGAGACGGCCAGGGTCCCCGACACCACGACCGAGCCGACCAGCGCCGCTCGGGTCAGCCATCTCCGCGCCCGCTTGGTCACCATTGGCAGGGGATGGTACCGACGCCCCTTGGAAGGAGTTGACCGGTAGCGTGGCGCCATGTCCGGCATCACCGTCTCCGTGTTCATCCCCGCCCCGCCCGAGGCGGTCTGGGCGGACCTGTCCCGCCTGGAGAGCCACACCGAGTGGATGGCCGACGCCGAAGGGATCGAGTTCCTCGGGGAGACACGAACCGGAGTGGGCACCCGGATCGCCGTCGCCACCCGGGTCGGTCCCTTCCGCACCAACGACGTGATGGAGTTCACAGCCTGGGACCCACCGAAGACGATGGGGGTGCACCATCAGGGCCTGTTCACCGGGTCGGGTCGGTTCACGCTGGCAGCAGAGGCAGGAGGAACCCGCTTCACCTGGTCCGAACAGATCCGGTTCCCCTGGTTCCTGGGGGGCCCTGTGGGGGCCTGGGCAGCACGCCCCATCCTCGGCGCCATCTGGCGCCGCAACCTTCGCCGCCTTGCCGCCCGCTTCAAGCCCTGACTCACACCCCCTGGAATCTGGGTGGGCGCTTGTCGAGGAAGGCGGTGACCCCCTCGACGGCGTCGCTGGTCCCGAACGCCTCCCGGAAGCCTGCCGCCTCGAGCCCGAGAGCATCAAGCAGCGGGAGGTCCCATCCCCGGTCGATGGCGGCCTTGGCGATGGCGATCGCCGCCGTGGCGCCCGACGCCAGCTCGGTGGCCCATTCCAGGGCGGCATCGTCCAACTCGGCGTCGGCGACGAGGCGATCGGCCAGCCCGATCGCCTTGGCCTCGGCGGCGTCGACCATCCTTCCCGTGTAGACGAGGTCGCGTGCCCGACCGATACCGATCAGCCTGGGGAGCCTCTGCGTCCCTCCGGCCCCGGGAATGACCCCCAGCTTGATCTCGGGTTGACCGACGCGGGCGTCGGCGGAGAACATCCGCAGATCGCAAGCCATGGCCAGCTCGAGGCCACCGCCCAGGGCGAAGCCGCGGACCGCCGCCACCACCGGCTTGGGAAGGGCGGCCAGCATCTGGAGGACCCGCCCCAGGTCCTCCCCGAGTTCGGCGGCGCTGCCTCCCTCGTCCATCAGCGTCTTGAACGCCGCGATGTCGGCCCCGGCGGCGAAGTGTGGGGATCCCGTCACGACCACGGCCCGCACCTCCGGATCCGCCGCCTCGGCCACCGCCACACCGAAGTCGGCGATCAGAGCCGCCCCGAGGGCGTTCACCGGCGGGCGGTCGAGGGTGATCACGGCGACCGCACCGTGGCGATCGGTACGAACCAGGGTCATGGGTACCTCCAGGGGCGACTGGAGGCGATGGTAGGAGTCGCAGAAGAAACCCCCCGGATCCCCCGACGGCGGCCAGAGGGCGCCGCTAGTTTGCCGGTCCATCGACCAAAGGGAGGCAAGACCGTGAGGACCTTCAGCGGGTTCTTCGAGACGCTGGGTGACCTCGACTGGCTGGCGATCGTCGTCGCCACCATCGTGGTGCTGGCCGTGATCACCATGCTCTTCTACGGGCCCGGCCTGGGCAAGAAGTGGGCCCAGGCGAACGGCACCGAGTACAGCATGAAGATGGACCTCAAGCAGGACATCCCCGGCTTGGTGCAGGCCTTCCTGCTCCAGATCGGGGTGGCCTACATGGGCGCCGCCGACGACATCGAGCACTCACTGGTCACCGCCCTGATGGTGACACTCTTCCTCATCGGCCCGGCGCTCATGGCCCGCGTGATCTGGCTCAACGCCAGCAAGACCGCATATGCCATCGATCTCGGGTACTACTTCTGTGCCGTGGCCGTCGGAGGCTACGTCCAGGGCCTGATGGCCTGAGCGGGTTGGTCAGTGGTCTGCGGGCCGGTCCCCCGGGGCCGGCCCGCAGCGCGTCAGCGTGCGGCGAGAATCCCGGCAGCCGTCCACGGGTCGGTCTCACCGGCGGCGACCGCCGCAACCAGCTGCGAGCCCTGGTCCATCGCCCGACGCGCCCGCTCCCTCAGCTCACCCACCAGGGCAGTCTCCAACTCCCAGAGCCGGCGGCGGCTCCGAGCACGCGCCACACCCGGGTCTCCCATGTGGGTGCGATGGGCCCGGATCGCCTCCCACACCTCGGCCACTCCGCGGTCCTCGACGGCGACCGTCTCCAGGACCGGCGGCACCCAGCCGTCATGGCTTCCCATGTCGAGCATCGCCCGGAGATCGGCGACGGTCTCGGCGGCCCCTTCCCGGTCGGCCTTGTTGACGACGAACACGTTCCCGATCTCGAGGATCCCCGCCTTGGCGGCCTGGATCCCGTCTCCCCAGCCGGGGGTGACCACGACCACCACGGTGTCGGCGGCGGATACCACCTCCACCTCATCCTGACCCACGCCGACGGTCTCCACGATCAGACGAGAGAACCCGCCGGCCTCCATGGCGAGCAGCGCCTTGGGAGCGGCCACTGCCAGCCCGCCCAGGTGGCCGCGGCTCGCCATCGAGCGCACGAACACGCCCCGATCGAGCACGTGATCCTGCATCCGCACCCGATCGCCCAGTACCGCCCCGCCGGTGAACGGGCTGGTGGGGTCGACGGCGAGCACCGCCACGGTCTCGCCGGCGTCACGGGCGGCGGCGATGAGCCGGTCGGTGAGCGTCGACTTCCCGGCGCCGGGTGCTCCGGTGATGCCGATGCGGTGGGAGGGTGCGGCGGCGGTGAACGCCTCCCTCAACGCCTCGGCGGCACCCGGGAGGTCGTCTTCGACCAGGGTGATCAGACGGGCCAGCGCCCGGCGGTCACCTGCGGTGACGGCGGACACCAGGGCCTCGGGTGCGGTGATCACGCCGGGAGGTTACCGGTGGCACCGTCCCCGCAATCGGCGGGCGGCTCCGGTGAACCTCAGACTGCGTTCACCTCGACCACTCCGGGAACCCGGTCGAGGAGGATCCGCTCGATCCCGGCGGTCAGGGTCATCGTCGACATGGGACAGCCGCCACAGGCTCCGACCAGCTGAAGGTTCACCACGCCGTCTTCGACCCCGAGCAGCACCAGGTCGCCGCCGTCTGCCTGGAGTGCCGGGCGGATGTACTCGAGGGTCTCGGTGAGCAGGTCGAGGTCGACCTCGGTGGCGATGTCTTCGCTCATCGGTGATTCCAACGATTGGCGGGCGGGATCATTCCCGATTCTAGGTGGGTGTTGGCGGGAGCACCGTCTGGCGAGTGATCTTGGCCCCCAACGAGGCAAGCCGCCCGTCGAAGTCGGTGTAGCCGCGATCGATGTGGCCCACCTCGGTGATCGTCGTCTCCCCCTCGGCGGCCAGCCCTGCCAGCACCAGAGCCGCCCCCGCCCTGATGTCGCAGGCGTCGACCTCGCATCCGGAGAGGGCGTCGGTGCCGTCGATTATCACGTGCTGACCTTCCAGCCTGACCCTGGCTCCGAGCCGGTTCAGCTCGCCGACGTAGCGGAACCTCGCGGCGTATATGTTCTCGGTGATCACCGAGCGGCCGGCAGCCAGGGACAGGAGCGCCACCATCTGCGGGTGCATGTCGGTGTGGAACCCGGGGTAGGGAAGCGTGGCGAAATCGACCGGGATCGGCCGCGACGGGCCGGTGAGTCGAACCCAGTCCTCCCCCACCTCGATGCCGCACCCGGCCTCCCCCAGCTTGCGCAGCTCCATCCGCAGGTGCTCGGGAACGCAGTCGACCACGGTCACCTCACCCCCCGTGATCGCGGCGCCGACCAGGTAGGTGCCTGCCTCCAGCCTGTCGGGAACAGCGCGATGTGTCGCCGGAGACAGGCTCCCGACGCCCTCCACCACCACTGTGGAAGTACCTGCTCCATCGATTCGGGCGCCCATCCGCCCGAGAAACGCCGCCAGGTCCTGGATCTCCGGCTCCCGAGCGGCGTTGTGGATGACGGTGGTTCCTTCGGCCGTCACCCCGGCGAGCAGCACGTTCTCGGTGGCGCCCACCGAGGGGAAGTCGAGGTGGACCTCGGCGCCGCGCAGGCCCTCCGGGGCGCTGCCGACGAGCTCGCCGTGCACCAGTTCGAAGTGGGCACCCATGGCCTCCAGCCCACCGAGGTGCATGTCGATGGGCCGGGACCCGAAGTCGTCGCCGCCGGGCAAGGCGACCCGGGCCTCGCCACAGCGAGCGAGTAGAGCCCCGAGAACGACGATCGATGCCCGCATCCTGCGCACCAGCTCCAGTGGCGCCTCCGGAAGCAGCTCCTCGGGGACCTCCACCTCGACGGCCGATCCGTCGAAACGGCACCGGGCCCCGATGTGCTCGATGACGCTCCCCATCAGTGCCACGTCGCGGATCGCCGGAATGTTCTCGATGCGGTGGGTTCCCGGGGCCAGGAGGGCGGCCACCAGATGTTTGAGCACTGCGTTCTTCGCCCCCAGCACCGCCACCGAGCCCTCCAAGGGGGTACCACCGGTGACGACGAACCGATCCATGTGGCGATTGTATGGACACCCCGTCCGACCGGCGCCGCCGGCCGTCACTACCCTCCACCCGCAATGCGCGTCGCCATCGCCTCGGACCACGCCGGGTTCCGGCTCAAGGAGGAGCTGGCGGCCGCCATGGCCGCCACCGGCCACGCCGTCACCGACCTGGGAACCCACTCCGAGGAGCCGGTCGACTACCCGGACTACGCCGCCGCCGTCGGTCGGGCGGTGGTCCAGGGAAAGGTCGAGCGAGGCATCGTGGTGTGTGGCTCGGGAGCGGGTGCCGCCATCGCCGCCAACAAGGTGCGCGGGGTCAGGGCTGCCCAGGCCCACGACACCTACACCGCACACCAGGCCGTCGAACACGACGATGCCAACCTGCTGGCGATCGGCGCCCGGGTGATCGGGCCCGCCCTGGCGGCCGAGATCGTCAGCACCTTCTTGGCGGCCCGCTTCACTGCCGAGGAGCGCCATCTGAGGCGGGTGGCCAAGATCAAGGCCCTCGAGGGAGACGGCTGAACTTCCCGCGACGGCCGCCGATACCATCGGCACCAGTGATCGAATCGACCTCCCGCTACACCAACCGCGAGCTGTCCCTGCTCGACTTCCAGGAGCGGGTGCTGGCGCTCGCCGAGGATCCCAACCTTCCCATCCTGGAACGGGTTCGATTCCTCGCCATCGTCGCCTCCAACCTCGACGAGTTCTTTCAGGTGCGGGTGGCGGGCCTGCGTGAGCAGATGGCCTCTGGCCTCGACGGTGGCGCACCCGATGAGATCTCCGTGGCCGACCAGCTGAACGCCATCCGCAGCCGGTGCATCACTCTGCGGGAACGGATGGGCCGGCTGCTCGAAGCCGAGTTGCTCCCTGGCCTTGCCGAGCACGGGATCCTCATGGTCACCTGGGACGACCTGGCCGATGAGGAGCGCAAGCAGTTGGAGGCGATCTTCGAGCGAGAGATCTACCCGATGCTCACCCCGCTCGCCGTAGACCCCACCCATCCCTTCCCCTACATCTCCAACCTGTCGCTGAACCTGGCGGTGACAGTCGGCGACCCGAGAGGTGCCCGGGAACGCTTCGCCAGGGTGAAGGTTCCGCCCCTGCTGCCGCGGTTCCTGGCCGTCCCCGGAACGACCAGTTTCGTGCCGGTGGAGGAAGTCATCGCCGCCCACCTCGAGGCACTGTTTCCCGGCATGGAGATCGTGAGCAGCCACCCGTTCCGGGTCACCCGCAGTGCCGAGCAGGCATTGGAGGAGGACGAGGCCGACGACCTCCTCGAGGCAATCGAAGAGCTCCTCCAGACCCGCCATCGTTTCAGCAGGCTGGTCCGGCTCGAGATCGACACCACCATGCCCGAAGCCGTGGTCGACCTCCTCATGGAGGAGATGCGGATCGGCAGCGACCAGGTGTACACCCAGCATGGCCATCTCGACATGGCAGGCCTGTCGCTGCTCGCCTCCCTCCCGCGCCCCGACCTGGTCCACAGATCATGGGTCCCGACGACCCAGCCGATCCTCGGGCACCTGGATCCCGGCGAGACCCTGTTCGACCGCCTGCAGCGACGCGACGTGCTCGTCCACCTCCCGTACGAGGCTTTCGGCACATCGGTCGGAGCGTTCATCGCAGCCGCCGCCCGCGATCCTCAGGTGGTGGCGATCAAGCAGACCCTGTACCGGACCTCTGCCGCCGACGACCCGGCGCGCGGTGGCGAGCAGTCGATCGTGCAATCCCTGATGGGTGCCGCCCGCGCCGGGAAGCAGGTGGTGGTGCTGGTCGAGCTGAAGGCTCGTTTCGACGAGGAGGCCAACATCGCCTGGGCCCGAATGCTGGAGGAAGCCGGCGTCCATGTGGTGTACGGGGTCGCCGGTCTGAAGACCCATGCCAAGGTGGCCCTGGTGGTACGACGCGAGGGCGACGAGCTGCGCCGGTACTCCCACATCGGCACCGGAAACTACAACCCGAAGACGGCGCGCCTCTACGAGGATCTCGGTCTGCTCACCGTGGATCCCGACATCGGAGCCGACCTCTCCGAGCTGTTCAACCTGCTCACCGGGTTCGGGTACGCCGGCCGCTTCCGGCGTCTGCTGGTGGCCCCCGATCACCTGCGAAACGAGGTCACCGCCCGGATCCGGACCCAGGCAGCCCTCGGGGAAGAGGGCTCGATCTGCATCAAGCTGAATCACCTGGTGGACCCGGCGATCATCGACGAGCTGTACGCCGCCTCGGCGGCCGGGACCAGGATCGACCTGATCGTGCGCGGCATGTGCTGCCTGCGTCCCGGCGTGCCCGGCCTCTCGGAGAACATCACGGTGCGCTCCATCGTGGGTCGGTACCTGGAGCACTCCCGGGTGTACCGGTTCGGACGGGGCGAGACGGCGGAGTACCTGATCGGCTCGGCCGACATGATGCCCCGCAACCTGGGCGGGCGGGTCGAGGTGCTGGTCCCGATCACCCATCCCCGCCTGCGGCGACGGCTCGAGGAGATGCTCCTGGTCTACCTTGCCGACGATCGGCTCGCCTGGCAGCTCTCCGACCAGTCCTGGGAGAAGGTCGCCACCGAGATCGGCCTCGACGCCCAGGTGCGCTTCCAGCACCTCGCCGCCGCCCGGTCCCAGGGAGCCCTGCCCGACCCCGGCACGGCGGCAGCCCCCCCCGATCTCGTCGTCGCGGCAGGCGGCCTGGTGACCAGGGTGGTCGGCGGCGTCACCGAGATGCTCCTGGTCCACCGACCCCGCTACGACGACTGGTCGTTCCCCAAGGGGAAGCTGGACGAGGGCGAGTCGCCGGCCGAGGCGGCGATGCGCGAGGTGGAAGAAGAGACCGGCTTCTACTGCTCCCTGGGCGACCGGGTGGGCATCGTCGAGTACCGCGACCGCTCGGGAGCCCCGAAGGTGGTCCACTACTTCGCAATGGAGCACCAGACAGGCAGGTTCGCCCCCAACCCCGAGGTGGACCAGATCGCCTGGCTGACACCGTCGGCGGCGGTGGAGCGACTCAGCTATGGCAGGGACCGCGCCCTGCTCAGATCGTGGGCGGACGGCGGCTGATCCTGCTGCGCCATGCCCAGGCGGGCGAGCGCGGCAGCCACCACCCCGATCGAGAGCGACCTCTCTCCGCCGAGGGTCTACGACAGGCCCGGGATCTCGTGAACACGATCGGCCCCTTGGGGCCGCGCCGGATCTTGAGCAGCCCCTACACCCGGTGCCTGCAGACCGTCGAACCGCTAGCCCGCGCCAACGGGGTGAAGGTGGAGGCGATCGATGATCTGGGAGAGGGCGGTCGCCCGATCAGGCTGCTGAAGCGCCTCGACGACTGGGACGGAGTCCTGATGTGCAGCCATGGAGACGAGCTGGCGGAGCTGGTGAGCCACTTCGTCGGCCTGGGTGCACCCCTCGAGGAGGCGCTGCCCATCCGCAAGGGGGCCGCTTGGGTGCTGAAGATCGTCAAGGGGAAGGTGGTGCGGGGCCGCTACGTTCCGCCACCCGGCTGACGGCGAATCCAGTCCACGACTGTCGCCGCCAGACGGTCGAGCATCTCCTCCGGTCGGATTCCCATGGCCTTAGGCGTGGCGAACGAGTGATCGGCGCCTTCGATCACCACCATCTCGGCGAACGCCAGCGACTCCACGACCTCGGCAATGAGGGCGGGGGGACCGAGCCGGTCACGCGAGCCCTGTACGAAGAGCAGCGGGCCCTTCCCGGAGAGATGCTCGTGACCCCGCCGACTCCCGCTCCCGGGCGCCACCAGGGGGTATCCGAGGAACACCCGCCCCGGAGATTCCAGGTCGAGATGCGAACCGACCCTCCCTCCCATCGACTTGCCCACGAGGAACGGCACGGCGCCCCCGTCGGCTGCGGCGGCGGCCACTGCCCGGTGACAGGCGATCAGGGTCTCCAGGCGATCGGGCGCCTTCCTCCCCTCGGCAACATAGGGATACTCGAACGCCGAGACCCGCAAGCCTGCGGCCCCCAGCCGACCGGCGAGCCCGACCATGAAGGGATGCCTCGGGCCGGCGCCTGCGCCATGGGCGAGAACCACCCCCGGCCCGTTTCCGATGGTCTCCACGGTGGTACACCTTCCCGGCGCCCACTCCAGTTTCATCACGCCCTGGTGCAACGGCCGGGGCGAGTGTTCCCGCGCGGTCATGGAACCAGTGTGCCAGCGGGGCTCCCCCTACCATCGCCCCACATGAGGGTGCGGGTGTTCACCTCCCCCGAAGCACTCGCCGCCGGCGTCGCCGCCGCCGTGGCCCGCTGGCTGCGCCACGATGGCACCGACGTCGGCCTGGCAGGTGGATCCACGCCGCGTCGGGCCTACGAGCGGCTGCGGCGCGCCCGAGTGCCCTGGGCGGAGGTCACGGCATGGGTGACCGATGAGCGCCACGTCCCCGTCGACCACCCCGACAGCAACGCGGGAATGGCGCTCCGCTCACTGTTCGACCACGTCCCCGCCACCCTGCATGAGGTTCCGTGGGACCCGGACCCCGAGGTCGCCGCCTCCCGCTACGAGCAGACCCTGCGAACGATCCTCCCCGGCGACGGTGGTCCCCGCCCAGGCCTGGTGATGCTCGGGATCGGCGACGACGGCCACACGGCTTCGCTGTTTCCCGGTTCTCCTGTGCTCGCCGAGACGACGCGGCACTTCGCCGCCGTGGAGGTCCCCGGCCGCGGGTGGCGTCTCACCGCCACGCCACCGCTCCTGGCAGGCGCCCGCCGGATCATCTTCGTCGCCTCCGGATCCGCCAAGGCGGAGTCGGTGGCGGCGGCGATCTCTGGTGACCGCTCGCTTCCGGCGGCCGTCGTCGCCGGGCTCGCCGAGGACGTCGTGTGGATGCTCGACCGCGAGGCGGCCGCGCTGCTCTGACCGGCTACTCCTGGCCCAGGAGGTGGAGCAGATACTGTGCCAGTTCGGATTGGGGATCGAGACGGGCCTCTTCGAAGGCCTGCGTCTGGACCCGAGCCCGATCACAGCGCATCGCCTGCGAGCGCAGATCGAGATCCTTTCCCATCTGTTCCAGGGCCACCATTCCCTCCGGCCACGACTCGCGGTCCCTGGCCTCATCGAGCGTCGTCTGGTCGAGGACCGCCATCACCGACTCCAGATACCGGGCGGTGTCGGTGGCGAGCAGTCCGCAGGTGTCGTCCTCGATCGTGGTGACCGTACTCGGAGTGCCGGGAGGGGCGGTCGTGGGGATGGGTGCCGACGGGGTGCTGCAGGCGGCGAGAGCCAGGACCACGGCGGCAAGGGAGACGGCACGGTGCACGGTACGCCAGGGTACCGCCGGGTCGGTGCTGCAGCGGTCAGTCGATGGTCACGGCGTCGACGATCCCGACGATCACCGCCCGCACCGGGGCGTCCGGGGCGTCGAGGACCTGACGGGCTCCGTTGCCCTCGTCGAGGATGAGCACCGTCTCGCCTGCCCCGGCCCCCACCGAGTCGACACACACCAGGTAGTCGCCGGTATCAGCGCCGGCGCCATCGAGGAGGTCGCACATGAGCAGCCGACGGGACCCGTATGCCGGAACTCCGATGGTCGCCACCACGGTGCCGCTCACCCTGCCCAGCCTCACCGGTCACGCTCCACGTGGTCCACGATGCCGACCACGGCGTGGTCGACGGGCACGAACGGCACGGGGAGGGCGAGCGCAGCCTCCCGGCTGGCGACCACGTTCACGGTGTCCCCCGGGCCTGCCATCGTCACCGCATCGGCCGCCACCACGGGGAACCCCCGAGGCACGAGGTCCCGATCCAGCGGCTGCACGATCAGGAACCTGACGCCTTCGAGCCCGTCGGCCTTGACGCTGGCCACCACGGTTCCAATCACCTCAGCCAGCTGCATCGCCGCTCCCCCAGCCGGCGCGGTCCCCGAAGCGGGGGGCGTCGTACACGTTCTCACCCATCTCCCCGGCCAGGTTGGGCACGATGCTCGATCCGACGACGACATCGGGATGGATCGCCGCCAGGCCGGCATCGATCGCCGACTGCACCTCGGGCAGGCTTCCGGAGTACAGGGCGTACGCCTTCCCGCCGAGACCGTCTGCGAGGCGCACCGCCAGCAGCGAGACCTCGGCTCGCTTCATGGCGGCATCCGCAGCCTCCAGCGTGGCGGCGACGGTGACGGTCTCGATGACCCCCAGCGCCTCCCCCCGGACGGCGCCGCGCCCTCCGCCCAGGGCTGCGGTCACCGCGGCGTGCACCTCGGGGAGGAACACCCGGTCGACGAGGGCATCGCTCCCGGCAGCCACTCCGCCGATCACCGCCTCCTCGACGTCACCCACCTCTCCGGTCACCATCACCAGGTACCCGCCGGGATGAACCGTCCCGGCGACGATCCCCGCCACCGGGGCCCGTTTCACCATCGCATCCCCGGCCACGATCCCCACAGCCACCGAGGAGAACTCGAGCAGGGCGAGGGCGGGACGCACTTCAGACGATCCTGAGGGCGCCGACGACGGCGATGCGGCGCTCCCGGGTGAAGGTGAGGGGACGGGTCATCCCGTCTCCGGACGGGCTGGCGATCGAGAACGAGGTGAAGCCTTCACCCCCCTGGCCCAGCCCGGCGTAGTTGGGGCCGTTGGCCACGAAGATCGACACGTTGATGGTGCGCGCCATTCGGGTGATGGTGTCCACGTTGTTGGAGTGGATCGAGGCCGTGTGCCGGAACCTGTGCTCCGACCGCACGGCGAGGTCGATCGCCGCCTCCACATCGGAGACCACGGTCACCGGCATCACCGGCATCATCTGCTCGGTCCACACCAGGTTGTGATCGTTGGGGACCACGGCCACCAGGAGGCGCGGATCGCCGTCGGTCTCGATCCCGGCGGCGGTGGCGATGGCGGCGGCGTCCTTGCCCACCCAGGAGCGATCGATCACACCCGGCTTCCCCGGCGGGCCCATCGTCTCGAAGATGACCCGCTCCACCTTGCGCAGTTCGTGCTCCTGGAGGACCCGGGCGCCGGCGCGCCCCATGGCCCGCACCAGGTCGTCGGCGATGGCCCGGACGGCGATGGTGGTCTTCTCGTCGGTGCAGATGACGTTGTTGTCGAACGAGGCGCCGGCGACGATGTCCCGGGCCGCCTTCACCACGTCGGCGGTCTCGTCGACGACGGCCGGTGGGTTCCCCGGCCCGGCCGTGATCGCCCGCTTGTCGGTCTTGAGCGCCTCGCGCACCACGCCGGGTCCGCCGGTCACCAGCAGGACGGGGACCCTGGGATGGTGCATCAACTCCTGGGCCGACTCGATGGTGGGCACCGCAACTGCGGTCACCAGGTCGGATGGGCCGCCGGCAGCCACGACCGCCCGATTGATCAGCCGCACCGTCTCCGCCGAGACCCTTCGGGCGTTGGGATGGGCGTTGAACACCACGGCGTTGCCGCCGCTCAGGATTGCGATCGAGTTGTTGATGATGGTCGCGGTGGGGTTGGTGGTGGGGGTGATCGACCCGATCACCCCGAACGGAGCGTGCTCGGTGAGCATCATCCCGCCGTCGCCGGTCTCGATGATCGGTTCCAGGTCCTCCGGGCCCGGGGTCCGGTTGGCCACCAACAGGTTCTTACGGGTCTTGTCCGCGACCCGACCCAGCCCGGTCTCCTCATGGGCCATGGCGGCCAGGCGCTCGGCGTTCTCGATCATGGCACTGCGGATCGAAGCCACCACCGAGGAACGGATGGCGGTGCCCATCGCGGCAAACCGCTCCTGGGCCGCAGCCGCCGCCCCCACTGCCCCGTCGACACCGTCGTGCACGCCCTCGCCCAGCGGGACCTCGGGCACGTCGACCGGGATCCGGGGGCGCTCGGGCGCGGCCTCGGCGGAGCCGCCGAGACGCGACCTCACCCGAGCGATGATCGCCCGAACCTCGTCGTCCGAGAACGACTGCTTCATCTCACTTCACGAACTTCACTTGGCCGCCCACCTCCCACGTGTCGACGATCGCCATGATCACCGCATCGCAGGGGCGGTCCTTGGTGGCGATCGTCTGGCGCGCCGACGATCCCGAGGCGTACATGACGACCTCCCCGACACCGGCTCCGACGGCATCGGCGGCCACCACCGAACCGCCGGTCTCCTTGCCCTCTGCGTCCAGGTGGGCGACCACCAGGAAGGTGAGCCCGTCGAGGGTCGGCTCCTTGCGGGTGGCGACCACGGTGCCGGTCACCCGGCCCAACAGCACGGCCCGCCCCCTAACCCTCGTCCGTGTCGGTGCGGTCGCCCCGCCCCAACGGCAGCACGATGTCGATGAGGGCGTGGGGACGGGCGATGACATGGGTCGAGACCACCTCGCCGACCTTCTCGGCGCTGCGGACGCCGGCGTCGATCGCCGCCTTGACCGCGGCGACGTCGCCCCTTACCACGGCGGTGACGTATCCGCCGCCGGTCTTCTCATACGACACCAGCTCCACCTTGGCCGCCTTCACCATGGCGTCGGCCGCCTCCACCATCGCCGCGAACCCGCGGCACTCGATCATTCCCAATGCTTCAGCCATCGGTTCTCGCTCTTCCTTTCCGTGTTCGCAGGCGGGAGCGCTCCATCAGGAGAGCTCCCGACCCTCCAACTCCTCCAACGCGGCCACCGCGGCCCTCCAGCCGACGTCGATGTCCGCCTCCTCCCCGCCCAGGTACACCCTTCCCAGCGATCCGAACGACCGCACCTCGAGCACGTTGATCCGAGCCGCCTTCTCCGCTTCGTTGGCCGCCAGCGGGGCGTAGGAAGCAGGCTCCATCTCCAGGAGGTACAGGGTCTGACCGGGGATGATCATCTGCCCGTGGCGGGTGCGGTTGATCAGCTGGGCGTGATGGTCGTCGATGCGGCGGATGATCTGGCTGGAGGCGATCCGCGGCTTGATCCGATCCGACTCCTCGGCCCCGATCTCGGCGAGGATCGCCTGGCCCGCCGCCCGGACCTCTGCCTGCGAGGGCGAGTGGACCTCGAGCAGCCCGAAGTAGCGCTCCACGATCTGCATCCCTGGTCGGACCTCGGTGGCCTTGAGTGCCACGTCGGTGAGGCGGTTGATCTCCACCCCGGGAGAAATCTCGACGTAGAGGGAGGCATCGCCGGCGAGCGGCAGGAAACCCTGGGCCACGGTGCCCAGGAAAGCCGCATACTGCGGCTGGAGGCTGTCGAGGAACGAGTAGCCCCTCAGGTCAATACTGCTCACCGGATGCTCCTCCCGTCACGATTGCCACTCCCGCCGAAGCGCCGATCCTGGTCGCCCCGGCGGCGATCATCTGCCGTGCATCATCGGCGCTGCGGATGCCGCCCGATGCCTTGACCCCCACCACCGGTCCGACCGCTTCTCGCATCAGGGCCACGTCGTAGACGGTGGCACCACCCGGCCCGAACCCCGTCGAGGTCTTGACGAAGTCGGCCCGGGCGCCGACGGCCAGTCGGGATGCGATGACCTTCTCCTCGTCGGTGAGCAGGGCCGTCTCCAGGATCACCTTCGACACCGCCCCGGCCTCGCGGCAGGCCTCGGTGACCCCGGCTATGTCCCTTCGCACCAGGTCGAGATCCCCCGACTTGAGGGCGCCGACGTTGAGCACCATGTCGATCTCTCGAGCACCGTCGCGCAGGGCGCGACGCGCCTCCATCGCCTTGATCTCGGGAGTGGTGGCCCCCAGAGGGAAGCCGACCACGCAGCAGGTGATCACGCCGGTGCCCTTCAGGTTGGTGGCCACCCGCCGGGCCCAGGTCGGGTTGACGCACACCGAGGCGAAACCGTACTCGATGGCCTCTGAGCACATGCGATCGATCTCGGCTGCGGTGGCGTCGGGCTTCAGGATGGTGTGGTCGATGAAGCCGGCGAGGTCGGTGGGGACGTCGGCCCCGGCCCCGTTGAACGTGATGCGCGACGCCCCGGCAGCCAAGACCGTGCGCACGCTGTCCGCCGAGTGGGCGACACAGTCGCCGATGCAGACCATGCAGTCGTCCCATGCTCCACCGGCGATGGTCGCCAGCACCTCGCGGGTGACGGCTTCGACCAGTGCATCGCGGTCGGTCATGCCGACCTCACCGCGGCGATGGCGTCGAGGGCGTCGATCTTGGCCACCCGGGCGGCGTGGCGACCACCCGCCCAGGGAGTCGCCAGCCACTCCTCGACGATCTGCCACGCCAGGTTCTCGCCGATGAGCCCCGCCCCCAGCGTGAGCAGGTTGGCATGGTTGTGCTCCCGCGAGTTACGGGCGGAGGAGACGTCGTAGCACGACGCCGCCCGCACCCCGGGAACCTTGTTGGCAGCCATCGCCGAGCCGATGCCGGCGCCGTCGATCATGATCCCGACGCCGCACTCCCCCGACGCGACCCGTCGGGCCACCGCCACGGCGATGTCGGGGTAGTCCACCGGGTCGGTGGAGTCGGTTCCGCAATCCACGACCTGGTGCCCGGCCTCGCGCAGCCGAAAGGCGATCCGCTCCTTGAGGCGGTATCCGCCGTGGTCGGCGCCGATGGCGATTGCGCCCGCGTCTTCCGTGGCGGGGCCTGGGATCGCCTCCGGTGCCTCCTGCGGGGAGTCGACGGTCAGGCCGGCGACGACGCGCTCCACCAGAGATCTCACCTCGTCCTCGGTGGGTGCTGGGCGCAGGGGCACGGGAGGATTATTCCACGAACCGGGCCGCCGGTCCGGTGGTGCCGACGCGGCGCCTCTAACCTCGCTGCTCGACGAAGGAGAAGATGGCGGACGACCCGGCATTCGTGTGGGCCCAGCGCCGGTCCACGGCGGCGCCTGCCCGCACCCGGCGCCTCCCTGCCGCGGATCCCTCGCCCACCGAGGCCCGCATCACGCTGCGCGAGGCCCATCACCGCTTCGGCGTCCCGGTGGGAACCCTTCGCTCATGGGCCAGCAAGGGTGCCGTCGACGCCGTCTCCGAGGCGGGCCCTTCGGGACCGCGCTGGATGGTGACCCCGGAGTCGGTGGCCCATCGCCTGTCTAGAAACCCGAGGAGGTCGGCGCCACCGCCAAAGGGCGCTCGCAAGGAGACGGTCAGGGAAGAGGCCACCGGCCCCACCGCCGACGGAACCGCCATGCTGGTGCCGCGCGACGCCTGGGACCGCATGATGGATCAGCTGGGGAACCTGCACGAGGCCGGGCTGATGCTGGCCGAGGCCAGGGAGCGGGCGGCCAAGGCGGAGACCGAAGCGGCGTTCCTGCGCGAGCGTCTCGCCGAGATGCGTGCCGAGAGGGCAGCCACACCGCAGGTAGCGGAGCCACCGCCGACGGCCGCTCCCGGCGCCTGGGAGCGCCTGAGAAGGCGCCTGAGGGGAAGCGGATGACCGACACCTCCCCGGCTGCCATAGCCACCAGCGGCCTCCGCTTCTCGTACGGGGACATCGTCGCCCTCGACGGCATCGACCTCGAGGTGCCCCGCGGCCGTATCGGCCTGGTGGGCGCCAACGGCGCCGGCAAGACGACGCTCCTCAAGGTGCTCCTGGGGGTGCTCACCCCTGCCGCCGGAGCGGTGAGCGTGCTGGGCCACGGTCTCGCCGGCGGCGCCATAGACGTGCGCAGCCGCGTGGGTTGGATGCCGGAGCGCGACTGCCTCCCCGACGACCAGACGGCAGCCGACTTCATGGTCTACGCCGCAGAGCTGGGCGGGCTCCCCACCAGGGCCGCCCGGCAACGCGCCTCCGACGTGCTCGGACTGGTCGGCCTGCACGAGGAGCGTTTCCGCTACATGGGTGAGTTCTCAACGGGAATGCGGCAGCGGGCCAAGCTGGCCCAGGCGATCGTCCACGATCCGGAGCTGGTGCTGCTCGACGAGCCGACCGCCGGCCTCGACCCGGAGGGCCGGGAGGAGATGCTCGACCTGATCACCCGGCTCGCCGGATTCGGGATCAACTCGCTGACCTCGTCCCACGTGCTCACCGACATCGAGCACACCTGCGAGTGGGTGGTGATGCTCGACGGAGGCCGGGTGCTGCGTTCGGGGCCGCTCACCGATTTCTCCACAGCCGGTGAGGCCGAGCTGGAGGTGATCGGTGATCCGGAGGCGACCGAGGCGGCGGCACGCCGTCTGGGAGCCGAAGTCCGGCGGGAGGCCAGGTCGCTGGTGATCTCCCACGAAGACCTGGACCCCTTCGAGGTGGCACGCGATGCCGTGGTGGAGGCCGGTGCCTCGATCAAGCGACTCGGAGTTCGCCGCACCACCCTCGAGGACGTCTTCCTCGTGGAAGGCAGCGGCGCCCATGGCTGAAGGCGTGGTCTTCGATCTGGGCTACCGGCCCCACGAGGGGCCGCGAACCGGTCGCCGCGGCGCCAGGCGGGCGCTGTATCGCGACGGGATCCGCCGCGTGCTCGGGATAAGGCGCCGGGCGCGACGCAAGCTCCTCCCGATGGTGCTGATCGGCGGCGCCCTGCTCCCAGCCCTCTTCTTCGTGGCGATCGGCGTCGTGGTCGGGGAGTTCGATGCCGCCCTCGTGCTGTTCGGCCACCCTCAGTACTTCGACCTCACCGGCCAGATGGCGCTGATCTTCGTGGCCCTCGCCGCCGGCGAGCTGCTCATCCCGGACCGCTCTTTCGGAACGCTCCAGGTGTACGCCTCGCGCCCGCTGACCACCGTCGACTACCTCCTGGGACGGGCGGCCGCCCTGGCCACGGTGGCGTTCTCGTTCCTCTGGCTGCCCCACCTGGTGCTCTACTTGGGGCGGGCGTGGGTGTCGGCCGAGGGGTTCGCCTCGTACGCGGTTGCCGAGGCCGATGTCCTGCTGACCACGGCGATCGCCTCCCTGGCCTACCTCCTCGCCTACACGCCGCTGGCCTTCGCCGTCGCCAGCGTCTCGCGCCGGCCCGCCATCGCCGCCGGAGCCTTCCTGGGCGTCGTCACGGTGAGCGTCCCCACCGCCACCGCCCTCACCGAATCCGGCTACTCGTCGTTGAGCCTGCTGGCGCTTCCCCACCACCCCGGCTACGTGAAGGACTGGGTGATGGGCGCCTCCACCAACGAGTGGCTCCCCGAGGTGGCCGGATACGGGCCGGCCGCTTCCCTGGTCATGATGGCGACCCTGGCGGCAGCCTGCTGGCTGGTGGTCCTCTTCCGGCAGCGGAAGGCGCTGTGACCACCGGCCCCGCCTTCGCCCCCGAGCCGACGATCGAGGTGTCGTCGGTGTCGAAGTGGTTCGGCCACAAGGTGGCCGTCTCCGACCTCTCCTGCTCGTTCGGGCCCGGCCTCACCGGGCTCCTCGGGCCCAACGGCGCCGGGAAGACGACCCTGCTGCGGATTCTGTGCGGTCTGCTCCGACCGTCCGACGGCGAGGTGCGCCTGCTCGGCCACGACCCCCGGGTGAACCACCTCGTGTACCGGCGGGTCGCCCTGGTCCCCGAGGAGGACGCCGTGTACGGATTCTTGACGGCGCGCCAGTTCGTCGCCTACTCGGCGACCCTTTCCGGTGCACCCGGGGCCGGTGTGGACGAGGCGATCGCGAAGGTCGACCTCCAGGGTGCAGCGGACCGACCGATCTCGGGGTTCAGCAAGGGGATGCGCCAGCGGGCCAAGGTGGCGGCGGCGCTGGTGACCGATCCCCAGGTGCTGATCCTCGACGAGCCCCTGAACGGGACCGACCCGGTGCAGCGGGCTCGCCTGATCGAGACCTTCCAGGCGCTGGCCGCCCACGGAAAGACCGTGATCGTCTCATCGCATGTGCTCGCCGAGGTGGAGCGGATGGCCGACCGGGTCCTGGCGATCGTCGACGGAAGGCTGGCGGCCGCCGGCGACGTGGCCGCCATCCGTCGGGCGATGACCGACATCCCGTATCGGGTGCGGATCGACGTCGATCGACCACGCGAGCTCGCCGCGGCACTGGTCCTGGAAGAGGCAGTGGAGTCGGTGGCGATCACCGGCGGCCGGCTTCGGGTGGAGGCCGGCGATCTGGCGCGATTGGGAGCCCTGGTGCCGCGCCTCGCCCGAACCCAGGGTGCCCGGCTCACCGGATTCGAGCCGGAGGACGAGTCGCTGGAGAGCGTGTTCCGCTACCTGGTGAGGCGGCGATGAGGGGCTGGCTCGCCATGGTCCGAACCACCATGCGCCAGCTCGCAGGCGGCAAGCGCCTGTTGCTCTTCGGCCTCCTGGCGGCGCTGCCGGGGGTGGTCATGTGGCTGTCGTCGGGCGGGCTCACCGCCGATGGCGTCGAACGCCGATTCGACGAGGCACCGATCGCCATCCTGTTCCTGGTGGTGGTTCCGATCGTCTCGCTGATCCTCGGAGCAGGGGCCCTGGGTGACGAGCGACGGGACGACACGCTGTCGTTCCTCGCCCTGCGCCCCCGCCCTCGGTGGTCGATCGCCGCCGCCAAGATCTTCGCCGCCTGGTTGGTCGCCGCGGCCCTGGTGGCGGCATCAGGTGCAGCGGCGGCAGCGGCGGTGGGGGCCCGCAGCGGGGACTGGTCGCGGCTGGGCCCGGTGGCGCTGGGGGCCGCCGTGTCCGCCATGGCCTACTGCGCCGTGTTCGTGCCCCTCGGCTACCTGACCGCAAGGGCGGTGCTGCTCGGCCTGCTCTACGTCTTCATCTGGGAGAGCGGGTTCACCTTCGCCGCAGCATCCCTGGCGAACGTCTCGTTGTTCCGGATCGGCCTGAGCGCATACGCCGGCCTCGTCCCGGAGAGCCGATCGATCCTGGACGACGTCCTGGGGAGCGTCACTCCCGGGGCCGGAGGGGCCGTGGCCAAGGCGATCGCCGTGGCCTTCGTGGCGACGATCGCCACCGGTTCGCTGCTGAAGCGCCGGGATCTGGGATCCGAGTGATCCAAGCCGACCCAGCGCCCGGACCGGCGATCGGGGGCTAGCGTCGCAGCGATGACAGCACCGCCCCGACGCGGTCTCTACCGGCGAATGGGCATCGCCGCCGCCATCGTCGCCGGCGGCGTGTTGGTGTCGCGCCTACTCGGCCTGATCCGTCAGGTCGTGTTCGCCGGGCTGCTCGGAGCCGGAACCGCCGGAGACGAGTACTTCGTCGCCTTCCTCATCCCCGACCTGCTCAACTATCTGCTCGCCGGGGCGTACATGGCGATCACCCTGATTCCGCTGCTCACTCGGCGCTTCGCCCACGGCGACGAAGACGACGCTCAACGGGCGTTCTGGGCGGTGGCCCGGCCACTCGCGCTGGGCATCACCGTGCTCGCCGTGCTCGCCTTCCCCCTGGTCGAGCCCATCCTGCGGCTGGTGGAGCCGGGGTTCACCGAGGAGCAGGTGGGGAGGGCGGCTCACCTCACCCGGATCGTCCTCCCCGCCCAGGTGTTCTTCGTGCTCGGCCAGCTCTTCACCGCCTGGCAGTTCGCCAGGGAGCGGTTCCTGATACCCACTCTCGGGCCGATCATCTACAACCTGGGGATCATCGCCGGCGGCCTGATCGGGGCTCTGGGACGCCAGGATCCTGGGGCGGACGGATTCGCCTGGGGTGCCCTGGCCGGGGCATTCGCCGGGATCTTCCTCCTCCAGGTCTGGGGAGCGTGGCGCCAGGGCCTGCGCTGGCGGAGCGACGGCCTGCGGCGGCACCCGGCGGTCCGCCGGTACTTCACGCTGGCCATCCCCCTGATGTTGGGGCAGTCCCTGGTCGTCCTCGACGAGCAGTTGGGACGGGCCTTCGGCTCGCTGCACGCCGACGGCGGCATCTCATGGCTCTCGTTCGGAAGACAGGCGATGCTGGTGCCGGTGGGGGTCATCGCCCAGGCCGCCGGGGTGGCGGCGTATCCGTTCCTCGCCCGGCTGGCCGCCGAGGGCCGCCATCGCGAGATGGCGGCTGCGGTCGGCCGCGCGGTGAGATACGTGATCGTGTTCAGCCTGGCGGGGGCGGCGGCCCTGATGGCGCTCTCCGAACCCGTCGTGCGCCTGTTGTACGAACGGGGCTCGTTCGACGCCGCCGACACCGCTGCCACCGCGGGAACGGTGCTGTTCTTCGCCATCGGCATCCCCATGTGGGGGATCCAGCAGATACTGGCGCGCGGCTTCTACGCCCGGGAGGAGATGTGGGCGCCAGTGCTGATCGGCACCGCCGCCACCGTCGCCGCGGTGCCCATCTACTGGGTCCTGAACCGAGCCCTCGGCATCGAGGGTCTGGCCCTCGCCTCCAGCCTGGCGATCACCCTGTACACGGCGGCACTGGCGATCGTGTGGTATCGCCGGACCGGCCCCCATGAAGCGCTTCCGGTGGCGATCACCGCCGGGCGGGCACTGGTTCCGGCCGGGCTCTCCGGCCTGGCCGTCTGGTGGCTGGCCGCATCGATCGGAGACCTGCTCGAAGCCGGCGCCTGGTCCGACCTGGTGGCGGTGACCCTGGGGGGCCTGGTGGTGGCGGGCGCCACGATCGGGCTTCCCTGGGTGCGCCGCGACCTTCGCCTGCCCGGACCGGTCGGGTGACGCGGGGAAGGGGACGGCCTGGGGCCGCCCCCTTCCGGGTCGCTCCGAGTACGGCTAGCTCTTGGTCTTCTGGAAGACGTCGGCGATCTCGGCGATCAGCGCCAGCAGTTCGTCTCCCACCGCCGGGTCGACCGACTTCTTGGCGTCACCCGCCTTCTTCGTGGCTCTCCAGAAGAGGTCGTGGAGGTGTGGGAACTGCTCCACGTGGGGCGGCTTGAAGTAGTCGGTCCAGAGCACCCAGAGGTGGTGCTTCACGAGCTCGGCGCGCTGCTCCTTGATGATCACGCACCTCTGCCGGAAGACCTCGTCGTCGGAGTCCTGGTACTTCTGCATGATGGCCCGCACCGACTCCGCCTCGATGCGCGCCTGAGCCGGGTCGTACACCCCGCACATCAGGTCGCAGTGGGCGTGAGCCACCTTCTTGGGACGCAGCAATCGCATCTCTTCCTTCCCTCCTGTGATCGGTTCAACCCTACACTCGCCGCCAGCACGGGGGGAAGGGTGTGAAGGCCCACAAGACGCCATCCAGGGCCCGGGCGATCCTCGAAGCGGTGCTGGCTGCGTTGTCATTCAGGCTCACCAGGTACGAGGTCGCCGAGGAGAGCATGCTGCCCGTCCTGGCACCTGGAGACTGGGTGCTGGCGGTGAAGAGACCCCGATCCCCGAATGTGGGCGACGTGGTGGCGATCGATCATCCCGACCGGCCCGGGTTCACCCTGGTCAAGCGGGTCGCCGCCGTCGACGGGGACCGCCTCACCGTCCTCGGGGATCGGCCCGAGGCGAGCGTCGACAGCAGGCTGTTCGGGGTCATTGCCTCCGACTCCGTGCAGGCGCGGCTGATCCTGGTGTACCGCCCGCTCCCGATGAGGCCGCTCTGAGGGTCGCCCCGGTCCGGCGGACACCGACGCCCGGCTCCACCGGTACGCTCCCGGCGGTGAGCACCCCGATCCGCAGCCTGACCGCCGTGATGATCCTGCTCGCCGCCTGTGGCGGCGAGGCCGCCCCCTCTACCTCGACCACCACCAGCGCGCCTCCCTCCACGACCACGAGCACATCGACCACCAGCACCTCGACGACGACAACCACCGTCCCTGCCACCACGACTACGACGAGCAACGTGGTCACGCTTCCACCCGAGGGCTACCGGTCCCCCGTGAACGGCCTGTCCCCGCCGCTGGAGACCCTGCTCGACAGGAGGGCGATCTCGTTCAAGATCGACAACCACCCCGAGGCCAGGCCCCAGTCGGGCCTGCAGGAGGCCGACGCCGTCATCGAGTTGCTGGTGGAGGGTGGGTTCACCCGCTTCATCGCCGTCTTCCACGATGACGACTCGGAGTACCTGGGGCCGGTGAGATCGCTGCGCCCCACCGACTCGACGCTGATGCCGGCCATCCCGTCGGTATTGGTGATGTCCGGCGGGCAGCCCTGGGTGCAGTCGCTCACCGCCAGCCGCAAGGTGCGCCTGCTCGGGGAGAGCACCTCGGGCCTGTTCCGCACCTCCTCCCGGACGGCACCCCACAACCTCTACGCCGACACCGCCAAGGTTCGCGCCGCCGCCGACGCCCGGGCGATCTCCAACGACCCCCCGCAGTGGCTCTACCGGGTCGACGAGTGGGAGATCCCGGACGCGACGGCGACCGAGGTGATCCTCCACTGGTCGCAGAACTCGGTGATCACCTGGCGTTACGAGGGTGGCCGGTACACCCGCTGGATGGGTTCGACCCCGCACGAGTACCGAACCGAGAGCGGGGAGAAGGGCCAGATCACCGTTGACGTGCTGGTAATCCTCGCCGGGCGGCAGTACACCGCCGAGCCGCCCGGAGGCGACGGCACTCCGGTTCCCGCCACCGACACCGTGGGAACCGGGACCGCCTGGGTGATCTCGCGCGGAGCAGTCTGGACCGGAACCTGGGAGCGGGAGGCCATCACCGATCAGTTCCGGCTCCTCGGCCCCGACGGCGAGGAGGCCGTGGTTCCGGCAGGGGTGCCCTGGGTGTCGATCTTCCCCGGGGGAAACCAGATCGAGATCTCGGGCCCATGAGTACCGGTCGGGAGCCCGGGGCCGCAGTCGAGGCGGCCCTGGGAGCCGCCGGCGACGACGATCTCAACGCGTTCATCTCGGTCGATGAGGACGCCCTCGAACGGGCCCGACTGATCGACGAGGACGACCGTCCCGGGCCGCTCGCCGGCAGGCCCGTCGCCCTCAAGGACCTGATCGACCACTCCGGCCGGACGACCACCGCCGGATCTTCGTTCTACCGGCACCTGGCGACCCGCTCGGCGACCGTGGTGGAGAGACTGGAGGCGGCGGGCGCCGTGGTGATGGGCCGCAACAACCTTCACGAGTTCGCCTTCGGCTTCTCCTCGGAGAACGCCTGGTTCGGCCCGGTGCGCAACCCCTGGGATCCGACCCTCTCGGCCGGCGGTTCCTCCGGCGGTTCGGCGGCGGCTGTGGCGGCGGGCATCGTGCCGGTGGCCATCGGCACCGACACCGGGGGATCGGTGCGGGTGCCGGCGGCCCTGTGTGGCTGCGTCGGCCTGAAGGTGGGACACGGCCGGGTGCCGCTCACCGGTGTGTTCCCGCTGTGCGGCTCTCTGGACACGGTCGGCCCGATTGCCCGCACCGTCTCCGACGCCGCCGCCGCCTTCTCGGTCATCGCCGGCCACCACCCCGCCGACCCCTGGTCGTCGCCAGAACCGGTGGAGGCGACCGGTGGCGCCGCCACCCTCGAGGGGCTCCGGGTCGCCGTTCCCCATCCCTGGGTGGATCGCCCCCTCGACCCCTGGCTGAAATCCGGTTTCGAGTCCTTCGTCGCCGGCCTGGCGGACGCCGGCGCCGTGGTGACGGTGGTGCGCCTCCCTTCGCTCGACCCGGATGCGCTCCCCCCGGCGACCTACGCAGAGGCCGGAGCCGTCCACCGCCGCTGGTTCGAAGAGGATCCCGAACGCTACGGCCCATCGGTCCGATCCCGCGTCGCCGCCGTGATCGATTTCGACGCAGACGCAGTGTCCGAGGCACACCGATGGCGTGCCGGCCTGCGCCACGCCTTCGCCGGCGCCTTCGCCTCCACCGACCTGCTGCTGACGCCGACCACGGCAGCGTGGCGAAAGGTGATCGGGGTCGACGAGGTCGAGGTCGCCGGGACGAGGGAGGGCTACCGAGGGGCGTTCTCGTGGTTCACCACCCTGCCCAGCCAGGCCGGCCTTCCCGCCCTGGCCCTGCCCGTGGCCGGCACGGCGGCCCCGGGCAGGCCGCCGGCGTCGGTGCAGCTGATCGCACCGCGCCACCGGGAGCCGGCACTGCTGGCGATCGGGCTGGCGCTGGAGGAGGCGGGACTCGTCGGGTTCTCGCCACCGGTCCGAGCCGAGAGCGGCCAATTGCCAACCGACCGACCCTAGAGTCGGCATCGTCGCGCCGGATGGACCCGTCGCAGATGTACTTACAATGCCCCACGCCGTGATCCAACTGGACGAAACCGCCGAACCGGGCTCCACACGAGCCCACTCTCCGGCACACCCGGCGACCCCCTCCGAGGAGTGATCGGACCATGTCCGAAGCCCCCACCGTAGAGAACGTCGACCGCGACACCGAAGAACTGCACGCAGTGGCCATCCGCTTCGCCGGAGACTCCGGCGACGGCATGCAGGTGGCCGGTGCCCGGTTCACCGACGCCTCGGCGATCTTCGGCAACGACCTCTCCACCTTCCCCAACTTTCCGGCGGAGATCCGGGCCCCTGCGGGAACGCTTCCCGGTGTCTCCTCGTTCCAGGTCCACATCGCCGATCGCGACATCCTGACGCCGGGCGACCAGCCCGACGTACTGGTGGCGATGAACCCGGCGGCCTTGAAGGCCAACCTCGCCGACCTGGCGCCGGCGGGGATCCTGGTGATCAACACCGACGCCTTCGACGAACGCAACCTGGAGAAGGCCGGCTACACCTCGAATCCGCTCGAGGACGGCTCACTGGACGCATACCGGGTGCTCAAGGTGCCGATGGAGGACCTCACCAAGAAGGCGGTCGAAGGCTCCGGCGTCAAGGGCCGCGAGGTGCTCCGTTCCAAGAACTTCTTGGCTGTCGGGCTCATGGCGTGGATGTTCCACCGCCCCTTGGAGCCGACCCTGACCTGGATCGCCGACAAGTTCGCCAAGAGCCCCGAGGTGCGTGCCGCCAACGAGATGGCGTTTCGAGCCGGATACAACCTCGGGGAGACCACCGAGATGTTCCGGCACACCTATCAGGTGCCTCCGGCCCGACTCCCTGCCGGCACCTACACCAATGTGACCGGCAACCAGGCGCTGGCGTGGGGCCTGGTCGCCGCCGCCCAAGCGGCTCGCCTCCCCCTCTTCTACGCCTCGTACCCGATCACCCCGGCTTCGGAGATCCTCCACGAGCTCTCCCGGCATCGCAACTTCGGGGTCCGCACCTTCCAGGCAGAGGACGAGATCGCAGCCGCCGGTGCCGCACTGGGCGGGGCGTTCGCCGGTCACCTGGGGGTGACCGGTACCTCGGGTCCGGGCCTCGCACTCAAGAGCGAGACCATCAGCCTGGCCCTGATGACCGAGCTGCCTCTGGTGATCGTCGACGTGCAGCGAGGCGGGCCCTCGACCGGCCTGCCCACCAAGACCGAGCAGTCGGACCTGCTGATGGCGATGTACGGGCGCCACGGGGAGGCGCCCCTGCCCATCGTGGCGGTCTCCAAGCCCTCCGACGCCTTCGAGTGTGCCATCGAGGCCGCCCGCATCGCCCTCAAGTTCATGACCCCGGTCATTCTCCTATCGGACGGTTACATCGGCACCAGTGCCGAGCCCTGGCTGCTTCCCGACCTCGACTCGCTCCCCGACATCTCCGTGCCCTTCACCACCGAACCCAACACCCCCGACGGGGAGTACCTCCCGTTCCTGCGCGACGAGACGACGCTGGCCAGGCCGTGGGCCGTCCCCGGGACACCCGGGCTGGAGCACCGCCTGGGCGGCCTGGAGAAGGAGGACGGCACCGGGAACGTCTCCTACAACCCGGCCAACCACGAGCGGATGACCATGCTTCGTGAGGGCAAGGTGGCCGGGATCGCCGCCGACATCCCGCCCGCCGAGGTCGAAGGGGAGGAGGGAGCCCGGGTCCTGGTGGTGGGATGGGGATCGTCCTACGGGGCGATCGCCGCCGGAGTGCACCGGGTGCGCGCCCGGGGACGGAAGGTGGCCCGCGTCCACCTGCGCCATCTCAACCCGTTCCCGGCCAACCTGGGCGAGGTGCTGGGGTCCTACGACCGGGTACTGGTCCCGGAGCTGAACCGGGGCCAGCTGTGGCGCCTGATCCGGGCCGAGTTCCTGGTCGATGCCGAGCGCTTCACCAAGGTCCAGGGCCAGCCGTTCAAGGCGAGTGAGATCGAGACAAGGCTGATGGAGATGACCGAATGACCGTCGAGTACTCCCGGCAGGACTTCCAGACCGACCAGGAGGTGCGGTGGTGTCCCGGCTGCGGCGACTACACGATCCTGGCTTCGGTCCAGAACTTCATGGCCGAGGCCGGAATCGCCCGGGAGGACATCGTCTTCATCTCCGGCATCGGGTGTGCCGCACGCTTCCCCTATTACATGAACACCTACGGGATGCACAGCATCCACGGCCGGGCACCGGCCATCGCCAGCGGTGTGGCCGTCGCCCGGCCCGACCTCTCGGTATGGGTGGTGAGCGGTGACGGCGATGCCATGTCGATCGGGGGCAACCATCTGATCCACACCCTCCGCCGCAACGTCAACGTCAAGATCCTGCTGTTCAACAACCAGATCTACGGCCTGACCAAGGGGCAGTACTCCCCAACCTCGGAGGTGGGGAAGCGGACCAAGTCGAGCCCGTCGGGGTCGATCGACCACCCGTTCAACCCGGTGAGCCTTGCCCTGGGGGCCGAGGCCTCGTTCGTGGCCCGCACCATCGACATGGACCGCCCCCACACGCAAGAGATCCTGGCGGCGGCGCACGAGCATCGCGGGGCGGCGTTCGTCGAGATCTACCAGAACTGCAACGTGTTCAACGACAAGGCGTTTGCCGCCCTCACCGGACGGGAGGAGCGCGAGGTGAATCGGATCAACCTCACCCACGGTGAGAAGGTCGTGTTCGGACCCGACGGTTCCCGGGGAGTGGTGATCGAAGGGGGTTCGGCACGGATCGTGGAGGTGGCCGAGGTGGGGATCGATGCCGTCCACGTCCACGACGCCCACGCCGACGACCCTGCGGCGGCGTACGCCCTGAGCCGGCTGAGCCATGGCCCGTTCGGACCGACCCCGGTCGGGATCTTCCGCTCCAAGGAGCGACCCGTCTACGAGGACACCCTCCAGGGGCAGATCCACGACGCCCAGGCACGCAAGGGTCCAGGCGATCTGGCGGCGCTCATCGCCTCGGCTGGCACCTGGACCGTCGGCTGAGACCCTCGTCGGCTCGGCCGACGGCAATCGGAGTCGGTGCCTGCAAACAGCCGTCGCCCGATTCGTGATCGGAGCGGTTGTCGCTCCCCAACCCGGCCCGACACGCCGTCGGATCACGACCCGGCCATCCTGAGCCGGTGCTCGCCGTGTCCCTGATGACGACGCTCCTCGCCGCCGGGTTCGGCTTCGATCTCATGCGACGCTGGGCGAAGGCGCCGGGTCGCCGTCACCTCCTCTGGTGGGGCCTGGGGGTCGTCCTCTACGGCCTGGGAACCGGCGCCGCCGCTCATGTCGAGAGATTCGGGTGGTCTCCTGCCGCCTTCCGCATCTGGTACACCGCAGGCGCCGTGCTCGGCGGAGCGATCCTGGCGCTGGGGACGGTGCACCTGCACCACCGGGCCGAGACCGCCTCCCAGATCGTCCGCACGGTTGGAGTGGTGGCGGCCGGATGCACCCTGGCAGTGATGATGTCCCCGGTTGCCCCCCTGCCGTCGGGGGATCTGGCCGGAGCGTCTCTCGGATGGGGGTGGGTGCGCATCTTCACGCCGTTCCTCAACGTGTTCGCCGTCACCTACCTGGCTGGAGGAGCCATACGATCCGGGTGGCAACGCCTGGGAGGCGGAGGCGGCGGAACGCAGGTGGCGGGGAACGCTCTCCTTGCTCTGGGTGCGATCACCCCGGCGCTGGGAGGGGTGGCCTCCCGTCTCGGTGGGGCCGCTGCCCTCCCCCCGACTCTGCTGGTCGGCCTGGTTCTCATCTGGGTCGGCGCCCGGCTGGCGGGACGCCCCCGGGGTTAGGCGCCGCCGAGGACCTCGATCGCCTCTGCCATGGTGAACCGCCCCTCGGTCACCTCGCGCCCGACGACGATTCCCGAGAGATGCCTGCCTCCGGCCTGAAGGGTGACCAGGGACCGCAGGTCGTCACGATCCCTGGCGCCCCCGGCGGCGATCACCGGCTCATCTGCGAGTTCCAGGGCCCGGCGAAGGATCCCCAGGTTCGACTGCTCCTCCAGGGCGTCGCGCCCCGCCTCGGAGACGAAGAAGGCGGCCACCCCTGCCGACGAGAGTTCCAGCAGGGCCTGCTCCATGTACACCCCGCTGTCGACCATCCACCCGCGGATCGCCAGTTCCTCGTCGGGCCGGACGTCGAGCCCGACGGCGATCCGGTCCGGGTAGTCGCGGCACAGGTCCCACAGCGCGACCTGGTCTTCGATGGCGGCGGTGCCCATCACCACCCGCGAGGCGCCGTATCCGAGGAGCCTCTCGACCTCGGAACCGGATCGGACCCCGCCTGCCACCTGAACCGGGACCGACACCGCCTCGATGATGTCCCGTATCAGCGGCCGGTTCTCGTAGTCCCCATAGGCGGCTGCATCGAGATCGACCACGTGGAGGTGGTCGGCTCCCTTGCTCACCCAGCCCATGGCGCGCGCCACCGGGTCGGCGTCGAGGGCAATGGCGTGGCGGACGTCTCCGTGGGGCAGCCGAACAGCACGGCCGTCGAGGATGTTGATGCGGGCGTACAGGTCCACCCGCAGAGCCTACGCCCGACGGCGACGCTGTGAGGGCTCAGAGGGCGGCGAACGGATCTCCTGAGGCGGCCCAGACCCCGACGAACACCTCTTCCCCGAGGAACTCGGAACGGAGGTCTGCGGCGGCTCCGCGCACCCAGGACTCGGCAGAGAACTGAGTGGAGTGACACAGAAGCGCGCGATGCTTGGTCTCGGCGAACCTCGAGACGTCCCGACGGAGGGTGAGGAACCGGGACAGGAACCCGGTGGCCGGCTCCTCCCCCGGATCGTCGGCGCCGAGGTCGGCCTGCATCGCCCGCCGCACCCGGATCATCCGATCGCGCGACCAGGAGGCCCACAGCAGTGTCTCCGGCTCCCAGGGCTCACCGAACTCGGAGACGGGGAAACGCCCCCGGTCGGGAGCGCCGAAGAAGGCGGCGGTGCCAACGCGGTGCACCTGGACGTGGTCGGGATGGCCGTATCCACCGAACGGGTCGTAGGCGGTGACCACGGTCGGTCGACGATCCCGGATCAGGCGCACCAGCCGGCCGGTGGCCTCCATGAAGTCGGCGTTCCAGAAGGCGTCTCGTCGGGAGTTCTCGGGTGTTCCCATCATCCCCGAGTCGCGGTAGCCGAGGAACTCGATGTCCGTCACCCCGAGGACGGCCAGGGCGGCGCGCTCCTCGGCCTCGCGCATCTCGCCGAGACGGGGGCGGACCGACTCCGGGTCGGGCTCGCCGTGGATCTCGCCGGCCTCACCCCGGGTGGCGGTGACCACCGTCACCGGGACCCCTCGCCCGGCCAGCTCGGCCATGGTGCCCCCCATCGAGATCGACTCGTCGTCGGGGTGGGCGTGAAAGGCGAGGAGTCCAGCCATGACGGGGCGACACTAACCATCCCCGCCGACCATGCCGCCGGTACCCTCGCCGCCGATGACCGCCCGTCGAGCCACCGCCGCCCTGCTCCTCGCCCTGGCGGCGGCGACACCGATCTCGCAGGCGGCGGCGAGCCCCGAGCCTCCGGAGCCGCCCGAGAGGCGCGAGCGGGTGGTCATCCACGCCGTCGGGGACATCCTGCTCTGCGATTGTTTCGAAGGGACCTTCCGCCGGATGGGTCACGACATCGCCTTCACCGGGATGCAGGGCATCTTCCTGCGCGACGCACTCACCATCGCCAACCTGGAGTGCGCCCCGGCGGACGGCGGCGCCATCATGTCCAACAAGCCGAACAATCTGCGCTGCGACACATCGGCGCTTCCGGTCCTGGCGAAGTACGGCATCGACGTCACCGTGATGGCCAACAACCATGCCGGGGACTTCGGCTTCGAGAAGCTGGTCGAAGGGCGACGAAACCTGGAGGCACTGGGGCTCAACCCGATCGGGGCCGGCGCCGACCAGTCCGAGGCGACGCAACCGGCGGTGTTCGAACGTGGCGGCTGGACGATCGCCGTGGTGGCATTCTCCGGGGTGACCGGGCTCACCTACACCTCCGCCTACCCCGCCGGGCCGGCGCTGATCAACCCCTGGTTCGCAGAACCGGATCATCCGGGCGTGGCGCCGGCTCGCTTCGACCTGATGCGAGAGGTGGTGTCGGCCCTGGACCAGCAGGTGGACATCGTGCTGGTCTCACTTCACCAGGGTGAGTACAACGAGACGCGAATCCCGACCGAGCTGGAGAGGGAGCGGGCCGAGACCCTGATCGAAGCCGGGGCGGACGCCGTGATCGCCCACCATCACCATCGCCTGCTTCCGTTCGAGTATTTCCAGGACCGCCCTATCTTCTGGGGGATGGGCAATTTCGTGTGGAGCGCCCAAGGCCCGGATCGCGACGTGACTGCGGTCGCCGAGATCGTGGTGGAGCGTGACGGCTCGATCACCGCTCGGTTGATCCCGGCCTACCTGGCCTCCGACAGCCACCCGGTGCTCGAGGGATCACCCGATCCGAGCGTCGTGAGCCGGTTCTGCGGCTCCTTGCCGACCAGGCCCGCCGACGCCGCCGGCACGCCATGACCGGTTCGCCACATGGTGCTTTTTCGCGTCTTCGACTAGCGTTGCCATCCCCTCGGGGCGACTCGCCCCCAGGGAAGCCGCGCAGAAGGCCGGAGACCATGCGCCCCAGCAGAGCAGCCAGCATCGGACTCGCCGTGGCGTTGACGGCTGCTCTCGCCATGGTTCCTGCATCCCCGGCCGAGGCCAACCACGCCGCCCCCTTCGACGGGCCCCAGCACGAGTACGGCGAGGTGGTCGACTACCCGATGGTGTTCCCCGTCGGCGGCGAGAACCGGTACAGCGCCTCCTTCTGGGCGGCGCGGGGCACCGGCATCCACCACGGGATCGACATCATGTCGCCGAAGATGACCCCTGTGGTCGCCGTCGCCGACGGCGTGGTCGGCCGGTACAACGGCGGCACCAACCAGGCCTGGATCGACAGCTACAGCAGATGTTGCACGCTGTGGATCGCCCACGACGACGGCTGGACCTCCAAGTACATCCACCTCAACAACGACACCCCGGGCACCGACGACGGCCAGGGTTGGGGGATAGCCCCCGACCTCGCCCTGGGCACTCGGGTGCAGGCCGGCCAGGTGATCGGCTGGGTGGGCGACAGCGGAAACGCTGAAGGCACCTCGCCCCACCTCCACTTCGAGCTCATGGACCCCGACGGCGTGCTCGTCGACCCCTACGAATCCTTGCGTTCCGCGGCGACCGGCATCCCGCCGACGATCTGCAAGCCGGCGACCGCCAGCCTGGACAACCTCCTCGGGAGCAACACCCTCATCAAGCAGGACACCAGGGGCGTCGAGGTTCGCGAGCTGCAGGCCTTCCTGGCAGCGGTCGGGCACGATCCGGGCCCGATCGACGGCGTGGCCGGATCCAAGACGATCACCGCACTGCGCGCCTTCCAGGAGGCCAGGGGCATCGCCGCCGACGGGGTGGTCGGCCCAACAACCAGGCAGCACATCGACCGGATCGGCAAGGTGCTCCCGGTGGTCCCGGCGCTGGACACCACCAACCGGATCCTCCGACCCGGCTACCGCGGAGAGGACGCCAAGTCGATGCAGAAGCTGCTCGCCCTCGCCGGCTACGACCCCGGCCCCGCCGACGGCGTGTACGGGCCGAAGACGGAGGCTGCGGTGGCGGCCTTCCAGAGGGCGTACGGCGGCCTCGACATCGACGGAAAGATCGGACCCGCCACCCGGGCCGCCCTGGCGACCTTCCTCGGCCTGGGCAACGTCAAGGCCTGCAGCGGCTGACCAGGTCGCTCCTCGCCGTGGCGCTCGTGGCCTCGCTGTCCGCCTGCGGAGGGGATTCCGGAGCCGATGCCGGCTCGATCGCGACCTACGACCTGGCCGTGCAGGAGGTGATCGCATCCATGACCGCCGACACCTTCGCCGCCGTGCCCGCCGGATCGACACCAGGCCGGGAGGCCATCTCGACCGTGGTGGAGGCGCGCAGACGTGCCGCGGAGGCGCTGGAGGCTCTCAGCCCTCCCGCCGAGATGGAGCCGGAGCACCTGGTGCTGGTGGAGGCCCTTCGCCGGCTGGTGTCCGGAGGTGAGGCGTTCCTGGCCGACACCGAGTCCCTCGATCCTGAAGCCTTCGTGGCGGCACTGGAGACCTCGACCGAGGTCGACGCCCTGGCCCGGGCGGTGGCAGCGGCCTGCTCTGCGTGGGAGGACCGGAGCGAGAACCTGGGGATCGCGGTGGAGCTCGCCTGCTGATGCGGGGCACGGGCTAGCCTCGCCGTTCATGCCCCGGGACACCTTCTCCCACCGCGTGCAAGTCGCCGCCCGCCCCGCCGCCGTGTGGGACGCCCTGCAGCGGGCCGAAACCTGGCAGGGGTTCGGAATGATCGACGAGATGGCGGACGTGGTCACCACCGACTCCGGGCTGGCGTCGTTCTCCTGGACCGCTCTGGTGGCCGGCCGGACCTATCGGGGGTCGGCGATCGTCGACGAGTCGCGGCCCCTGAGGGGGATGAGCCTCACCCTCGAGTCCGCCGAGATGAGTGGCGTCATGGTGCTCGAGATCCAGCCCGAGGCGGGGGGCACCACGGTGGCGGCGGCTCTCACCGCCCAGTCGCGTGGCGTCCTCGCCGGGCTGTTCTGGGGACCGGTGGCCTCCGCCCTCGGCGGTGGCCTGAGGAGCCAACTGGACGAGTTCGCCGCCTCGTTCGGATAGCGGGGGGCGTCAGCCCTCTTCCACCTCGGCGAGGGCCCGTGCCAGCTCCCGCGCCTGGTCTCGATCCCCCTCGGCGATCTCGGCCCGGTCGGTGAGCAGCGTCACCTCGTTGCGAAACACCTGGAGGAACCCGCCATGGATCGCCAGGGTGATGGTGCCGCCGCCGGCGGCATGGATCTCGGACGATCCGGTGGCAAGCGCCGCCATGGTCGGCTCGTGGTCGGCCAGGATGCCGATCTCGCCTTCGGTGGTCCGGGTTGTCAGCATCTCGGCTTCTCCGGACCACACGATCGCCTCGGGCGAGACCACGTCGAGGTGGAAGGCCTTGCTCACACCGACCTCGATCCCCCGAGGGCATGCCGGTCATCACGCATTGGCCATCTCCTTGGCCCGCGCCAGGACGTCTTCTATGCCGCCCTGCATGTAGAAGGCCTGCTCCGGAATCTGATCCACCTCGCCGTCGACGATCATCTTGAAGGAACGGATCGCCTCCTCGAGCGGGACCGTCTTGCCGGGGATACCGGTGAACTGCTCGGCCACGTAGAAGGGCTGGGAGAGGAACCGCTCGATGCGGCGGGCACGGCCCACCGTGAGGCGGTCGTCCTCCGACAGCTCGTCGATGCCGAGGATGGCGATGATGTCCTGCAGGTCCTTGTAGCGCTGCAGGATCTGCTGCACCTGCCGCGCCACGGTGTAGTGCTCCTCACCGACGATCAGCGGATCGAGGATCCGCGAGGTCGAGTCGAGCGGGTCGACCGCCGGGTAGATGCCCAGCTCGGAGATCTTCCGGGAGAGCACCGTGGTGGCGTCCAGGTGGGCGAATGTCGTGTGCGGTGCCGGGTCGGTGATGTCGTCTGCGGGCACGTACACCGCCTGCAGCGAGGTGATCGACCGCCCCTTCACCGAGGTGATCCGCTCCTGGAGCGCTCCCATCTCGTCGGCCAGCGTCGGCTGGTACCCCACCGCCGAGGGCATGCGCCCCAGCAGCGTCGACACCTCGGACCCCGCCTGGGTGAACCGGAAGACGTTGTCCACGAAGAGCAGCACGTCCTGGCCCATCTCGTCGCGGAAGTACTCGGCCATGGTCAGTGCGGAGAGACCCACCCGGAGGCGCACCCCGGGCGGCTCGTCCATCTGGCCGAACACCAGGGCCGCCTTGTCGATCACCCCCGACTCGCGCATCTCCCGGAAGAGGTCGTTGCCCTCACGGGTGCGCTCGCCGACGCCGGCGAACACCGAGACGCCGCCGTGCTCGGTGGCCACCCGGTGGATCATCTCCTGGATGACCACGGTCTTGCCCACCCCGGCGCCGCCAAACATGCCGATCTTGCCGCCCTTCACGTAGGGCTCGAGCAGGTCGATGACCTTGATCCCGGTCTCGAACATCTCGCTCTGGGCGGAGAGGTCGTCGAAGTCCGGGGCGGGACGGTGGATCGGCCAGCGGGTGGCGAAGTCGATGGTCGAAGGATCCACGTCCAGGGGCTCGCCGAGCACGTTGAAGATGTGTCCCAGTGTCTGCTGGCCCACCGGCACGCTGATCGGCGCTCCCGTGTTGCGCACCGGAGCACCCCGCACCAGGCCGTCGGTGGGCTTCATGGCGATGGCCCGCACCCGCCCCTCCCCCAGGTGCTGGGCGACCTCGGCCACCACCGTCTGCGAGGTGCCTTCGATGGCGATGTCGAACTCGACGGCGTGATACACGTCGGGGAGCCCGTCTGGCGGGAACTCGACGTCGACCACCGGGCCCGCCACCTTGACGATCCGGCCGATGCTGACTGCTTCGCTCACTGTTCTCCTCCTCGATTCATCCGCGGGTCAGCGCCTCGGCACCGCCGACGATCTCGGAGATCTCGGTGGTGATCTCGGCCTGGCGGGCCTGGTTGGCCTGCCGGCTGAGCACCCGTGTCAGTTCTTCGGCGTTCTCGGTGGCCGCCTTCATGGCGCGGCGACGGGCGGCGTGCTCGGAGGCCGATGCCTCGAGCAGGATGCCGAACACGGCCCCTTCGACGTAACGCGGCAGCAGCCGCCCCAGGATGGCGTCGGCCGACGGCTCGTAGGTGTACCCCACCGGCCCTGCGGCGTCATCGCCGCCGGCGGGCGGTTCGATGGGGAGCAGGTTCCAGGTGGAAGCCGTCTGGGTCAACGCCGACTGGTAGCGGGTGGTGAACACCTCGACCGAGTCGACGGTGCCTTCGGCGAAGTCGTTCATCAGCACGTTGGCGATCCCCCGGGCGTCGCCGTACCCGGGGGCGTCGGTGACCCCCAGGAAGGTCTGCTGCACGATGTATCCGCGATAGCGAAAGTAGGCGGCAGCCTTCTTGCCGACGACGTAGATCCGCAGGTCGCGGCCGGCGCCCTTGAGGTCGATCAGCCTGCCCTCGGCGAGACGCAGCACGTTGGTGTTGTAGGCCCCGGCCAGACCGCGATCCGAGCTCACCACCAGTGCGCCGACGGTCCCCGCCGGGCGGGCCTCCAGGAGCGGATGGCTGGCGCCCCCCGATGCAGCCGCCACGTTGCGGATCACCTCGTTCATCTTGCGGGTGTAGGGCTGAGCGGCGGCCACCCGGCTCTGCGCCCGCACGATCCGGGAGGCGGCGATCAGCTCCATGGCGCGCGTGATCTTCATCGTCGACTGGACGCTCTTGATCCGTCTCTGGATGCGGCGAAGCTCGGCGCTGGCCATCGGCTGGCTACTCCCCCAGGAATCGCGGGACGAACTCGCCGATTGCGGCGTCGAGCGCCTCCCGATCGGGCAGGGTCCCGGAGTCGACGATCTGCGCCAGCAGGGCGGGATGGTGGGTGGCGACGTGGTCGGCCAGGGCCTTCTCGAACTCCGAGATCCGCTCCACCGGAATCCGATCCATGTGGCCGTTGCTCACGGCGTAGATGGAGATCACCTGGTCGGCCACCGGGACCGGGGAGTACTGAGGCTGTTTGAGGACCTCGACCACCCGCCGTCCCCGCGCCAGCTGCGCTTGCGATGCGGCGTCGAGGTCGGAACCGAACTCGGCGAACGCCTCCAGTTCCCGGAACTGAGCCAGGTTGAGGCGCAGGGTGCCGGCCACGCCCTTCATCGCCTTGATCTGGGCGTTGCCACCCACCCGGGACACCGAGATGCCGGCGTTGATCGCCGGGCGGACGCCCGAGTAGAAGAGGTCGCCCTCCAGGTAGATCTGCCCGTCGGTGATCGAGATCACGTTGGTGGGGATGTAGGCGGAGACGTCACCGGCCCGCGTCTCCACGATGGGGAGACCCGTGAGCGACCCGGCACCGAGGTCGTCGGAGAGCTTGGCGCAGCGCTCCAACAGCCGGCTGTGCAGGTAGAAGACGTCGCCCGGGTAGGCCTCACGGCCTGGCGGACGGCGCAGCAGCAGCGAGATCGACCGGTAGGCGACCGCCTGCTTGGAGAGGTCGTCGAAGATGATCAGGGCGTGCTCGCCCTCGTACATCCAGTGCTGGCCGATGGCCGAGCCGGAGTAAGGGGCATACATCTGCAACGCCGGGGACACTCCCGCCGAGGCGTTGACCACCACGGTGTACTCCATGGCGCCGTTGCGCTCCAGGGTGTCCACGACCTCGGCGACCGTGGACGCCTTCTGGCCGATGGCAACGTAGATGCACTTCACGCCGGAGTCGCGCTGGTTGATGATGGTGTCCACCACGATGGCGGTCTTGCCGATCTGGCGGTCGCCGATGATCAGCTGCCGCTGGCCGCGGCCGATCGGGGTCATGGCGTCGATCGCCTTGATCCCGGTCTGCAGGGGCTCGTGCACCGGCTGACGCTCGACCACGGTGGGGGCCTGGGTCTCCAGGAACCGGGTCTCGGTCGCCTCGATCGGCCCTTTTCCATCCAGCGGGTTGCCCAGGGGGTCGATCACCCTGCCCAGCAGGGCGTCGCCGACAGGAACCGAGAGCACCCTGCCGGTCTGACGCACCGGGTCGCCCTCCTGGACGTGCTTGGCCTCGCCCATGAGCACGGCGCCTATCGAGTCCTCCTCGAGGTTGAGGGCGACGCCGAAGAGGCCGCCGGGGAACTCGAGCAGCTCGGAGGCCATGGCGTCGGGGAGACCTTCGACCCGGGCGACGCCGTCACCGATCGAGATGACTCGGCCCACGGTGGCGGCCTCCAGGGACGGGTCCCAGCCTTCGAGGTTGCGGCGCAGCGCCTCGGCGATCTCCTGGGGATTGATGGTCAGTTCGGCCATTGCGGTCTCCTCAGCGCTTGTTCAGGGTCTCACGAAGTTGCTGCAGGCGGTGGCCCACGGTGCCGTCGATGACGACGTCACCGATGCGGGCGACGACGCCGCCGATCACGGAAGGATCGATCACGGTCTTCACCTCGACGTCCTTGCCGGTGGCGCGGTTCAACGCCTCGGTGAGGGCCTGCAGGGTGGGCTCGTCGAGGTCGACGGCGGTCCGGACCTCGGCGATGGCCTTGTTGCGGCCGGCGGCGGCCATGGCGGCGACCCGGTCGGCGATGGCAGGGAGGTCGGAGGCCCTCCCGGCGCTCACCACGAAGTTGACCAGGTTCAGCGTGAGAGGCGAGGTCCGGCCGCCCAGCAGGTCGTCGACGACGCCCTTCTTGCGCTCCCCGGGAACCCGGGGGTCGGTTAGGGCGTCTCGCAACTCGGCCGAGGACTCGAAGGCGCGGGCGATCCGGAACAGTTCGTCGCCCACGCGCTCCAGTTGCCCCTCGGCCTTGGCCAGCTCGAGGATGGCGGATGCGTACCCGTCGATGCGGTCGTCGGCGGCCATCAGTTGGCGAGGCTCCCCAGCTCGGCGATGTACTTGTCGACAAGGGCCTTGTGCACCTTGGCGTCGATGGACTCGGCGACCGCCTTCTGGGCCACGCTCAGCGAGAGCGACGCCACCTCGTCGCGGATGGCGGCGGTGGCCCGCTCCCGCTCCGCCCTGGTCTCCTCCTGGGCGCGCCGGGCGATCTCGGCGGCCTCGGCCTCGGCCCTGGCGGTGATCTCGGCTCGCAACGCCTCGGCGGCCCGACGGGCATCCTCGACGATCTGGTTGGCCTCGGCACGCGCCTTGGCCAGCTGCGCCTTGTAGTCGGCGAGCAGGCTCTCGGCCTCCTGCTTTGAGCCCTCGGCGGCGGCCAGCTGACCGGTGATGGCGTCCTGGCGTGCCTCCAGGGTGCGGGCGATCGCAGGGCGAGCCCAGATCCACACGACGAGGAACACGATCGCGAAGGCGATCACCCCGGCGATCAGCTCGTTGATCTCGGGGAGCACCAGGTCGATGCCCGATGGCGCCTCCTCGACGGTCTCCTCCGCCGCCCAGGCGATGGTGGCGAACAGTCTCATCATGACTTCTGGTTCCTCTCGTTCAGGCGATGAAGAAGAGGACGAAGCCGATCAGGGCCAGGGCCTCGGTGAAGGCGATGCCGAGGAACATGGTCGTACGGACCATTCCGGCAGCCTCCGGCTGACGGGCCATCGCCTGCACGGCGTTGCCGGCAACGATGCCGATGCCGATGCCGGGGCCGATGGCCGCCAGGCCGTAGCCGATGAGCGCCAGGGCGCCGCTGATGTCTTCCATTCTGGTTTCCTCCGATCAGTGTTCCGGATGCACCGACGTCTGGATGTAGACGGCGGAGAGCAGCGTGAAGATGTAGGCCTGCAGGAAGGCGACGGCGATCTCGAAGAGGAAGATCCCCATCCCCACCAGGAACCATCCCAGGCCGATGGCGGCGCGGGGGCCGATCTCGGCGACGTGGGAGATGAACACCCACCCGCTGGCAAGCAGGAGGGTGAGCATGACGTGTCCGGCGACCAGGTTGGCGAAGAGCCGGACGGCCAGGGTGAGCGGGCGGATCAGGAAGGTGGACACCAGCTCGATCAGACCGACCAGCGGACGCAGCGCCACCGGCACCGACTTGGGCCAGATGATGTCGCCCAGGTAGCTGAACCCGTTCTTCTTGAACCCGACCACCACGAAGATCAGGTAGGTGACCAGGGCGAGGAAGGCGGGGATCGCCATCCGGGAGGTGATCGGGAAGTTGATCAGCGGGGTGACCTCGAAGAGGTTGCCCACGAGGACGAAGAGGAACACGGAGAGCAGGTAGGGGAAGTACTTGATCCCGTCATGGCCGATGATGCCTATTGCGATCTCGTCGCGTACGAATCCCACCAGCCCCTCCATGGCGGTGCCGAACTTGGTGGGCACCACGCGGGGCTTGCGGAAGGCGAAGAAGAGCAGGGCGATGGCGATGAAGGCGGCGAGGAACATGAGAAGCATGGCCCGGTTGACGTCGAACCCGCCGATGCTGAAGACCACCGGGGTCTCGAACAGCTCGTTGACGAACTCCGGCTTGCAGATGATGTCGACCGCCGGATCGCACGAGCCCGAAGCCCAGATCATCAGGTCCACTCCAGTTCCCTTTCCCTTCCCCTAGAAACGGCGACCGTCTCCCATCCCAGCAGGACGAGGTAGGACACCACCACCGCGATCCCCAGGGCGATCCGATCGATGTCGGTCACCCGCGCCACCACCAGCATCGTCAAGGCGATTAGCCCGAGCCGCATGAAGAACCCGAGCAGGGCGGCGGCATGATAGGCACCAAGCGAGATGCGTGCCGCCACCGAGAGCATGGCCCCACCGAAGAGGAAGTATCCGACGACGATGAGCACGCCGATGGCGGCGGCGAGGGCGCCCTCGGGTCCCCGGGCGATGAGAAAGGCACCCATGATCAACGGGCCGACCACCACCACCCGGCGGGCGGTGTGGCGCGCCAGTACCGCCTCGACGTCAGTCGTCACGATTCGCCACCTGCCACATCCTCCAGAAACCTATGACCGATCCGGACACTATCCCCAGGATCACCAGGCCGGGAGCCGTGCCCAGCCAGGCGTCGAGGCCGAGGCCAAGCAACATCCCGGCGAGGATCGAGGCGAAGAACCCGGCGGCGGCGTGCTCCGAGGCGACCGAACGGCCCAGTTCCTCGTGGTACGAACCCCCGCCGACCCCTCGCCCCTCTGATCTATTTGTGATTTCTTTCACAATGTATCCCCCCGCTGCGGGCGGGGCAAGTCGGTCACACGTGCCCGGGAAAGTCGGGCGGGTAGGGAGGAAAGGCGGCGGTCAGCTCCCCCACCCGGGTTCGCACCGCGTCCAGCGCAGCGCCGTCGGCCCGCTCCCTCAGCGCACGCGCCAGCAGGCGGCCCACCTCGGCCACCTCGCCCTCCTTCATCCCTGCGGTGGTCACCGCAGGGGTGCCGACGCGCAGGCCCGAGGCCCTGTACGGCGGTCGCGGGTCGAACGGGATGGTGTTGAAGTTGAGGGTGATCCCGACGGTCGAGAGCAGCCGGGCGGCGTCGCGGCCCGTGAGGTCGTCGTCGACGGAGCGCAGGTCGATGAGGAAGAGATGGTTGTCGGTACCGCCGGAGACGATCCGAACGCCCTCGCCGGCGACGGCATCGGCCATGGCGGCGGCGTTGGCCACGATCTGGGCGGCGTAGGCGCGGTACTCGGGGGCTGCGGCTTCGTGGAAGCACACCGCCTTGGCGGCGATGTGGTTGTTGAGGGGGCCACCCTGGGCGTTGGGGAACACCCCCTTGTCGATGGCGGCGGCGTGCTCCTCCCGACACAGGATCATCCCGCCTCGAGGCCCCCGCAGTGCCTTGTGGGTGGTGGCGGTGACCACGTCGGCGTAGGGCGTCGGGTTGGGATGGGCACCGCCGGCTATGAGGCCGATGACGTGGGCGGCGTCGACCATGAGCAAAGCACCAACCTCGTCGGCGATCTGGCGGAAACGCCCCCAGTCGAGGAGCCGGGAGTAGGCGGAGTAGCCGGCGACGATCATCGCGGGGCGCTCCCGACGCGCCAGTTCGGCGACCTCCTCCATGTCGACCACTTCGGCTTCGGGATCGACCCCGTAGGAGACGAAGTCGTAGAGGATCCCGGAGAAGTTGACCGGGGATCCGTGGGTGAGGTGGCCGCCCTGGTCTAGGCGCATCCCCATGATCTTGGCCCCCGGCTGGAGCAGGCCGTAGTAGACCCCCATGTTCGCCTGGGCTCCGCTGTGGGCCTGCACGTTGGCGTGCTCGGCGCCGAACAGCGCCTTGGCACGGGAGATCGCCAGGTTCTCCGCCTCGTCGACGTGCTCGCAGCCCTCGTAGTAGCGACGGCCCGGGTAGCCCTCGGAGTACTTGTTGGTGAGTACCGACCCCGAGGCCTCCATGACGGCGCGCGAGACGAAGTTCTCGGAGGCGATCAGCTGGATGTTGCCCCGCTGCCGGGCGACGTCGCCGGCGATGATCCGGGCGAGTTCCGGGTCGGTCTCCTCCAGCGGTCGGGTCGAAACCATCCTGCCTCCTCCTCTGCGGCGAGGGTAGCGGAGCCGGTCAGGCGGCCCGCCGGGACTCGGCGAGGATGTCCGCCGCCACCGAGGCGGGGAACGGGAGCAGCGGGGCGAGCAGGACTGCCGCCTCGGGCACCAGCACGGCGAGCAGCAGGGTGGCCGCAGCCGCCAGCGAGACCATCGAGATCCTGAGGGTCACCCGGTGGCCGGCATCGGCCCGCAGCAGGAACGCCCCGGCCACGCCGAAGGAGAACACCAGGGCCGTGGCCGGCTCCCGGAGGAGGGTGGCCAGGCCGGCGAAACCGGCGATGGAGAGCGGGGTGGCGAGCAGCACCCGGCGCATCGGCTTCGGCGTGCGCGACACCATCGCCAACACCGCCAGGGCGACGGGCACCAGGCCGGCCGCCACCGCCGTGGCCCGAGTGGCCGCCTCCTCGCGGCCTTCGTCCTGGGCGATGATGGCCATCACGACGGCGACGAACGCCCCGATGAGGACGACCGTGGCGAGCAGTGCGGCCGCCCACCGCCTGGCCCGGGTGATCGGCTCGCCGGGATCGGTTCGGGCTGGAGACGCCGCTGGGACAGGCCGGGTACGGCGGCCCCCGCCGGTGAACTTCTCCCGATACTGCCGCTGCTCCGCCCGGGGCCTCTCTCGGGAGCCCTTGCGCCTGCTCATGTTTCCCAGACCACTGGGCCGGGGCGGAGGATGACGGGAGTCTGACCCGTGAGGTCGACGACGGTCGAGGCGCTGCCCCCGGGCGAGGTGCCGGGCACATACACCGCAACGGCGTCCCCCAACGACGCCCGAGCCGTAGTGTCGTCGAGGGCGGACGGCTCGCCGGACCGGTTGGCCGAGGTCACGGCCAGGGGGCCGGAGCGCTGCAGCAGGTCCAGGGCCACAGGGTGGTCCGGGATCCGGATGGCGACGGTGCCGGCATCGGGGTCCCCCACCCAAGAAGGCACCGATGGCATGCGACGCACCACAACTGTGAGAGCCCCTGGCCAGTGGGGCGCGACCCCGGCGTCGACCATCCCCACGCCACGGGCGTCGGAGAGGGAGGCGACCAGCACCGGGATCGGCTTCTCCTCGCTGCGGCCCTTGATCTCGAAGAGGGCCTCGACGCCCTCGCGGCTGTTGATGGCGGCGCCGATCCCGTAGACGGTGTCGGTGGGGAAGCCGATCACCTCACCACGGGCGAGCGCTTCGAGTGCGAGGGCGGTGGAGGACATTAGAGTCTTGATGGACGACACGGCAGGGTAATCGCATGGTGATGGGCCCCGCGCGGGTCCAGGCTCACCCCCTCCGCTCTCGGGGGTGCTCCCTCATTCAGCAGGGCGAACGGACCGCCCCTCTACACGCAGCACGAAGCACCGCGGCGGGCCACCAGGATGCGATCCCGTCCGGCGAGGTCGGGGCGCACCTCCCGGTCGAAGGCGGAGAAGTGGTCGAGAGTGGCGGCGCCCTGGGTGTCGCCGATCTCGCATATCACCCATCCCCCGACCCCCACCCACCAGAACGCCTCGTCGGCGATCCGGGCCAGAACCTCGGTGCCGCCGGGACCGGCGAACAGGGCTTCGTGGGGCTCGTGGTCGAACACGTCGGGGGGTAGGGGGTCGCCAGTCGCCACGTAGGGCGGGTTGGACACCACCAGGTCGATCCGCCCCTCCAGAGCCCGGTCGAGCGGCTCGAAGAGGTCTCCCTGCAGCCACTCCACGTCGAGACCGGTCAGCACCGAGTTCTCCCTGGCCAGGGACAGCGCCTCGGCGGAGGTGTCGATGCCGATGACCCGGGCCTCAGGAAAGGCGTGCTTGAGGGCCAGGGCCAGGCAACCGGACCCGGTGCCCAGGTCGACGATCACCGTCCCCGGCCCCGCCTCCCGCAGCGAGGCGACCGCCTCCTCCCACACCCGTTCGGTCTCGGGACGCGGGATGAGGGCGCGGCGGTCCATGCTGAGAGTGATCGGGCCGAACTCGACCGTTCCCTCCAGGTACTGCAGGGGCTCACCGGCCAGGCGGCGCCCCACCAGGGCGTCGAGTCGGGCCTGCTCGTCGGGCGAGAGGCCGGGCTCGAGCACCAGGCCGGCGCGAGTGCGTCCGGTCACCGCCCGTCGCAGACGGTCCATCTCGTGTGCCGGGAGGGTCATGGTCCGAGGGTAGGTCGCCCCGGGTCGGGAGCGGGGACCGGATCGCTAGGTTGGGCCCATGCCGTCTGTAGCCCCGTACGGAACCTGGTCCTCGCCGATCACCGCCGAGGCCACCACGCGCGCCGGAATCCGCATCACCGACAGGCTCGCCACCGACGAAGGGTGCCTCTTCTGGGTGGAGAGCCGCCCCATCGAGTCCGGCCGCAGCGCCCTGGTGCGGCGCACCCCCGACGGGGTGATCGCCGACTTCGGACCGCCCGAGTTCAACACCCGCACCTCGGCACACGAGTACGGCGGCGGCGCCTACGCGGCGTCGGCAGGAGTGGCTTACGCCTCGTCGTTCGCCGATCAGCGGCTGTACCGGTTGTCCGTAGACGGTTCGGCGGTCCCCATCACCCCCGAGCCGGAACCGGCGCGCGGCCTGCGCTACGCCGATCTGACGATCCGAAACCGATGGGCGATCGGGGTGCGAGAACGGCACGACACGGGGGGCGAGCCGACCAACGAGCTGGTGCGGATCGCCCTCGACGGGTCAGGAGTGGAGGTGGTCGCCTCCGGCCACGACTTCTTCTCGTCGCCGCGCATCTCCCCCGACGGCACCCGGCTCGCCTGGCTGGCATGGGATCACCCGGACATGCCCTGGGATGCGACCGGGCTGTGGGTGGCCGACCTGACGGCCGAGGGCCGGGTGTCGACGCCCCACCTGGTGGCCGGGGGCGAGAGCGAGTCGATCTTCCAGCCGGAGTGGGGACCGGACGGGGTGATCCACTTCGTGTCGGATCGCACCGGGTGGTGGAACCTGTACCGGGGCGAGGAAGCGGAACCGCTGGCCCCGATGACCGCCGAGTTCGGCGTGCCGCAGTGGGGCTTCGGCATGTCGCGGTACTGCTTCCTGCCCGACGGGAGGCTGGTGGCGGCGTTCGGCGGCCCGGACGGCGACGCCCTGCTGGTCCTCGGGGAAAGGAAGCCACGGACCGTTGCCCTCCCCTTTGCCGGCGCTGGGAGCAGCCTGGCGGCCGCCGAGGGGGCGGTGTTCCTGGTGGCCTCGGGACCGGACCGCACCACGGGTGTGGTCCGGGTCGGGATCGACGACACAACGGTCGAGGAGATCCACGTTTCCCCGGGGCCGCGGTTCGACCCGGGCCTGCTCAGCATCCCGGAGCGAATCGCCTTCGACACACCCGACGGCGAGGCCTACGCCCTCTACTACCCGCCGGCGAACCCGGAGTTCACCGCACCGGGGGGCGAGCGGCCGCCGGTGATCGTCACCATCCATGGCGGACCCACGGCCGCGGCGCGCCCGGGCCTGCTCCCGGGCCGCCTCTTCTGGACCAGCCGGGGCTTCGGCGTCCTCGACGTCGACTACGGGGGCTCCTCCGGGTACGGACGGGCCTATCGCCGGCGACTGGAGGGGACCTGGGGTGTGGTGGACGTGAGGGACTGCGCCCTCGCCGCCGCCCACCTCGCCGCCGCCGGGAGAGCAGACCCGCAGCGGCTGGTGATCTCGGGCGGGAGCGCCGGCGGGTTCACCGTCCTCCTGGCACTGGCGCAGCACCAGACCTTCACCGCCGGTTCGGCGCAGTACGCCGTAACCGACCTGGAGACCCTGGCCACCGACACCCACAAGTTCGAGTCACGCTATCTGGACCGGCTGGTGGGGCCGTACCCGGAGGAGCGGCAGGTGTACCGGGAGCGGTCCCCGATCGAGCAGGTCGGATCGATCCGGGTGCCGGTGCTGCTGCTCCAAGGCGCCGACGACCGCGTGGTCCCGCCGGAACAAGCCCGGGCGATGCGAGACGCCCTCGTGAGGCAGGGGGTGCCGGTGGGGTACCTGGAGTTCGCGGGCGAGGGGCACGGGTTCCGGGCGGCCTCCACCCAGGTGCGGGCGCTGGAGGCGGAACTGTGGTTCTACGGGCGGGTGCTCGGTTTCGAACCGGCCGACGACCTGGAACCCATGGAGATCGCCGGCCTGTAGCCGGAGCGATCAGCCGGCATCGCCGATGGCGTAGAGGTATCCGTCGCGCGAGAAGAGGTAGATGACTCCGTCCCACACCGCCGGGGTGGCCTCGATGGTCGCCCCTCCCACCGGGAAGGACCACACCAGGGTCGGGCTGCGGGGGTCGGAGACGTCGAACCGGTGCAGCGTGCCCTCCCATCCGGCCACCAGGAGGTCGTCGCCGATCAGCACGGGGGAGGTGAGCGCCGTCGACATCCCCACCCGGGGGGCCGGGCCGATGTGGTGGTACCAGAGCTCCTCGCCGGTCTCCTGATCGACGGCGACCACGTTGCCTTTGTTGGTGAGCACATAGACGACGCCGTCCCCCAGCGCCGGGCTGCCCCACACCCCCCCGTAGGCGGAGGAGTCGGTGACGGAGGACATCCCCCACACCCGGGGATCGCCGTCGGTGTACGGGTCGAGCTTGACCAGCTGTCCGACCTCGCGGCTGCGATCGTTGAACCGCTTCCACTGCACAGGGACGTAGAGCATCCCCTCCGGGTCGACCACCAGGGTGCCGTCGGAGTCGTCGCCCACCCAGTAGTCGAACACCACCTCGACCTTGCCCTGCTCGACGCCGGTGATGTCCAGCCCGAGGATCCGTCCCGCCGAGGTGCCGAAGTAGATGCGACCCTCGAACATGGCTGTGGTGGATTCGACGCTGGTGGAGGTGCAGCGGGCCTGGTTGCTGGCGGAGCAGCCCCGCTGGATCTTGGCCAGCAGGTCGTCGTCCCAGGTGGGAATCTTGAAGACGAGCTCCGGGTCGACGGCGACCAGGCCCGAGGCGTCGTAGGAGCGGTTGAGCCGCCACACGTAGTACATGGAGTTCTCGCCGCCTTCGAACATGAAGTCGTTGACGACGAGGGGGGCGGAGTCCCAGTGGGTGTTCCAGCGTCCCTCCTCCGAGAAGGGAGGCGAGGCGAACTGCCAGAGCTCTTCGGCCTCACCCCGGTCGAGGGCGACGATCCGCAGCCGGCCGTCGGTGCTGCCGAAGTAGACAAGAGGAAAGCCATCGGGGTCGAGGGTGGGGCTGCCCTTGACGACGCTCCCGGTCTGCAGTGGAGCACGGGTCGGCAGCCCGGTGGCGGTGTCGACGAAGTGGAATCGGGCGTCGTAGGAGCCGGAGAGCAGTTCGACCACGCCGTCGGGCCGCTCCCACACCACCGGCTGGCCGGTCCATCCGTTGCCACACCAGGTGTAGACCACCCCGAAGTCGGCGAGCTGCGAGCACATCGGGGAGCCCTGCGGGTACCGCCACAGGATCACCGGATCGTCGGGGACCGGGCCGGTGCCGTGGAAGGTGTGGGTGGGGTTGCCCCGGAAGGTGAGCAGGCCGGTGACGGTGTCTCCCCAGGGCAGCCCCACGGTGCGGCGGTCCACCCAGGGATGCAGGGGCGGCTCGGTGGTGGTGGTCGTGGACGGGACGATGGTCGTGGTGGTGGCGGGAGTGGTGGTCGTCGCCGGCGCCGCTTCGGTGGTGCTGGTGGTGGCGGCGAGAGCGGTCGTGCCGGTGGTGCTCGGGGTGTCGTCGCCAAGCAGCACGAAGGCGCCCACGGCAACGGCGGCGACCAGGCCGGCGATCAGGATTCCGACCAGGACGGGGCGAAGCGGTGGCATGTGACGGCGAGTGTATGGGCGTGGGGCGGCTCACTCCCGCCTGGGGATCCAGGCCCGGCCCTGATGGACCAGGGTGTGATGGCGGGCGCAGAGCAGGACCAGGTTGTCGAGCGTGGTCGGCCCACCGTCGGCCCAGTGGACCACATGGTGGGCGTCGCACCAACGGCGAGGTGCCCCACATCCCGGCATCACGCATCCCCGATCGCGTGCGGCGAGGGCGAGGCGCATCCCGGTGGACACCACCCTGGTGGTGCGCCCCACGTCGACGATCCGGGAGTCGGGGCCGGTGATCACCCGGGTGACCCTGGCGTCGCAGGAGAGCATCCGGGCCTCCTGCGGGGTGATCACCCCGGCGTCGTCGAGCTCGCAGGGCCGTCCCGCCCGGCCCTCCAGGGCATCCAGAGAGAGGTGCACCATGACGTGCGGCCGCTCGGTGCGCGGGTCGTCGGGCTCGACCCGCTCGAGGCGGTCCCGGCACATCTCGACGAGGGCGTCGGCGCGCCGCTGGGGGGCGGAGCGGGTGTCGCACGGATCGAGGTTGCCCCGGTCGGTGGCGAGCCCGAGGGCGGTCATCACCACCTGCCCGGAGACCGGGTCGAGGACGCCGTCGAGATGGACGACGCTGCCCACCGTCGACACGAAGAGGCGGCGGCGGTCCCACGCCGCGGCGGCACCTGCTTCGGCGGCGCCCAGGTTGGCCTGCTGGGTCCAGTAGGAGACCGCCCGCGTGGTGTCGGTCATCCCCAGGCTGGTGGCGGCGTCGACCAGGGTGCGCTCATGTCGCGCAAAGAGGACGGGGTTGGTGTCACGGGCCGAGGCGAGCAAGCGCGCCCGGGGCAGGTCGATGTCGCCTTCGGCAAGGGCGAGGCGGGTGGCTGGCATGTCGGTGAGGGCGGTCGCCACTCTGATCATCCCCCTGGCTGCGCCAGAGGAGACGCCCACGCGATCGACCAGGAGGCCGACGAGGGAGCGATGCCCCAGGGCCTCGTGATCGGCCCGCTCGACGAGCTCGGCGACCAGGTCGGCGCATTCGGCCTCGAGGGCTGCGATCTGCCGGCGGCGGTCGGCCAGCCGGTCCACGAGGTCCTCGGTGAACATCGGCACGTCGACCCGATCCAGAAGGACAGTCATTCCCCGAAGATACGACCCCGGTATGACAGAAACCCGTTGCACCGACGGGCGCGGTGGTGCAGCGGCTGGGTGGTTCGCAGTGCTTGGGCACACCCCGTGGCGATGGGTGGCATCTCCCTGGTAGTACTCTGGTCATACCAAAGGTAGGATTGTGGTGTGAAGCTGAGCGTGAGCCTCCCGGCCGAAGACGTCGAGTTCCTCGATCGCTACGCACGCAGCCGCGGCTACGAGTCTCGATCGGCTGTGGTCCACCGGGCGGTGCGCATGTTGCGGGCGGAGGAACTTGGTGCGGAGTACGCCGACGCCTGGGAGGAGTGGGAAGGATCCGATCAGGCCGATGCGTGGGATGCCGTGGTCGGCGACGGGCTGGGCATTCGCTGATGCTGCGCGGCGAGATCCGCTCGGTCGACCTCGATCCAGCCAAGTCGGGCGAGGCGGATAAGCGGCGGCCGGCGGTGATCGTCTCCAACGACGGCGCCAACACCGCGGCGGCCCGTCTCGGCAGGGGAGTCATCACGGTCGTGCCCCTCTCGACCAGCGTCGCGCGGCTATACCCCTTCCAAGTCTTGCTGCCTTCGGCCGCCACCGGGCTGGGGCACGACTCCAAGGCCCAGGCGGAGCAGGTGCGGTCGCTCGCCGTCGGCCGTGTCGGCGCCCGGCTCGGATCCGTGCCGCCAACCCTAATGGCTGCGATCGACGAGGCGTTGCGCCTCCACCTCGCCCTGTGAACAACCACCCCCGACAAAGGTCGACCGTGGGCGTACACTGATCTGGTCCTCGCCGAGGGCACCGACCCCTGGGGGCACGCATGGACGCTGGAACCTTCCACTGGACGGGCCGGTGCGGCCCGATGGACCTCGAGATCTCCGAGAGCACCTTCCAGCCCTCCACGATCTCGACGGTCCTCGCCGAGGCCATCGAGGTTGCCGAGGGCGACGAGGTGATCGACGTCGGTTGCGGCTCGGGCATCCTGTCGATCATCGCCGCCAAGCTGGGGGCTCGAAGGGTGTTCGGGATCGACTCGGCCCCCGACGTCGCCGAGCTGGCGACACGCAACGCCGAGCGCCACGGCGTCGGCGATCGGATCACGTTCCTCCATGGCGACCTCTTCGACCCGCTCCCCGCGGACGTCCAGGCGGATGTCATCATCGGCGACGTCTCGGGCATCCCGGATGCCATCGCCGCCGAGAGCGGATGGTTCCCGTCGCGTGGCGGGGGTGGCCCGCGGGGCTCCGAGCTGCCGATCCGGATGCTGCGGGCGGCGCGGGAGCGGCTGCGGGCGGGGGGACGCCTCTTCCTGCCCACTGGAAGCCTGCAGGACGAGGGATCGATCCTGCGCGCTGCGCGCACCATCTACGGGAAGATCACCCAGCTGAGCGAGAGGCAGATCCCGCTCCCCCGCGCCCTGGCCGAGGCACCGGTGGTGGTGGCCCTGGCCAAGGAGCGGATCGTGCAGCTCCGCGAGAAGGGGTCGCGCATGCTGTGGACCGCACGGGTGTGGGAGTGCACTGCGGGTTGAACGCCTGAACTCGTGTCCACTCGACACGACCCGGCCAAGCACGGCCGAACCCAGTAGGCGACTTCGCGTGCCGGAAGCCGACCCGACTATCCCAGTGCCGCTGCCACCGCGCCGGCCATGGCGGCGACCACCACGAACAGCCCGGCCACGAGAGCGAGGAAGAGTCGGTCCAGGCGCTGGGTCATCCTCCCGTCGAGGCGAACCACCGCCTGCTCGATGCCCGACACGCGATCGACCAGCAGGGCGAGGTCGGACCTCAACACTCCTAGGTCGGACCTCAGCACTGCGAGGTCGGACCTCAGCACTGCGAGGTCGGACCTAGTGGCAAGCGTGCCAAGATCCGTGGTCGGAAGGTAGGCCATGAGCGTGTCCGCCCTGTTGGGTCCAAGGACTTCGACGAGGCCAGTGTATAGATCGAGGCGGGATGCGTCCTGAGATGTCACTCCGCGCAACCGTGCCATGGGGTGGGGTCGAGGTCAACCGGTTCGCTCTCAGGCCTCGGGGAACCGATCGGCGAGATGATGGGCCACCGAGACGGCGGTCCAGGGCACCCATGCGAGACACCAGCCGAGAAGGCCGGGGGTAGTGGGACCAGCCATCACCCCGGCCCCTCAACCCCCGCCGAGCCGCCTCGCCTCGTCTTCCAGGGTGAGGGCGTCGACGAACTCGTCGAGGTCGCCTTCGAGGATCTCGGGGAGCCGCTTGATGGTGAGACCGATGCGGTGGTCGGTGACCCGGTTCTCCTTGTAGTTGTAGGTGCGGATCTTCTCGGCCCGCTCCCCCGAACCCACCTGGAACCGCCGGTCCGCCGCCTGGGCGGCCTGCTGGCGCTCCATCTCGATCTGATACAGCCGGGCGCGCAGCACACGCAGCGCCTTGGCCTTGTTCTGCAGCTGCGACTTCTCGTCCTGGCAGGTCACCACCAGCCCGGTCGGCTTGTGGGTGATGCGGACCGCCGAGTCGGTGGTGTTCACCGACTGCCCACCAGGCCCGGTGGAGCGGAACACGTCGATCTCCAGGTCGTTGTCGTCGACCTGCACCTCCACCTCCTCGGCCTCCGGCAGCACCGCCACCGTGGCGATCGAGGTGTGCACCCGGCCCTGCGACTCGGTCCTGGGGACCCGCTGCACCCGGTGGGGCCCCGCCTCGTACTTGAGCCGGGAGTAGGCGCCCCGACCCTTCACGGCGAAGGTGACCTCTTTGAATCCACCCGCCTCCGAGGGGGACGAGGCGACCGGCTCCACGATCCAGCCGTGCTCCTCGGCGTACCTCTGGTACATCTTGCAGAGGTCCCCCGCCCAGATCGCAGCCTCGTCGCCCCCGACGGCTCCCCGGATCTCGACGATCACGTCCTTGTCGTCGTTGGGGTCCCTGGGTACCAGCATCACCCGCATGCGGCGCTCCAGCCGCTGAGCGGCACCGGATCGCTCGTCGGCCATGGCCCGCAGCTCGGCCGCCATGCCCGGCTCGGTCTCGGCATCGGCCAACTCGGCGGCTTCGGACGCCTCGGTTTCGGCATCCCGCCACTGCCGGAACGCCTCCACCACGTCGCGCAGCTCGGCGTGACGCCGGGCGATGACGGCGTAGCGCTCCTGGTCGCCGGCCACCGCCGGGTCGCCCATCTCCTCGAGGGTCTGCTCGAAGGCGGCCTCCACCTCCTGCAGGCGGGCCAGGAGGCCGGGGTCCATCAGGTCACCTCGAAGGCGAGGGCCCCGGGGAGCACCGGGCCTCGACCCTCCACCGCCACCCTCTCGCCGTCGTCGAGTGCGGCGAGCAGAGAAGCCACCGCCACCTCCACCTGGTCGGCGTCGGGCTCGGCGGTGGTGAGCCGCTGCAGCCAGATCCCCGGCCGCGACACGGCCGCCATCCACCTGCGGTCGGCGGCTGCCTTCAACAACTCGTACGAGATCCCGGCGATCACGGGGATCAGGAATACGCGGCTCGCCACCAACCACACCAGCGACGGCCGCCCCACGAAGGTGAACACCACGATCGCCACCAGGATCACGATCAACAGGAAGTTGGTGCCGCAGCGAGGATGGCGGGGGCTGTACTTCTGGATCGCATCCAGGGTCAGCGGGTCGCCCGCCTCGTAGGCATGGATCGTCTTGTGCTCCGCCCCGTGGAACTCGAACACCCGCTTGATCTCGGCCGACCTCCCGATCGCCCAGATGTACCCGACGAAGAGGACCACGCGCACGACGCCGTCGACCACGTTGAACACGATGGTGGACTCACCGAAGAGGCGCTCGGCCCCTTTGGCGGCGAGCAGGGGCAGGAGCATGAACACCCCGACGAACACCACAAGCGCCCCGAGCATGGCGACGACCAGGTGGGACGACTTCAGCTCCTCCTCGCCCTCCTCCTCGGACGCCTTGCGGGCCGACCAGGTGAGTGCCCGGAACCCGAGGGTGAGCGACTCGCCCAGCACCATCACCCCGCGCACGAAGGGGATGCGGGCCAGGCGGGATCGAGCGGAGAGACGGGGAAGGTCGTGGCGCCGGGCTTCGATCACCCCGTCGGGGCGACGCACTGCCACCGCCCACTTGGATGGGGCGCGCATCATCACGCCTTCGATGACGGCCTGTCCCCCGACCGTGGCCCCCGGGGACCGGGACACCTACTCGCCCTGGGCGGTCTCGCCGGGCCCGCTGGTGAAGCCCTGGCGCCCGTAACGCTTGCGGAAGCGCTCCACCCGGCCCCCCGAGTCGACCAGGATCTGCTTCCCGGTGTAGAAGGGGTGGCTGGCGCTGGAGATCTCCACCCGGGCCAGCGGGTAGGTGTTGCCGTCCTCCCACTCGATCGTCTCCGAGGTGTCGATGGTGGATCGGGTGAGGAACTTGAACCCGGAGGAGGTGTCCTGGAAAACGACCTCGCGGTAATGGGGATGGATGCCTTGCTTCACGGTGTCTCTCCTGGGGTGCTGGATCCTACCCGGTGGCGGTCAGTTGCCCGACTTGGCCACATCGGCGAGGAACTCGGCGTTGGACTTGGCGTTCTTGAGGCGGTCGATGAGCAACTCCAGCCCGGCCGAAGGCTCGGGCAGGGCGAGCAGCACCCGCCGCAGCTTCCACACCTGTGTGAGCTCATCGGGCTCGAAGAGCAGCTCCTCCTTGCGGGTCCCGGAGGCCTCGATGTCGATCGCCGGGTACACCCGCTTGTCGGCGAGCTTGCGGTCGAGCCGCAGCTCCATGTTCCCGGTGCCCTTGAACTCTTCGAAGATCACCTCGTCCATGCGGGACCCGGTCTCGACCAGGGCGGTGCCCAGGATCGTGAGGCTGCCCCCCTCCTCGATGTTGCGCGCCGCACCGAAGAAGCGCTTCGGCGGGTACAGGGCGGTGGAGTCGACGCCTCCGGAGAGGATACGCCCCGATGCCGGGGTGGCCAGGTTGTACGCCCGGGCGAGGCGGGTGATCGAGTCGAGCAGGATCACGACGTCGTTGCCCGACTCCACGAGCCGCTTGGCCCGCTCCAGGGCAAGCTCAGCGACCTGGGTGTGCTCCTCGGCGGGACGATCGAAGGTGGAGAAGATCACGTCGCCCTTCACCGAGCGCTGCATGTCGGTGACCTCCTCCGGACGCTCGTCGACCAGGACCACGATCAGGTGGCACTCCGGGTTGTTGTGGGAGATCGAGTTGGCGATCTCCTTGAGCACCGTGGTCTTGCCCGCCTTCGGGGGCGAAACGATCAGGCCGCGCTGCCCCTTGCCGATGGGGGCGATCAGATCGACGATCCGGGCCAGTACGTGGTTGGGCTGACCGGGCACCTCGAGGCGGAGCCGCTGGTCGGGGAAGAGAGGGGTGAGGTCGCCGAACTTGGGGCGGCGCCGGGCCTCCTCCACGTCCATCCCGCTCACGTTGTCGATCCGGGTCAGGGCAGGGAACTTCTCCTGTGACCGGGGCGGACGGATCGGGCCGCTGATGATGTCGCCCCGGCGCAGGCCGAAGCGGCGCACCTGGGTGGCCGACACGTACACGTCCTTGTCGCCGGGCAGGTACCCGGTGCAGCGCAGGAAGCCGTACCCCTCGGGGAGGACGTCGAGGATCCCCTCACGGTTCTCCAGGTCGGCATCGTCCCACTGCTGCTGTGGTTCGGGGGCTCCCCCGCCGCCTGTGACGGCACCGGGGCGCCCGTTCCGGCTGCGGCCGCCGCGCCGGTTGCCGCGGGGGTCGTCACGACGGCTCTGGCCGCCCCGCTGGTCGCTGCGGGCGGTGACCCGCGCCTGGCGGTCGGCCGACTCACCCGAGAGGTCCTCCTCCGCTTCGGCTCCGCCCTGGCCGTCCGGGGAGCGACGCTCCTCGACGGCGGGCAGCTCGACCGGGGCCGGCTCGGAGCTGGCGTCGAAGGCGTCGGAGCCGAGGATGGCGGCGATCAGCTTCGACTTCTGCAGCGACTCGTGATCGGTCACACCGACGGAGGCGGCGATCACCCGCAGCTCGTCGAGCGACTTCTCGTGGAGCATGGCTCTGCTGGTCATCTGGTCCCTTTCCTCAGGACTGCTTGCGAGCGGCGAGGGCGGCCTGATAGGCCTCCCAGTCGCGGTTGAAACGTTCGTTGCCGATGTCGGTCAGTGGATGGTCGAAGAGTTTCTCCATCACGGCGAAGGGCATGGTTGCGGCGTCGGCGCCGAGCCGGGCCGACTCCACCACGTGCACCGGGTGGCGCAGGCTGGCGGCGAGCACCTCGGTGTCGTACCCCTGAGTGGCGTAGATGGAGGTGATCTCGGATAGGAGGCCGAGGCCGTCGTTGCCCACGTCGTCCACCCGGCCCAGGAACGGCGAGACGAATGTGGCCCCGATGTTGGCCGCCAGGATCGCCTGGGCGGCGGAGAACACCAGGGTCACGTTGATCGGGATCCCCTCCTCAACGATGCGGGCGCCGGCGGCGACGCCCTCGCGGGTCATGGGCACCTTCACCACCACATTGCCGGCGATGGCGGAGATCTCACGTGCCTGGCGCAGCATCTCCTCGCGGTCGTCGGCGACCACCTCGGCAGAGACCGGGCCATCGATGATCGAGGTGATGGCGCGGATCAGGTCGTGGAACAAGAGACCTTCCTTGGCGGCAAGGGTGGGGTTGGTGGTGATCCCGTCGAGGATCCCCCAGCCGCGTGCGGTTTCGATGTCGGCGAGGTGCGCCGTGTCCAGGAAGAGCTTCACGCTACCTCCAGCGAGGTCTTGGGATGTCCCTCGATCGGGCACGGCACCGGCGTGTACGCGGGCCATGGGGAACCGGTCGAGGAGATCGGGGCGGATGCCCGATTCGCATTGTAGGGGATTCTCCGCCGGGAGCAAAGGCAGGCAGAGCCCTCACCAACCCAGCGCCGAGACCACCGCCTCCAGGGTCGCCTCCACCGGTGCGGCGGGCTCCAGACCGTCGACCGCCACCCCGGGATCCTTGAGGCCGTGCCCGGTGAGGGTGCACACCACCGGCCCGTCGGGCAGATCCCCGGCGAAGGCGAGGACCCCGGCCACCGACGCCGCCGACGCCGGCTCGCAGAACACCCCCTCACGTGAGGCGAGCAGGTCGTAGGCGGTGAGGATCTGCTCGTCGGTCACCGCCTCGATGCGCCCCCCGGATTCGTTGCGAGCGGCGACGGCCCCATCCCATGACGCCGGGTTCCCGATGCGGATGGCGGTGGCCACCGTCTCCGGACGCTCCACCCGCCGCCCGAGGACGATCGGCGCCGACCCTGCCGCCTGGAACCCCCACATCCGGGGTGCCGCCCCCACCGCCCGGTACCCCATCCAGTGGGCGGTGATGTTCCCGGCGTTGCCGACCGGCAGGGCGTGGACCGCCGGCGCCTCCCCTAGCGCCTCCACCACCTCCCAGGCGACCGACTGCTGGCCGAGGATGCGGTACGGGTTGATCGAGTTGACCAGGGACACCCCGTGACGCTCCGAGAGGGCGACCGTGATCTCCAGGGCCTGGTCGAAGGAGCCGTCGACCGAGATCACCCGAGCGCCATGGCGAACCGCCTGGGCCAGCTTGCCCAGCGCCACCTTCCCGGCGGGCAGCACCACGATGCACTCGATCCCGGCGCGGGCGGCGTAGGCGGCGGCCGACGCCGAGGTGTTCCCGGTGGAGGCGCAGGCGACGGCGGTAGCACCCTCCTCGAGGGCCTTGCTCACCGCCAGGGTCATCCCCCGATCCTTGAAGGAGCCGGTCGGGTTGGCCCCCTCGACCTTGAGGAAAACCTGGCGCCCCACCAGGCCCGAAAGGTGCGGTGCCGGCAGCAGCGGGGTGTCGCCCTCGAGCAGGGTGACCACCGGCGTGGAGTCGGTCACGGGGAGTCGGTCGCGGAATCGGGCGATCACCCCGGGCCAGGCACTCACCCCGGCTCGCCCTCCACGCGGATCACCGACGCCACCTCGGCCACCACGTCGAGGCCCTCGAGGGCACTTCGCGCCCGGCGCTGCGCCGCCTCGGGGGCGGCATGGGTCACGAGCAGCAGGGTCGCCCGGTCGCCCCGACCCTCCTGCCACACCGATCGCAAGCTCACGCCGGCGTCGCCGAACGCCCCGGCGATCCGGGCCAGCACCCCGGGACTGTCCTGGACCTCCAGGCGCAGGCACCAGCGGGTTTCCACCTCCTCGAAGCCGGCCACTTCGCCGGGGCCGAAGGCGAGACGGGGGGCCGCCTGGGCCCCCGACAGAAGCTCCCGGGCGGCGTCGATGACGTCCCCCAGCACCGCGGTGGCGGTGGGATCGCCGCCGGCGCCAGGGCCGGCGAAGAGCAGCTCGCCGGCCGATGCTCCCGTGATGAAGATGGCGTTGGTCGCCCCCCGGATCGAGGCCAGCGGATGGGCGAGCGGCACCATCGCCGGATGCACCCGGGCGACGACACCGGCCGGGATGCGCTCGGCCACGGCGAGAAGGCGAATGGCGTATCCGAGCCGCGAAGCAGCTGCCAGGTCGTCGACGGTGATCCCGTCGATGCCCTCACGATGGACTCGGGCCGGGTCGACCCACACGCCGAAGGCGAGCCCGGCCAGGATGGCCGCCTTGGAGGCGGCGTCGGCTCCGGAGACGTCGGCCTCCGGATCGGGCTCGGCGTAACCGAGGCGCTGGGCCTCGGCCAGGGCCTCCTCGTACGACCAGCCTTGTTCGGCCATGGCGGTGAGGATGAAGTTGGTGGTGCCGTTGACGATCCCCATCACCCGGTCCACCTGCTCCCCGGCAAGGGTCTCGGAGAGCGGCCGGATGATCGGGATACCCCCGCCCACCGCCGCCTCGAACAGCAGCGGAACCCCGGAGGCGGCGGCGGCCGCAACCAGCTCGGGCGCACGAGCGGCGATCAGCTCCTTGTTGGCGGTGACCACGGGCTTGCCCGCCTGCAGGGCGGCGAGCACCAGCGACCCGGCCGGCTCCAGCCCCCCCATCACCTCCACCACCAGGTCCACCGTGAGGTCGGAGACGAGATCCATGACGTCGCCGGTGACGATCCCAGATGGCAGGTCGAACACCCGCGCCTTGGAGGGGTCGCGCACGGCCACCCGGCGCACCTCCAGGTCGAGCCCGGTGCGGGCGGTCACCATCTCCCGCTCGTCCACCAGCCGTCGGATCAGGGTGCCTCCCACCGTCCCGGCTCCGGCGATTCCGATGCCAACCGCCACGGCGCCCCCTACATCTGCTCGGGCGCGCTGAGCCCGAGCAGATCGAGGATGGCCCTGATCCCGTTGCGGGAGGCCTCCACCAGCCAGAGGCGGGCCTGGGTGATCTCCGGATCGTCGGTGACGATGCGGCAATCCGTGTAGAAGCGGTGGAAGGCTGCGGCGTACTCCTGGCCGAAACCGCAGAGGCGGTGCGGGGCGCGACGCCGGGCCGCCTCGGCGACCTCCTCGGCCAGCAGGTCGAGCTGTTCGAGGAGGGAGGCCTCGGCCGGGTGCGTCAACAGCGACAGGTCGGCGTCGCCCAACGGCACGCGGGTCACTCCCTGCTCGGAGGCGAACCGCTCCAGGGAGCACATGCGGGCGTGGGCGTACTGCAGGTAGTAGACCGGGTTGTCCATCGACTGTGCCCGGGCCGCCTCCAGGTCGAAGTTGATGGCGGTGTCGGGGCTGAAGGCGGCAAGGTGGTAACGGGTGGCGTCGGTGCCCACCTCCTCCAGGACCTCGCGGAAGGTGACGAACTCGCCCGCCCGGGTGGACATCCGCACCGGCTCGCCGGACCGCATCAGGTTCACCGTTTGAGTGATCACCACCTCCAGGCGCTCCGGGTCGTATCCCATCGCCTCCACCGCCGCCTTCATCCTCGGCACATATCCGTGATGGTCGGCACCCCAGATGTTGATCACCCGGTCGAAGCCGCGCTCGAACTTGTCCCGGTGGTAGGCGACGTCGGGGGCGATGTAGGTGTACTCGCCGTTCGACTTGACCAGGACCCGGTCCTTCTCGTCGCCGAATTCGGTGGTGCGGAACCAGGTGGCGCCTTCGTCCCGATAGACGTGACCCCGCTCCTCGAGCACCCGGATCGACTCGTCCACCCGGCCGTCCTGGTGCAGGCTGGTCTCACTGAACCAGACGTCGAAGGGGATGCGGGCGAGGATCAGGGTCTCCTCGATGTCGCGCATCGCCCGGGCCAGGCCCCAGGCACGGATCTCGGCCAGGCCGTCGGTGGCCAGGACGTCACCCACCTCGGTGGCCAACTCCCGGCCCCACTCCTCCAGATAGGCGCCGTGGTAACCGTCCTCGGGCACGGCGGCGTCCCGGCCGAGGGCCTGGAGGTATCGGGCCTGGAGGCTGAGGGCGTAGCGGTCGATCTGTGCCCCGGCGTCGTTGTAGTAGTACTCCCGTTCCACCGGGTGGCCGACGTACTCGAGCAGGCGAGCCAGTACGTCGCCGATCACGCCACCCCTACCGTGCCCGATGTGCAGCGGGCCGTTGGGGTTGGAGGAGACGAACTCCACCTGGACCCGCTCCCCCGATCCAGCGCTGGACCGGGCGAACCCGGGACCACCCGTGGCGGCGCGTTGCAGCACCTCCAGGTACCAGGAGCGCGCCACCGTGAAGTTGATGAAACCGGGGCCGGCGACCTCCACCCGCTCGACGTGAGGGATGGGGGGAAGGTGGGCGACGACCGCATCGGCAACGGCACGGGGCGGCATCTTCGCCGCCCCGGCGGCGACCAGGGCGACGTTGCATGCCCAGTCGCCGTTGGCCCGATCCCGGGGCCGCTCCACCACGAACTCGACGGGACCGAGGCCGGGCAGTGCGCCATCGGCGGCGGCTGCGTCCAGGGCGGCTTGAAGTGCCTCGCGGATGGCGTCGGGGAACTGGACCATGGTGTGGTGGCATCGTACCGGCCGCCGGTGATCGCACCCCGCACCGGTACAATGGTGGAACCGCCCTCGTAGCTCAGGGGATAGAGCGCCGGCCTCCGGAGCCGGGTGCGCAGGTTCGAATCCTGCCGAGGGCGCCGAGGTCGCGAGACATCGTGCACGGTTGTCGCGTGGCGGCATCTGCGCCAAGGCATCGGCGGCGAGATCGAGTCCATGGCTCATGTTGCTCTTGCCCCCCTCCCGGTTTCGCCGTACTCCCCCCTGCCGGGGACGAATGAGCCGCTCCGCATCGGGGTACTCCCCAAACGAGGGGAGGAAGAAACCGCCCGAAGCAGGTGTGGCGTGTTCCCTCCCCCGCAGGGGGAGGTGGCCCGAATGGCCGGAGGGGGCACCGCGCGACACTGGTCCGTCGGGGCCTGCCCATCGCTCCCCTTCGGGGTGCTCCTCCCAGCGGGGGTAGGAACGAACTGCCGGAGGGGGCGACACTCCTCGCGTCCCCACACCGGATCCTTCCATCGCTGCCGAACCCGCTTCGGCGTACCCTCCTGGATCCGATACCCGAGGTGGAACAGTGACCGACACCGACCCGAAGCCGTCTCGACCCTGGAGCCACGACGTCCCCGAAGGGCCATGGGACTACGTGGTCATCGGCTCGGGCATCGGCGGGATGGCCGCCGCCGCCCTCCTCGCCCGCCTCGGACGCCGGGTGCTGATCCTGGAGCAGCACAACATCCCGGGGGGATTCACCCAGACCTTCAAGCGGCCCGGATACCGCTGGGACGTAGGCGTGCACATCGTCGGGGAGATGTCCCAGCAGTCGTATCCGGGGCGGCTCCTCGCCGCACTCGGCGACGGGCGGCTCGCCTGGGAGCCGGTGGGCGAGTTCTACGACGAGTTCAACTTCCCGGACGGGTTCTCGGTCCGCCTTCCCGACACCGCCGAAGGGTTCCGCCAGACCCTGGGGGAGTCCTTCCCCGGGGAGAGGGCCGCCATCGACGAGTACCTCGCCCTCACCAGGACGGCGGCACGATCGGTGTCCAAGGCGATCCAGGCGCGGGCCATGCCCCGCCTGCTGGCCCCGGGGGCGGCGGGAAGGGCGATGGCCGCAGCCGCACCACACGTCGACGCCACCACTGCCGAGGTGCTGGCCTCCCTCACCGACGACCCCCGGATGCGGGCGGTTCTCGCCGCCCAGTGGGGCTACTACGGCACCCCGCCCTCGCGGTCTTCTTTCGCCATGCACGCCCTGATGGTCCGCCACTTCCTGCGAGGCGCCTACTACCCGGTGGGCGGGGCGGCGAGCATCGCCGATTCGCTGCTGCGAACCGTCGCCGACGCCGGCGGCTGGACGGCGGTACGACGCCCCGTGACCGCCATCGAGCGCCATCGCGGCCGTGTCGTCGGCGTCCGCCTCGGTGACGGATCCCTCGTGGAAGCGCGGCGGGTGGTCAGCACGATCGGAGCCATACCCACCGCCGGGCTGCTCGGCGAAGAACTGGGGGGTCCCGGCGAGCCCTACCGGGAGGCCGGGCCCGCCCACGTCAGCCTCTACCTCGGTTTCCGGGGCGACATCGCTGCTGCGGGCGCCCGCAGATGGTGCCAGTGGTACTTCGGTTCATGGGATGTCGAGGAGGGGCTGTGGCAGGTGGCGCCGGATCGTGAGCCAGGCGCTTCGCCCGTGATGTTCTGCTCGTTCCCCTCGCTCAAGGATCCACTCCACGACCCCGGGACGGAGACGCGCCACACGGGGGAGGCGATCGCCTTCGTCCCCTGGGAGGCGTTCGCACGGTGGCAGGGCACCAGGTGGCAGCGCCGTCCCGCCGCCTACGACGAGTTCAAGGCGGCCCTCACCGCCAGACTGCTCGAGCAGTACCTGGGCCGATACCCCGCCCTGGCCCAGATGGTCGACCACGTCGAGATGTCCACCCCGCTGTCCACCAACCACTTCGCCGCAGCCCACCGCGGCTCGATCTACGGACTGGGCACGGCGGTCGCCCGGTTCCATGACGGTTCGCTCCTACCCAGGACCCGTCTGCGAGGCCTCTATCTGGGCGGGGCCGACGCCTCGGCACCCGGGATCGTGGGTGCCTTGAACGGCGGGGTGCTCGCCGCTGCCGCCGCCGAGCCGCGCCCCGCCCTCGCCTTCCTCCGGCCGCTGATGCGTCCCCCGATACTCCCCGAGGTCCGGTGACCGGCTGAGGCCGGCATGCCACCATGGCCCCATGGACCTTGGCGTGGCACGCGAGAGGCTGACGATCAGGCGAACCGAGCTCCAGGCCGAGCTCGACCGTCTCACCGAGCCGAGAGCACCGGGTGTCGGGGTCTCGTTTGGGAAAAGGGTCGGGGACGGCACCTCCGAGGCGGTGGAGAGGCTGGCCACCACCGCCTCCGCCCGCTCCATCGCCCGATCCCTGGAAGAAGTGGATCACGCCCTGACCCGCCTCGCCGAGGGCGGGTACGGGCGGTGTGAGGTCTGCTCATCCGACATCCCTGAGGCGCGCCTCGAGGTGATTCCATGGACCTCTCGATGCGTTTCCTGCGCCGGTGAGAGCTGATCCCCGACCAGGAAGCAGTACCTGACGCCACGACCGCCGTATCACGAGATGTGCGCACCGCGACGCTCCCGACCGCCCGTGAGGATCCCCCGTCACGGCCCCTATCCTGACCCGGTGGAGCAACCACCCCTGAATGCCGCCCAGGTTCTGGGCAAAGGCCTGCGAATCGTCGGCGGGTTCATCCGAACCCAGCCGCTCGCATTCGCCCTGGCGGTCACCGGCGCCGCCGGGTTCGCCGCCGCGATCATCGCCTCATCGCTGGTGATCGGTTGGGTTACCGACACTGCGGTGCTGCCCGTCCTGCGCGACGGGAAGCCGATGTCGGGCAAGGCGCTTCCCGTGGTGCTGGCCGTGGTCGGAGTGGCCGCCTGGAAGGCGGCGGCCATCGTGATGCGCCGCACCTCGGCCGGGTGGCTCCAGCTGCGCAACCAGCAGCAGCTACGGAGCCGGCTCATCGAGCACCAGCTGGAACTGGAGCTGGCGTGGTTCGATCGCCAGTCGATCGGCGATCTGCTGGCGGTGGCAGACAACGACACCGAGCGGGGCACCAGCGTCCTCGCTCCACTCCCCTACGCCACCGGCGTGTCGCTGTTGGTGATCGGAACCGTGGTGATGCTCGCCCTGCTCGACCCGTGGCTCGGTATGGTGGCGCTCGCCGGGATGGGCGTGGTGGTGGCCATCGAGGTGCGGGCCGCCATCACCCTGTACCCGGCATGGGAGGGGATCCAGACGCAGAACGGTGTCGTCAGCGGGGTCGCCCACGAGAGCTTCGACGGGGCGCTCACCGTCAAGGCACTGGGACGGGAGGACCATGAGACGGCGCGCATGCGGGTGGCTTCGGACGGGCTGCGCGACATCACCGTCGACCTGGGGGTTCGCTGGGAGACCTTCCGGACGCTCATCGTGGTTCTCATCCCGGCGGTCGCCCTCGGCGTCCTGGCGGTGGGTGCACTGCGGGTGGACGCCGGGGCGATCACCGAGGGCGACATCGTCACCGCCATGTACCTGCTCTCGCTACTCACCTTTCCCATCCAGCTGATCGCCTTCGTGCTCTTCGACATGGCGGCGGCCATCCCCGCCTGGAACCGTGTGGCTGCCGTGCTCGCCGCCGACGAACGCGTCGAGTACGGCGACCTCGCCGCCCGGCCCGAGACGGGGCCGGCGCCGGTCGACTCGGCGGCGGTCGGCTTCGGTTACGAGACCGGGGAGGCCGTCCTCACCGACGTGGTGGTGGACGTCCCCGCAGGACGCACCGTGGCCGTGGTCGGCCCCACCGGTTCGGGGAAGACCACCCTCACCCTGCTCCTTGCCCGCCTCTGGGACCCGGCGAGTGGGCGCATCCACCTCGACGAGAGAGACCTGCGGGAATTCGCCCGGCACGAACTGGCCAAGGAGATCGCCTACGTGGCCCAGACCGCGTACCTGTTCGACGACACGGTGCGGGGCAACATCACTCTCGGCGTGGAGATGCCGGACGAGAGGGTGATCGAGGCGGCCCGGCTCGCCGGCGCCCACGACTTCATCGAGGCACTCCCCGAGGGGTATGACACCCATGTCGGTGAGCGGGGAGCGTCGCTCTCCGGCGGCCAGCGGCAGCGAATCGCCCTCGCCCGGGCCCTGGCTCGCCGTCCCCGGGTGCTGATAATGGACGACGCCACCTCGGCGGTGGATCCGTCGGTGGAGGCCGAGATCCTGCGCCGTCTGCACACCGCCGCCCTGCCCTCGACGATCATCGTGGTGGCGTACCGGCCGTCCTCGATCCGTCTCGCCGACCAGGTGATCTTCATCGACGACGGCCGCGTGATCGCCCAGGGCTCCCACTCCGAACTGCTCGCCACCGAGCGCGGCTACGCCCGGCTGGTCGAGGCGTACGAGCAGGAGGCCGCCGCCAGGTCCCGGGGGGTGGGATGACCACCGCCGCGGCCCGCCTGTCGACCCTGCAGGCGATCCGACGCGCCCTAGCCGAGGCGCCGATCATCGGCCGCAGGCTGTGGCTGGTGGTGCTGCTCAACCTGGGTGGCACGGCGGTGCAGATCCTGATCCCGATACTCACCCAGCTGACACTGGATCGCCACATCACCTCCGACGGCGTCGACCTCGGCGGGGTGATCACCCTGGCCGTGGTCGGCCTGGTGGCGGTGGTGGCCGGCGGTGTCATGACCCGCACCGGGCTCGTGCGGCTGGTTCGCCAGGCGTCCACGGGCATCTCCGACCTCAGGGTCGAGGTGTTCTCCCATCTGCTGCGCCGATCGGTGCTCCACGTGCAGACCGAACGCCGCGGCGCACTGGTCTCAAGGGTCACCTCCGACATGCGCACCCTTCAGGACTTCATGAACTGGGGCGGGATCATGTTCATGGTCAACGGAACCCAGGTGCTGGCGGCGCTGGTGGTCATGGCCCTGTACCAGTGGCTGCTGGCGCTGATCGTGCTCGGGGGCACCGTCCTGTTCACCATCAACCTGCTGTGGGCGCAGAAGGTGCTTCGTCGCCGCTACGACCGGGTGCGGGAGCGCGTGGCCAACAGCCTGGCGATCATGGGCGAGGCGATCAACGCCCTCCCCGAGGTTCGTGCCTACGGCGCCGAGGCGGTGACCCTGCAGCGGGTAGACGACGCCCTCGAGACCCGGTTCCGGGCCCAGTTCAAGGCCGCCCACTTCGGGAACGTGCTGTTCTCCACCGCCGAGCTGTTCGCCGCCGCACTCACCACCACCGTCATCGTGGTCGGGCTCTACCTGGGCCCGGAGCACGGTGTCACCGCAGGGGTGCTTCTCGCCTTCCTCTTCCTGGTGAACCTCCTGATCGCACCGATCCAGAGCCTGGTGGAGATCCTCGACTTCGCCCAGAGCGCCGCTTCGGGCCTGCGCCGCATCGTGGAGACCCTGGACGCACCGGTGGAGGTGGCCGAGGCAGAGGATGCTGCGGACCTTCCGGAGGGTCCCCTCGGGCTCGCCTTCTCCGGCGTGTCGTTCTCATATCCGACGGGCGGCGAGGTCCTCTCCGGGATCGACCTCGAGCTGCCGCCGGGTACGCGGGTGGCGGTGGTGGGCGAGACCGGTTCAGGGAAGACCACCTTCGCCAAGCTCCTGGTCCGCCTCCTCGACCCCAGCGAGGGCGAGGTGAGCATCGGCGGCATCGACCTGCGAGAGGTGCGAATGGCCAGCCTGCGCTCCCGGGTGGCGTTCGTCCCCCAGGAGGGTTTCCTGTTCACGGGGACGGTGGCGGACAACGTCCGGTACGGTTGCCCCGACGCCACCGACGAGCAGATACGCCAGGCGTTCCGGGAGCTAGACCTGCAGGACTGGTTGGCCGGGCTGCCCGCCGGGATCCACTCCCCGGTCGGCGAACGCGGTTCGGGGGTGTCCGCCGGGGAGAGGCAGCTGATCGCCATGGTGCGCGCCTGGATCTCCGACCCCGACCTGCTGGTGCTCGACGAGGCCACCTCGGCGGTGGACCCGGCACTGGACGTGTCGCTGCGTCACGCCATCGACCGGCTCACCACCGGGCGCACCTCGGTGACCATCGCCCACCGACTGGCTACGGCGGAGGCCTCGGACGAGGTTCTGGTGTTCGACCAGGGCCGCCTGGTGGAACGGGGACCGCACCATCGCCTGGTGGTGTCGGGTGGGGTGTACGCCCGGCTCTACGCCGACTGGACCCTGGGCACGGCGGTGATGTGAGGCCTCACCGGGCCCAGTCCAGGATCACCTTCCCGCACTCCCCCGAGGCCACCGCGGAGAACGCCTGTTGGTACTCGTCCACGGAGAAGTGGTGGGTGATGGTCGGCGCCACGTCGAGGCCGGTCTGAAGCATCGACGAGACCTTGTACCAGGTGTCGAAGATCTTGCGCCCGTAGATCCCGTGCACCGAGAGGCCCTTGAAGATCACCGCGTCGAGGTCGAGGGTCACCTCGCCCGGAGGGATCCCCAGCACCGCCACCTTCCCGCCGTGGTTCATCACGCCGAGCATCTGGTTGAAGGCGTCGGCGCTTCCCGACATCTCCATCCCCACGTCGAATCCCTCGGTCATGCCGAGTTCTCCCATCACCGATGCCACCGCCTCGGAGGCGACGTCGACGACTCGATCGACCCCGATCGCCGAGGCCAGTGCCAGGCGGAACCGGTTGACGTCGGTGACCACCACGAAGCGGGCCCCCACATGTCGGGCGATCGCTGCCGCCATTAGGCCGATCGGGCCTGCCCCGGTCACCAGCACGTCCTCCCCCACCAGGTCGAACTCGAGGGCGGTGTGGGCGGCGTTGCCCAGCGGGTCGAGGACCGCAGCCACGTCGTCGGAGACGTGGGCGGGCACCGGGAACACGTTCTCTGCGGGAAGCACCAGCTGCTCGGCGAACGCCCCGGGGCGGGTGACGCCCAGGCCCAGGTGGTTGTGACAGAAGTGACGGCGCCCCGCCCGGCAGTTGCGGCAGTGGCCGCAGGTGATGTGTCCCTCGCCCGAGACCCGCTGCCCCACCTCAAGGCCTCCCACCGAGCCTCCGAGGGCGAGAACCTCCCCCATGAACTCGTGACCGACCACCATCGGCACCGGAATCGTCGCCTGTGCCCACGGATCCCAGTTGAGGATGTGCAGGTCGGTGCCACAGATCGAGGTCTTGAGCACCCTGATCAGCACGTCGTGGTCACCGGGGGAAGGCGGATCGACGTCCTCCATCCACAGCCCCGGCTCCGGATGCGCCTTCACCAGGGCCTTCACCTCACCACCCCCATCGCTCGCCCAATCCGGGTGAACGCCTCCACGGCGAACTCGATGTCGGCTCGAGTGTGTGCCGCCGACATCTGGGTCCGGATCCGGGCCTGGCCCTCGGGGACCACAGGGAAGGAGAAGCCGATCACGTAGAGCCCCTCGTCGAGGAGCCGATCGGCCATCTGCGCCGCCACCCGGGCGTCCCCGAGCATCACAGGGATGATCGGGTGGTCCGCTCCGGCCAGGGTGAAGCCGGCTGCCGTCATCCCTTCCCGGAAGGCCCGGGCGTTCTCCGCCAGGCGCCGACGTGGCTCGTCGGACTCGTCGATGAGGTCGAGCGCCCGCATCGTGGTGGCGGCGATCACCGGGGCCAGAGAGTTGGAGAAGAGGTAGGGACGGGATCGCTGCCGCAGCCAGGCGATCACCTCGGCGGGACCGCTGGTGTACCCGCCGGAGGCCCCGCCCAGGGCCTTGCCAAAGGTTCCGGTGAGCAGGTCGATCCGTCCCATGGTCCCGGTGGCCTCGGGGGTGCCCCGTCCTCGCGGGCCTACGAAGCCGACGGCGTGGGAGTCGTCGACCATCACCATGGCGTCGTGCTCTTCGGCCAGGGCCACGATCCCGCTCAGGTCGGCGAGCACCCCGTCCATCGAGAAAACGCCGTCGGTTGCGATCAGGCGGTGGCGGGCTCCGGCGGCCTCCCCCAGCCGGGCCTCGAGGTCCACCATGTCGTTGTTGGCGTACCGGAGGCGCTCGGCCTTGCACAGGCGGATCCCGTCGATGATCGAGGCGTGGTTGAGGGAGTCCGAGATTACGGCATCCCCCTCGTCGATGATCGTCTCGAACAGCCCGGTGTTGGCGTCGAAGCAGGACGAATAGAGGATGGTGTCCTCGGTGCCGAGGAACCCGGAGACGTGCTCTTCGAGCGCCCGATGCACCGTCGAGGTGCCGCAGATGAAGCGCACCGAGGCCATGCCGTACCCGTAGGTGTCGAGGGCGCGCTTCGCCGCCTCCACCAGGGCGGGATGGTCCGCCAACCCCAGGTAGTTGTTGGCGCACATGTTGACCACCTCGGTGCCGTCCTCGAGGCGGATCCGGGCCGACTGGGGCGAGCCGATGACCCGCTCCGACTTGTAGAGGCCGCGATGGCGCAGGTCGGCGATGCGGGCCGCCAGATCGGAGCGAAAGGCGTCGGACATCACCCCGAAGCTACCCGACTGTGGCACCGAGCCGCTCAGAACAGGATCCCGGGTATCGCCCCGAACCCGAACTCGCGGCCGATCACCATCACGTCCATGGTGAGCGCCACCCCCCAGTGGAGCATCCATCCCCAGAGGAAGGAACCGGACTTGAGTGCCAGGTACCCGAGCACGAACCCGGCGACGATGGCGGAGAGGGTCTCGGGCATCGGCTTCCCGAAGTGGACCATCACATAGGGGATCATCATGACGGCGATGGCGTGGTTGCCCAGGCGGGGGTGCAGGCCGAAGAGCACGAAGCCGCGGAAGAACGCCTCCAGCCCCAGGAACTGCAACCCATAGAAGAGGTGAAAGCCCCAGAAGTGCCACCCGCCGAGGACGGCGAAGTCGTAGAGGGGGTACTTGGCCTGGAAGGATGAGAGGCCGGACACGAGGAAGAGCACCGGGAGCATCACGGCGAGCGCCAGGAGGTAGGGCCGGAGCTTCGCCCACTGCCCCCGGATGCGGAACCCCCAATCGCCGGGCCGCTCGTTCAGCACCCAGACCACGATCGCAGCCGGGACCAGCACCCGGAGCACGAGGCTGGCCATCCCCCAGAACTGGTAGGCGAGAAGTGGCCGGTAATGCTCGTAGCCGTCACCGAGCAGGTCCATGACCCGCCCCTCCAGCACCGTCCCCTCGAATCGAACGGGCAGGGCCCAGTAGTTGAACAGAACGAGCAGCACGGTGGCCGACACGTAGACCACCAGGCTGCGACGGTCGAGCATGGGGGCGCCGGCCGGCGCTTCGGTGGTCACGGGCAGGCGACGGTATCAGACGGGGCCGAGCGGGGCCCGGCGTTCGGCGGCCCCTCAGCCCTCGGCGCCGAGGGCCTCACGCACCAGCCGGGCGACCAGCGCCCCGTCCATTCCCCTGGGGCCGTTCTTCATGATGTGGCCGATCACCTGGCCCGCCTGCCTGGGATCGGCGGCGCGCAGCTCCATCAGGGCGACGCGCACCACCTCGCGGGTCTCGTCCTCGCCGGCCGCTGCCGGAAGCCAGCGGGACAGGTAGTCGATCTCGAAGGTGAGCTTCTCCACGGCGTCCTGCCCCCGTTCGCCGGCGGCGGCGAACTCGGCCCTCGCCTTGTCCATCTTCTTGATGTAGGCGGCGATCACCCCGAGATACAGGGCGTCGTCGGCCTGGCCGGCGAAACCGGGCTCGGACTTGGCCCGCGACACCTCGGTCTCGATCTGGCGGATGACGTCGAGCCGGTTTCGGTCGCGGCTGCGCATGGCGTCCTGGAGCTCGGCGTGGAGTTCTTCACCTATCGACATGATGTCGGGAGATTACCCCGGGGGAACAACACAAAGCGCTCAGGTGTTTTTCCGAGTGCACCGAGAAAACCCCTTGACCGGGGCCCCCTCCGCGCCTACATTTCGCAACGGCCTTGTGAAAGTTTGCACATTCACGGCCGAATCCAGGAGGAAACCAACATCATGTTGACGATCACCGATTGGCGAGAGCTCTCGGCGTGTCGCGACTCGGACCCGAGCCTGTTCTTCCCCATCGGAACCACCGGGCCGGCCGTGGAGCAGATCGAAGCCGCCAAGGCCATCTGCGCCCAGTGTGCCGTCCAGGAGGAGTGCCTCAACTACGCCCTGGAGACCAACCAGGAGGCGGGGGTATGGGGTGGCTATGCCGAGGACGACCGGCGCCGCCTGCGCAAGCGCTGGCTCGCCGAACGACGCCGCCGCGCCAGCTGATCCCTGCCGCCGGGCACCACGCCCGGGCGGCCGCCGCCCCAACTACTGATTGCTGAATCCGATCTTTCGATCGCGCTCGGGTTCCACGTCCACGTAGGCGATCTTGTCGACGAGCACGCCGTGCCGGTGCTGCTCGCGATCGGTCACCCACCAGACGCGGACCCCCTCCTCCACGATCCGAGCGAACTCGGCCATGAAGGCGTCGGCGTCCTCGACCTCCACGTCGATCTCGCGAGGGGCGAAGGTGATTCCGATCTTGACGCGCGCGTTCGTGGCCATGTCCCGATCCTAGATGGTGCCGGTCACCTGATCACCAGCTCGGGATGGGTGCGGACCCGCGGCCGGAGCGCCACGATGCGCTCGGCGATGGAGGCGAACGCCGACGCCGCCTCCGATTCGGGGGCGGCCAGGGTCACCGGGAGACCATCGTCAGCGCCCTGACGCATGGCGGGCACCAGTGGGACCTGGCCCAGAAGCGGCACCCCCAACTCGTCGGCCAGCTCCTGGCCGCCACCGGCACCGAACAGCTCGTACCTCTGGTCGTCGTCACCGGTGAACCAGGACATGTTCTCCACCACTCCCATGACCTCCTGGTTGACCTTGGCCGCCATCCCGGCAGCGCGCTTGGCGACGCGCTGGGCGGTCGGCTGAGGCGTGGTCACCACGATGGTCTGGGACCGCGGCAGGAACTGGGACATGGATATCGCCACGTCGCCGGTCCCTGGCGGCATGTCCACCAGCAGGAACTCGGGCTCGTCCCAGAAGACGTCGCCCAGGAACTGCTCGAGGGCCTTGTGCAACATCGGCCCCCGCCACACCACCGCCTCGTCCGTTGGCACGAAGAAGTCCATTGAGATGACGCGCACGCCGTGAGCCGACGGCGGGACTATCAGCGGGCCGAGAGCCGACGGCGGATCCTCGATCCCGAGCATCCGGGGTATCGAGTAGCCCCACACGTCGGCGTCGATGACGGCCACGTCGTGACCCATGCCTGCAAGGGAGACCGCCAGGTTGGCGGTGATCGACGACTTGCCCACCCCCCCCTTTCCGGAGGCGATGGCGATGACCCGGGTGCGGGACCCCGGGCCACCGACCGGTCCGGGGCGTTCGGATGCCAGCCTGGCGGCCAGGGCGTCGCGCTCGTCGTCGTCCATGAAGGCGACCTCGACGTCGACCGTGGAGAAGCCCGCACGCTTGAGGGCGTCGGCGATGGCGGCGGCCAGGGAAGACGCCTCCCATCGTTGCGACGGGACCACGATCCCCACCCGGGCCGCGGCACCCGAAGCGCTCGCCTCTCGCACCATCCCCAGCTCTCCCGCCGGGCGACGCAGCAGAGGCTCGACGACGGCGGAGGCGATGGCCTCGGGATCGGGGGAGCTCACGCTGAACCTTTCGCAGGGACGGTGAATGCTAACGGTGGCCCGGCGGCACCCTCACCAGGCACCTCCGCCGCCACCGCCGCCTCCCCCACCCCCACCGCCCGAGAACCCGCCTCCCCCACCGGAGGACGATGGCGGGCTGAACGCCCCGGTGAGAGCCCGCTCGATCCCGGAGATGGCGTTCGAGGAGTGCCCGCCGAAGCCGTGGCTCCCGTACCAGAACAGGCTGGAGTCTTCGACCTCCACCGGTGCGCTCAACCGGGCTGCCTCGAGCACGTCCTCGGCGACCCCGAGGGCTATCCCGTACACCAGGAACTCCTCCCAGAGGGTGAGCGAGATGACCGGGGCCTCCTCCATCCGGCTGAAGTCCTGGAGGTATCTGCGAAACGCCTCCCAACGGGCCGCCAGGAGCGCCCCTTCGGACGATCGGCGCACCCAGAAGCGGTTGGAGAGTGCGCTCATCCCGACGGCGAAGAGACCGAACACGCCCACGACGACGATCCCCACACGGAACACCTCGGTGTCGGCGGCACCGGTGATCATCTCGATGAAGGTCGGCGCCACCATCCAGGCCAGGCCGGCGAAGACCACCATCACCGTCCCGACCGTCACCGGGCCCCGCGTCCTTCCCGAGATGTCGATCATCCCGCCGGAGGTGGCGGCCTCCACCGCCTGACGGCGAAACGACTGATAGGTGGAGGCGTTCTCGGTGATGTCCTCGCGGATCAGCTTGCGGAACTCGTGCAGGGGCTGGGGTTCGCCGTCGAGGACGCGTTCGACGATGTCTACCACCGAGCGTTCGAAGGCCCGCAGGGAGCGCTCCGTGTCGCCCAGCCCGATCTGGAGGTCGGAGATCATCTCCTTGCGCAGCCCCATCCAAGTGGATCGTTCGACCTGCACCGGCTCGGCGGTGAAGACTCCCCTGCGGATCAGGTCGAACAGGGTGGCGGTGAAGGCCGCCTCATCGGCGTGGCCCTGGGAGACCAGAGCGGCCACTACGGCGGGAGGATGGCTCGACGGCGGCTCCTGCTCGTACTCCCGGTCGAAACGGACGCGCGGTTCGGCCCCGAACCGGCGGTACCCCCACGTGAGGATGATCGGGATCGGGATCAGGAAGAGGAGCAGGGCGAGCACCGAGTTGCGCTGGGCGCGCCGGCGCTCCTCCTCGGCGGCGATCTCCGCCTCGCTGCGGGCTGCCTCGGCCTCCTCCTCGGCGAGGATTCCGTCCAGGCCGTCACCCGACCTCACCGTCGCCCCCGAGGTGCCTGTGAGCAGGTCCCTGGGGAACACCACCCTCATCTCGACGAACTGGTTGGGTGGCACGTTCACGGCGTAGAGCAGCGGGGTGATGCCGTCGACATCGAACTCGGTGAACCCCTGGACGGTGCCGGGATGGGCCCACACCAGCACCTCACCCGACTCGGGCGACCCCGGCACCGACATCACCGCCTCGATCTGGTCGAGATCCACCGCCCACTGGTCGCCCCACACCTGGAGGTTGACGTCCACCACATCGTCGTAGGCCACGGCCAGACCGGTCATCCGGTAGGAGATGGTGAAGGTGCGATCCTCGTCGGCGGCGCGGTAATGCCACACCACCCGCAGCCGCGATCCGAGGTCAACCGTTCCGAAGGTGCCCGGCCTGTCCGTGGACCCGAGCACGGTCGAGGCACCGGGGGCGTAGGCCTGTCCTGCCTCCGAGACGGCGACGTCGAGGACCCGCTCACCGGGACAGGTGGGGATGTCGCGGTATGCGCCCTCGAAGGTGCCGTCGAAGGAGAACGTGAGGTGTTCGGTGACCCACACCGACCCGTCGGAGGCGATCTCCACCTCCACCCGGGCGGCGGCGACGTGGTACGACTTCGCCGCCGCAGGCGGGACCGCCAGCGCCAGCAGCGCCGCTGTGATCAGGGCGACGGGCAGGGCTCGCTTCAGAACTGCACCTCGGGAGCGCTGCGGATGTCGTCCTCGCCCTCGAAGTAGGCCCGGGTCCGGAACCCGAACATGCCGGCGACGAGATTCGAGGGCACCGTCTGCACGGTGTTGTTGAAGGTCAGCGTGGCGTCGTTGTAGATCTGGCGCGCCACCGAGATCTTGTTCTCGGCCTCGGTCAGCTCCGCCTGCAGGTTGCGGAAGTTCTCGCTGGCGAGGAGCTCCGGGTAGTCCTCGGCAACTGCGAACAGCCGTCGCAGGGCGCCGGTGAGCATGTTCTCGGCGGTGGCCTGTTCCTCGACGGTGGAGGCGTCCTGGGCGAGGCCGCGCGCTCGGGTCACCGCCTCGAAGGTCTCGCGCTCATGGGTGGCGTAGCCGCGGACGGTCTCCACCAGGTTGGGGATGAGGTCGTAGCGGCGCTTGAGCTGGACGTCGACCTGCGACCATGCGTTGTCGGTGCGGTTGCGAAGACGCACCAGGCGGTTGTAGAGAACCACCACGAGCAGGATCAGAAGCGCGACGATGGCGGCGGCGATGATGATGGCGGTCATGCCGGAAAGCCTACCCGCATTGCCCTGGAGTCGCTGGGACGGCGTGTCTCTCCGGGCTTCGTAGACTCGGCAGGTGCCGACCGAGGACCTGAGATGACACCCGATCCGTTTCGAGCCCGTTACACCGTCGACACGCCGCTGGGGCAGCGCGAGGTGTTTCGCCTGGATGCCCTGGCACATCTCGGGGATCTGGCCGCCATGCCGTACTCGATCAAGGTGCTGCTCGAGGCGGCATTGAGATCCCACGACGGCCTGGTGGTGCGGGACGAGGACGTGGCCGCCCTCGCCGGATACGACGCAAGCAAGGTGGGCGAGGTGGAGGTGGCGTTCCGTCCGGCGCGGGTCGTCCTGCAGGATTTCACCGGGGTCCCCGCGGTGGTGGACCTGGCGGCGATGCGCTCGGCGATCGTCCGCATGACCGGCGATCCGGCCAGCGCCGCACTGGTGAACCCCCTGGTGCAGTCCGACCTGGTGGTGGATCACTCGGTGCAGGTGGACATGTTCGCCTCGCCGATGGCGTTCGCCTTCAACAGCAGGCGTGAGTTCGAGCGCAACCGGGAGCGGTACGAGTTCCTCAAGTGGGGCCGGCAGGCCTTCGACGGGTTCCGAGTGGTGCCTCCTGCCACCGGGATCGTCCATCAGGTCAACCTGGAGTACCTGGCAAAGGTGCTGTGGGACGAGGGGGGCCGGGTGTTCCCCGACTCGCTGGTGGGGACCGACTCGCACACGACGATGATCAACGGCCTCGGTGTGCTCGGCTGGGGTGTCGGCGGCATCGAAGCCGAGGCGGGGATGGTGGGCCAGCCGATCTACATGCTGGTGCCCGAGGTGGTCGGGTTCCGCCTCGAGGGAACGCTTCCCCATGGTTCGACGGCGACCGACCTGGTGCTGCGGGTGACCGAGATATTGCGCGCCCACGGCGTGGTGGGCAAGTTCGTGGAGTTCTTCGGCCCCGGGCTGGCGGGGATGCCGGTGGCCAACCGGGCCACCATCGCCAACATGGCTCCCGAGTACGGGGCGACGGTCGGGTTCTTCCCGGTAGATGAGCAGGTGACCCGCTACCTGCGACTCACCGGGCGCGACGAGGCGCTGGTGGAGGCGGTCGAGCAGTACTACCGGATGCAGGGGATGTGGCGCGACGACTCGGCCCCGATCGCCTACTCGTCGACCCTCTCCCTGGACATGGGCACGGTGACCGCCTCTGTGGCGGGACCGCGCCGGCCACAGGATCGCATCGACCTCGACCAGGTGAAGGCGGCCTGGGCCACCGAGATGGCGGGCGCCTGGGCCGGCAAGGGCGTCGCGCCGGCGGTCGGTGTCGAGTACGGCGACGCCCGCTTCGACCTGAGCAACGGGGACGTGGTGATCGCCGCCATCACCTCGTGCACCAACACCTCCAACCCGTTCGTGATTGTGGGCGCCGGATTGGTGGCTCGAAAGGCACGCCGGAGGGGTCTCACCCGAAAGCCGTGGGTGAAGACGTCGTTCGCCCCCGGTTCCAAGGTCGTGACCGAGTACCTGGACCGCGCCGGGCTCACCGAGGACCTCGAGGCTCTCGGGTTCCACCTGGTCGGTTATGGGTGCACGACATGTATCGGCAACTCGGGCCCGCTTCCCGATCCGATCCACGACGCCATCGTCTCGCACGACCTGGTGGCGGCTGCCGTTCTCTCCGGCAACCGGAACTTCGAAGGGCGGATCTCCCCCGACGTGCGGGCCAACTTCCTGGCCTCTCCACCGCTGGTGGTGGCGTACGCACTGGCGGGGACGATCGACATCGACCTCACCTCCGAGCCGCTCGGGTACGACCCGGAGGGCAGCCCGGTGTTCCTGAGAGACATCTGGCCGGACCCGGACGAGGTCGCCTCCCTGGTGGCGGCCCATGTCACCGAGGACCGCTTCCGCGAGCAGTACGCCTCGGTGTTCGAGGGATCCGACGAGTGGCAGGCAATAGCCGCCCCGACAGGCGACATCTACGAATGGAGCGAGGCCAGCACCTACATACAGGAGCCACCCTTCTTCCGCGACCTGGCCACCGAACCGGCCTCGCTGCAGCCGATCGAAGGTGCCCGGGCGCTGCTGATGCTCGGCGACTCGGTGACCACCGACCACATCAGCCCGGCCGGCTCGATCGCCGAGGACTCCCCGGCCGGCAGGTATCTGATGGAGCGCGGAGTCGACCCGGCCGAGTTCAACTCGTACGGGTCGCGGCGGGGAAACGACCGGGTCATGACCCGGGGCACCTTCGCCAACGTGCGTATCCGCAACGGTCTCGCTCCCGGCACCGAGGGCGGGCTCACCACCGACTTCACCGACGGGGAGGTGAAGAGCGTCCATGAGGCGTCTCTCTCCTACCGGCGGGCAGGAACGCCGTTGATCGTGATCGCAGGCAAGGACTACGGCATGGGATCATCACGGGACTGGGCCGCCAAGGGGACCTTCCTCCTCGGTGTGAAGGCGGTTCTCGTCGAGTCCTTCGAACGGATCCACCGTTCCAACCTGGTGATGATGGGGGTGTTGCCGCTCACCTTCCAGGACGGGGAGAGCGCCGCCACGCTGGGACTGGAAGGAACCGAGACCTTCGCCATCGGCCTCGACGACTCCCTGGAGCCCAGGTCGCTCCTCCGGATCACCGCCGCCCGCTCCGATGGCTCTTCGGTGGAGTTCACGGCCGTGGCCAGGGTGGACACGCCCATCGAGGTGGAGTACCTGCGCCACGGCGGCATCCTCCACATGGTGCTGCGGCAGATGGCCGAAGGCGCCCGCCAGGAGAAGGCCTGACCCCTACCCTGCCCGACATGACCCCGCGCCTGCGGCTCTGGGAGATCGAGGTGCAGTTCCTGAGCCCGCTCGTCACGGCTACGGGCACCTACACGGGCCGCCGCTCGGTGATCGTCGCCCTCGACGCGGAAGGCTCAGTCGGCTGGGGTGAGGCCCCGGCGTTCCCGTCGGGCAGGGCAGGCACCGCCGAGGCCGCATACGCCACCCTTTGCCGCCCCGAGATCTGGATCGATGGCCTCCCCCCGGTCCCGATCGCAGCCGCCGCCATGCAGGCGGCAAGGGCCGACGCCGCCGCCCGTTCTGCCGGGGTTCCGCTGCACCGCCACCTTGGGGCGTCGGGACGCCCGGTTCCTGCCCGCACACCCTTGGGGATCCTCGACCGGGAGCAGGCCGCCGCCGAGGCGAACCGGCTGGCCGACCGAGGCGTGCGGGCGGTGAAGGTGAAGGTGGCCCCCGACCGCGAGCTGGAGCCGGTGGGCGTGCTTCGCGAGGGAGTTCCCGGGCTCGACATCGGTGTGGACGCCAACGGGTCCTACCGGGATCCGGGCGACGACCGTCTCACCGCCCTCGACGCCATGGGTGTCTCCTTCATCGAGCAACCGTTCCCCGCCGAAGATCTCGACTCTCATGCAGCCCTGAGGCGGCGCCTGCAGGCGGTGGTGGCCCTCGACGAGAGCGTCCCCGACGAGGCTGCGGTGCGCCGAGCACTCGCCGCCGGCGCCGCCGGGCGGGTGGCGGTGAAACCGAACCGGGCGGGGCTGGCCGCCTTGCGGGCGATACTCGACCTGTGCTCGGCGGCCGGCGTCGGCGTGCAGGTGGGGGGGACCTTCGACACCGCCATCGGGAGGAGGCACCTGTTGGCGCTGGCGACGCTGCCCGGGGTGGACGACGCCGCCGTCGGACCCCCCAACGGTTACCTCGCCGCCGACCTGGCGCCCTACCCGGACGCTGTCGACGGTGCGGTGGCGCCCGAGGAGGCCCCCGGCATCGGGATAGATCCCGACACCGAACTCCTCGATCGGACCTGCATCCGCAAGGCCGAGGTGTCCCTCGAGAGAGCCGCCCTCAATCCCCCCAGAAGCGCTGCTCCCTGAACGGGTCGCCGTACATGTGGTAGCCGTTGCGCTCCCAGAAGCCGGGCCGGTCGTGGTCCAGAAGGTCGAATCCCCGCACCCACTTCACCGACTTCCAGAAATACAGGTGTGGAACTACCAGCCGCAGCGGCCAGCCGTGATCCGGGGTCAGATCCTCGCCACCGTGCCGCCAGGCGAAGAGGTTGTCCTCCCGGGCGAAGTCCTCGAGAGGGAGGTTCCCGGTGAAGCCGTGCTCGGCCCGGACCAGGACATGGGTGGCGGTGGGAAGCGGCGACACCAGCGAGAGCACCTCCGTGGTCGGTACCCCCTCCCATTCGGTGTCGAACCGCGACCACTTGGTGACGCAGTGGATGTCGGCCACGATCGACCGCCGCCGCAGTGATCGAAATCCCTCCAGGTCCCATCGTCCCGGCTTCCCCACCAGACCGCCCACCGTGAACTCCCACTCTGCCGGATCCACGGTGGGCACCTCCCCGGCGTGGAGCACCGGGAAACGATCTGTGTGGTACTGGCCGGGAGGGAGGCGGGCCGGATCGATCCCCCCCTCGGAGAGACCGGCTCGGTTGCGCTCGAAGAACGACGGCATCGACCGATGGTACCCATGGGGTACCGACGTGGCCCCGGTACGCTCGCAGCGATGGATCTCGACACCGCTGCCGAGCCGACGCCCGAACCGGCTGCCGATCCCGCCCCGACCCGAGCCGGCAGGCGCTGGCCTCTTGGCCTGCTCACCCTCATCTTCGTGGGTCTGGTCGCCGGCGGCGCCGCCCTTCTGGGAGGCACCGAGGGCGACGCCGCCGACACCTCCCTCCCCTCGCTGGGCCCGATCCCGACCGTGGCCGGCGACACCGCCCCCGACTTCGAAGTGGACCTGATCGACGGCACCCCGTTTCGACTGTCGACCCATCTCGAGGAGGACGGCCGGCCGGTGGTGCTCAACCTCTGGGCCTCGTGGTGCACCCCGTGCCGGGCGGAGATGCCGGCGCTCGACGCCGCCGCCACCGCCCACCCCGAGGTTCTCTTCCTGGGGGTGGCCGTCGAGGACGACCCGACGGCGGCCGCCGGGTTCGCCGCCGAGATCGCCGTCTCCTACCCGCTGGCGATCGACGAGGCGGAGCGGGTGGCACGCCGCTACCCATCACCTGGCCTGCCAGCCACCTACTTCATCTCGACGGACGGCCTGATCGTGAAGACCGTGTTCGGCAGGCTCGACGAGGCTCAACTCGATTCGCTGCTGGAGACGGCGTTCGGACCGTGAGGCCTCAGTCGACGTCACCCAGGTAGACCGGGCCCGGGTCGCCTCCGGTCATGTAACGGCGGATGGCCGGCACCAGTGAGGCCGGATAGAAGCGAATGCGCTCCAGCTCGGGCCCGGTGACCCACACCACTTCCTGCTGGTAGGAATCCACCTCGCTGGGCTCGGAGACCACGCCGGTCGGGGTGGCGGCGAACATCACCTCGATGGCGTGATCCTCGGGATCGAAGGGGAACTCGGTCCGACGGGCGGCAATCAGCTCGCGCACCCAGAGCAGCCGGCCGGGTACCACCTCGAAGCCGGTCTCCTCGGCCACCTCGCGCACCAGGGCTTCGTGAAGGGTCTCTCCGGGGCGCTGCCCGCCGCCGGGCACGATGTGCCAGTCGGGCCGAGCGTCACCCGGTGTTCGGTTTCGGGTCACCAGGAGCCGACCGTCGACGACGACCACCGCCTTCGCCGACGGTCGGAAACGCTTCGGCTCCGTGGATGTCACCTTCCCCGCCAACGCGGCTTGCGCTTCTCCACGAAGGCGGCGACACCCTCGGCGGCGTCTTCGGTGGCGGCCACCGCCGTCAGCCCGGCGTGAAGGCGCTGCAAGGACTCCTCGAACGCCATGTCCTCGACGGCGTAGAAGGCGTCGCGACCGAGGCGCAGCACCAGCGGGCTCATCGAGGCCAGTTCGGCGACGACCAGGTCGACCACGGTGTCCAGCTCGTGCCGGGCCACGACACGCGACACCACACCGAGACGCCGCGCCTCCTCGGCGTCGATGCGACGCCCGGTCATCATCAGCTCCAAGGCCGCCTTCTGGGGCATCACTCGCTGCAGCACGGCGGTGATCATCATCGGCCACAGGCCAACCTTGATCTCGGGAGCCCCGAAGGAGGCATCGTCCACGGCTATCACCACGTCGCAGGCGGCGGCGATACCGAACCCGCCGGCAAGGGCGTGTCCGTTGACCCTGGCCAGCGTCGGCTTGCCGCAGTCCCGCATCGCCATCAGCAGCCGGGCGAGGGCGGCCCTCTCACCGTGCCCGGCGACCGGCCGATCGACGAAGCCTCCACCGAGGTCGCCCCCTGCGGAGAACGCCTGGTCGCCGGCGCCGGTGATCACGATCACCCTCACCTCCGGGTCGGCAGCGGCGCGCACGATCAGTTCGGCCATCTCGTCCATCGCCGCGTTGGAGAGGGGGTTGCGCCTCTCCGGATCGTCGATGGTGACCGTGGCCCGTGGCGGTGTGACCTGGTAGCGAAGCATCAGTCCTCGGAGGCGGGCGCCCGAGGCTAATCCGGGTCAGCCGGCGATGGCGCCCTCGCGCTCCAGCACCCGGCGCAGGGCGGCGACCACCTCGGGATCGAAGTCGTAGGCGGCACCGCGGTGCAGGGTCTCCATGGCCTCCAGTGGGCCTGCACCCTCGGAGCTCCCGTCACAGAACGCGGAGGCGGTACGGACCACCTGCGCCTCGACCGGGAGGGAGCGGTCGCGCTCCTGGCCGGGTTGTCGGTAGGGGCTGTTCATCACGGCGACGATCTCGGCGACCTCCGCCAGATACTCGGACTCCCCGATGATCGCCGCGCTCCAGCCGCTGACGTCGGCGAGGCTGTACTCGCCGGCGGTCACCGCCGGGTTGGCGAGCACCAGCCGGCCTATCCCGTGCAGCAGGGCGGCGAACTCGACCCGGTCCAGGGCCCGGCCGCCCAGACCGAGCTGTGCCGCCACCGCGGTGGCCAATGCCGCCGTTCGCTCGGAATGCCCATCTGCGACCAGCCCGCCTGCTTCGGGGATCCGGCCCAGGGCGTGGATGGTCTGCCGGTAGGTGTGGCGGGTACGTTGCAGGCGCATCATGGCCAGGTACCCGAATGCCGTCGGGAGGCCGGCGAGGAGGAGCGACCAAGCCCCCATCTCGGGGACGGTGATGGCGAACATGGCGGCGGCCGCATACAGCACCGTGTACGCAGGCCAGTCGGCGAAGGCGCGCACCATCAGCAGCCGGCGAGGTGTGAGCCGTCCTCCGGCGCCGGCGCGAAGGAGCGTGGTGACCATCAAGCCGATCGTCGCCGACGCCGCGAAAGCGGCGAGCACCAGCGGATGGTCGACCTGGCGTTCGGGGAACAGGAGAACGGCGGCGCAGAAGACGGCGCCAAACGATGCCACCCCTGCAGCCTCCGAGGGAATGCGGGACCGCGCGGTGGCTCCCCACGGGACCAAGTGGGTTGCGGCGACACCCATGGGGAGTGCCACCGCCCCGGCGGCCAGCACCAGGATCGGGGAACCACCGCTGGCCAGGGCGAGACCGCCTGCCACCGCCGGGGTGAAGGAGACCCCCATACCTGAGGGTGTCGGCATGAGCGGCACCTGGGCCAAGGCGTAGAGGCCGACGACGAGCAGCCCGATCGGGCCCGGCCACCGGGCGGCCAGGGCTCCGGTGCCGACAGCAGCAGCGACCAGGGCGACAGCGAGGCGACGACGGTCAGGCACGGATCGAACGCTCCCGGACCAGGCGCTCCACCGCCTCGGAGGACTCCCGCTCCGGGGAGCCATACGCCTCGCCACGCTCGATGATGGCCCCGATGAGCGCCTCCACCTCGACCTGGCCGAGGTCGAGGGCGCGCTCCCGCAGCCGGGCGAACGCCTCCCGCTGGGTGATGGCCGCCCGGTAGGAGCGGGTGCTGGTCATGGCGTCGAACTCGTCGGCGATCACCAGCAGCCGCTGCTCCTGCGAGAGCGGCACCCGCGACGGATCATGGACCAGATGCTGGGCGGCGGCGATCTCCACCATGGGGGCGAGGAAGTCGACCGTGGCGAGGACGCGCTCCACCGGCTGCATCCGCTCGGTCATCACCCGGTGGTCTTCCGGGGTGAGGGGCCCCTGATGGTGCAGCAGCCCGGATGGGACCGCCACCTTGCCCACGTCGTGGATGAGTGCCGCCCATCGCATTCGCTCCAGCCGCTCAGGGGCCAGCCCGAGGCGGCCGCCGGCGATCTGAACGAAGTGGGCGACCCGTTCGGTGTGCCCCTTGGTGTAGGGGTCGATCGCCTCGAGCGCCTTGACCAGGCCGCGCACCGCATCCTCGTGAGCCACCCTGAGCTGCGAGTAGGTGTGGAAACCCATCTGGCCGACCAGGAACACGATGAACATCAGCGGGAGGATGACCGGGCCCACCATCACATAGGCGGCGCCCAGGATCCCGCCGAAGCCGCCGAGCACGGCGAGCGCCAGGTGGTTGGTGAGCATCTTCGACCACGGCCGCAGGGTTCGGTCGGGGTAGAGGATTCGCACGATGAAGCGCACCAGTCGGAAGTTGACCCAGTCGTAGACGGCCGCAGACAGGGCGGCCCCGGCGGCGAGGAGCGGAAGGTGCGACGCCTCCACGGGGCCTTCGGGGAGGAAGGGGAGGAAGACGGCGGTGCCCACCGCCGCCGAGATCACCAGCTGACCGAAGTTGGCCGCAGGGCGCCTCCAGTTGCGCTCCCTCAGGTCGTCGGGGTGGAGGACGGCGACGGCGGCCATCAAGGACACGGCGAGCACCGCCGACTCCGGCCCGAAGATCACTGCAGCGGTGAATGCCGCCATGATGGAACCCGACACGAAGAGCCGGTCGTTCACCTCCACCGATGCGAAGTCCAGCACCACGAAGGCTGCCGCCAGAGTCGCCCACAGCCACATCGGATCGGGTTCCGATTGGATGATGAAGAGCACGACGAGCACGGCGATGCCTGTTGCTGCCAGGCATGCTGCCAGGACTGCGCCCTTGCGTTCGTTGGGTCTCATGTTGGTTGGGTAGGGGGTTGCCCGGGTGTCAGTTGATCAACCGACCCGCCAGCTCATTCGAACCGGCAAGCCTTCGGCTTAACTCCCACGGTCTGCCACATGTCACTTACCGCTTCCCTTCCTGAATCTCGTCGCCTTCCCTAGTCCGGCGACGGATCGATCCGCTTCGCTCTCTCTCGAGTGCTAGCCAGCCGTACGTGACCCGGGCAACCCCGGAGGTCGCCTGCGTACCTCATCGGCACGCGGGGCGCCCACCTCAATGTCAAAGATGGGCCGCCACCGGCGGCCTCACCTACCCACCCGGATGACTCCGGGCACCAAAAAACGGACGCCCCTGCACATCGCAGGGAGACGTCCGCCCGAAGACACGGTAGCGCATCCCGGTAGGTTCTGGGGAGGATTTCGCGGCTTTTCGCAGGGATCACAGCCGGTCACCACGGTGGCTACGCTTGGTGGCCACGGCGGAGGGACCCGTACCCGGCCTTCCCACCCTGCGGAGGGGATGTGGACATCCACGAGATCGAAGAGACCCTGGCGAGGCTGCCCTCGGTGAGGGCGGTGCGCGTCACCGGCAACGGCGACGGCGTCTCGGAGGTGCACGTGCTCGCCTCGCCGCAGAAGGCGCCGAAGCAGGTGGTGCGCGACGTGCAGACCCTGGCCCTGGCACGCTTCGGGGTCAGCATCGACCGGCGCGCCATCTCCGTCGTCTCCATCGGCCCCGAGAACCTGAGCGACGGCGATGATCGTCCGGCCATCAAAGGCGTTCACGAGATCCCGGAAGGGGCCCGGACCACGGTTGCGGTCACCCTCCACTGGTACGGGGAGGATCATGTCGGAACCGCCACCGGCCCCGCCTCCCCGGCGGCTCGCATGCGCCTGGTCGGCGAGGCGGCGACCCGGGCCGTGGAGGGCCTGCTCCCCGGCGAAGCCCTGGCCCTGGACGCCGTCGGCGCCACCGCCATCGGCATGCGCACCGTGGTCGTCGCCGTCGTCGTCTCCACCGGAGACCGGGGAGAGGAGATCGCCGTGGGGTCTGCGATCAGCCAGGGCGACGAGTCGGAGGCCGTGGTGCGAGCCGTGCTCGACGCCCTCAACCGGCGCATCGTCCGGCGCGACTGAACCCCGACGGTGTCGCCGCTTCCCGTCTCCGAGTACCGGGGTAGCGGCGCCGTTGCGGTCACCCCCCACCATCTGGCCACGGAGGCCGCTCTCTCGGTGATGAGGGAAGGCGGCAACGCCGCCGACGCCGTGATCGCCGCCAACGCCGTGCTGGGCACCGTGCTGCCCACGACCTGCGGGGTGGGCGGCGACCTGTTCGCCATCGTCCACCGCCCGGGAATGGAAGCCCCGGAAGTGCTCAACGCCTCGGGTCGGGGGGGATCGGGGCTCGATGCCGACGCGCTGCGAGCCGGCGGGCTGAAGGCGATCCCGAGGCGCTCGCCGGAGTCGATCACGGTGCCCGGATGCGTCGACGGATGGGAGGCCCTTGCCGGCCGCCACGGATCGCGCAACCTGGCCCGACTCCTGGCACCGGCGATCTCCCTCGCCGAGGACGGCTTCGAGGTGTCGAAGGAGCTGGCGGACGACCTGGTGCGGATCGAGGGCGTCGTCGCCGGCCAGGATCCGGCCCGTGCCCTGTACCCGGGCGGGTCGCCACCCCCGCCCGGCACCGTGCTGCGGCGCCCCGATCTGGCCGGAACGCTTGGCGCCATCGCCACCGAGGGACGCCACGCCTTCTATTCGGGGAGGGTGGCGGCCGCGATCGTGGCCGCCACCGATGGCGTTCTCGCTGCCGCCGACCTCGAAGCCAACCGGCCGGACTGGGTGCCGGCGCTCGGGGCCGATCTCTTCGGCCTCCGGGCATGGACGGTCCCGCCCAACAGCCAGGGCTACCTGACGCTGGCGGCGGCGACCCTCTTCGAGGCGCTCGACGCCGATCCGGACCCCGCCGATCCCGCCTTCCATCACGCCCTCATCGAGGCGTACCGGGCCGTGGCCTGGGAGCGCGACCTCCTGGTCTCCGATCCGTCCACCGCCCCCATGGACCCGAGCGAACTGCTCGACCGCGCCCGGCTGCTCCCCCGGATCCGGCGAATCTCCGACCACGGGGTGTCCCGATGGGCTGCCCCCCGTCGCCTACCCGGAGGAACCGCCTACTTCTGCGCCGTTGACCCTTCGGGGATGGCGGTGTCGTGCATCCAGAGCAACTTCACCGGAATCGGAAGCGGGATCGGAGCCACCGGCACCGGGGTGTTCCTCCACAATCGTGGCGCCGGGTTCACGCTCGAGCAGGGACACCCCAACGAGGCGACACCGGGAAAGCGGCCGATGCACACGCTCTCGCCGACCCTGTGGACCCGCTGCGATTCGGTGGCCATGCTGCTCGGCACCAGGGGTGGCGACCAGCAACCTCAGTACCTCCTGCAGATGGCGGCCCTCATCCTGGCCGCCGGGTTGTCGCCACCCGAGGCGCAGCGCTCCTGGCGCTGGCATGCCGAAGGCCGCAACCGATATCGCTCAGTCCTCTCCTGTGAACTCGGGGTGCCTGAAGAGGTCGTCGCCGGCCTGCGCGCCCGAGGGCACGCCGTCGAGTCCGGCCCCGGACTGCGACCGGGCTGGGGGCCGGTCTCGGTCGTCGCCGTGGCGCCCGACGGCACCAGGTGGGCCGCTGCCGACCCCCGCGTCGGGACGGCCAGCGCCGGGGGAACCTGAGCGGCCCACCGCCGACTGGCCGGAGAGCATCCTCAGGGCGGCGGCCCGCCGCTGCTGATGGGCCCGCAGCCGGGCGCGCCGGGTGAGGTAGGCCAGGGCCGCCGCAAGCAGCAACAGGCCAAAGATCATCACCGCACCGACAATCCATTCCTTGGAACCGCCCAGGGTGGACCCCGACTCGTCGTACAGCGCCTGGCGCCACTGCTCGTCGAGGTCTGCCACGGCTGCCGGTTCAGGGTCAGCCAGGATCGTGGCGTCCCCGGCGTCCATGACGAACCCGGCGAAGTCGCCCATCCCCCCGTACGGCTTCTCGGGGTCGAACAGGAGCGGGTCGGTCATCGCCCCGGCCATCCAGTTGAACGGTGGCCACGGCTCGGCCAGGCCGATGTTCTGCCGGACCAGGGCGTTGTGCACGCTGTCCACGGTGGAGTCGAGGCGGTTGCGGTAGAGGCCCTTCACGTCTTCGGCCAGGACCTGGGGATAGAGGCCCTCGCCCAGACGCCACAGCCAGACGTGCACCAGCCCGTTGCGACCGGCGTCGATGGAGGGCGTGATCAGGTAGGCGGACACCACCACCACGCCCTCGGATCCGAAGGCGGCAGCGTGGAGCCGATGGAACTCGGGCCAGCCCAGGGCCTGGGCATCCCACGGAACGGCGTTGGGAAAGATGCAGACTTCGATACCGCCCACCGACCCCAGGTCGGCCTCGAGCATCCCGGCCAGCCCGCCGAACTCGGTTGCGTAGCGATCCATCAAGGCGTCCCCGATGCCGGCGCCGAGCAGCCTCAATGGCCCTTCGGTGCGCTCCTCCACGAACGTGGTTTCGGGGAACCGCCCCGCACAGCCGACCGGCCCCTTGGCGCCCGCCGTTGTCGGCAGGAGGACCGCCACCAAGGCGGGAACGACGGCGAGGATCCGAGCCCGGTTCATGTTGGGCGATGGTACGACCGCCACGGCCCAAGAGGGAATCGCCCCACCGCCCCCAGAAGACCCTAGGGGCGTACAATTGCCGGGTGCGCCGTTCAGCCAAGATAGGAAGTGCCATCGTCGGCGTCGGAGCCGGAGTCGTGGCTGCTCTGTGGATGCTTCGAGACCGCATCTTCCGGCCAGAGACCAGTCCGGTGACCCCCGCCGAGGCACCGGCATTCCGGGTTGCCCCACCTCCGACTGCGACACGGGCCGACGCCGACGACCTGAGTGAGATCAAGGGGATCGGCCCGGTGTTCAAGGGTCGTCTCGCCGCCGCCGGAATCTCTCGGTTCGACGAGCTCGCCGCCGCCGATGCGAACGCAGTCGCCGAAGCCGCCGGCGTCACCGAGGCCAGGGCGAGCGATTGGATCGCCCTGGCCCGTCGCCGCTGAAGCCTTGCCCTACCTCACCACCCCCGAGGACCTCGGCGTCCTCATCGAAGGAGAGCCTGCCTTCCGCGTCGATCAGCTGCGGCAATGGCTGTACCGCCGTCCCGTCATGACCACCGACGAGATGACCAACCTCCCGCAGTCGGTGCGCACCGCCATCGGCGACCGCCTGTGGCCGATGACCGTCGAGGCGGAGCGAGCCGGCGACGATGGCTCGACCGTCAAGTGGCTGTTCCGCTCCCCGGACGGGACCGCCTGGGAGTCGGTGCTCATGGGGTATCCGCGCCGCACCACGCTGTGCATCTCGAGCCAGGCGGGATGTGCCATGAGATGCACCTTCTGCGCCACCGGCCAGTTCGGTTTCGAGCGGCACCTCGACGCCGGGGAGATCTTCGCCCAGGTCGCATGGGCCAACGCCAGGCTGGCGACCGAGCCACTGCCCGGTTCGCCGCCGAGGGTGACCAATGTGGTGTTCATGGGCATGGGTGAGCCGCTGGCCAACTACCCGAACGTTCGCGAGGCGATCCGCCGCATGGTCGACGTGGCCGGGATGTCGGGGCGGTCGGTGACCGTGTCCACGGTCGGCATCACACCGGCCATCGACCGCCTCGCGGCCGAGCCGTGGCCGGTGACCCTGGCGATCAGCCTCCATGCCGCCGACGACCACCTCCGCCAGCAGCTGGTGCCCATCGCAGCCCGGTATCCACTGGACGGCCTCATCGAGGCTGCGGAGCGCTTCCGCCGCTCCCATGGCCGAAGGGTCAGCCTGGAGTGGGCACTCATGGACGGGATCAACGACACCCCGGAGCAGGCGCGATCGCTGGCATCGATCGCTCGAGAGCTGCAGGCCCACGTGAATGTCATCCCGCTCAATCCGACGCCGCTCGCCCCGCAACGGCCGCCGTCCGAGGAACGGGTGGCCGCGTTCGTGGCCGATGTCCGCCGCCATGGCGCCAAGTGCACGCTGCGCGACACGCGCGGCGCCGAGATCGACGCCGCCTGCGGCCAGCTGCGGGCCAAGGCCCCGGCTTGACCGGCACCGGCTCCCTGCCATCCTCGACATGACGACCACAGGAGCACCGATGCAGCCCGGAGACGAGGCCCCACAGTTCACCCTGCCCGACGAGACCGGTGTCCCGGTGTCGCTGAGCGACTTCGCAGGCGGCGGACTGGTGATCTACTTCTACCCGCGCGCCTTCACCCCCGGCTGCACACTTCAGGCCTGCGACCTGCGCGACCGGCACGATCTGTTCACCGCCGCGGGATACTCGGTGGTCGGCATCAGCCCGGATCCGGTCTCGCGCCTGGCCCGGTTCCGGGACAAGCACGACCTGCCCTTCCCGGTCCTCTCCGACCAGCACCACACAGCCGCCAAGGCATACGGTGCCTGGGGCACCAAGCGCAGCTTCGGGAAGGAGCACGAGGGAATCATCAGGTCGACGTTCGTGATCGGTCCCGACGGGCGCATCCTCGAAGCGTGGAAGAACGTGCGCTCCGGCGGCCATGCCGACCGCCTCCTGGCCGCAATCGGGGATGCAGTCGGATAACCGGCAGCCCCCTATACAATCGCCGCCGGTCCATGCCCCGTTTCCCCAAGCTCCGGTTGACGCGTCCCAAGTGGCTTCCCCGCTTGCCGCGTGCGCTGCGCATCGGGCTGCTCGCCGCGGCGGCGACAGCCGGCGCCGTCGGACTCGCCTTCGCCGCCGACCGCGCCACCAACGGAGGAGAGATCCTGGGAACCGTGGTCGTGGAAGGGGTGGACATCGGCGGACTGAACGCCTCCGACGCCGCCGAAACGCTTCGCCTGTACGAGGACTCCCTGCGGGACCTCCCGGTCGTGGTGGAGGTCGCCGGCAGGACCTTCGAGCTCGATCCCAAGGCCATCGTCTTCGACCTGGACGAGGACGCCGCAGTCGCCGAGGCGATGCGCAACGGACGCGACGGGACGGTGCTCGCCCAGTTCGGCTGGTGGGTGCGCAACTTCGTCGCCGGGAACGAGACGCTGGAAGCCGGATTCTCCTACGACGAGGCCCTGCTCGCCGAGATCATGCGCCAATGGGAGATCGAGGGCATCGACGAGCCCGCATACGCCGGTGACGTCCGCGTCGAGGACGGCGCGATCGTCGTCGAGTACCCGGCCCAGGGCACGGGAATCGACACCGACCAGGCGATCCCGCTCATCGCCGCCGCTCTGCAAGACCCCAACCGCTCCCCGGTGACCCTCCCCACCCGCTTCCTGGAGCCGACCACCACCGCCGAGCAGATCGATGCGGTCGCCGCCGAGGCCCATGCCATGGTCGACGAGCGGGTGAGGCTGACCAACGGCGACCTGGGGACCGAGGTCACGTTCGATCCCACGCTGCTCATCGAGGCGCTGATCATCACTCGAACCGAGGATCCCGACGGCGGGGTCGGGTTCTCCCTCTCGTTCGATCCGGCGCCGCTGATCGCCCACATCGAGTCGATGGGGCCGGCCCTGGAGACCGAAGCCGTCGACGCCGAGATCGTCATCGACGACGAGGCCGAGACCGTCGAGATCGTTCCCAGCATCCCGGTGACGGCGCCAGACACCGACCGGCTCGTCGATGCGATCCTCGCTGCCATCGACGCCGAAGGCAGGCAGGGCGACCTCCCGTACACCGTAGTGCGCGAGGCCGAGTTCTCCACCGCAGATGCCGAGGCCCTGGGCATCAAGGGCGTGATCGGTGAGTTCACCACCAACCATCCATGCTGCGCCAAGCGGGTGATCAACATCCAGCGCATCGCCGACGCCGTCGACGGGGCGCTGGTGATGCCCGGGGAGCTCTTCTCGGTCAACGACCATGTGGGCAAGCGCACCGTGGACAAGGGCTATGTCTGCGCCGGCGCCCTGCAGGGCGGCGAGCTGGTCGAGGAGGGTGAGATCTGCATCGGAGGCGGCACCAGCCAGTTCGCCACGACGCTGTACAACGCCGTGTTCTTCGCCGGGCTCGAGGACGTCTCCCACACCCCGCACTCGGCCTGGTTCAGCCGCTACCCGGAGGGACGCGAGGCCACCATGGGATGGCGCTCACCCGAGCTCATCTTCCGCAACAACACCGAGAACGCCGTCGTGATCCGCACCTCCCACACCGACACCTCGATCACGGTGAAGATCTACGGCGACAACGGCGGCCTGCTGGTCGAGGCCGGGCTCTCCGGCCGCTACAACCACACCTCGATCACGACGGTGAAGAGGCAGAACCCGGAGCTGGCGGCCCCGTACTGCTCCGAGGAGACGGCGAAGGTGGCGCAGAACGGCGCCGGCGGCTGGTCGGTCACCGTGTACCGCTACATCACCTACCCCGACGGCACCAAGACCACCGAGTCCTGGCCGCACCGCTACGCCGGCATGTGGAAGATCCTCGAGTGGGACGAAGCCGATCCGACGTGTGCCCCTCCCGAGACGACCACGACCACCACCACGGTGCCGTAGTCAGAGGCCGGATGCCACCGCCACCTGGAAGATGAGGTTGGCGGCGAGGATCGAGGTCTGCGACCGGTGGTCGGTCATCGGGTTCACCTCGTCGAAGCACCACCCATCGACGCCCGGGGCCAGAGCCACCAGGAGATCGAGCAGCTGCCTGCTGGTGAGGCCGCCCGGCTCGTGCCACCCGACACCCGGGGCGTGTGCCGGGTCGAGCACGTCGATGTCGACTCCGACGAACAGGTGGTCGGCCGCCGAGATCAGCGGGTCGAGCACCTCGAGCACCCCATTCACCCCGATGGCGTCCACGCGCGTCGCAGGGATCTCGGTCAACCCGACCGAGTCGATGAATGCCTTGGATGACGGAAAGTTGAAGTTCCGAGTCCCCACCTGGGCGCTGCATCGTGGATCGACCCGTTCCAACTCCAGGGCCCGGCGCATCCCGCTCGACTGGCTGTGCATCCCCTGAAGCGGGTTTCCCGCCGTCAGGTCGAGGTGGGCATCGAAGTGGATCACGGCCACCCGCCCCGCAACGGCGTCATGGACCCCGGCGACCGCCGCAAACAGAACCGAGTCGTCCCCACCGACGACGACCGGAACCCGCCCGCCTGACACCAGCTCACAGACGCGCTCCCTGGTGGCGGCAAGGGTCGCCATCAGGTCGTGGGGAACCACCGCCACATCACCGGCGTCCTCGAGCCGAGCGGGATCGAACGGAATCACCTGGTCCCGGTCGATCCAGTAGATGGCGCCGTCTTCGACCCGCATCTTCATCCAGCCGAGGTTGCGGCGCACCTCGTCGGGGGCGTATCGCGCCCCGGGCCACCCCAGGGTGGCGGCACCATCGAAGGGCACGCCGAGCAGGGCGAGGGGCTTCACCATCGCAGCAGCATCGATCCCCAGGTGAGCCCGCTGCCGAACACTGCCACCGCCACCAGCATCCCTGGCTGCAGCACGCCGGCTTTGCGGGCCTCGTGCATTCCGATCGGGATGGTGGCAGCGCTGGTGTTGCCGGTCCACTCGATGGTGTTGAACACCTTGCTCGCAGGGATTCCGAGGTCCTTGGCCACCGCCTCGTTGATCCTCAGGTTGGCCTGGTGGAACAGGAACAGGTCGACCTCGTCGAGGGTGTGCCCGTTGGCGGCGACGGCCTCGTGTACCGCCTCGTCCATGCGGGCCACCGCATGGACGAAGGTGAGCCGGCCGTTCATCTTGGGATGGTGGGCACCGGCGTCGATCAGGTCGTGATCGATGAAACGAGGGAAGGCCATTCCCGGCGCCGGGAGCCACAGCTGATCGGCGAACCGCCCGTCCGAGTGCAGATGGGTGGAGAGGATCTGCGACTCTCCGGCTCCGACCACGTCGCACCCCTCGAGAATCACGGCGCCGGCACCGTCGCCGAAGATCACCGAAACGTCCCTGCTCTGCGTGTCGAGGTGCAGCGCCTTGGAGTGGATCTCGGCACCCACCACCAGGACGCGCTGCATCGCCGCTGAGCGAATGAACTGATCGGCGATGGCTGCGGCGTAGACGAACCCACTGCACTGCTGGCGCACATCGATGGCAGGGATCCCGACCGGGGCGTCGAGCTTGGCCTGGAGAAAACAGGCCGTGCCCGGGAAGAAGTGATCGGGAGTGAGCGTCGCGACGAAGATGGCATCCAGATCGCCGGGCTGCAGGCCGGCATCGAGCAGTGCCGCCGATCCCGCCTCGAGGGCCAGGTCGCTGGTGGCCACCTCGGGGTCCACCCAACGCCGCTCCCTGATGCCGGTGCGCTGCACGATCCAGGCGTCGGAGGTCTCCATCACCTTCTCGAGCGCGCGATTGGTCACCACGCCTTCAGGCAGGAACGCCCCCACCCCTGTGATCCTCGACCGCAGCACGCAGCGCAGGCTAGTGACCCGCCCCGAGGGCATCCGGCGCAGACGCCTGGTTACGATCCGTCATCCCTCCCAACCTGCACCCGGAGACTCGATGAGCCTCAGCCCGAATGCGGAGACAGGCGACGGTCATGGAGCGCCGAGAGATCCCGGCCGGCGCCCCGGGCGGCCGGGAGATGCCGACACCGATCGGATGATCCTCGACGCCGCCTACCGGTCCCTACGCGAGGCGGGGTACGCCCGCATGTCGGTCGAGGCGGTCGCAGCGGCAGCCGGCGTCGGTAAGGCCACCCTGTACCGGCTGTACCCGGACAAGGCGTCGCTTGCCGCCGCAGCCTTGGTGGTGCGGCTGGCCGGAATCGAGCCACCGAGAGGCGATGACCCGGAGTCCTTGCTGCGGGAGATGTGTGAACGGTTCCAACGCGCCCTGATCGAGGGGATCGGGCTCGGGGTCATCGGAACCCTGATGGTGGAGATGTCCAGGCATCCCGAACTGATCGAGGCGTTTCGGACCGCAGTGACCAGGCCGCGACGGTTGCTCGCCGCCGAGGCGATCAAGGAGGGCCGACGACTCGGCCTGGTTCGTGGCGGAGTCGATCCCGACCTGGTGGTGGACCTCCTCACCGGACCGATCCTGATGCGCGCCCTCCACTCCGGGGAGGTCGCTCCCGGGTACTCGGCCAGGCTGTTCGAGTGGGTTTGGGCGTCGATCCGGGCCGACTAGACGTCCCGGATTCCCTCGATCATCGCCCAGATGCCCCCCACCACCAGCACTGCTCCGAGCGCCACCCCGAGGGATGCGAGCAGCCGCCTGCCGAGATCCCGACCCGGGAAGAGCGCCAGCCCGATCGCCAGCCCGAAGGCCACGGCGTGGGCGACCACGGTCGCCCACACACCCACCTGCCCGGGAAGGGCGACGGCCAGCAGCAACACCTGAGGGCTGAGCAGCAGAGGAAACGCCACAGGCCAGACGCCGACGCGCCAGCCGGCGAGTGGGGGCTCGACCCGCGGCTCCGGCGAGAAGGACATCACCGTCCCGGCTATCACCGCCACCAGGCCGGTGGCGATGAGGAAGGTCTCCGGGGAGATCTCAAGGATGTCGAGCACAGTTCCGGACGAAGCGGCGATCGCCGCCACCACCGCAACCGAGAGCCCGAGGCCGACGCCGGCTGCCGGCCCGCCCAACTGGTCGGGAAGAGCGATGCGAGTGCGAGGCGGGTTGACCGCCGCCACCACGAGCAACACGAGCAGGGCTCCACTCACCTCGATTCCTCCTCCAGCAGGGGCAGCACCGCCAAGAGACCCGAGAGCACATGCTGCTGATCGTCCATCTGTGTGTAGTCACGGTAGAACCAGGCGCCTGCCACCAGTTCCGGCCGATCCCAGGCGAGCGCCTCCTGCGACCCCACCTGACGCAGCACCATGATTCCTGCCGTGCACAGCATCCGGGTCTCGACGTTGGGGAGCAGATCGGCGAGGCGGGCGTCGGAGCGGGCCAGCCGCCAGAGGGCACCGATGCCCTCGGCGGCGGTGCCGACCCCGGCAGGCGGTCCCGGATACCAGCGCAGAAGGAGGTTGATCCCCTCTCCTCGCCGCTGAGCCTCGAACCGGAGGCGAATCCCGAAGTAGCCGGCGAGCCTCCTGGCGTAGTCGACCCGAACGCCGTTGAGCAGCGAGGGATCGAGGTCGGCCAGGGTGTAGGCAGCCCAGTGATCGGGAAGCCGGGTGATCCGCCCTTCGACCCGATCACGGGAGGTGGCCATGTGATCGACGGTGCGCGCCGCCGCCTCGCCCCAGCCCTCGCCGGGAAAAGCCCGGTCGAGAAGGGCCAGCGCCCAGGCCGCCTCCCCCGTCGAATACAGCGAGTAGGTCGGCCAGGGCGCCTGCTCGGCGTGGTCCCACGAGTCGAACACGCTGCCATCGGGCTGCTGCTGCACCAGCAGGAACCTCCCCACTCCCCGCATCAGGTCGTCGTGGACGGGATCGCCGGTGGCCATCCGGCGCAAGGCCAAGGCGGCGAGCAGCAGAGAGTTGGGCCCCACGGGCACCCTTCCCAGCGGGTTCCATGCGAGCCAGTCGTCCACCTCCAGGATGTCGCCAAGGGCGAAGTCGACGCCTCGATCGGCTGCCTCCAGGGCCTCTTCCGAGCCGAGGGCGTCGTAGGCCTGGTACAGCGACATCACGACTCCGCCGTGACGCGCCGCGTTGTAGTCCCCGTTGACCACGTCGCCGGAGCGGTCATAGCCGTAGACGAAGCGCCCATCGACCGCCTGGTTCCCGGCCAGCCAGGCCACCGCTGCCTCGGCCGAACCGCGCACCGCCTCCACCGTGACCGGAGGGCACACCTCGGCGGGGACCACCGCCACCCGGAGAATCAAGGCTCCGACGAGGAGCACGGACACCCTGGCGAACAGGCGGCGACCGACGATCACCTTCGCTCTCCTCTTCGAATCGTGTCGGACACGGCCCGCAGAATCTAGGCGGAGCCGACACCCGGTCGGCGTGGGAACATGTGGGGCGTGACCATCGACCTGCTCCTGATGCTCGCCCTTCCCGCATCCGGGAAGTCGGAGATTCGCCGTTACCTGGAACACCTCGGACCCGATCGTTGCGCGGAGCTCTACCTGGGACCGACCGTGCAGGTGGACGACTACCCCTACGTGCACCTGATGCGACGCATCTCCGAAGAGCAGCGACGCCTCGGCCACGAGCCCGCCTTCTTCGACGATCCCGATTCGTCCTTTCGCGACCGCAGGGATTGGCTGACCCTCACCCGCCTCATCGGAGAGGACATCGCCTCGCTCACCGACGATGCCCCTCATCGCCGGGAGCCAGAGCACCTGATCCGGCGGCTGACCGCCGCCCGCCAGGCTGTCGGGATCGACGATCCCGAGCTCCGAGGAGGGCCGGAACTGGCAGAGGCCATCGCCCCGGAGGCAGCAGTGCTGACGGCGAACCTTCCCCGACTCGGACCGGACGGCTCGGACGGGGCGACCACGATCGTCGAGCTCGCACGGGGCGGACCACACGGCGCCCGCCCCCCGCTCCCCGCTCCGCTGGGATACGCCCACTCGTTGCCGATTCTCGGTCCCGAGGCCCTCGGCCGCGCATCGATCCTGTACGTATGGGTGACACCCGAAGAGAGTCGGCGCCGCAATCGAGAGCGCGCTCTGCCCGGCGCGGAGGGGGACGCCTCGATCCTCCACCACGGGGTACCCGAAGAGGTGATGCTGCTCGACTACGGGATGGACGACATGAACTGGCTGCAAGAGACGTCGCCGGTACCGGGCACCATCGCCATCGCATCAGGGGACGACACCTTCTTGATCCCGATCGCTCGCTTCGACAACCGTGTGGACCGCACCTCGTTCCTGCGCGACGATCCGTCCTCGTGGGACCCGGATGCCGTGACCATGGTCCATGACGGCCTGGCCGATGCTCTCGGGCGGCTCGTGGAAGGGGTTGCGTGAGGTACCAACCAGCGTTCGACTCGGTCACCGGACAGCCGTATCTCCCGGTCGTGCAGCGCGGCCGGGCGCTCCTCGAGGAGCCGCTCCTCAACAAGGGGACCGCCTTCACCGATGCCGAACGACACTCGCTGGGACTGGCCGGGTTGTTGCCGCGCCACGTGTCGACCCTGGAGGAGCAGGTGGAGCGAACCCTCGATCAGCTCACCGACAAGGCCGACGACCTGCAACGCCACATCTACCTCGCCGGGCTCCACGACCGCAACGAGATCCTGTTCCACCGGCTGCTGCTCGACCACGTCGAGGCGACGGTGCCGATCATCTACACGCCCACCGTGGCCGAGGCCTGCCGTCACTGGAGTCGGATCTTCAGGAGGGCGCGCGGGCTGTATGTGACGCCCGACGATCGCGGCGACGTGGAGCGCCTGTTGCTCAACTACCAGATGCCGGAAGCGGCCGTGATCGTGGTCACCGACAACGAGAGGATCCTCGGGATCGGGGATCAGGGAGCGGGCGGGATGGGGATCCCGATCGGGAAGCTGGCGCTGTACTCGGCGGCAGCAGGCATCCACCCCTCGCTGTGCCTGCCGGTGTCACTCGATGTGGGCACCGACAACGCCGAGCTGCTCGACGACCCCCTGTACCTGGGGTATCGCGCTCCCCGGCTTCGGGGCGACGCCTACTGGGATCTGGTGGACGAGCTCGTGGATGCCGTGCGAACCGTCTACCCCGGAGCCATCCTGCAGTGGGAGGACTTCGGCAACCAGACATCCTTCCGTCACCTCGAGGCCCATCGCCAGACGATTCCGTCGTTCAACGACGACATCCAGGGAACGGCGGCGATGGTGGTGGGGGGGCTCCACGTCGCCATGCGGCTGCAGCGGGCCCGGCTGCGCGACCAGCGAGTCGTCGTCGCCGGCGCCGGTTCGGCAGGGGCCGGAATCGCAATGCTGCTGCGTAGCGCGATGGTGAGCGACGGCCTCGGCGAGGCAGAGGCCCGCAGCCGCATCCTCGTCACCGACAGCAACGGCCTGGTGATGGCCGGCGAGGCCCGGGAGCACAAGGTGGAGGTGGCGGCCGACCCGGCTCTGGTCTCGGGATGGGACACGACACGGGGCCGCCTCGACCTGGCGACGGTGGTCCGCAATCACGGCCCGTCGGTGCTCATCGGCGTCACCGGAAGGCCGGGAACCTTCACCGAGGAGATGATCCGCGACATGGCGGCCGCCCACCGGCACCCGGTGGTGATGCCGCTGTCCAACCCGACGGCCTCGGTAGAGGCGACCCCCGAAGCGGTGATCCGCTGGTCGGATGGAAGGTGCCTGGTGGCGACCGGCAGCCCGTTCCCTTCTGTCGGCTCCGGCTCCGACGAGCGCCTGGTGGGGCAGGCGAACAACGTGTTCGTGTTCCCCGGACTCGGTCTGGGAGCGATCGTCGCCCGGGCCCGGAGCATCACCGACGGCATGCTGCTCGCCGCCGCCCGAGCGCTGGCGGATTCGGTCTCCAGGGAGCGATCCAAGGCGGGCGCCCTCTACCCGTCGATGACGGACGTCCGCCAGGTCTCGCGCACGGTCGCCCTGGCGGTGGCCGAGCAGGCGACCGAAGACGGGGTGGCGCCGGCGCTCTCCGACCCGGAACGATCGGTGGACCGGGCCATGTGGGACCCGGTGTACCTCCCCTACCGCCCCGCCTGAGCAGGCCGGCCTATCCGCACTCCGAACCGTCGATGGCGGTCGGGGACGACGATCGACCCTCCATGAGCCGTTTCACCTCCGCCTTCACCCGCTGCTGGTTGAACACCGGAAGGCCCCGATAGTCGACCTTGTCGGCGTAGTAGCCGGGCTGGATGGCGGCGGTCCCGATGTTGCTGCGGTCCATCTCGGCCACCACCTGTACCAGGTCGGGAAGGATCTCGACGGGAATGTCGGTCCGGGTGTGGCGTTGGATCGCCGAGGCGATCCGGTCGAAGCGAATGATCACCGTCTTCAGGTCCATCTGACCGACGACCTCTCTCACGAAGCAACGCTGCCGCCGCGTGCGAACGATGTCGTTGCTGTCGGTGCGATTGCGCACGTAGGCGAGGGCGGTGCGCCCGTCGAACCGGTACCGGCCGGGCGAGATCTCGATGACGATCTCCTCGTCCCCCTCCTTGGCGGGCGACATGCGAACGTGCATCGACTCACGCGATGTGACCGAGACTCCCCCGAGGGCATCGACGAGGTCGACGAACCCGGCCATGTCCACCAGGACGTAGTAATGGATCGGTACCCCGAGTGCGTAGGAGAGGGTGTCGCGCAGCGCCGCCATCCCGGGCCGGGAGGTGTTGGGATAGGTCCGGGTGTACTCCCTGGTGAACGGATAGATGGCGTTGATCCGATCCAGCCAGCAGCAGGGGTCGAACTCCTCGGGCAGAGGATCGGTGGCCTTCGAGTAGCCGCCCTCCTCGGCCGCCTTGGCCAGGTCGAAGATGCTCTGTTGGCGTTCGAGGATCCCCTGAGAGGTGCGCAGGAACGGCGGCAGTGGCACCCCGGTGATCTCACGCGAGATCGTGATCAGCACGCCCCTACCGGTCTGGAGATCGATCGATGCCACGATCATCGTGTCGGTTCTCAATCCGCCCCTTCCCGGTCCGGCGTCGCCGCCGGCGAGAAGGACCGTCACCCGGTTGGTGCCGAGCTCGGCGGCGAGCTCCCGGCCGGGCCCTTCGAGCCCGACCAGCTGCTCGGTGGGCTCGAAGGGCTCGATCTCGGGTGGCAGCCCGGGGATGGTGGGGCGGGTGGTCGTCATGGGTTCGGTCGTGGTCGTCGTGGTCTGGGGCGGCCGATACCGCTCGAACGCCTCGGTCACCACGGCCTGCGACGGGAAGACGGTCTCCAAAACCCCGAGCAGGGAGAGCGCCCGGGTCATGACCAGCAGGTGGGGCACCACCAGCACCAGCGCCAGCAGTGACCCCAGGGGAACGACTGCCAGGATCCTCATCGGGGGCCGCTCCAGGATGAGGAGGTCGACCACGGCAACGAGTCGCCACAAGCCCAGGAGCAGGTTCCCGGCGACGACGGCGCGCACCCATCTCGGCTGCACCAGCAACCGGACCAGGCCGATCTCGCCCTTGCGCCACAGCCAGACGGCGAAGGCGATCACCACGAGATCGGCGGCGAAGAACACCAGGGCGCGCCGACGCCTTCCCACCAGGAAGTGGCCGGCGCCGGGAACGAGGATCGACAGGATGGAGCCCACGAGGATCTTCCATCCCGGGGTGCCATCGGCTGCGATCGGACCGGCTTCGCTTTTCATAGCCAGGACCTGCACCCCATGTCGCTGTGACGCTCCCAGGCTACCGATGGTTCCGTCGCCGCAGTCGCGGCACCTCCAGCGGACGCCGCCGCCGCAAACATGCGCTCCGCCTCCGAAGGATGGGAGAATGCCGCCCGTGACCTACCGGCGACCGCCTTCGGTGTTCTCGGGACCCAACCTGCCCTACTGGGTCGCCATCGTCGTCTCGATCTCCCTCTTGACATGGTTCATGCTCACCCAGGATCCGTTCGCAACGGACGAAGCCACCGCATCGACCACCACGCAGCCCTCCGGCACCGACACCACCCAGGCCGGTGATCCGGGCACCACCCTTGCCGGGGAGACAACCACCTCGGCCAGCGTGCCCCTGCCCGGCCAGCCGCTGCAGGGCCTGGCCGCCGAGATCATCACCGACCAACTGGCCGCCCCGACCTTCGCCGTGGTGGCACCCGGCTCGGAAACCATCTACGTCCTGGAACGCCGGGGGACGATTCGCGCAGTCGATCCCGAGACCGGTGCGGTGAGCCCGTTCCTGGACATAATCTCCAAGACGAACGCCGACAAGGGAATCGAGCTCGGGCTGCTGGGGATGGCGTTCCATCCCGACTTCGAGACCAACCGCCGCTTCTTCATCTACTACACCGACGTGGAGCACGACTCCGCCGTCGTCGAGTACCTGATGGGTCCCGATGGCCTGCCCGACCTCGCCTCCGAGAACCGGATCATGGAGATCGACCGGCTCGCCAACGGGCTGCGTCACAACGCAGGGATGATGCAGTTCGGGCCCGACGGGTACCTGTACATCGCCTCCGGCGACAACGGCCAGTACGACGTCAACCCGCAGGACCCCGACATCCTCCTCGGGGTGATCATGCGCATCGACGTCGATTCGGGCACCCCATACGGCACGCCACCCGACAACCCGTGGGCCGATGGCAGCGGTGCTCCCGAGGTGTGGGCGATCGGCCTGCGCAACCCGTGGCGCTTCACCATCGACACCCCCGAGAACACGATGTACGTCGCCGACGTGGGTCAGAGCACTTGGGAGGAGGTCAACGCCGTGGCCCTGGAGCCTGTCGGCTACAACTTCGGATGGCCCGAGATGGAGGGACGCTCGTGCTGGTCGCCGGCCACGGGCTGCACGACGGCGGGCATGGTGATGCCGGTGGCTCAGTACAGCCACGAGGAGGGGTGTTCGGTGTCGGGTGGATACGTGTACCGCGGCACCGCCATCCCCGAGCTGATCGGCCACTACTTCTTCGGAGACTGGTGCAACGGCTGGATCCGCTCGTTCCGTCTCGAGGAAGGTGTGGCCGGCGAGATCACCGACTGGAGCGGCGACCTGGGCAACGTGGGCCAGCTCGCCTCCTTCGGGGTCGACGCCGACGGTGAGCTTCTGTTCGTGACCTCCAACGGCACGCTCGCTCGCCTGGTACCGGTGCGCTGAGGCGGGGCGCAATGGCCCTGGATCCGCTGCCGACCTGTCCGGCCTGCGGCGCGCCCCGCGAGGAGGGTGATCGCTACTGCCGGGCGTGCGGCGCAGCCCTGCAGCTGGTCTGCGCCTTGTGCGGGACACTGCTCACCCCCGGCGACCGGATCTGCCCCACCTGCGGCGCTCCCCGCAGGGGGGCCGCGGCCGGCGTCGAGCACCGACTGGTGACCGCCATCTATGTGGATCTGGTCGGCTCGACGGCCCTCGCCGAGTCGCTCGACGCCGAGAATCTGGCGGCGGTGGTGGGGGCGCTCCACGAAGCGGTACGGGTGGAGGTGCACGAGCGAGAAGGGTCGGTGGGGGCGTTCATCGGCGACGGCGTGCTCGGGGTGTTCGGACTGCCTTCCGCACACGACGACGATCCCGACCGGGCGCTACGGGCGGCGCAGGCGATCCTGGAGCGCCTCGGGGAAGTGAACCGTGGTTTGGGCAGACGCTTCGATGTGGAGATCGCGGCCAGGGTCGGCATCAACACAGGAGACCTCTTGGCGCCGATATCTTCCGACCCCGACCTGGGCACGCTCGCCGGCGATGTGCTCAACGTCGCCGCCCGTCTCCAGGAGATGGCGCGCCCCGGCGAGATCGTGGTCTCGGAGCGCACGGCACGGTCCGCCCCCCGGTTCCGGTTCGACGACCTCGGGGTGGTGGACGTCAGGGGAAGGGCGCGCCCGGTCCACGCCTACCGGGTGTCCGGAGAGGTCGACCATCCGCGCCTGGCGCTCCATGGCCCGTTCCTGGGGCGCGGCGAGGCGCTGGAGGCACTGCGTGGCGCCTTCAAACGCGTGACCGCGGAGGGCAAGCCACACCACGTGGTGATCGTGGGCGACCCGGGTGTGGGGAAGAGCCGACTGGTGCGCGAGTTCGTCGACTGGGCGATGGGGGGCGACCCCACTGTCACCACACTCACCGGCCGCTGCCTCCCCTACGGCGAAGACGTCGCCTACCGCCCGCTCGCCGACGTGCTCGGCGATCTGGTGGGTGCCACCGCCACCACCGACCCCGAGTCCACTCGAACCCGTCTCGAGCAGATACTGGATCGGTCGCGAGAGCCGGGGGACGAGGAGCCGTCGGTGGATGTCCTGCTGGCGTTGGCCGGCCTCGCCGAACCGGACCCCACAGTCTCTCCGAGACGCCTGCGGGAGCAGCTGCGCTCGACCTGGCGCAGCCTCTTCTCGGCGATCGCCGACGACGGGCCCCTCCTGGTGGTGATCGAGGACGTCCACTGGGCCGGGGACGCCCTCATCGACCTGCTGGAGCACGTCGTCCGTCGCGGGAGCGGGCCGCTGCTGCTGCTGACGCCGGCCCGACCCGAGGTGCTCACCCGGTACGCGCGGTGGTCGGAAGGGGCGGTCGAGACCGTATTGGTCCCGCCGCTGGAGCCCGAAGACGCCCGCAAGCTCGCCACCCGATTGCTGGTCGATGCCCACCTCCCGGCGCGCGACGCCGACCAGGTTGCCGACCGCGCCGACGGCAACCCATTCTTCCTCGAGGAACTGGTCCGACAGCTGGTGGCTCACCATCGCGACGCCGCCCACGACCACGAGCCTGAGCTGCCGGCCACGATCCAGGGGGTGATCGCCGCCCGCATCGACCTGCTCGGGCCCCAAGAGCGGCGGGTGCTCAGAGCGGCTTCGATCATGGGCCGCTTCTTCTGGCCGGCAGCGGTCGCCCATCTCACCGGGCTTACCCCCGACGAGGTGGCCGCTTCACTGGGGCGGCTCGAGGAGCTTCACCTGGTCAGGGCGAGCCTGCGTTCTTCGCTCCCGGGTGAGCCGGAGTACCTCTTCCAGCACAGCCTCATCGGCGAGACCGCCTACGGCCGCCTCTCACGCGGCGATCTCGCCCGCCTTCATGGTGCCATGGCCGAGTGGCTGGAGCAGAGTGTCTCGCTCGACCGCCCCGACTTCTCCGAACGGCTGGCCCATCACACGGCGAGCGCCCTGCTCGCTGCCGAGGCGACCGAAGGCTTCCCTCCAGGCGAGGTCGCCCGACTGCGCACCCTGGCAGTGACGCGACTGGTGGCCGCTTCGGCCCGCGCCCGGGAGCGGGCCGCCTTCGGCCGTTCCCTGGAGTTGGCCCGGCAGGCACAGCAGATCGCCGGGGGCTCGGACGACCAATGGCGGGCCATGGAACAGATGGGTCTGACCCACCTCGCAGACAACGACGGCGACGCCGCCTGGGACTCGCTCACCAGGGCGGTGGAGGCGTACCGCAGGCTGCAGGCGCCCGACCCGGCCGTTCTGGCGCGCCTGGCGGCCGCCACCGTCGAGTCTCCTCTGCGCTGGGCCGGAACGATGCGCAAGAAGCCGCCGGCCAAAGAGGTGGGCGACATGGTGAGGCTGGGCCTTGCCAACGCCGGCACCGCCGACAGCGAGGCCCTATCGGCCCTCCTCACCGCCGTCGCCTTCATCCCGCTGGCCATCGCCGACGGAACCGGTGATGTCTCGATCGCCGAGGCAGAGGCGGCGGCACGGCAGGCCCGGGAGATGGCGGTGCGGCTCGGCCTGCCCCACGCAGAGTCGGCCGCGCTGGACGCCTCGATGAACCTGGCGCTCGCCACCGGGCGAATCCAGCAGGCTGCCGATCTGGTGGAGAGGAGGCTGGCACTCGCCGACGCCGTATCCGATCCATATGAAGTCGGCGACACGTACGCCATGGCCGCCGCCCTCGCCTTCGACCTCGGCGAGTACGCCGAGGCGGTGAGCCGTGCCGATCGGGGTTTTGCCCGAACCATCGACGAGGCCCCCAACGTGGCACTCCGCACTCTTTCCTGGGCCGCCCAGGCGCGCGTCCACACGGGAGACTGGGACGGTGTCGCCGAAGCGCTCAAGACCGCCCAGTCGCTCCTCGACGACGAGCGCCGCTCCCGGCCGCCGCTGATAGTCGCCCGGTTGTACGCAGCCGCCGCAATGGTCGCCGAGTTCAGAGGGAGGCGAAGCCAGGCGGACCGCCTTCTCGACGTGCTCACCGAGACCTGGCGCACCACCTATCTGTCGGCGACCCATCCCCACCCTCAGGCGCTGTGGTGCCGCCAGGTGGGACCCATCTTCCTGCGACGGGGGGAGTTCGACTCCGTGGCGGAGATGGTGATCCCGGTGCCTCCCGCCCAGGTGCGCCGCGAGGGTGACCGGCTGGCGCTCCGCTGCGACCTGATCGCCGCCCGACGCCAGTGGACGCATGCCGACGAGGCGATCGCCGAGGCGAGGGCCGCCGGACAGGCCTATGGGATGCGGGCACTCCATGCATACGCCGATCGTCTGGAGGGCCTCGCCTCGGTGGCCGCCGGCGATGCCACCGGCGGGCGGACACTTCTGACCCGGGCGAGAGAGGGTTTCGCCAGGCTCGGCGACGCCTGGGAGTCGGAGAGGACCGCCCTGACCCTGGCGGAGACCGGAGCGACCGTCGACCTCGATGCCACCTGCTCCTTCTTCGAACGAATCGGGGCGGTGGACGAGGTGGAACGGTGCCGCCGGCTCCTCCGGCGCAATCCCTAGGGCCGCTGCTCCACCCACTCCCGCCATGCGGGGCGCTCCGAGCCCTGCCTGGAGATCATCCCCATCGATCCGAAAGGCTGTGGTGCATCCTGGTCGTACAGGAAAGACCACACGTAGAAGGCCATCTCGGGAGCCGGCAGCAGGTCGGGCAACCGGCTCACGAAACGATGCTGCAGGTCGGGAGACCCCGAGTGTTCGCCGAGGCTCCCGCCCGACTGCCATCCCAACTCCGTGATCACCACAGGTCTGCCGCCGGCGAGCTCGCCGAGGCGGGTGTAGTAGTCGTCGGGAACGTCCTCGGGTTCGGCGAACACCAAGCCGGGATACGACGTGAACCCGATCACGCCGGCATCGGGGAACATGTCGATCAGATCCCAGGCAGCCGCTTCGGTGTCGTTGGTTCCGCCGAACAGACCCCCTTGGAGTCCCGACAGCCGCTCCAGTTGGAACACAGGAAAGACGAGCGTCTCCGGCGAAACATCGGCGACCGCCGTCGCGACGGCGGCGAACAGGTCGACGAACCGATCGAACCCGTCAGGATCGACACGCCACAGCGTGTCCACCTCGACGCCGAATCCGAGGAACGGCGGCCGATGGGCTGCGGCGTACCGAGCGGCAGCGGCGACGTATCGATCGAAGACCTCCTGATCGATGGGCCGCAAGAGGGTCCCGTCGGAGGTATGAAATGTGCCCCCGACACTCACCACCAGATCGCCGCGCTCCTCGGCCAAGGCGTGGACGACGGCGAGAGCCGAGCCGGGCGCCTCCTCCCACTCCAGGGCGTCGGCGACGTGTTCGATCAGATCGGCATGCGCGGCGGCGGTGTCGAAGAATCCGACAAGGCCTTCGGCACCGAAGTCTCTCGGCGACAGTGAGAATCCCCTGAGGGGTCCTGCGGCCCGTGGTGGGGCCGACACGGCGACGCCGGTGATCTCCGTCGGGGTCGAAGGAGACCCGACACATCCGGACAGGAGCACCAGGAGGACTGCAGCGGTGACCCCCGCCGGTCGTACCCGGCCTCTCACCGCCGGGCCGTCATCCCGAGGTGAGCAGCCTCAGGGCACGCCGGTAATGGGCCATGCCCTCCACCCGCCTGATGAATCCGGGCGATGCGCGAAACCGCCTTGCGATGGCGTCGTACGGCTCTCCGGCGGCTCGCCAGGCGAGCACCCGGTCCTCGAAGGCCTTGGGGTATCGCCGCTCGGCATCTGCCGAGCGCGGAATGTGCACCCAGCGCAGCACCCGCTCGATGTGGCCCGCGCTCCGCTTGAATGCGGCGGCGATGTCGGCGATGTCGTGCCCGGCGTCGCGCATGGCGAGGACGCGTCGCTCGAAGGGTCGAAGGTCGTCGTTGCTCGTCATGCATCCACCGTAGCGTCGAGCGATGCGCTAACCGAGGCCGCACGCCCGGCGCACCGCCTTGAGGAGCCCCTGAGGGTCATCGGTGCCGATCCGCAGCTCTCGGCCGGTGTCAAGTTCGAGGCGCACCGCATCCAATCCGGAGACGTTCCACAGCCACCCCGCACCCATGTACCTGATTCCCCAGCCGTACCACCAGCGATTTCTCACCGTGTCGGCAGCCATCACCGAGTCCAGCGAGACGCTGCGTCGCGGCCAGCCGCCACCGAAACGCACCTCGATGCGGCCGTCGACCTCGACTGTGAGCACGGTGAAGGTGACCGCCATCCACGCCAGTACGAGCGCGAAGGCTACGGCCGCCGATCGCACCACCCATGGGACATCGGACCCGAACACGCCCAGGGCCAAGGACAAGCCCGACGAGGGAACCATGATCAGCAACGGCCATCGCGCCCGCTGCACACGCCGGTAAGGCAGCGACGGATCGACGGACGGCGACCCCATCACCCCGGGGGGCCGGCCTCGACTTCACTCACGCCACCCGAGAGTAGGCCGACCACGCGATCCACGAAGTCCTTGACGCTCATCTCGGCAAAGCGATGCAGCACCGCACGATCGATGGCGCGGCCAACCGCCCCCAGCGGCGGCTTGTAGGTCCCTTGGAAGAGCACCTGGGTGAGGTTGTCGCCCATCGGGGCGACGGTGAGCTCGGCCTCCATCGTGGGGAACAGGGCTGGCGTGCCGGTGGCCCACCAGACGAGCGGGATCGAGGTGGAAGCCTCGCCCCGGTTGGGTGAGCCCATGTCGAGTAGGACGGTCTTGGCGATCCCCGACCCGCCAACACGCGCCACGAGGTCCTCCCCGCGGCGGTAGGCGACGTCGGCCGACCTGTCGAGCCCGTCGCCGAGCGCCACCAGGTCGGCTTCGACCTCGGCGAAGGGTCTCTCGACCATTCCGTAGTACTGGACGAACACGCCGACGAGTTCAGCAACGGCCCCGCCTCCTGAATAGGGCCGATTGCCCATACTCCGGTCGACGGATGCCGGCCGCTGACCACCCGGTGAGATCCTTTTGACAGCACCCGTCCGGCAGGGCACCATGCGCGCCAGCCGAAGCGGGGACCCGAAGGTGCAGCAGGAGGCCTACGAGGGCAAGGCGAAGCGGGTGGTGCCGCAGCCCGACGGGACCGCACACATCCTCTACAAGGATGACGCCACCGCCTTCAACGGCCAGCGCCACGAGCAGTTCTCCGGCAAGGGCGCCCTCAACAGCCGGATCACCGAGATGCTGTTCGAGTACCTCGCCGATCGGGGGATCGCCACCCATCATCTGGGCCGCGTCGACGAGCGGACCCTGTCCGCCCGTCTGGTCGAGATCGTTCCCATCGAGGCGGTGGTCAGATTCAAGGTCGCCGGGTCGCTGGAGAAGCGGACCGGCCTCGACTACCTGACGGTCTGCGAACCACCGATAGTCGAGTTCTACTTCAAACGAGACGACCTGGGTGACCCCATGATCAACGACGAGCATGTCGCCTTGCTCGGACTGGCCACGCAGGGCGAGGCCGACGAGATCCGGGAAGCCGCCAGGACGGCGGCGCTGCTGCTTCGGGACCTGTTCAGTGGAGCCGGGATCGACCTGGTCGATCTCAAGTTCGAGTTCGGTCGTTCCGGAGACGGCGACATGCTCCTCGCCGACGAGATCTCACCCGACACCTGCCGGTTCCGCGACCTGGAGACCGGCGAGATCCTCGACAAGGACCTGTTCCGGTTCGATCAGGGAGACCTCCTCGCCGGCTACCGCAAGTTGCTGGAACGCCTCGAGGCGGCACTGGACGCCACCGACCGTGTATCGGGTTGACCTGACGGTTCGCCCTCGTCCTGGGGTCAAGGATCCTCAGGCGGAGGCGGTCCAGGAGAGCCTGCAGCGGCTCGGCCGGGGCGGTGTGTCGGTGTCGGCGGTGGGCCGGGTGCTGTCCATGCTCATCGACTGCGACGACGCAAACGAGGCGCATCGCATCACCGCGGACCTGTGCGACCGGCTGCTGGTCAATCCGAACCTGGAGTCATACGAGATCGCCGTGACGGAGGAGTCATGACCGGGCCCCGGGCGGCGGTGATCGTCTTTCCCGGGTCCAATGGGGACCGCGACCTCCTCGAAGGGCTCCTGGCGGCCGGCTTCGACGCCTTCTTGCATCCCTCCGACCGCCCTCTTCCCGACGGGATCCAGCTCGCCGGACTTCCCGGTGGCTTCTCGTATGGGGACTACTGGAGGGCTGGGATGCTCGCCAGCCAGGAGCCGTCCGTAGTGGATCTTCCCGGGTTCGTGGCCTCTGGCGGGCTGGTGATCGGGGTCTGCAACGGGTTTCAGATCCTGGTCGAAGGGGGCCTGCTCCCGGGCGCCCTCGGCTACAACGACCCGGCAGGGTTCCGGCATCGTTGGGTGACCGTCGAGGTGACGGACCAGGCGTCGGGCCCGTGGTTCTCGGCGCTCGAGCCGGGCGACCGGATGCTCCTCCCCATCGCCCATGCCGAGGGCAACTGGTTCCACCCCGATGGCTTCGATGCCGTGGCCGACCGGGTGCCCCTGGTGTACGAGGAGAACCCCAACGGCTCGCTGGGCGACCTGGCCGCCCTCCTCGACGACACCGGCCGGGTCCTGGGCATCATGCCCCACCCCGAGCGGGCATCCCATCCCGATCTCGGCAGCACGGATGGACTGCTTCTGCTCTCCGGGGCCCACCGATCGATTCTGGAGGGGGTGAGGGGATGATGCCCGGGAACCTCGGAGCGCGCCGGCACCGGAGCTCTCGACCATGACCACCGCCGGGACACTCGCCGGCCGCCGCCTGGCGGTGGCGATGGGGCTCGACGAGACCGAGTACGACGCCATCGAGTCGGCGCTGGGTCGCGAGCCGAACCACCTCGAGCTGGCGGTGTTCGCCGGGATGTGGTCCGAGCACTGCTCCTACAAGTCGACCCGGGCACTGCTAGCCGGACTCCCCACCACCGGACCCGGGATCCTCGCCGGGCCGGGCTCGCACGCCGGCTGCGTCGACGTCGGTGACGGCTGGGCGGTGGCGTTCAAGATCGAGAGCCACAACCACCCCAGTGCCGTCGAGCCCTACCAAGGGGCTGCCACAGGAGTGGGAGGGATCCTGCGCGACGTGGTGGCCCAGGGAGCCCGTCCGGTGGCGGTGCTCGACGCCCTCTGCTTCGGCGATCCGGGCTCACCTCGAGCCGAGTTCATTCGCGAGGGCGTGGTGGCCGGGATCGGCGGATACGGCAACTCCTACGGGGTCCCCAACGTGGGGGGCCTCACCATCCACGACGCCCGCTACGAGGGAAACCCTCTGGTGAACGCCCTTGCCGCCGGCCTGGTTCGCCACGACGAGATGCGCTCGGCGGCAGCGGTGCCCGGAGCGGCGGTGATCTACGTGGGGGCGACCACGGGTCGAGACGGGATCCTCGGCGCCGCCTTCGCCTCCGAGGAGCTGGGCCATGAAGACGACCACGGTGGCCGCCGCTCCCATGTGCAGGTGGGCGACCCGTTCATGGGAAAGAAGCTGATGGAGGCGGTGCTGGCCTTCACCGCCGCCGACGGGCTGCTGGCCGGTCAGGACCTGGGCGCCTGCGGGATCGCCTGCGCCACTGCCGAGATGGCCGCCGCCGGAGGGGCCGGGATCGAGATCGACCTGGAGAAGGTGCCGCTGCGGGAGCCCGACATGGAGCCCTTCGAGATACTTCTCTCCGAGTCGCAGGAGCGGTTCATGCTGGTGGTCGACGCGAGAGGCGCCGAGGCGGCCGTGGGGCGCTTCCGCTCGGCAGGCGTGGCGGCGGCGGTGTGCGGTCGTGTGGTCGATCACGACCGGATGCTGGTGCGTCACAACGGCGAGGTGGTGGCCGACCTCCCGGCGGCACTGGTCGCCGACGGTGCTCCGCTCCGCCGGTGGGCCGGGGTGGAGTCGCTGCCGAAGGCGGTGCCGTATCCGCCGATCGAGCCGCCCGCCGACCTCGGCGAGACGCTCCTCTCCCTGCTGCGCCTTCCCGGGCTCGGCGATCTCTCCCCCGTCTACGAACGCTACGACCAGACGGTGGGAAACCGCACCATGCGCGGACCGGGACAGGGCGAGGCAGCGGTGCTGCGGCTCCCCGGAGAGGACCGCGCCTTCGCCCTCTCCCTGGTGGGCGGTGGCGACGCCTGCGCCGTGGATCCCAGGCTCGGGGTTCAGTGCCTCCTCGGTGAGGCCGTGCGCAATCTGGCCTGTGTCGGTGCCGAGGCGGTGGCGGTCACCGACGGCATCAATGCCGGGTCGCCATCGGATCCGGCCGAGTTCACCCGTCTGGCGGAGACCATCGCCGGGCTCGGTGACGGCCTGCGCGCCCTGGGTCTGGCCGTCACCGGCGGGAACTGCTCCCTGTACAACGAGTCCCCCATCGGCGCCATACCGCCCACTCCGATGATCGGCGCCCTCGGGCTGATCCCCGACCGCAGGCTCGTTCCCGCCCCCGGCTTCACCGAGGGCGACGTAGTGCTGCTGGTCGGGAGCCCGTCCTCCGGCCCCAACCTCTCCGCCTACGGCCGGCTGAGGACGAAGGAGGTCGGTGGCCCCGCTCCCGCGCCAGACCTGGAGACCGACCGTGCCCTCGCCGGGTTTCTCCTCGAGCAGATCCGGGCGGGCCGCATCCGGGCGGCGAAGGACTCGGCCCGAGGCGGGCCGGCAGTTGCCCTGGCCAAGCTCTGCCTGCGCTCGGGAACCGGAGTCCGCGTACGCCTGGAGCACGATGGACGCCCCGATTGGGCTCTGTTCGGTGAGCCGGCAGGGGTGGCCTGGGTGGCCATCGGTGAGGAGCACCACCAGGCGGTGCTTGATGCGGCCACCGCTGCGGGCCTCGCGGTCAAAGCCTCGGGGACGGCGGGCGGCGACGGGCTCGTCGTCGACGGGATCCTCGACCTCGCCATGGACGAGGTGGCCGCCGCTTTCCGGGGATCGCCATGAACCCGCATCTTCCCTTCGACGAGCTGCGCGAGGCGTGCGGGGTGGTTGCGGTGTACCACGAGGCGGCCGCCGTCCCCCTGGCCCACCGCGCCCTCTTCGAGCTGCAACACCGCGGCCAGGAGGGCGCCGGAATCGTCTCCATCGACGACGCCGGCACCCACCACGTCGCCAAGGGCCGGGGCCTGATCGCCGAGGCGTTGCCGGTCCACCGCATCGAGGGGATGCCGGGTGACCGGGCGATCGGACACTGTCGGTACTCGACCGTCGGCCTCGACGAGAACATCCAGCCGTTCCTGGCGAACACCCCGTATGGGCGGGTGGCCATCGCCCACAACGGAAACATCAAGAACGCCGACGACCTGCGCGACGAGCTGGAGGCCGACGGGGCACTGGTCTCGACCACCCTCGACACCGAGTTGCTGGTGCACCTCATCGCTCGATCGCGGGCGCCCGACTTCGCCGCGGCGCTGCAGCACATGGCGGCAGCGGCGGTCGGGGCCTACTCGCTGACCATGTTCTGCGACGGCCGCATATACGCCCTGCGCGATCCCAACGGGCTGCGCCCGCTCGTGCTGGGTGAGATCAAGGGGGGCTGGGTCATCGCCTCCGAGACCTGTGCCCTCGAGGTGCTCCGCGCCGCCGACGTGCGCCAGATAGAGCCGGGAGAGCTGGTGACCATCGGCCCCGAGGGCGTCGAGACCAGGCAGCTGCTGAAACCTGCGGCGCTGGCGCCGTGCGTGTTCGAGCTGGTCTACTTCGCCCGTCCCAACTCGACGGTGTTCGGCCAGGGCGTCAACGAGGCGCGCACCCGGATGGGCGAGGAGCTGGCCAGGGCGGACGCCGCCGCCGGATTCCGCGCCGACGTGGTGGTGCCGGTGCCCGACTCGGGCGTCCCGGCGGCCATCGGCTACTCGCGCGGTTCCGGCCTTCCGTACGAGAAGGCGATCCTGCGCAGCCACTACGTGGGGCGCACCTTCATCCTCCCCGACCAGGATGCCCGCACCTCCCAGATCGAGCTCAAGCTGTCGGTGGTGCGACAGGCGGTCGCCGGCAAGCGGGTGGTGCTGGTGGACGACTCGATCGTGCGGGGCAACACCTCGATGCAGATCGTCAAGATGATTCGCGAGGCCGGGGCGTCCGGCGTCGCCCTGCGGGTGGCGAGCCCTCCTATCGCATGGCCCTGTTTCATGGGGATCGACACCCCGCGGCGCGAGGAACTGGCCATCAACCGCGAGGGATCGCCTGCCGGGGTGGCGGCGGCGATCGGGGTGGACGACCTCGCCTACCTCTCCGCCGAGGCCTTGCGCCGGGCCGCCGGCGGCGGGGAGCACTGCATGGCGTGCATGACCGGCGAGTACCCGATATGACCCGTGAGGGGGGGCCGCTCACATACGGCAAGGCCGGAGTCGACGTGTCGGCCGCCGCCAGGCTGTTGGATCGGCTCAGCCCGGTGATCGGGGCCACGCGCGGGCCGGAGTGGGTCGACCACCCCTCCCCGTACGCCGGCCTGATCCGGCCCGAGACCGGCACGATGGCAGATCCGCTCATCGCCGCCACCTGCGACGGCGTGGGCACCAAGCTGCTGCTGGCGCGAGGACCCGCCGACTTCGAGGGCCTGGGGGTCGACCTGGTGGCGATGAGCGTCAACGACCTGCTTCCCCTCGCGGCCCGGCCCATCCTGTTCCTCGACTACCTGGCGACTGCAAGGCTGGACCCGGAACGGATCGAGGCGGCGATCCGGGGGATCGCCGCCGGCTGCCGTGAGGCGGGCTGCGCGCTCCTCGGCGGAGAGACGGCCGAGATGCCCGGCATGTACCCCGACGGCGAGTTGGAGATGGTCGGGTTCGCCGTGGGCATGGTCGACGCCGAACTGCTCCCCGACCCGACGACGGCGAGGCCGGGCGATGCCGTAGTCGGACTCCCGTCGACCGGGCTCCACTCCAATGGATTCTCGCTGGCCCGCGCCGCACTCCTCGAGAGGGGCGGCCTCGACCTCGACCATGAGGTCCGTCCAGGGATGACCCTCGGCGACGAACTCCTCACCCCGACCGCCATCTACGTGCGTCCCGTGCTCGACCTGGCGGCAACGATCGGATTCAAGGCGGCGGCGCACGTGACCGGTGGCGGCCTGCTGGGGCGGGCCGGTGCCATGCTTCCCACCGGGCTGGAGGTCCGGATCGACCCGGCCGGCTTCACCCGGCCGCCCGTGATCGACCTGGTGGCGACCCACGGCGGCGTCGAGGAGGCGGAGCTCGCCGCCACCTTCAACATGGGGTTGGGCTTCCTGGCCGTGATCGCCGCCGACGACACCGCCGCCGCCGTCGAGCTCGGATGGCGGCTCGTCGGCGAGGTGACCGACGGCAAGAGACGGGTCGTGTTCGGTGATGTCGCCGTCTGATGACCGGCCCCGCTTCGCCATCCTGGCTTCGGGGCGGGGTTCCAACGCCGCCCGGCTGATCGACGCCTTCGCTGCCGGCACCATCCCCGCCGATCTGGTGCTGGTGGCCACCGACAACCCCGGGGCGCCGGTGCTCGAGGAGGCGGGGCGGCGGGGCATTCCAACCGCCGTGGTCGCCTTCGACGGCTCCAGACGGGAGCACGAGACCAGGATGTTGGAGGTACTGCACGAGGCCGGGGCGGAGCACCTCCTCCTCGCCGGCTACATGAGGATCCTGGGCGCCGGGTTCCTCGAGGCCTGGCCGGGCCGGATCCTCAACATCCACCCCTCCCTCCTCCCCGAGTTTCCGGGGCTCGATGCTCCGGCGCGGCAGTGGGAGGCCGGGGTGACGGTGGCCGGAGCCACCGTCCACCTGGTCGACGGCGGGGTGGACAGCGGTCCCATCCTTCTCCAGGGCCGCATCGAGGTGAGAGGCGATGAAGGGCCCCACGGGCTCGCCCACCGGATACTCACCGAGGTCGAGCACCGCATCTATCCGCGAGCCGTGCGGCTGCTGGTGGATGAACTGTGCGACGAGGCGCCCGATCCGGGAAATGTCCGGCGCGCCCTGATCAGCGTGTCCGACAAGGCCGGAGTCGCCGAGATGGGAAGGCGACTGGTCGCCTGCGGGGTCGAACTGATCGCCTCGGGGGGCACCGCCGCCACCCTGGCCGATGCCGGGGTGCCGGTCACCCCCGTGGAGTCGATCACCGGAGCACCCGAGGTCCTGGGCGGCCGGGTGAAGACCCTCCATCCGGCTATCCACGCCGGGATCCTCGCCGACCGCCGGCGTCCCGACCATCTCGCCGACCTCGATCGCCACGGCCACCTTCCCATCGACCTGGTGGTGTGCAACCTGTATCCCTTCGAGGCGGCACTGGCCGGCGGGGCCGCCCGCGACCGCCTGGTGGAGGAGATCGACATCGGCGGCCCCACGATGCTGCGGGCGGCGGCAAAGAACGCCGACGGAGGCGTCGCCGTGGTCGTGAACCACGCCGACCACGCCCGTGTCCTGAGCTGGGTCGAGGCAGCGGGTCGGATCCCCCAGGCCGTGCGCCGCGACCTGGCAGCGACGGCGTTCGCCCGGGTCGCCGCCTACGACCGGGCCATCGCCATGTGGTCACAGGAGGGTGCCGAGGTCGACCCCGGCCTCCCTCACTTCGTCGCCGGCGCCCCCCTTCGCTACGGCGAGAACCCCCATCAGCGCGCCGAGTTGCTCGTCGAGGATGGCGGCCGGGGGGTTGCCGCCGGAACCCTGCTGCAGGGGAAGGCGCTCTCGTTCAACAACCTCCTCGACCTCGATGCCGCCTACCGGGCGGCCCACGGCGAAGGAGGGCACCGCTGCGCCGTGGTCAAGCACACCAACACCTGCGGGCTGGCGGAGGCGGAGATGCAGGCCGACGCCTTCACCGCGGCGCTCTCCGGCGATCCGATGGCCGCCTTCGGCGGGGTGATCGGCTTCAACTCGGCACTGGAGGGGGCCACGGCGGCGGCGATCAAGGAGTCCGGGTTGTTCGTGGAGTGCATCGCCGCCCCCGCCTTCACCGCCGAGGCGATCGCCATGCTGGCGGGAAGGACCAACCTCCGACTGCTCGAGGTCCCTCCTGGGGATCCTTCCCCCGGTCGCACCTTCCACACCATCGGGGGCGGACTGCTGGTCCAGGAGGCCGACCCGGGGCCGGCTCCGACCACCGAGTGGAAGACGGTGACCCGCCGCCCGGCCGACCCGGAGATGCTCGCCGAGATGTCGTTCGCCATGCGGGCGGTGGCGCTGCTCAAGTCGAACGCCGTGTGCGTCACATCCGGGCGAACCCTGCGCGGGGCCGGCGCAGGCCTGATGAGCCGGGTCGACGCCACCCGGCTCGCCCTGGAGAAGGCCGGGCCGGCCGCAAGGGGTGCAGTGCTCGCCTCGGATGGATTCTTCCCGTTCGACGACTCGGTGCGGGTGGCCGCCGTCGCCGGCATCGCCGCCGTGGTCCAGCCGGGGGGCTCCAAGCGTGACGACGAGGTGGTGGCGGCCTGCGACGAGCTCGGCCTGGTCATGGTGCTCACCGGACGCAGGCATTTCCGCCATTGAGAGGGGAGCCGCATTGCGGGTGATGATCGTCGGTTCCGGCGGCCGGGAGCACGCCATGGCCAGAGCCCTCGCATCGGGTCCGGGAGTGGAGATTCTCACCGCCCCGGGCAACCCGGGAACCGCAGCCCTCGGGACCAACCTCGACCTCCCGGCCGATGACGTTCCCGCCCTCGTGGCCACCGCCCGGGATCACCGGGTCGAACTGGTCGTCCCCGGACCGGAGGGCCCGCTGGTGGCGGGTCTCGCCGACGCCCTGGTCGCGGCCGGGATCCGTTGCGCCGGCCCCGGCCGCGCCGCCGCCAGGCTGGAGGCATCCAAGGCCTTCACCCGCCAGGTGGCGGCCGAAGCCGGCGTCCGCTCCCCCGTCCACCGCCTCGTGTCCGACCCGGCCGAGATCGAGGCAGCCCTCGCCGGGTTCGCCGACCCTCCCGTGGTGAAGGCAGACGGCCTGGCGGCCGGCAAGGGGGTGATGCTCCCCGACGACTTCGACGAGTGTCGTCGCCTCGGAAGGGAGCTGCTCGGTGGAGGCCTGGGCGAGGCGGGGAGACGCATCGTGCTCGAAGAGCGCCTCTTCGGGATCGAGGCGTCCCTGTTCTACGCCTGTCGCGGTACCGCCTTCGTGGCCCTTCCCCATGCCCGCGACCACAAGCGCCTCCTCGAGGGAGACCAGGGCCCGAACACCGGTGGTATGGGTGCGGTGAGCCCGAACCCGGCAGTCGGCACCGACCTGGAACGGCAGGTGGCCGACGAGATCATCCGCCCGGTGCTCAGGGTGATGGTGGACCGGGGGACCCCCTTCCACGGCTTCTTGTTCGCCGGCCTGATGCTCACCACCTCCGGCCCGGCGCTTCTCGAGTTCAACGTCCGCCTCGGCGACCCCGAGGCCCAGGCGATCCTTCCCCGGATCGAGCAGGGGCGATTCCTCGAGGTCTGCTCCTGGGTGGCCGGCCAAGGTGAGGACCCGCCCCACTTCGGGATCGACCCCGATCCCACCTGTGCAGTGGTGCTGGCGGCGGCTGGCTACCCCGAGTCGCCCCGGCGCGGCGATCCGATCGAGATCGACCCCGCCGTGGAGCGCCCCGACCGCTGGTTCATCCATGCCGGGACCGCCGCCGGCGGCGGAGGGCTGATCACCGCAGGTGGCAGGGTCGGGGCGGTGGTCGCTCGCGGCGGAGACGCCACCACCGCCCGCCGCCTCGCCTACGACGGAGTGCGCCTCGTACGATGGGAGGGCATGACATATCGACGCGACGTGGGAGCGGAGGTGAACGGTGGGTGAAGAGACGCCACTGGTGGCGGTGTTGGTCGGGTCGGCCTCCGACGAAGAGCAGATCCGGCCGTGCCGCCAGGCGCTGCAGCGTTTCGGCATCCCCCACGAGGCAAGGGTGCTCTCGGCGCATCGAACCCCGGACGACCTGGTCGAGTACGTGACCGGGCTTCGGGAGCGCGGCGTAGAGATCGTGGTGGCGGGAGCCGGCATGGCCGCCCACCTGGCAGGAGTCGTCGCCGCCCATACCACCCTGCCGGTCCTGGGGGTTCCCATGTCATCTGGAGCGCTACAGGGGATCGACGCCCTCCTCTCCACGGTGCAGATGCCCCCCGGGGTGCCGGTGGCCACCCTCGGGATCGGAGCCGCCGGTGCCCGCAACGCCGCCTACCTGTGCGCTCGCATCCTCGCCGGGCGGCACCCCGAGGTGGCGCAGCGGATGGCCGAGGTTCTCGAGGCCGATCGGGAGAGGGTGCTCGGCGCCTCGCTGCCGCCGATCGACTGACGGCACCGCCGACTCCCTATCCTGGGCCGATGGGGCGATCCGCCGACGTCGTGGTCTGCGGTGCCGGGATCGCCGGCGTCGCCGTCGCTCACCATCTAACCGCCATCCTCGGGGTGCCCGACGTCGTGCTCTGCGACCCCCGGCCTCCGTTGACGCTGACCTCCGACAAGTCGACCGAGTGTTATCGCAACCTGTGGCCCAACGCTTCGATGGTGGCCCTGATGAACCGATCTATCGACCTGATGGAGGAGTTCGCCCGGGCGAGCGGCAACGCCTTCGGGCTCAACCGACGCGGGTACCTGTACGCGACCGCCGACCCGGACCGCCTGGAGGCGATGCGGGCCGAGGCGGAGGCCGGCGCCACGCTCGGGGTGGGGCCGCTCCGGGTGCACGGCGGCGCCGCCGCCGACCCCCCGTACCTTGCGTCGCCGCCCTCGGGCTGGGAGGGAGTTCCGGCCGGGACCGACCTGATCACCTCCCCCGGACTGCTCCACGATCTGTTCCCCTGGCTGGGCCCGAGCGCCGTCGGAGCACTGCACGTCCGCAGGGCCGGATGGCTGTCGGCACAGCAGCTGGGTGCCTGGCTCCTCGACGAGGGACGCCGCCACGGGCTGACCCTGCAGCAGCGGGCGTTGACCGGTGTGCGCCTCGGGTCGGGCAGGGTGACCGGAGTCGACCTCGACGACGGCAGCCACCTCCCATGCGGCGCCTTGGTGATCGCCGCCGGGCCCATGCTGGGTGAGGTCGCCGGCCTGCTGGGAGAGACACTTCCCGTCCAGTCGGAGGTGCACCTCAAGGTCTCCTTCGCCGACGTCGCCGGTGCGATGCCCCGCCAGGCTCCGATGGTGATCTGGTCGGACCCGCAGGCACTCGGATGGTCTCAAGAGGAGCGCGTGCTCCTCGAGTCGGAACGCCGCGTCGATCTCCTCGGGGAACTGCCCCGGTTCTGCCACGGGAGGCCCGAAGGCGGCCCCGACTCCAACTGGGCGCTGGCCCTCTGGGAGTACCACAAGCGAGTGCAGGAGCCATCGTGGCCCCTTCCCGACGACCCGTTGTTCGCCGAGGTGGTGCTGCGCGGCATGGAGGCCATGCTCCCGGCGATGGCCTCCTACCGGGACCGCCTTCCTCGCAGCGTCGTCGACGGCGGGTACTACACGAAGACGCCGGAGAACCGTCCCCTGGCCGGACCGATGGAGACACCGGGCGCCTTCGTCGCCGGAGCACTCTCCGGGTTCGGGATCATGGCGGCCTGCGGGCTGGCCGAGATCGCCGCCCTCCACGTAACCGGTGGCACGCTCCCGGACCACGCCGCAGGCTTCTCCCCGCAGCGGTATCTCGACGCCGGCTACCTGGTCGAGGTCGCCGCCCTCGAGGCCACCGGCCAGCTCTGAGGGTTCTTAGGGCCGGAAGTCCCTAGCCGCGGCGACACCGCCCGGCGCACCAACCGCCAAACTGCCACGGCGTTCACGGGCAGGAGGGATCCGCGGTGCCTGGAATCTCGAGAAGGGCGTTTCTGAAGGCGACGGCAGGCACTGCCGCCGCATACGCCGCGGCGCGCGGCTGGAAGCCGGCGCTCGCCTACTTCCAGGCGGCCGAGGCGATCGAGAACCCGCTGCTCCACTACCCGAACCGCGACTGGGAGACGATCTACCGCGACCAGTACCGGTACGACGACTCCTTCACCTTCATCTGCGCCCCAAACGACACCCACATGTGCCGGCTGCGAGCCTTCGTGCGCAACGGGGTGGTGATCCGCACCGAGCAGAACTACGACGGGGGCAACTACCGCGACGCCGAGGGCAACTCGTCGAGCCGGGCCTGGAACCCCCGTGGCTGCCTCAAGGGCTACACGGTCCACCGTCGGGTGTACGGCCCGTACCGGCTCAAGCAGCCGATGCTGCGGGCGGGATGGAAGCAGTGGGCCGACGACGGCTTCCCCTCGCTCTCCGACGACCCCTCGCTGCGAACCGTCTACAGGTTCGACGCCCGCGGCGACGACGATTTCGTCCCGGTGACCACGGAGGAGGCCGACGCCTACGTGGCGCGCGGCCTCGAGGCCATCGCCCGCACCTACAGCGGCGAGGAGGGACGCAAGCGGCTCATCGACAAGGACGGGTACGACCCGGAGATGCTCGAGTTCTGGGAGCACTCCGGAGTGCGCACCATCAAGATGGGGTCCTCGCTGCCGATCCACGGCGTGGCCGGCAAGTTCGGCCTGTTCCGCTTCGCCAACATGCTCTCGCTGCTCGATGCCAAGGTGCGCGGCGTCGGCCCCGACGAGGCCCAGGGCACGCGCGACTGGTCGGAGTACACCTGGCGCGGCGACCAGGCCCCCGGCTTCCCGTTCGTGCACGGACTGCAGACCACCGAGACCGACTTCAACGACCTCCGCTCCTCACGGCTGCTCATCCAGGTGGGCAAGAACCTGGTGGAGAACAAGATGCCGGAGAGCCACTTCTTCCAGGAGATCATCGAACGCGGCGGCAAGATCGTCTCCATCGTCCCCGAGTACGGGCCGCAGTCGTCCAAGTCCGACTACTGGATCCCGATCCGGGCCGGCCTCTCCGACACCGCCCTCTTCCTCGGGATCGCCAAGGCACTCATCGATCGCGACCTGGTGGACCACGACTTCTTGAAGCGCTTCACCGACCTTCCACTGCTGGTGCGCCTGGACACGCTGACCAGGCTGCGGGCCGACGAGCTGTTCCCTGGCCACGTGTCCGACCTCGACCCCGAGGGCCCGTCGTTCACGGTGCATGCCATGACCCAGGAGCAGCACGAGGCGATCGGGGACCGCGTGGTCATGGGCGCCGACGGGACCCCGGTTGCGATCAACCGCGAGGACGTGGGTGACCGCATGGTCGACAAGGGCATCGATCCGATGCTCGACTTCCGGGGGACGCTGACGCTGGCCGACGGCTCCAGCGTCGAGGTCGCCACGGCGATGACCATGTACCGGGAGCACCTCACCGACTACGACCTGGACACCGTGGTCGACATCACCGGCGCCCCCCGGGACCTGGTGGAGCGCCTGATCGAGGATCTGGCCACCATCAAGCCGGTCGGGATCCACGTCGGTGAGGGCATCAACCACTACTTCCACGCCACCTTGCACAACCGGGCCGTGTACCTGGTGGCGATGCTCACCGGCAACGTGGGCAAGCCGGGGGCCACGGTCAGCACCTGGGCGGGCAACTACAAGGGCGGCATCTGGCACGGCGCCCCGTGGTTCGGGCCCGGAGTCGGCGGCTTCGTCAACGAGGACCCCTTCTCGCCGCTGCTCGACCCCGATGCCCGATACATCGAGGGGACCCTGCGCCACACCATCCACGGCGAGGAGATGTACTGGGGGTACGGCGATCGCCCCCTCGTGGTCGACACCCCCGCCGAGGGTCGCAAGGTGTTCACCGGGAAGACCCACCTCCCCACCCCCACCAAGGCCTTCTGGTACAACAACGCCAACCTGATCAACCAGGCCAAGTGGCACTACCACCTGATCCACAACGTCAACCCGAAGGTCGACATGATCGTGGATCAGCAGATCGAGTGGACCGGCTCTGCCGAGCACGCCGACGTGCTGCTGCCGGTCAACTCGTGGATGGAGTTCCAGACGCTGGAGATGGCCGGGTCCTGCTCCAACCCGTTCCTGCAGCTGTGGAAAGGCGGGATCGACCCGCTCTACGAGACCCGCGACGACATCGCCGTGTTCGCCGGGATCGCCAAGGCCCTCACCGACCTCACCGGCGACCGCCGCTTCACCGACTACTTCCGGTACGCCGATACCCCCGAGGTGTACCTCGACCGGGTCCTGGCGGGTTCGTTCACCACCGAGGGCTACACGGTGGCCGACATCATGGCTGGCAAGTACGGGGAGCCGGGCGGGGCCCTGATGCAGTACCGCACCTACCCCCGCTTCCCGTTCCGGGAGCAGATCGTCGACTCGCTCCCCTTCTACACCGACACCGGCCGCATGAACTCCTATGTCGACCTTCCCGAGGCGATCGAGTACGGCGAGAACCTGATCGTTCACCGCGAGGCGGTGGAGGCCACCCCCTACCTGCCCAACGTGATCGTCTCCACCAGTCCGTTCCTACGCCCCAACGACTACGGGATCCCGCTGGACGACATGGACGCCGACCGGCGCCAGGTACGCAACGTGATGATGCCCTGGTCGCAGGTGAAGAACACGGTCAACCCGCTGTTCGAAGACGGCTACCAGTTCCTCTGCCTCACCCCCAAGTCGCGCCACTCGGTGCACTCCTCGTGGGCGGTCACCGACTGGCACTGGATCTGGAACAACGGGTTCTCCGACCCCTATCGGGCCGACAAGCGGCTCCCCGGTGTGGGCGACGCCCAACTCCACATGAACCCCGATGACGCCAGGGCGCTCGGGATCGCAAACGGCGACTACGTGTGGGTGGACGCCAACCCGGCCGACCGTCCCTACGTGGGGGCATCCGAGGCCGACGAGTTCTACGACGTTGCCCGTCTGATGGCCCGGGTCTCCTACAACCACGCCTACCCCAGGGGCGTCACCATGCTCAAGCACGCCTTCTACATGGCGACGACCCGCACCGTGCGCGCCCAGCGGGAGCGGACCGACGGCCGGGCGCTGTCGCCGACCGGGTACCAGGCCTCGTTCCGCCACGGCAGCCAGCAGAGCATCACCCGCGGCTGGGCGCCTCCGATGCACCAGACCGACACCCTGTTCCACAAGCGGGCGGCGGCGATGGGGTTCATCTTCGGCTTCGACGTGGACAACCACGCCGTGAACACGACGCCAAAGGAGACCCTGATCCGGGTCACCAAGGCCGAGCCGGGTGGTGTCGACGGCAAGAGCGACTGGGAGCCGGGGACCACCGGGCGCAGCCCGGGCGGGGAGAGCTTCACCATGCAGCAGTACCTAGAGGGCGGGTTCGTCACGGTGCGGGGGCAGGCATGACCTGGCAACCCGTCGACATCGCCCCCCGAGGCCCCGCCGCCGACAAGGAGCTGGAGCAGGATGACCCGTTCGAGCTGGTGGCGGTCACCTACCCCGTGGACGAGGCGGCCGACTTCGAGATGGCCCGCTGCATCGTCGAGGAGTACGCCCTGATGGGCTGGGGCCGGGAGCAGGTGGGCCGCCTCTTCACCACGCCCCTGTACGCCGGGCCTCACGACGTGTACCGGCGCCGGGGCGACGAGTTCGTGGAGCGTGCAGTGTCGGCAGTTTTCGGAGAGGGGAACTGATGGCGACCGTCCACAACTGGCATCTCGGACGGGATATGGAGTACCAGCACCCGGGTGGCGCCTACGAGCGCCAGTTCGCCGCCGTGTTCAACATCAACCGCTGCATCGCCTGCCAGACCTGCACCATGGCCTGCAAGTCCACCTGGACCCACTCCCCGGGCCAGGAACTGATGTGGTGGAACAACGTCGAGACCAAGCCGTACGGTGGCTATCCCAGCGGCTGGGACGTCCGCACCCTGGCCCTGCTGGAGCAGGCCAACCCTGCCGGTCAGGTGTGGCAGGCCGCCCCCGGTGACGACTCCGCCCCCTACGGTCGCTTCGACGGGCAGACCGTGTTCGAGGCGGCGCCCGCCGGCGAGCGTGTCCTCGGGTTCATCCCCGAAGAGGCCGACTGGAAGGCACCCAACCGCTACGAGGACCACGCCACCGCAGCCCCCGCCGCCGGCGTCAGCCTCCCCGAGCACACAGGCTGGTTCTTCTACCTGGCCCGCATCTGCAACCACTGCTCCTACCCGGCTTGTCTCGCCGCCTGCCCCCGCAACGCCATCTACAAGAGGCCCGAGGACGGGATCGTGCTGGTGGATCAGGAGCGCTGCCGGGGATACCGCAAGTGCGTAGAGGCCTGCCCGTACAAGAAGACGATGTACCGACCTACCACCAGGGTCACCGAGAAGTGCATCGCCTGCTACCCCCGCATCGAGGGAACCGATCCCCTCACCAACGGTGAGCCGATGGAGACCCGCTGCATGACGGCCTGCGTCGGCAAGATCCGGCTCCAGGGGCTCGTCGAGGTGGGCGACGACGGCGTCTGGATCGAGGACCCCAACCACCCTCTCTACTACCTGGTCCACGAGGAGCGAGTCGCCCTCCCCCTCTATCCACAGTTCGGAACCCAGCCCAACGTGTACTACATCCCACCCCGGTGGGTGCCCCGCAACTACCTGCACCAGATGTTCGGGCCCGGAGTGGATCATGCCATCGATGCGTACACCCGCCCGTCACGGCGCCTGCTGGCCGTCCTCCAGCTGTTCCGCGCCACGCAGCAGATCGTGTTCTCCTTCGACGTCGAAGAGGGCTCCAAGCTGGGAGAGATCAACGTCGGCGGAGAGCCCCTGGAGATCTTCGACGACGTGGTCGTCGGTTTCGACCGCAACGGCAAGGAGATCGTCCGGGTGCGGGTCGAGGACCCGCTGGTGGAGCGTCCTACCAAGCTGAACTCGATATGAGGACCGTATCTTGACCACGCTGACCGAACCGCGGGTGGACGAGGGACGCATCCGCGCCGGGATCTACTGCCTGCTCGGCGAGGCCCTGCGCCACCCGACGGCCGCAATCGATCCCGGCCTGCTGCGCGACCTCGAGTTCGAGGATCCGCCACTGGACATGGCACGACTGACGCTGGTGGCCGAGGCCGCAGCCTCCGATCTGGACGACCTGAGGCGGGGACACACCCGGACATTCCCGCCGATCGAGTCGCAGGACTCCCCCACTTTTGAGACCGCCTACGTGGGCAAGGACGTCTTCCAGCAGACCAACCGGATGGCAGACGTCGCCGCCTTCTACCGGGCCCATGGCCTGAAGGTGGGCGGGAAGGTGAAGGAGCGGCCCGACGCCATCGGACCCCAGCTGGAGTTCATGGGCTTCCTCGCCTTCAAGGAGGCGGCCGCCATCGAGTCGGGGATGGACGACCTGGCCGAGACCTGCGACGACACCCAGCAGAAGTTCCTTCGCGAGCACCTGGGGGTGTGGGGGTCCGAGTTCGGACGCCGCCTGGCGCTCACCGGCGACCACCCCTTCTACCGGGCCCTGGGCGCTTTCATCGCCGCCTGGCTGGAGGAGGAACTGGATCGACGCGGTGTGGTACCGGCGGCGATGGGGCCGGCACCCGAGCCGGTGTCCCATCCGGCGGAGGAGGACTGCGGCCCGACGCCGGCCTGCGGCGCAGGCGGATGCGGATGCGGAGGGGAGGCACACGGATGACGAAGGTCTTCGGCAACCGGCGCTGGATGCTGCTGCTGGTGGCCCTGGTCGCCGCCGCGGGTCTTCGGGTTCTGGACGCCAACCCGGCGGCGGCCCAGACCCAGTCGATCACGGCGTGGCGCTCCGAGATCGCTCCAGGACTCGACTCCGCATCGGAGGCCTGGCAGCAGATCCCTCCGGTCCAGCTCCGGCTGACCGCCCAGAACGTCACCACTCCGATGGGTGGCGGCTCCATCCCCCTGGTGAGCGTCCGGGCACTGCACCACGAGGGAACCCTCTATGTGAACCTGCAGTGGGCCGACAGCACCGCCAACACCGATGCCCGGGCCGTGGACCGGTTCGTCGACGCGGTTGCAGTCCAGTTCCCCGGGCTGGCCGCGGCCACCGTCCCCGCCATCTGCATGGGCCAGGCCGACGGAGCGGTCAACATCTGGTACTGGCGCGCCGACGGTGGAGGGTCGGTGCTCCCCTATGACGGCTACGTCGACTACTACCTGGCGGAGGATGCGACCCACTACCCGCCGCAGGCTGCCGGGAACGTGCTCACCGGCACCCAGACCGTACAGAACCTCATCGCCGGTGGGTTCGGCTCGCTCACCCCGCTCGATCAGCAGGCGGTGGAAGGGGCGGGGGCGTACGACGCCCTCACCTGGTCGGTCACCATGGCCCGCACCTTCGCCGCCCCCGGGGCCGACCAGCCGTCGTTCGTGGCCGGCGCCGCCATCGACGTCGCCTTTGCGGTGTGGGATGGTGCCCAGGCCGACCGAAACGGTCAGAAGTCGGTCTCCAGCTTCGCCCGCATGCAGATCTCGGACTCGACCTACGGAAACACCGCCTCCGGCGGTGACGGCACCGCCCTCTGGATGCAAGCCCTCTACGTCCTCGGGGCCCTGGCCACCGTTCTCTTCCTCGTCGGGATCACGCGCAAGCCGAAGCCAAACGGGTGAGCAGCGGGGCCGAGTCCCGTACGGCGCAGTCTCCATCTCTCATCGACCTGAGGTGGCTGGCGCTCGCCACCGCCGTCGTCGCCACCGTGGAGATGGCCCTGCTGCGGGTCCTCACCCGCACCGTGATCCACATCCCCGGCCTCGACTGGTTCCGGTCGCCGTACCGGATCGTGACCGAGGCGGGACGATTCGCCCTCTATCTGGCGGCGGTTCTCCTCGTTGTGCTGATGGTGCTGGCGGCGGTCAGGGCGTGGGACCGCGGCGGGCGGCCGGTGACCGTGGTGCTGCTCGGGTTCCTGGTGGTGGCCGCCGGCGTTCGCCTCGGCATCGTCGGCGAGACCATCTCCGGAACCGCAACCGCCGTCCTGGTGCTGGCGGCCGTGGCCGCGCCACCCGGATGGAACACCGCCCGCCGCCTGCCGCTGATCGCCATGGCGGTGGCGTTTGCGATCACCGCCGCCGTCGATGTCCTCGGCTCGGCGGCACCCGGTGTCAGCCTTCCCACGGCCGCCCTGATCCAGGGTTCTGAGGCACTGGCACTGCTCGGGGCGACGTCGCTGGCCCTCTTGGCGCCGCGGCCGGCGGTGCGCAGGGCTGTGCTCGCGGGCGTGGCCGTGGCAGTCCTGGTGGCTGCCGCCCTGATGCGGGCCGAGGCGACGACCGAGATCTTGCTGCTGTGGAATCTGGGCGTGGCCGGCTACTTTCATCCCCTCTTCTACGCCGCCGCCTGCGGGGCGCTGACCTACGCCGGCGTGCGATCGCACCTCGCCGGTGACGACGCCGCCGTAGCCGGTGTCCTCCTGGTACTCGCCGGCGGGATCGGCCTCCACAGCACCCTCCAGAGCGGCGAGCTGATCATGGGGCTGTCGCTGCTCACCTTCCCTTCCCTGTTCCGGGGGCCCGTCAACCCGTAGCCGCTCACCACGCGTCGATGGTCATGACGCTGGTCGCCTCGGCAACCCGGCTCCCGCTACCGTTCCCGGCTCCTGGAGAGGAGGGGATGGGCGACGAGGCGATCCGCGAGTTCGTCGCCACCGAGTATCCCCGGGTGGTGGCGGCGGTCGCCCTCGCCACCGGCGACCGCGACGGCGCCGAGGACGCGGTTCAGGACGCCGTGGTGAAGACCCTGGCCGGGGACCACCACCCCGACAACCTCGCCGCCTGGGTCACCGTGGTGGCCATCAACGCCGCCCGGGGTCGGCAGCGGCGCTCCCGCTCGGAGGAGAGGGCCCTGACGCGCAGCGCGCTCCCCACCGCCGACCCTGGCCAGGAGGTCGTGACCGATCGGATCACCATCCTCGACGCCGTGGGCCGACTCCCGGACGGCCAGCGCACGGTGATCCTCCTCCACTACTACCTCGACGTGCCCGTCACGGAGATCGCCGGGTCGCTCGGAGTGACCGAGGGGACCGTCAAGACCCAGCTGCATCGGGGACGGGCATCCCTGGCGGCGGCATTGGGAGAAGAGCCATGACCTTCGACGAGCGTCTGCGCCGCCTCCTCGGAGAGGCCCTGGCACCGGAGCCGGTGGTAGACGCCGACGCCCTGGTCGCCGAGCTGAGTGCCCGTGTCGAGGCGGCGAAGAAGCAGCCACCTCGCAGGGGCCGGCGGGGTCGCCGCGGACCGGGCCCCGGGGTCCTCATCGTGGTGGCGGCGCTCATCGCCGGCGCCGTGATCGGTCTGCTCCTCGGCGGCGACGAACCGGCCACCCCCGGCGACATCAGCAACCGGCAGGTCGTCGCCTACGCCTGTCCCGGTGGCGACGAGGTGGCCACCCTGCACCAGGGAGACCGGGTGCAGGTGGTCGGAAGACTCGACGGGTGGCTGGCGATACGGGCGGTCGATGGTGGGCAGATCGTCTTCGTGGAACAAGGGGCGGTGGTCTTGGAGGGAGACGCCGCCGGACTCCCCGAGGTCGGCTGCCCTCAAGACGAGCCGACCCTCACCGTGTCGACGACGAGCCTGGCCACCACCACCACGACCGCCGCCCCCACCACGGAGACGACCACCCCGATCACCTCGACCTCGATGGCCGCTGCGACGACGAACCCGGCCGCCACGACCTCCACCACGACTCCCGACGTGACGGCACCGGTCGTGGAGAAGGAGGCGGTCACTCCAGGGGTGATCTGGGAGCTGGACTCCGAATCGCTGGCCTGCCCGGCGGGCAACCCCCGTCAGGCGACGATCACCGCCATCGTCACCGACGATCGGGGACCGGTCGTTGCCACCGCCTCTTGGACGCTTCCCGGCGGTCTTCCGGTGGTGATCACGATGACCCGATCGGGCGACACCCATTCGGCCACGTTCGGATCGTTCCCGGCGGGCACCGTCCCGGAGGATCCACCGACCACGGCGGTCACCGTCATCATCACGGCCGACGACGGTGCCGGCAATCGGACGACAGCCGAGGTCGAAGTCGTGGTCACCTCGTTGGCGACCTGCTTCGGCTGACGATCAGTCGTCGCCGCGCAGCTCCCGAAGCGTGGACCCGACCAGACCCGGACCGGCGTACACCAACCCCGTGTAGATCTGCACCAGGGCTGCCCCGGCGGCCAACCGCTCGGCCACGTCCCGGGGCGACATGATCCCCCCGCATGAGATCACCGGGAGCCTGGAGGCGGCGACCACCTCATGGAGCCGCTGCAGCGCCAGCGGAGCCAGCGGCTCCCCGCTGAGTCCCCCTTCCGGGGTCGGTCTCTCGATACCCGGTCGCTCGATGGTGGTGTTGCCCATCACGATGCCGTCGGCGCCCGCCTCCTCGGCGGAGGCGGCGACGCCGGGTGCGTCCGAGAGGTCGGGCGACAGCTTCACCACCAGCGGCACCCGCCTCCCGATGCGCCCTACCCAGACATCGCGCTCTGCCCGCAGCGCACCGAGCAGCCCCGAGATCTCCTCGGGCCGCTCCAGAGAGCGAAGGCCCTGCGTGTTGGGAGAGGAGACATTCACCGCCAGGTAGTCGGCGAGCGGGGCGAAGCGGGCAACCAGCACCCGGTAGTCGTCGAGCCGCCGCTCCGGGGGAGTGGCGGCGTTGGGACCGATGGACACCCCCAGGATCAGCCCGCCGGGGCGTCCTCCCCGCAGCCGCCCGGCCACGGCCTCCGCTCCCGCTCCCGGGAACCCCATGCGGTTGACCAGCGCCCGGTCATCGACCAGCCGATGCAGCCGGGGGCGACGGTTGCCCGGCTGCGGCTGTGGCGTCACCGTTCCCACCTCGACGTGCCCGAAGCCCATGGCGCCCAGGGCCCGCCACGCCACGGCATCCTTGTCGTACCCGGCGGCGAGACCCAGCGGGTTGCGGAATCGCAGCCCCATCACCTCCACCGGGGACGCCTCGCGCCGCCGGCGGCCGATGGCCCACACCGGACGGGAAAGCCTTGCGACAGCCAAGGCGAGGCGATGGGCCCGCTCCGGATCCATCCGGAACCCGATGGCGCGCGCCAGCCGGTAGCTCACGACATGGCGTCCACCTGCCGCCGCTGCTCCTCGTCGATGAGCCCGGCCGCCGCCAGGTCCTCGGCCAGCCCTCGGAGGGTCGTCAGGGAGTGCAGGGCGATCCCCTCGGCCGCCAGCGCCGACCGCCCCGCCTGCGACCGTTCGACCACGACCACCAGGTGCTCCACGACGAGGCCGTGGTGGCGAAGCGCCCGAGCCGATTCCAAGGCACTGACTCCCGAGGTGACGACGTCGTCCACGAGCACGAGGCGCTGGCCCGGGTGCCACTCCCCTTCGACGGCGTCACCGGAGCCGTGCTCCTTGGGCCGCGGCCGGGCCCAGACCATCGGAATCCCGCCCTGCAGCGCCGCCGCCGTCGCCAGGGGGAGACCGCCGTACGGGACGGCGCCGATCGCCTCGCCCCCGAGGCGAGAGACCGAGGCCGAGAGCACCGCCGCCACCCGGCGCAGCGACCCGGGATGGGAGACCAGCCGACGCAGATCCAGGTACACCGGCGACTCATTGCCAGAGCGCAGGGTGAAGCGGCCGAAGCGAACGCACCCGGCGGCATGGAGATCGACTGCGAGCAGGGAATCGTTGGATGCGGGCCCGACGGGCCGCAGCCGCGCCAGGGTGCTGCGTATGTCGGCCGCCGCCGCCCCTGGATCGCCGGCGGCGGCGATGGAGCGCGAGGCGGTCACCAGGAGCCCGCTTCCATCCTCCCTCAGGCCCACACCCAGCGAGGCGGGATCAGCCCCCTGCGCTCCGACACCCGGAGCCAGGATCCAGTGACCGGGTGCCGCGGCACGCACCCGCGCCAACGCTCCCGGATCGGTGGCGCCGGCCACCAGGCCCAGCCGATCCGGACCGGCCCAGGTGGTCGCCTGGCGCACCACCTCCTCATGAAGCACGCCTCCCCCGGTCAGGGCGAGATCCTGTACCGCCGCCGCAGAAGGGTTCGAGGTGCGGGCCAGCACCCAGACGCCAGCCCCGTCGTGGTCCAGGAATGGCCGGATCGAATCGATCCCCAGGTAGGGGCTGATGGTCACCGAACCGGCTCGCACGACCTCGAGACACGCCCGGGCGTAGGCGGCGCCGCTCTCTGGGATGTCTCCCCGCTTGGCATCGAGGATCACCGGAATCTCTTCGGGCACCTCCGCCACCAGGTCGATCAACGACTCGATCCCCTCGGGGCCCAGGGCCTCGAAGTAGGCACTGTTGAACTTGAATGCGGCGGCGCTCGGGGCGGTGGCGGCGATGATCCGGCGCGCCCGGCTCCGGGCCTCCCCTGTGGTCGCCTCCCGGGGGTCGATTCCGACGCAAAGACGGGTACCGGCATCTCGGGAGCGCTCCTCGAGCCGTGTGAAGAACCCGCTCATGCCTTGCCCAGGACCATCGCCAGCAACGCCATTCGGACGTACATCCCGTACTCCATCTGCCTGAAGTAAGCCGCCCGGGGATCGGAGTCCACCTCCATCGTTATCTCGCTCACGCGGGGAAGTGGGTGCATCACGATCATCCGCTCCTTCGCCTCGTTCAATGTGTCGGGCGCCACCACGTAGGCGCCCTTGACCGATTCGAACTCGGACTCGTCGGCGAACCGCTCCTTCTGGACCCGTGTCACGTAGAGCACGTCGGCATCGCCAAGGGCGTCCTCGATCCGATCGTGGACCGTCACCGACATCCCGGCTGCGGAGAGGTCGGTGAGGATCTCCTCGGGCATGCGCAGGATCTCGGGCGACACCAGCGCCAGGGTCACCCGGTACATGGAGAGCAGGCGGGCCAGTGAATGCACCGTCCGCCCGTACTTGAGGTCCCCCACCATCGCCACCTTCAACCCGTCCACGGCCCCGAGCTCCTGACGGATGGTGTGGAGGTCGAGCAACGCCTGCGTGGGGTGCTCCCCGACGCCGTCGCCTGCGTTGATGATCGGCTTGGTGGCGTACTCGGCGGCCAGGGCCGACGCCCCGACCTCGGGATGACGCAGCACGATGACGTCGGCGTAACGCTCCAGGGTGCGAACCGTGTCCGGGAGCGACTCGCCTTTGGAGACCGACGAGTAGCGGACCTCGTTGATGGCGATCACGCTCCCCCCGAGTCGCTGCATCGCCGCGGCGAACGACGACGAGGTGCGGGTCGATGGCTCGTAGAACAGGTTGGCCAGCACCTTTCCCTTGAGCAGGTCGAAGGCGCCGACCCGGGCCACCATCTCCTGCATCTCCCTGGCCACTCCGAACACGTGGTCCAGGTCGGCCTGATCGAACTGCCGGACCGAGATCACATCGCGGTTGTAGAAGCGCGAGTCGCGCCGGTCTCCGAACGGCAGGTGGTTGATCGTGGTCATGTCCTGGCTCAAGCGCCCTCCTTCACGTCGCCTCCCGCCCCGATCGGGGCGATCACCTCGCCGCCGTCGAACGCCTTTTCTCCTCGGATCACCACCAGGGTGACCCGTCCCTTCAGCCGCTGCCCTTCGAAGGGGGACCACCCCGCCCGGGAACGCAGGTCGGTGGCCCGTACCGTCCAGCGCTCATCCGGATCGACCTCGATCCAGGTGTCGGGCTGCTCGGGAAGTCCGAAGATGGAGCGAGGCCGCTCGTGAAGCCGCACCACGAGGTCCTCCACCTCTAGGCGCCCTTCGTGGACCGCCCCCAAGAGGAGCCCCAGGGCGGTCTCCAGTCCGGGGAAGCCGGGAGGCGGATCGTCCGAGTCCTTCTCCTCGACGGTGTGCGGAGCGTGGTCGGTGGCGAAACAGTCGATCGCGTCGAGGTGATCCCACAGGGCCGCTCGATCCTCGGGACTCCCCAGTGGCGGGCGCACCGACCATCGTCCGCCGGACTCGGAGGCATTGGAGGCATCGAGGAACAAGTGGTGAGGCGTCACCTCGCAGGTCACCGGGATCCCCCGCTCCTTGGCTCGGGCAACCAGACGGATCTCGTCCCGGCGCGATACATGACACAGGTGGACCGGCCTCTCGAGCATCTCGGCCATGAGGATGGCGGTGCCCAGCGATGGCCCCTCGGCATGGACCGCCACCGGAGCGTGCTGCGGCCAGTTCTCCAGATGGCGCCACCAGACCTCGAGATCGCCCAGGCGCATGTCGCCGTAGGTATGGTCGAGATACATCTTCAGGCCCACGGTCGCAGGGGCAAGGGTGGGGACCGATTCGGCGTTGCCGTCGGTGGCACCGGCGAAGAGCCCGTAGTCGACCCGGGAGTCTCGGGCGGCCAGGGAAGCCACGACGAGGGAGGGGCTGTCGACCACCGGCGGTGAGGTGTTGGGCATCGCCAGCAGCGTGGTGAAGCCACCGGCGAGGGCTGCTGCAGAGACGGTGTCCCAGTCCTCCTTGTGGGTCTGGCCAGGATCACGCGTGTGGGCGTGGACCTCGACGAGCCCGGGGAGCCGCAGACCGCTCATGGCCCAAGAAAAAGGACCCCCGCAGGGGTCCCGATGAAGGGTTCAGGAGAACGGCGTGCCCGGGTCATGTCTCCTCCCGGCGCATCGTCCACTCCCCTGCTCGGCCGGGTCGGAGTGTATGCCGTCGACGCCTCTCCGCCAAGCGCAACCATCGACCACCCGGCACCGGCTTTTTTCCTGTATTCGGCGTGTAAAATCCCCACATGAAGTTGCCTTCGTCCGCCTCCGACCGGCGGCACCGGGCGCTCGCCGATCCGGTTCGCAGGCGTCTGCTCGACCTGATGAGGGTGGATGCCGAGCCGCGACACGCCACCGGGCTCGCCGATGCCGTGGGCCTTCATCCCAACACGGTGCGGGGGCATCTCGCCGTGTTGGAAGGAGCCGGCCTGGTGATGCGCACCCGGGAGGGCCGCAGCGGGCCGGGAAGGCCTCGCGTGCTGTACTCGGCGACTCCGGGTGCCGGCGAGTCGGACGGTGATGGCTACCGCCTTCTCGCCGGTGTCCTGGCCACATCGCTGGAGGCATCAGCCCCTGATCCGGCGTTCGCCGCCGAGGTGGCGGGACGGGAGTGGGGCGCCCGCCTGGTCACCCCGATGACCCACCTTCGCCCCGGAGACTCCCGGGGAGTGATCGTCGAACTCCTCGAGAAACTCGGATTCGATCCGGAGGAAGGCGATGCGCCAGACACCATCAACCTGCGCGACTGCCCGTTTCGCCAGATGACGCGGGAGCACGCCAACGTGGTGTGCTCCATCCACCGCGGATTGATGCAGGGAGCCGCCGACGCCCTCCCCGGAGCCGAGACCGTCGAGAGGCTCGACCCCTTCGTGGAACCTTCGCGCTGCCACCTGGTCCTGAGGTCGGCGTGATCGAGGAGACGGCGATCCGAACCGCCCTGGGCGAGGTGATCGACCCCGAGTTGGGCGTCCCCATCACCGAGCTGGGACTGATCTACCGCGTCGAAATCGCCGACGGCAAGGCGAGCGTCGAGATGACCACCACGACACCGGTGTGCCCGCTCGGCTCCTATCTCGAAGGCGAGATCGAGCGGCGACTGCTGGCGGTTGAGGGCATCGAGGAGGTCGACGTCCGCCAGGTGTTCACCCCGCCGTGGTCGCCCGAGATGATGACCGACACCGCCCGCCGCATGCTGGGATGGCAGGTCTGATCGAGACGGCTCAGCCCACCACCGGCACCCGCGCCATGGCCTGGGCCACCTTCTCCTCCGGGTACTCGAAGTCGCTCAAGTCTCCGGCGAGGTAGGCGTCGTACGCCGACATGTCGAAGTGCCCATGCCCGCACAGGGCGGTGAGGATCACCTTCTCCTCCCCCGCCTCCCGGCAGGCCTCGGCCTCGCGGATCGCCGCCGCCAGGGCGTGGGTCGGCTCCGGAGCGGGAACGATCCCCTGCGTCCGGGCGAACTCGACCGCCGCTGCGAAGCACTCCGACTGTCCGATCGCCACCGCCTCGAACATCCCCAGCTCGTGGATGTGGGAGAGCAGCGGCGACATCCCGTGGTATCGCAAGCCGCCGGCGTGGATCGGGTCGGGGATGAAGTCGTGGCCCAGCGTGTGCATCTTGAGCAGCGGCGTCATCCCGGCGACATCGCCGAAGTCGTAGCGGTACTCACCCTTGGTGAACGAAGGGCATGCCGCCGGCTCCACCGCCAGGATCCTGGGATCGATCCGCCCCGCCAGCTTCTCCCTCAGGAACGGGAAGAACAGCCCGGCGAAGTTGGACCCTCCGCCGGTGCATCCGACGATCAGGTCCGGGGTGTCGCCGGCCAACGCCATCTGGCGCAGCGTCTCCTCGCCGATCACGGTCTGATGGAGCAGCACGTGGTTGAGCACGCTGCCCAGCGCGTACCTGGTCGAATCGTCCTCCATCGCCGCCTCCACCGCCTCTGAGATGGCGATGCCGAGCGAGCCGGGAGATTCCGGATCCTGATCGAGGATGGCGCGCCCCGCCGAGGTCAGCGGCGAAGGTGACGGGTGGACCGTGGCGCCCCACAGCCGCATCATCGAGGCCCGATACGGCTTCTGCCGGAACGAGGCCGCCACCTGCCAGATCTCGCAGTCCAGGCCGAACTGGGCACAGGCGAAGGCGAGAGCCGAACCCCACTGCCCGGCACCGGTCTCGGTGGTGAGCCGCTTGGCTCCTTCTCGGGCGCCGTAGTAGGCCTGAGGCACTGCCGTGTTCGGCTTGTGGCTCCCGGCGGGCGACACCCCCTCGTACTTGAAGTAGATCCGTGCCGGGGTGTCGAGGCGGCGTTCCAGGTTGCGAGCCCGGAACAGAGGGCTCGGTCTCCACAGCGCATAGATCTCCCGTACCGGGTCCGGGATCTCGATGTACCGCTCCGCAGAGACCTCCTGCTCGATGAGGGCCATCGGGAACAGAGGCGCCAGGGCCTCCGGGCCGATCGGCTCGTGCGTGCCCGGGTGAAGGGGCGGTGGAGGAGGCGTGGGCAGGTCGGCGATGACGTTGTACCAGTGCCCCGGCATCTCCCGCTCGGTCAGGTCGAATCTGGTGGCGGTCTGCCGCTGCGATCCCATGGCCCTTCCTTCCTCCTCGGCGGGCCGGGAACGGTAGCCAGATGTGGACCGGGCGGCCAGGGATGGTTGGGCTCAGAGGGCTTCGATCGCCTGCCAGTGCTCGTCGCGCAGGGTCTCCGAGCAGGCCGGGAAGAGGTCGTACTCCTCGATGGCGATGTGGTGATCGAGGTCGTCGAGGAGTCGCTCCAGCGGGGCGCCGCGCAGGTCCTCCCGGTGTTCCAAGGCGGCGGCGAACCTGCGGTGGTCGTCTTCGAGATCGTCGACGAAGTACGACCCGAGCCCGGCGCTGCGGGCCTCTGCGAACAACCCCTCCTCCTCACGCTCCACGTGGGGTCGGAGCAGCGTGGCGAGGCGATCGAGAAGCGGAGCGATCTCTTCCGGATCGGCCTTGCGAACCTCGGCGATGACGCCGTCGATGACATCGTGCTCCGCCCCCAGGCGAGCGATTTCGGGCACCCGGCGACAGCCGCAGTACTCACACACGGCGATCGCCACCAGACAGGGTCAGCCCGAGGGCGGCACCCATCACCGTCGCCTCGGCGGTGGTGGCGCCGGCGAGAGCAGGCACGTAGACACGCTCCTCCTGGTCGAGGTGGAGCAGCACCACCGCCCGCAGCGAGTAGAGAATGCACGGAAGGTGGGCGACGTCGTCCCGCTCGACGGCCGATTCGAGGTCGGCCACCATCTGGGCGATCCGATCGTGGCCCAAGGCCAGTGCTCGAGCAGCTCCGCCCCGGGCCCGTAGGACCAGCTCGGCCGGGGGGTAGAGGACCTCCTCCTCGGTGACCGAGTGCTCCAGCAGGTCGTCCCGAAGGAAGGCGATCGCCTCGGCGAGTCGGACCTGGCGCTCGGCCTCGTCCATGGTGACGATCTCGGATGCGAGCTCCCCGAGGCCCTCCACCGCCGGGCGCAGATGGGCGTGCTCGGCGGACACGGCCATCGAGATCGCCTCCCCCACCTCGTCGCGCTGCGGCCACTCCAGGTCGGGACGAACCGAGTCGAAGTGGGTCTCGGACGGGGGCGGCGAGGAGGCGAACATGGCGACCATCCCGACCGGTCCCGCCTCCATCCCGCGAACGTCGCCGGCAGGAACGGTGGCCACGTCGCCGGCCCGGAGCTCGTGGAGGTCGTCGCCGATCAGCACTCGGGCGTCGCCGTGGAGGATGGCCACCGCCAGGTCGGTGTCGGGGGCGTGGGCCGGGATCTCCTGCCCGGCCTCGAGCCCCACCAACACGACCCGCATCCCCGGCGACACTCCAAGTACCCGCTTGGCGGCAGCGTCGGCACTGAACTCGGCGAGATCGGTGCCGGGCCCTGCCAGCCGCCGCATGGTCGTCTCGATCATGGTCAGGGCTCCTTTTTTACAGTGACCGCCTCATTAACTACCGTCGGGGCGATGTCGCGACCATCGCAGGCCGGGTCGGCCAAGCGTAGACGCCTGGTGGTGCCGGTTCTCGCCGCGGGCGTGGCGGCGCTGATCGCCGGCGCCTGGGCGGGCCTCGCCAGGTTCGGGATGTCTGTCGGATCCCCTCCTGCGGCTCTCCACGGCCCGCTCATGGTCCTCGGCTTCCTCGGAACGGTGATCGCGGTGGAACGAGCCGTCGCCCTGGGGCGGCCCTGGGCCTGGGCGGCGCCACTGGTGTCGGCAGCCGCAGTGGTGATGCTGCTCCTCGGCGCCGAAGGTGCCGGATCCGCCACCCTCACGGTTGCCGCCGTCGCTCTCTGCGCCGCCTACCTCGCCGGGATTCGAATCTCGGGGCCCGAACCGCACCTCCTGGTGATGGGCCTGGGAGCGGTCTCCTGGCTGGTGGCGGCTGCGGGCATCACGGTGAGCACGCCGGTCCCCGAGGTGGTCCCTGCTCTGGCCGGGTTCCTGGTCCTCACCATTGCCGGCGAGCGCCTCGAGCTGTCGCGCATGGCCCCGCCCCGGCCCGCCTGGTGGCTCCCGGCGGTCCTCGGAGCCTCTCTTGCCATGGCACTGGCGGCCGTCATCGGATCACTCGCCATGAGCCCGGCGTCCTCGATCGGTGGCTTCGCCATGGTGGTGCTCGCCGTCACGCTGGCATTCGGCGACGTGGCCAGGCGCACGATCCGTCGTCCCGGCGTCACTCGGTTCATGGCGGTGGCGCTGCTCGTCGGATACGCCTGGCTGGCCCTTGCGGGGATCCTGTGGGTGGGAGGGCGCCTCGCCCCGGGCCCGATCACCTACGATGCCGCCCTTCACGCCGTCTTCGTGGGGTTCGTGCTCTCCATGGTGTTCGCCCATGCCCCGGTCATCGTCCCCGCCGTGGCCCGGATCGAACTGCCGTTCCACGCCGTGTGGTGGGCGCCCCTGGTGCTGCTCCATGCCTCGCTGGCGCTTCGGATCGGAGGAGCGTTCGGTGACTCCTACTTCGCAAGGTCCTGGGGCGGAACCCTGAACGTGGTTGCGCTGGGCGGTTTCCTGGTCGTCGTGGCAGGTTCGGCGGTTGCCGCCCGAGTCGGACGGTCGGGAGGTGCACATGGCCCCTGAAGAGGACATGGCGACCGGTACCGCCCGCATGCCGGTCGGCTTCTACCTGGGGGCCACCCTCGTCGGGCTCTGGATGCGGCTGGTGCTGGCGGGATGGAGGTCTCCGATCCCGTTCGACCATCTGCTGCACGCCCACTCTCACACCCTCTACTTCGGCTGGGCCGGACTGTTGATCCTGGTGGCTGCCGATGCGCCGTACCTGAGGTGGGCGGGGTTCCTGGTGACGGTCATGGGGGCCGCCTTCCTCGCCGGAGGTTACGAACCGGCGGCGATCGTTGCATCCACGCTGGTGATGTTCGCCTGGTACGCCGCCATCGGCTCGTGGTGGCGGCGGCCACAGCGTTCGGAAGACAGCTTGCTGCGCCGCTCGCTCGCCTACATGCTCCTCGCCAGCGTCGGTGTGTGGGTGCTGGCGGTGCTCAAGGCGACGGAGGCCGGGAACGCCCTGGCCGAGGACCTGGCGATCCACGGATTCCTCGGGACCTTCGCCTGGTCGTTCGTGTTCGGCGCCGCCGCCCTGGTCGCCCGGTGGCACCCCCTCGACCCCGACGGCGGTCGCCGGCTGACCACCTGGTGGTTGGTGCTCGCCTGGATCACCTTCCCGCTCGGGGTGGCCGGCGGCCCGGAAGTGGCCGTGCTCGGACCTATGGCGCGGATCGCAGGCGTACTGCTCCTGTACCCGGCCGCTCTTTGGATGGTTGCACTGTGGCGTACCACCGAGTTGCCCCTGAGGCTCGCCGCCGCCTGGTTCGGCCTCGCCGCCACCGGCCTCGCCGCCACCGGCATCGGCGGCACCGCCCTGCTCGAGGCGGCGGGGCGGGCCGGGGTGGTGGTGTACCTGCACACTCTTCTCCTCGGCTTCGTCACCACCGTGGCCATGTGGCACCTGGGGAGGCTGTTCCAGGCGAGAACGGGACCGGCGATCGCCGGCCACCAGGCGGGGGTCGCCCTGATGCTCACCGGGGTGGCGCTCCCGTGGGTGGGGACCACACCCACCATCGCCATGGACCTGGCCGCCTGGGGGGCACTCCTCACCTGGCTTGCCGGCCTGGCCTGGGCCGGCGCCCTGTGGGGTGCCACACCGGGAACGACACACTCGAACCAAGCAACGACGACCAGCCGACAGGAGGCATGAGAGTGGAAGAAACGACGCTAGACATCCGACCGATCGCGCCAAGGGATCGCCACCCCTTGATCTTCTCGGAGTGGGAGGCACTCGCCCCCGGTGAGGGGTTCGTGCTGGTGAACGACCACGACCCGGTGCCGCTGTTCTATCAGTTCCAGGCGACCAAGCCGGGCGAGTTCACCTGGGATCACCTGGAGTCCGGGCCCGAGGTGTGGCGGGTGCGCATCGGCCGCCCCGGTGAGTGATCAGAAGCCTTCGGCGGTGCTCGACAACCGCCGGTCGGGTTGTGCCACCGGCCTGATCCGAGCCGACGCGGCCATTGACCGGCTAGGGCCCGGGGAGGTCCTGGCCATCCTAACCCGGGACCGTTTCGCCCCGGCCGAGGTCCGGCTGTGGGCGGAGAAGGCGGGGCACCGCCTGGTCGCCGTGGAGCGGGCCGGCGTCTGGCCGCTGCGGTACCGACGGCTGCTGGTGGAGCGCGGGGAGACGCCGTAGCGACCGGCGATCGACGAGCGCCGGCATCCCGGTCGATCGCCGGCGGGAAGCCAACTGAGCGCCCATGACGACCGGCCTGCTCAGCCTCCCGTCGGGCGGTAGATTCGGATCCCGTCGACGTCGACCACCATCAACCAGGGCAGGTCGGTGCCGAACGCGGCGCCGAGCTGGCCGGGGCTGCCCGGATCGGACGGAGTGAACGGGTTGCGCACCGGGGTGACCGGCGTGACCGACCCGTCGGGGAGGATGGTGGCGTACCCGGCGAGCTGCACCGATTCGTCGGACTCGGGGGCACCGGTCAGCAACAGATGGATCCTCCCGTCGGCGGTCGTGGCCACCTGGATGCCGGCGAACGCCCCCACCGAGGAATCGGCGGCGTACACCATGGGCAGGATGCGATCGACCGGTTGCGGCGCATCGGGGAGCTCGATGCGCAGGCCGCCCTCGACCAGAGTGATCCGGTAACGGGAGCCCGACTGGGTCATGAACCACTCGACGGAGAAGGTGACCGCGGCCGCTGGGTCGACTCCGACCATGGCCCCCTGGTCGTCGAACCCGTACAGCGTGGCGCCGTCGTCGACCCGGGGGACGACATACCCGGGGATCTCGATCTCTTCGAAGCCGGCTTCGGTGACCAGCATCATCGCCGTCGAGCCCTGACCCAGCCGGAAGGCCACGAACTCGCCCCCGGCGAGCACCCGGGGCAGCTGGAACTGCGCGTACACCCCCTGGGAGAGCAGCTCGACGGGGATGGGCAGAGCATCGAGGAAGGCGCCGTCCGCCGCGTACCGGGCGAGACGCGTCTTGGCGACGTCTAGGAACCACCAGGTGCCGTCGGGGCCCTGAGCCCCATACTCGGGCCCGAGATCGAGCAGGCCCCCCTCCCCGCCAGGAGAAGTGCCCAGGTCCGTCTCGGCCGAGCCGTAGGGGATGAACACCTCCTCCATCCAGTCAGATCCCATCTCGGCGAGCGCCTCGGGGATGGCGAGGACGTCGACGAAGGGGACGGTCGTCGTGGTGGCCACCGGCTCGGTGGTGGTCGTGGTGGTGGCGGCGACGGTGGTCGTCGTGGCGGTGGTGGTGACGGAGGTCACGCTCGCCGTCGTGGTGGGAGGAACCGTTGTGGTGACGGTGGCGTCGTCGCCGCAGGCGGCGATCGCCAGCAGCAATCCCGCCACCGCGGCGAGCCTGCGATCGAGCATTCCGGACACTCCTCGTCTCGCGCCCCCGCCCGGTGAAGGGCAAAGAGTAGGGCGCGCCGATCCCGGCGCCAGCAATCGCCGGGCGAAACGAGTTGAATGTCCCACCATGAACGGACATGGTCCGTCGGCGTTCGAGATCCTCGGAGGGCGCTGGACGGCGCCAGGCTGGATGCGACCGCTGTTTCGCTGGGACGCACTGACCGTCGGCCTCGGTGCCCACGGTGTGGCGCTGTTCCTCCTGGACGAGATGACGCGGCCTGCGCTGGGAGCGGGCATCGTCGCCGGATTCGTGGCCTGGCGCGCCGCAATGCGGTTCTGGCGCCTGAGAACCAGAGATCCGCTGAGCGCGCATCGCATCGAGATGATCCGGGCGGTGGGAAGCCTGCTGCTGGCGGCAGGGTTGGTGGCGTCCGATGGCGGCACCGAGAGCCCGTTCTTCTTCTGGCCGCTGATCATCCTCGCCTGGAACGCCCTGGTGCACTCGGTGGACGACTTCGGGATCCTCATCGCCGTCACCCTGGCGACCTACATCGCGGTGGTGGCGCTGGTCCGGGACTACACGGCGACCTCGATGGCCCGGTTCGGGTTGCTGGTGATCTTCTGCGGCGTCCTGCAGGTGGGGATACTTCGGCTCCGGACCCAGGGGCGTCACAGCGCCGAGCTGACCCGGTTGCTGCGCGAGGTGCTCGACCGGGCGCCGGTGGGGTTGGCGGTCGCCGACGAGGAGACCGGCGAAGTCGCCTTTGCCAACGAGGACTTCACCGGGCTGGGCCTGAACGACGACGAGGTCAGGGATGCCGCCGCAAGGGCCCACCTGGCCCAGGTCGGCGGGGAGGCGCTGGTGCTCGACCGTCCCGAGCCCGACGGCACGATCCGCCACATACGCGTCATCGCCGGGACCCCGGAGGTTCGCACCACGGCGACCGTGATCCTCACCACAGAGGACGTCACCGACCGGGTGGAGATGCACGAGGAACGGCGGCGCTTCCTGCAGATGCTCAACCATCAGTTGCGCACGCCCCTCACCCCCATCATGGCCTATTCGGAGCTGCTCGCAGCAGGCGAGTTGGAGCGCGCAGAGGCGGAACGGGCCGTCGCCGAGATCATCGGCGCCGCCCGCAGGCTCAACCGCCTGTTCACCCGGATGGCGAGCATCGTCCAGGTGCAGGAGGAGCGCCATCACATGCTGGCTCCATCGAAGATGGCTGCGGTGCTTCGGGCGCTGCGGGCGATCGAGCCGAGCATCGTGGAGGGCGTCGACGTGGAGGGCGACCCGGAGATCCAGGTGCTCACCCACGAGCCGACCGCCGCCACCGCCCTGTTCGAACTGCTGGACAACGGGCGCAAGTACGGGGTGGCTCCGCGTCGCCTGGCCTGGTCGGAGGAGCACGGCGAGGTCACCATCACCGTCTCGGACTGTGGGTCGGGTCCGGCCTCGACCGACCCGTTCACACCGTGGGGAAACGGCGCCGACCCCGGAACCGACCCCGACGCCGGCACCGCCCTCGGCCTGCCCCACGCCCACGTGCTGGTGTCTCTTCTCGGCGGCGAGCTGACACTGGAGAGGGATCAGGGCCGCTGCACCTTCTTGATGCGCCTCCCCCAGCCGATCTGAGCGGCACCACCGGTTGCAACGGGACGACGAATACGATGCCCGCACGCCATCTCGAAGGGGGAAGAGGATGAGGATGCCCGCCGAACTGGAGACGAGGTTCAACGACCAGGTGACGATGGAGCTGGCCTCGGCCAACGCCTACCTGCAGATGTCGGCTCACTTCGCAGCCCGCAACCTCACCGGAATGAGCCGCTGGATGCGACTCCAGGCAGAGGAGGAGCGCGCCCACGCCGACCGTTTCCTCGACTTCGTACTCGATCGAGGCAACCGGGCGCTGATCGGGGCGCTCCCCGCCCCGTTGGAGTCGTTCGACACGCCCGCCGACGCCTTCGCCGCCGCACTCGAACAGGAGCGAGCGGTGACCAAGGCGATCCACGACCTCTATCGCCTCGCCGACACCCAGGGGGACCTGGCGAGTATCCCGTTCCTGCAGGCCTTCATCTCGGAGCAGACCGAGGAGGAGGCGACCGTGGAGACGATCCTGGAGCGGCTCCGCCTGGCCGGCAACGACGCCGGCGCACTGATACTCATCGATCAGGAGTTGGGAGGCCGGACAGCCTGAGTCCGGGACCTACCGGCCCGCCCGCTCCACCAGGTAGGCGGCGAGGACGGCGGCATGTGACCGCTGCGGGTTGCGCGCAGCCGTGACCAGGGTCAGGGTGCCCTCGATGGCGAGCACCCCCTCGATGGCGGGGTTGGCGTCGAGCTCGTCCCGGTACTGGGTGGCGAACCGCTCGAAGTCCACATCGTCCCCGTGGAATGTGCGACGCAGTTCGGTCGAAGGGGCCAGGTCCGGCCTCCAGGCGTTCCCCGGCCAGTAGGCCCGGCGCACCCCACGCGGCCACATCCGATCGATCAGCATGCGGGTGCCGTCTTCGTCGCCGGGCGGGTCGTAGACCCGCTTCACCGAGACCTGGTCGACCACTCGCCCCTCCCCTCAGCCGAACTGAACCGAACGCTTCGACAGACCGAACCAGAATCCGGAGAGGGCGGTGCTGCCGACGGGGTCCGATTCGGCCGCAGCACCCAGGGCCACGAACAGCGGGGCGAAGTGCTCGGTGCGGGGATGGGCGATCGGCGCCGCCGGGGCCCTCCCCTGGAAGTCGAGCAGGGAATCGACGTCGCCCGCCGCCACGGCCCGGTCCATCCAGGCGTCGAACTCGGCCGACCACGAGGGTGGTTCCGAGTCCGGGCCGGCGTGCCAGTTCATCTCCCGAAGGTTGTGGGTGGTGAACCCGCTGCCCACGATCAACACGCCGGCCTGGCGCAGCGGCGCCAGGCGCCGCCCCATCTCGAACAGGGCGGCTGGATCCAGGGTCGGCATCGACAACTGGAGCACCGGCACGTCGGCGTCGGGGTACATCTCGACCAGGGGGACATAGGCGCCGTGGTCCAGCCCGCGGGTCGGATCACGCCGCACGCCTGCACCGAGTATCGCCTCCACGTCGTCGGCGAGCCCGGGTGCACCCGGGGCCGGGTAGGTGACCTGGTAGTAACGCTCGGGGAAGCCCCAGAAGTCGTAGACGAGGGGGACGGTCGTGGTGGCACCGATCGTCGCCGGCGCCGCCTCCCAGTGGGCGGAGACGACGAGTATCGAAGTCGGGCGAGGGATGGCCGCCGACCACGCTGCCAGCTGGTCGGTCCACACCGGGTCGTCGGCCAGCGGCGGGGCGCCGTGGGAGAGGAACAGCGCAGGCATCGGCCGGGCGGTGTCGACTTCGCTCGTCACCATCGCACGCACCTCCTGGCGCCTCATTGTGATCTCGATCGTTCGCCTACGCCCGCAAGATCGCCCAGACGACGATGGGGCCCGTCGGACGGGCCCATCGCACGGTCGGGTTCGGGTCAGGATGCGGGGATCAGCTGGGCGTCGATCTCGATCTTCACCTTGCGCGAGACCAGCCAACCTCCGGCCTCGAGGGCCACGTTCCAGGTGAGGCCCCAGTCCTCGCGGTCGATCTCGGCGGAGGCCGAGAATGCGGCGTGCTGGGTGCCCCACGGATCGGTGGCCATCCCCTCGTACGACATCTCCAGGACCACGGGACGGGTGACGTCGCGGATGGTGAGATCCCCGGTCAGCAGCCAGTTGTCGCCGGCCGATTCCACCGAGGTGCTCACGAACCTCATCTGCGGGAACTTCTCCACATCGAAGAAGTCGGCGCTGCGCAGGTGGTTGTCACGATCGGGCGCCCCGGTGTCCACCGAGGCCAGTCCGATGGTCACATCCACTGTCGAATCCTCGGGGTTCTCGCCGACGATCACAGTGCCGTCGAAGTCGTCGAAGGTACCGCGCACCTTGGTCACCATGAGGTGGCGGGCGACGAAGGCGACACTGGTGTGGCTCTTGTCCAGCGTCCAGGTGCCTGCTGCGGGAAGGGTGGTCTCGGTGCGGGTGGTCATCTGATCTCCTTGTCGTGTGCGACACACAATAGTTGCTCAACACAACAATTGTGAGTGGGGAGTATTCCCGGATACCATCACCGGCATGGACCGCCTCCCCGATGATGCCCGGATCCGGGTGTGGCAGGGCCTGATGCGGGTCCATGCCGATGTGACGGCCGCCCTCGACGCGGCCCTCATGGGTGGGCACCGGCTTCCCCTCTCCTGGTACCAGGTGCTCGTCGAGCTGCGGCTCGCCGGAGGGTCGATGCGGATGCACCGCCTGGCAGAGACGGCGACGCTGAGCCGCTCGGCCACCACCCGCCTCGTGGACCGGATCGAGGGTGCCGGCCTGGTCGAGCGGCGGGTTTGCCCCGAGGACCGAAGGGGCATGGAGGTTCTCCTCACCGAACAGGGCCGCAAGGTCCAGCGAAGTGCCGCCCCCACGGCCCTGCGGGGGCTTCAACAACATCTCGGCCGGCACCTGACCCAGGAGCAGGCGGAGGCGCTCGCCGAACTGCTGGCGAAGATCGCGAGCGGCCAGGCCGCTTCCTGCCCCGCCGACGGCGAGAGGGAGTCTCCATCGACGGCGACGGTCGTCGACGACCACTGAGACCGGGCGGGCGAAGCCGGGCCGGTGATCGCTTGACGACCCAGGGCCATCGCCCCGCCGATGGTCGCCACCTACGATTTCCCGATGGCATACGACCTGGGCCTCGCAGAAGACGTCCGCGCCCACATCGGCACCCGGGCCGACGTCACAGAGAAGACCATGTTCGGCGGGCTCGCCTTCCTCATCGGCGGAAACATGGCAGTCGGTGTGAACGGAGCCGACCTGATGGTGAGGGTGGGGAAGGACGATCACGAGGAGGCGATCGCCCGACCCGGGGCGCGCACCATGGACTTCACCGGTCGTCCGATGGAGGGCTGGGTGGTGGTGGCGCCCGAGGGGACCTCGAACGACGCCGCCCTCGAGGCTTGGATCGAACAGGGGATCGCCTTCGCCGCAGGCCTGCCGCCCAAGTAGCGGCCTCGGCAGCCAACGGCCGAGATCCACCCGCTAACGAAGCAGGTGCCGACCCAGGAATCCGGTGATTCGATCGACGTGGGGAAGGAAGCGGTCCAGGTCGCTGTGGCCGGCGTCGTCGACGATCAGCACCTCGGCGTCGGGACTCGCCGCCGCCAATTGGTGGAGGTTCTCCAAGGGCACCACCTGGTCGGCGGCTCCGTGCACCAGCAGGGTCGGTGCCTGCACAAGTGCGATCCGGTTGCGGGGGGCGAAGTCGTCGAAGGGCTGCCCGATGGCCTTCTGGATGATCCCCAGGGCGGCAGCGCGCACCGGTCGCGGCGCCGAAGCCATCTGCTGACGCATCAGAGCGCCGGGGTCGGCCGGCGACGCCACCGACACCAGGGCCTGCAGTGCACACCCGCGCGAGGCGCTGAGGATCGCCGCACCGCCGCCGACCGAGTGGCCGACGACACCGAGGGTGGACACCTCGTCGCGCCCCGAGAGCCACCCGAGGGCCACCTCGAGGTCGTCGGCGAAACGGGGCATCGACACGAACCGGCGACGGTCCGACCGGCCGTGGTTGGACACGTCGAGGAACAGCGAGTGGAACCCGGCCCGATGCAGGTGCGGGGCCAGCGGGAGCATCAGGGAGGCGTTCCCACCCCAGCCGTGGAGTACGACCACGGCGGGAGCGGTCCCCTCGACCGGGATGAACCAGGCATGGAGCCGGGGACCGCCCGGAGCCTGCAGCCACAACTCCTCCTCGGGAAGGCCGATGGCGTTGGGGGCGGCCACGCTCTGCGCCCCGTGAAGGCCGGCATGGTCGATCCGTTGCGGGGCGACGAACCACACCCACTTGCGCAGGCCGCGCAGCCTGGTGGTCACGGCCGGGCGGTTCCGTGGTCGTTGATCTCCCCCAGGCCGGTGTCGAGGAGGTCGAAGCACCTGGCCATCAGTTCGGGCAGGGACTCCTTGCCGCCTCCGGCCAGCCACAGGGCCATCGAGGCCCGCATGGCGGAGAGGGCGGCTCCGGCGAGCAGCCGGGGCGCGATCAAGCGGTCGGGATCCGTCCCCAGCCAGCCGGCGACGATCCCGGCCACGGTGGTCTCCCAATCCGCCTGGAGCTGCAGGCTGCGGGCTCCGACGGAGGGAGCCGTGGTGATTATCTGGAACCGGCGCAGCATCTGCGCCCGCTCGCTCTCGTAGTCGGCCGACACGGCGACGAACGCCGCCCGCAGCGCCCGCCACGCAGAGGCATCGGCGGGCCCTCCCTCCAACTCCGCAACCAGCCGGTCGAGGCGAGCGGCGTAGTCGGCGAGGACCACGTCCTCCTTGGACGGGAAGTAGTGAAAGAAGGTCCGGGGGGCGATCTCGGCTGCAGCGGCGACATCCTCGACCGTGGTGCCGTCGAATCCCTGCTTCTCGAAGAGATCGAGGGCGGCGCCTTCGATGGCGCGCCGGGTGCGCAGCTTCTTGCGCTCCCGCAGGGTGGTGTCACCGGACATGGGGAGCAGGCTACCACCACTTCACTGCATGGTCCGCATTTTTGCGTTTCCTGCAACTTTGCCTAGAGTGCACATCCCCTACACGAGGAACCACAAGTGCTCGCCCGACTCGGTCGCTTCGCAGCCGCCCACCCCTGGCGATACGTCGCCGCCTGGATGCTCGCCGCCGCCCTGCTCGTGGGGAGCGTGGCGATCGTCGGTCCGGCATTCACCTCCAAGATCACCGCCCCGGCATCGGAGAGCAGTGCCGGGCTCGACCTGCTGGCGAGTGAGTTCCCCGACGCCGGCGGCGACTCGGGCACGATCGTGTTCGCCGCCGACCAGGGGGTCGAGGACTCCGAGGTGGCATCCGCCATGGCCGGCCTCTTCGAGGCGGTGACGGATATCGACGGGGTGGTCAACGTCCTCAGTCCCTACTCCCCGATGGGCGCCGGCCAGATCTCGGCCCTGGGCGACTCCGCCGGCAAGGTGGCGTACGCCCAGCTGGTGCTCGAACCGGGCACCACCACCGACGACGGGGCGAGGATCTCCGACGAGATCGCCGCCCTCTCCCCCGACATCGCCGGGCTGGAGATCGCCCTCGGCGGCGACATGTTCCGCGACCGGGAACCTCCCAGCTCGGAGATGCTGGGCCTGGCCTTCGCCATCTTCGTGCTCATCCTCTCGTTCGGATCGGTGCTGGCCATGGGGCTGCCCATTGCCACCGCCCTGGCCGGGGTCGGCACCGGGGTGGCGGCCACCGCCCTGCTCAGCAACCTGGTCGAGATGCCCGACTTCGCAGCAACGATCGGGATCATGATCGGCCTCGGCGTCGGAATCGACTACGCCCTCTTCATCGTCACCCGGTACCAACAGCACCTCGGGGCCGGCGAGTCGATCACCGAGTCGATGGCGGCATCGCTCGACAGCGCCGGGCGGGCGGTGCTCTTCGCCGGCGTGACCGTGGTGGTGTCGCTCCTGGGAATGGTGCTGATGGGGGTCGGCTTCGTCACCGGCCTGGCCTTCGCCGCCGCCACCACGGTGCTGCTCACCATGGCGGCTTCGGTGACACTGCTCCCTGCCCTGATCGGGCTGGCGGGCCAGCGCATCCAGATCACCAGGTGGAGCGGCATGATCGCCTCGCTCCTGGTCGCCATCGCCCTGATCGGCGTCGCCCTGGGGGTTCCGGTGCTTCGCTTCGCCCTCATCCCCGCAGTGGTGGTGCTGATCGCCGGAAGGTTCGGCGGCCCGCTCTCCAAGACGATCACCCTGCGCAAGGAGAGGCCGGTCGAGGCCACAGGCGCCTACCGATGGAGCCGCTTCGTGCAACGGCGAGCGACCATCATCACCGTCTCGGCGTCGGTGGTGCTGGCAATCGCCGCCCTCCCCCTGTTCTCGATCCAGCTCGGGTTCACCGACGCCGGCAACGACCCTGAGGGCACCACCACCCGGGAGGCGTACGACCTGCTGGAGGCCGGGTTCGGCGCCGGCGCCAACGGGCCCCTGGTCCTGATCACCACCCTCCCCGAGGGTGCCGACCCGATGGCGCTCCAGGGTGTGACGGCCACCCTGGGGGATGTGGAGGGTGTCGCCCAGGTGTCTGTGGGCATCCCCAACGATCCGCAGCAGCCGACGGCGATGCTCTGGCGCCTCACCCCCGAGACCGGGCCGCAGGACGAGGCGACGTCCGACCTGGTCCACCGGCTGCGCGACGAGGCGATCCCCGGGATCGACGCCGACCTGGGCACGGAGATCCTGGTGGCCGGGTCGGTGGCGGCCAACATCGACTTCTCCGACTACCTGGCGGAACGCATCTGGTATTTCTACGGGGCGGTGCTGTTGATCTCGTTCCTGTTCCTGATGGCGGTGTTCCGTTCGGTGCTGGTGCCGCTAAAGGCGGTCTCCATGAACCTGCTGGCGATCGGTGCCGCCTACGGGGTGGTGGTGGCGGTGTTCCAGTGGGGCTGGGGAGGCTCGCTGCTCGGGATCGAGCCGGGCCCGATCGAGCCGTTCGTCCCGATGATGCTGTTCGCCATCGTCTTCGGGCTCTCCATGGACTACGAGGTGTTCCTCCTCACCCGGATCCGGGAGGAGTACGACCGGACCGCCGACAACACCAGCGCCGTCGCCGACGGGTTGGCGGCCACCGCCCGGGTGATCACCGCCGCCGCCCTGATCATGGTGTTCGTGTTCGCCTCCTTCGTCCTCGAGGACATGCGCACGGTGAAGGTCCTCGGGCTCGGGTTGGCGGCGGCGGTGGCCATCGACGCCACGGTCATCCGCATGCTGCTGGTCCCGGCGACCATGGAGCTGCTCGGCGACCGGAACTGGTGGATCCCGAAGTGGCTCGACCGGGTGCTCCCCAACCTGGTGGTGGAGCCGCGGAGGGTCGAGGCGGAGATGGCGCCGGTGGAGTGAGAGTGGCCGATCCCGGTCGGACGCCGGCGGGGATCAGACCGACACCTGCGATCCCGGATGTCGGCACAGGTCCAGGTGCATGACGAGCCGCACCGGACAGTGGTCCTAGAAGGTGTCGATGTCGAGGGCGGTGATGGCGAGCGGCTGGGAGTCGAGAAGCCGCTCGCCGCGCCCCGACACCGCCTTCGTGCCCAGATTCAGGTCGCCTCCCGGGTCGGGCAAGAATCCGAACCGTCGGCATGCGCCATAGAGCGGGTGCTCGCGCGTGATGACGAAGGTGATCATGTCGGGTCGTTCGATGTCGATGAGTTCCGTCAGCACATCACGCATCAGGCTTGGATCGGCACTCCGCGGCCAGACGTCACCGATGTAGGCCTCCCGAAGAGGACCGCGCCGACCGAAGCGATAGACGACCGCGCCGGCCGACGAGACGTGGATCCGGTGCCCGCTCCCTCGCTTGGAAAACCGCCAGGTAGTAGACGCCTCCGTGTAATCGACGGCGAGCGAATCGGCAAGGAGCTCCCGCCGCCCTTGCAGGCATGACCCGAGAGTGTCGAGGTACGGGATCGGTTCGGTGGCCGGTTCGACGACAGGACGACCACCGATGCGCTTGCGTCCGCCCATGAGGGCACGGATGAAGCGAAGGCGTCTGACGGGCTTGATCAGGCGGCGGAGCCCGGGCCGGTACACCCAGCCGAGCCTCTCGTAGCCGCTTCGCGACTCATCCACCGAGACGTTGTAAATGAGGTCGCCGCCCTCTTCCTCGAACAGTGCAAGCGAACGGCGGTTCATCTCGGTGAAGATCCCGAGCCGTCGCGACTCGGGGTCGACACATGTCCCGTGGAACTGGCGAACGAGCAGGCTCTCTCCGCCCACTGAGAATGGCCACCGCGTCGCTCCCCTGCACCCGACTATTCGACCCGTCGCCGGTTCGACGGCGAGGACCGTCGAGGATCCCCCGCGTGGGTCGGTGAACGCCCAGTCGATGTACTCCTGATGTCCCTCTCGACCGGGCCACACCCTCTCGTAGAGACGAGTGAGCGCCGGGGCGTCGTCCGGCGCGTAAAGCCGGTAGAGAAGGGCTGGCTCAGCCATCGGATTCACTCATGAGTCGAGCCCATCGTGGTCGCTTGTGCCGCCGGCCGGTGGGATTGTGCGTGTCGGGTCCCCCGAGCAGGGGGCGCCGACCAAACCCCGACGATCGCTCGATTCGGCCCAGCGCCAGGGTCCTACCCGATGGCGAGCCGGGGCGATGCCCGGCAGGCTTGACTCCCGACCCCGAACCCGCCGTGTTTCAATGGCGGCTGCGGCGGCAGGTCTGACGGATCGGCGAGAGCGATCTCCAAGTCCGATTCCCATTCCGTGTCGAAGCATTTGGAGTCGATTCTGATCGGAGTGCGAATGCGTCTACCTGGGGACCGGACTTGGCGGCGCCTACGCGGACACGCCGATCGGGCATTGCCGGGGGCGCTCCGTCGTCGGGTTCGTCGCCTGGCCCGTGCATCCGGCCAAGGACCTGTGGTCGGGCTACCCGCCGGCAATCGCGTCGTCGTGGTGGCACCACACCCAGATGACGAGACGATCATGTGCGGAGGAACCGTCGCCGCCCTGGTGGATCGAGGCGTCACAGTGGCCCTCGTAGCCGTGAGCGACGGCGAAGCCGGCGGCGATCCGCGACTGTCTCGCGCCACGGTGGCGTCGAGACGACGCGACGAACAGGTTCACGCCGCCGCCGTGCTGGGGATTCGGGAGACGATCAGGCTTGGCCTCCCGGACGGCTTGCTTCGGCAACACGTCTCCGACCTGTCGGCCGAGCTGGCCCGGTTTCTGATCGAGTTCGGGCCCGGATCGATCCTCGCACCATGGTGGCTCGATGGCCACCCGGACCACGAGGCGGTGGCAGAGGCGATAGCGATGACGGTCGACGACGCCACGGAGGTGTGGTCCGGCGAAGTCTGGGGGCCCCTCGTCCCGAATCGGGTGGTCGACGTGACGAACTTCATGGACAAGAAGCTCGCCGCCATCGACTGCTATCCGACGGCAGCCGCGGCCGTCGACCTCGCCGCGCTGGCTGCGCTCAGCCGGTACCGCTCGGCGTTCGGACTTGGCGGCCACGGGCATGCCGAGGCGTTCATCGCCCTCACCGGGGATGCCCATCGGGCTGCCGTGGCCGGGCCGCAATGAGACAGTAGGACCGGATCACGAGGCTGGGGGTCCGGTCATCTCCGGCCGTGTTGCTCGAACCCCCTGCTCACCGCGGTCTCCACATGAAGGAATCTCGGTGGGCGCGTCCAGTCTGCTCGTGGAGACTCCAAGAGGGGTCGACTACAACAGCTCGATGAAAGCTCCCACCGAGAGATCTGCCTGACGCAGGATCGAGCGCAGCGTCCCGCGGGCCAACTCGCCATGCATCGGAACGATCACCGTCCTCCCCGTCTCGTTCCGCAGTTTCAGGTGGCTCCCGCGCTGGCTCACCTCGCCGAACCCAGCCTTGGTCAGTGCGCGCACTACCTCACGGCCGGAGACGATCGGAAGGTTCGCACTCACGCCGGGATGTCGACCGGCGCAATGATCGGCGTATCGATGTGATCAGGAAACGACTGGTCCTCGAAGTAGAGCTCGAGAGCCTCGCGTAGGTTCTTCAGTGAGTCCTCGACGCTCTCGCCCTGACTAGTGACTTCGACTTCCAGGCAGCGGGCAACGTACCAGGGCGGTTCTTGGGTGACCGCGGCAGTGAAGCGCATGTCCCGCAGTCTACGGCCGCCGATCGGGCACCGGGGTCAGCACCTCAGCCTGGGAGCCAAGTTGGGAGCCATCCCATACCGACCCCGACCGACAGCCGATGACTCCGGTGGTCCGGAGTTCAGGACCAACATCGCCGGTCGTGGACGCCCGAGGATACGGTTCTGAGATCCACGGATCAGGGGGTCCCACTCGGGACGCGCCGGATCGTGTGCATCGCCCCGAAAGGGACGGCCTGGAGGGCGAGGACCGTCAGTCCGACTGTGCGGAAGAGAACCGCTGCCAGGGCGGCGCCTGCGAAGTCATGGCCGAAGAGCGCGGCGATGGCGGCCAGACCCAACTCCTGTATCCCCAAGTTCCCTGGTGTGATCACGACGATCGTGCTGATCTGTACCAACGCATACATGGCAACCGCAGAAGCGAGCGAGATCCCGATTCCAACCGCCTCGAACGAGACCAGGTACACGACCGCACTGATCGCCAGACCCACCAGCCAGGTCAGGGTGAAATGGAGGGAGAAGGATGGCGAGCGCACGGCGTTGTGTGCGATGTCGAGAGCCGCGGCAAGCCGCGATCGGAACCACTTCATGCGCGAACCGCCCAAACGAGAGGTAACGGCGAGAGCAGCCGGTACGAGAGCGATGAGCGCGAAACCGGCCACCAGGAGGAAGAGCGAAGCTGGCACGCCGGCCAGGTCGAGCCCCGTCTCGGAGACGGCCAGAATCGCCGCACCGGCGAAGAGGTTGAGGACCGTGCTCGCCCAGAGAAAGAGGAACAGTGCGGCGGCGAAACTCGTGTACGACACGCCGACATCTCGCTTGAGAACGACGGCCCGATAGACGTTGCCCACCTGGGGCGCAACGAGGTTGAAGAAGCGCCCCAACACGAAGATCCGGTACCAGCGCCACGCCCCGATCGTTCCCGGCCCGGACGCCCGCAGAGCCACCAGGTGCCGCCAGCTCGTCGCCGCCAGCACGCCAACCTGAAGGATGGCCAGGACGAGCAGGGTTGTCACCGGCACGGCGGCGAGGCTCCGCAGGGCATCGCGATTGCTGCTGATCACCCAGGCCAGAACGCCAAGCGTGAGGAGCATGGCGAGAAGGCGGAGGCGGCGTCGGCCACCTTCGGAGCCATTCGGTCGAGGCAGGGTGTCTTCCTCGATCACCGCACCACCTCCTCGACGATCCGGATGATGGCCTCCCCCGACCTCGACCGCCGACATCGGAAGGTGACGCAGGCGAGCCACGCCCGCCGAGGGTAGCCCCTGTCCCTGCCGACCATGGAGCTGCTCGGCGACCGGAACTGGTGGATCCCGAAGTGGCTCGACCGGGTGCTCCCCAACCTGGTGGTGGAGCCGCGGAGGGTCGAGGCGGAGATGGCGCCGGTGGAGTGAGAGTGGCCGATCCCGGTCGGATGCCAACCGATCAGGCGGACGGCTGCAGATCGATCCGTCGCAGCAGCTGGGCGTTGACGGCGACGATCACGGTGGAGGCACTCATCAGGACTGCCGCCATGGCGGGGGCAAGGACGATCCCGGCCCAGGCCAGGACCCCTGCGGCGAGGGGTATCGCCACCACGTTGTACCCGGTGGCCCAGGCGAGGTTCTGCACCATCTTGCGGTAGCCGGCCCGGGAGAGCCGGCGGATCGCCACCACGCCGCGAGGGTCGTCGGAGGCGAGCACGATCCCGGCGGATTCGATGGCGACGTCGGTCCCCGCTCCGATGGCGATCCCCACGTCGGCCTGGGCGAGCGCCGGGGCATCGTTGACCCCGTCCCCGACCATGGCCACCCGCAGGCCCTGGCTCTGCAGGGCGGCGACCTCGGCGTGCTTGTCCTCGGGAAGGACCTCGGCGAGAAGGCGGTCGATCCCGAGCGTCGCACCGACGGCCTCGGCGACCTGACGGGCATCACCGGTGATCATGCCGACCTGCACCCCCAACTGGTGGAGCCGATCGACCGCCTCCCTCGACTCGGGCCGGACCTCGTCCTCCAGGGACAGCGCCCCGACCACCTGATCGTCCACGATGACGTGGAGGACGGCGGCCCCCCTGGCGCGCCATCTCTCGGCCGCCTCCTCCACCGAAGGCGGGACTGCGAGGCCACGCTCCCTGAGGAGGGTCGGACCGCCCACCATGACGCTCATGCCCTCGACCCGTGCCTGCACGCCGCGGCCGCTCATCGAGGCGAACCCCTGGGCAGAAGGGATCGCCCCGTGTTCTGCGGCGGCGATGATGGCGCGAGCCAGGGGATGCTCCGAGTCGGACTCTGCGGCGGCGGCCAGCCTCAGCAGACGACCCTCGTCGCCATCGACGGCCTCCACGGCGGTGACCAGGTGGCTGCCCCTGGTGAGGGTGCCCGTCTTGTCGAACAGGACGACATCGACGCTTCGCATCCGCTCAAGGGCGAGCCGATCCTTCACCAGGATGCCGTTGCGGGCGGCCACCCCGGTGGAGTTGGCGATCACCAGGGGGATGGCGAGGCCCAGGGCATGCGGGCAGGCGATCACCAGCACGGCCACCGTGCGGACCACGGCCTGATCGGGGCGGTCGGCGAGCAGCCAGCCGACGGTGGTGACGGCCGCCGCCGCCACCGCCACGAAGAACAGGAGCGCCGCCGCCCGGTCGGCGAGGACCTGGGCGCGTGACCGTGACTCCTGGGCCTGGGCGACCAGCCGCCGGATCCCCGCCAGGGCGGTGTCGTCGCCGACGGCGGTGACCCTCACCCGGATCGCATCGGCGGTGGCGACCGTCCCGGCCACCACGCCGTCCCCGGGACGCTTGGAAGCCGGCTTGGACTCACCGGTGACCATCGACTCGTCCACCTCGGCGTCCCCGTCGACGACTTCCCCGTCGGCCGGGATCCGGCCACCCGGCCTCACCAGGACGAGGTCACCCACCCTGAGGTCGGCGATGGGCACCTCTTCGGTGCCGGCGTCGGTGATCAGCTCCGCTCCGTCGGGCAGCAGCTCAGCCAATGCGGCCAGGGCGCCCCGCGCCTGGCCGATGGCCCGCATCTCCATCCAATGGCCGAGCAGCATGATGGTGATCAGCGCCGCCAACTCCCACCAGAAGTCGAGGTCGAACCAACCGAGGCTGGTGGCGGCGGACGCCCCGAAGGAGACCGTGATCGCCATCCCTATGAGCAGCATCATCCCCGGCCGCCGGTCGCGGGCCTCTTGCACGGCTCCCACCAGGAAGGGTGACCCTCCGTACAGGAAGATCGCAGTTCCCAGCAGCGGGGCCACCCACTCGGAGCCGGCGAACGAGGGTGCGGTGTACCCGAACCAGTCCTGGATCATCTCCGAGAAGAACACGACCGGGAGGGAGAGGGCCAGGGATGCCCAGAACCGGTTGCGGAACATGGCCAGGTCGTGGCCGGCGTGCTTGTCGTGCCCGCCTCTCGTGCCGCCCGACGGGGTATGCGCGGCGGCCGCATGCCGATCGGTGGCGACCGGATGCCGGTGATCGGCATGCTCGGCCCCCGCAGGTGGCGGGGATGGGTGCGAATGGGGTTCGGTCATCTCGTCGCCCCCATGGGCATCAGGCGCGAACGAGCCGCTCGATCGCCATGGTGGCTTCACCCACCATCCGGTCGGCAGCCGCCCCGTCGCCGGACTCGGCGGCCTGGCGCACGCAGTGCCGGACGTGCTCGTCGAGCAGGCCGATCGCCACCCCCTTCAGCGCCCCGGAAACGGCGTTGACCTGGGTGAGCACATCGATGCAGTAGCGGTCCTCGGTGATCATCCGCTGCAGGCCACGCACCTGGCCCTCGATTCGGGCGAGGCGCCGCAGGTGGTCGTCTTTGACGATCTCATAGCCGCGCATGACCCTCCCTATACTCCGGGGGGGTATCGTATGTTCCTCGTTGACGGGAGTCAATCCCCTCTTGAGGATGCCATGTCTCCCGACGTCTCCAGAGGCAAGACCGCCAGGCCCAGGCGATGTAGCCGGTCCAGAGTCAACAGGTGCGACGAGGCCCGTCGACCAAACGCACTCGGTGGGCCAGAACAGGCCATGCCAAGGGGAGGGATCTTGGGGTGCGTACGGCCGGTTCGGAAGGCATGATGATGCACGACGAGCGGAGCGCCGTGGTGCTCGCCCCTGGGTGGACCGAGAGCCGAACCGCCAGCCGACGCCGCCGGGCACCGTCCCGATGAGGCGCCATCGGCAGGGCCGCCGCCCCGCCGGGATGGGCGGGCAGATCGTGATCGGAGGACGAACCATGAGGCGATCGAAGTGGTTGGGGGTGGTGGCGATCCTCTCCGCCCTGGCTCTGGCGGCGTGTGCCGATGACGAGCCCCGGCTGGGGAACCCGCTGGACACCCCCGAGGCGCCACCGCCGCCAGGCCTGGACCCTGCCCTGGTCGCCCTGGGCGAACGGGTCTATGCGGACAACTGCGCCGCCTGCCATCGTCCCGACCTGTCGGGTGATCCCGACTGGACGACGCCCAACCCGGACGGGTCGTACCCACCTCCCCCTCACGACTCGTCGGGGCACACCTGGCACCACCCCGACGGGCTGCTGTTCGAGATCATCAGGGACGGCACCGGGTTCGAACAGACCCGGATGCCGATCTTCGCCGGAGTCCTCGGCGACGAGGAGATCCGGGCAGTGATCGAGTTCTTCAAGTCGAGGTGGGGAACGGAGGAGCGCGCCTTCCAGTGGCAGGTGACCTGGCAGGACGGGCCCTGATACCACCGCCCCAGCAGACCCCGCGGTCAGGAGTCGAGACCGTGGGCGCCCTCGATGAGCCGCCGGAGCCGCACCACCTCCTCGACGATCCGCACAACGGTGGCCGGCGACTTCGGTCACCGACATCGGGAGGTGACGCAGGCGAGCCCCGCCCGCCGAGGGTAGCCCCTGTCCTTGCCGACCATGGTGCTGCTCGGCGACAAGAACCGGTGGATCCCGAAGTGGCTCGACCGGGTGCTCCCCAACCTGGTGGTGGAGCCGCGGAGGGTCGAGGCGGAGACGGCGGCGAGAGCATGAAGGCTCGCTCATCGCCAGTGGTTGCAGATCGAGTCCGAACGACCGGAGTTGGATCGACAGGCCTCCCCGCCGAGGTGCCTTCTGCAAGCATCGGGGCGGAGACCCCCGGGGTTCTCGATTCACCGGCGAGCGTCCGATAATCAAGAAGTACGGCGAAAGGAGAACGAGAAGATGACCGATTTCAAGGCAGACTCGTCACTCGGCTGGATCGGCGACATCGAGGCCCTGTCGGTCGCCAACGACCACTTCCGCAAGGTGGAGCACACCGGCGCACACGCCCAGCTCACCTTGATGAGCATCGCCCCAGGCGAGGAAATCGGGTGGGAGGCGCACGACGGCCTCGACCAGTTCCTCCGCCTGGAGCAGGGGCAGGGCCGGGTCGACTTCGGCCGCAGTGAAGACCAGGTGGATGAGAGCTTCGAAGTCTCCGACGACTGGGCGATCATCGTGCCGGCCGGGGTGTGGCACAACCTGGTCAACACCGGCGACAAGCCGGTGAAGCTGTACTCGATCTACAGCCCGCCGGAACATCCTGCAGGCACCATCCACCCCACCAAGGCGGACGCCGAGGCCGACGAACATCACCACTAGACGACGGAACCGCTGCCGTCACCCCGTGGGAGTCAGCGTGATCTCGATCGGGTCGGGCGTCCGGCTGAAGACGACGAACGGGAACACCTGGTCGGTCGGAGGCAGATCGAACCGGTCGGCGTGCCCGCACTTGGCCAGGTTCCATGGCTCGAGGCGGGGGAAGGTGTCGAGCCAGTAGATCTCGACACCGCAGGCCACCTCGAACCCGACGAGGTCGAAGGTCATGGCAGGATCGGGCAGATAGACCACGCTGTCGGCGATCCCGCCGAGGGTCCGGGTGTCGCCGTCGGCGAGGTCCGCCGCGGTGAGCACCGCCGGTGTCGGGTCGGTGTAGATGGCCACTGCGCCGGCCGCGGCGGCGTCGCCGAGGATCTCCTCGAGGAAGATCTCGTACTCGGCAGTCTCCGGCAGCCAGAGGTAGGCCTCGCCGTCGTACCACTCCCCCTCGTCGGCGGTGATGCCCCCCAGCCCGGACGGGTCGCACAGTGAGGCACGGGCCAGCAGCGAGTCGTCGTCCACGGCGTACACGGAGATGTCGAGATACAGCTCCTCCGGGCAGTCGGTGGCGATGGCGACCAGCACCGTGCCAGCGGCCACGCTCACCAGCCCGGACGGCTGGGTGGCGTCGAGGACCAGGGTCGGCTCACCACTGACGCTGCCGGCGGGGGGTTCGCCGGTGGTGGTGGTCGCAGTCGGCGGTGGGCCGTCGCTGCCGCCGCCGACCCGGTCCTCCACCTCCCTCACGTACTCGTCTACGAAGCCCGACTCCCCCGTTGCGGAGACGTCGTAGGCGCACCACCACACCTCGTGCGAGGTCGCCTGATCGCCGAGGGCGGCCGAGCACTCCGCCAGGGCATCCTCTTCGATCTGGGGCGGGATCGGGTTGGGGTGCGGCACCCGGAAGGTGGCCGGGGTCTCGCCCGGCTCGTAGTCGAAGAGGGTCGTCTCTTCGTCCACGGCCCAGGCGACTACGAACGGCGACTCGTCGACCTGGGCGTCGGTGGTGTCGACGATGGTGCCGTCGGGGAAGCGGAGGTCGTTGCCGAAGTCGCCGTCGGCGGATCCGACCAGGCCCACCATGCGGGCGGAGCGCTCTGGCGGGACCGACATCTCGACGAACCACCCCAGGAACCAGCGGAGCTCGACGGTGCTCCCGTCGGGCCAGGTGGCGGTGATCTCGAGGTCTCCCACCTCCACGGCCACGCCGCCGGCCTCGAACGACGCCCCGGTGACCGCCGACCCATCGACGCGGATCACCGCCTCGGGGGTCATCAGGTCGGGCGAGGTGATCGTGATCCGGCTCGACCCCGTCCCCAGGGCGACTGCGCTGGTCCCGGCTCCGAACCGGAAAGCCTCGTGCCGCGTTTGCACCTCGAAGTCGCCGTTCGGGTCGCGGGCGGTGATGAACTCGCCCAGGGTGATCACGTCGTAGGCGAGTCCGTCGAAGGTGAGCAGGTGCGGATCGCCGTTGGACTCGGCGTCGTCGTGCGGCGGGTCCTCCTTGCACTCATCGTCAGGGTCCCAGGGCTCGGCGACGACCGCCGCCTTCACCGCCTCCTCCGAGGCGGGGTAGGAGAAGACCATGGAGCTGCCACTCATGGGGATGGCCGACGACGAGGTTCCTCCCGGACACTGGCATCCGTCGGGCGAGAAGCAGAACTTCCCGCTGCTCCCGTCGGCGACGGTCCTGGTGCCGAGTGCGGTCCAGGTGGTGAGCGGCCCGCCTAGCGGGCTGGCGGTGATCATGCCGACGTCGGGTGTGACCAGGACCGCCATCTGTGGTTGGGCGAACCCGCCGGCGCCGACGACGTTGTAGGAGCCGAGCCCCCTTTCCAGGGCGTAGGCGTTGGTCTGCGGTCCGGCCTGCGGGTCGTGGGTGGGCCAGGGGAGCCACCACACGCCGTCGAACGCCGGGTTCCGCAGGGTCCGGGTCGACCAGTCGCGGCGGAACACCTTCCCGTCGAGCCCGCCCACCGCCAGGTTGGCCGCCACCGAGTTGCCAGGTGAGGCCATCATCTTCCGGATCGAGGCGTAGACGTCGATCCCGGAGCGACGGGCGTTCTCGAAGAGCGGCCAGGCGCTGTAGGCCCGGACCTTCAGGGGGGTGTAGGCGTTGACGAACCAGTCGGACGACCCGCCCTCGAAGTCCAGCTTCTCGTTTCGGAACAGGTCGTAGGCGGCGAAGTCGGCGGCGCCCTCCACCACCCAGGGCGGAGGGCTGGCGGACCCCTCCCACGTGCTCTGGATGCAGTGGAAGATCTCGTGGGCGAAGAACCACCTGACCTGGTCGGCCGAGGCCTCCTCCTTGGTGAACCCGGCCTGCACCTCGATGTGGCACACCCCGTCGTTCCAGGCCTCCATCCCGCCCGGCTTGTCGCTCATGTGCAGCTCGATCTCGAACGCAGGCATGTCTGCCAGGTGCGCCTTCCAGCGCTGCTGCACCTCGGCCACCAGCTCCAGGTACTCGAGGTCACCGATCTTGGCAGCCGCCAGGACCGCCACCGGTGCCACGAACGTCGACCGGTTCGCACCGGCGACGGCCTCTACCCCGGCCGCCGACGGGGAGTCTCCCGGCTCGATGGTGCCGTCGGTGCCGATCCGTCCCACCAGGCGACCCTGCATGTAGTAGGCCTCGACGAAGGTGGCCTGGGCGGGCGTGAGGTCGGGGCGCACCGCATCGATCAGCAGCCGGGTGTAGTACCCGCCGAAACCTTCCCCCACCGGCAGGTCGCTCGGTGTGGCGCCCGGCACGTCGTCGGCGATCAGGGCAAGGGCGTCGATGGCGGACTGCGCGGTGACCTCCCCCGACGAGAGCCGTTCGGCGATCCCCTCGGTGCGGGTCGCAGGCTCCCACTCCGGGGCCACCACGTCGTCGAGGATCCCGCCCTGGGACGGCGCCGAGGTGGAGCTGGAGGTGGTCTCGGTGCCGCCGTTGGAGCACCCTGCGGCGAGGAGGGCGAGCACGATGCACAGGGCGGCGAGGGGTGGGTGGCGGAGACGAGATGGCGAGTGCCGGCCGTTCTCGGGATGGTCCCGGTGGCTTCGGGATCTCCGGTGGATCACCACACCGCCTCCTCGACTGATGGCGTCCATGGCCGCCGACTGCGGGTGAGCACGGGGCGCCCCGCCGGGCCAACGGTAGTGCCCCCCGCCGCAGAGATGTGGGGGCGGGCGAGTGGGTGTTCTGCTCGGACCGACGGGTGCGCCAGCCAGAGCCGGGCGGACGGCGCCGGGGCCGTTCACGGGTGGCCCCGGCCGTGGTTCGGTGAACGCATCGGAGCCTGCAGGCGATCGGTGCGACGGCTAGCGTCGACCATGGCCTCAGAGACGAACGGTGCATCCTCACCGGTGACAGGTGCACCGAGGGAGGGATCACGATGGAGTCGTCACGCCAAATGTACCGGATCGGACTGATCGCACTCGTGGTCGCCGTGGTGGCGACGGCGTGTGGTGGTGATGTCGAGGTCGAGCGCGAAGATCCCGTCACCACCACCCTGGCCTCGGCCGGTTCGACGGCCACGACCCAGGCTCCGGGGGGCTCCGATGCGGGACCGATCGAGTTCACCGTCGGCGAAGAGGTGTGGCACTCAGGTTTCCGCGTCGAGATCGTCGAAGGGGCGGTGACCCCCGAAGAGAACCTCCTCTCCGGCAAGATCGTCCACACCCTGACGCTGCAGCTCTCCGTGGAGAACCTCGGCAGCGAGCCGGCGTTCTTCGGCCCGGCGGCGACGGTGACCGCCAACACCGGCGCCTACGTCTGGGACTCCGGCTTCAGCCAGGCCGGTGACATCCCGGGTGGACTCAGCGACACCATCGAGCTCGAACTGAGGGTCGACGAGGGATTCGACCCGGCCACCGCCACGATCATCTTCGGCGATGCGGACGAGAACCGCGCCGTGGCGCCCCTCGGCGCCGGCGGTGATGCGGCGGTCAGGCTGGAGCCGAGCGAAATCGCCGTGAGCGGCACGCTGAACATGCAGCTGATCGACGTCGTCATCGGCGGCGGGGATCTCCGTTACGACGTCGTGGAGCGCCACACCCAGGTCGAATCCGGCAAGCAGGCGCTCATGCTGCGATTCGATGTCGTGAGCCGCAAGCAGGGCAGTTGGAGCATCTTCGAGGACGACTTCGCTCTCATGCTCCCCGACGGGACCTTGGTCGCCCCTGACGGATCCGACCTCCCGAACATCTCCGGCTCGGCCGATGGAGTGAGGACCGAGGGCCTCTTCGTCCGGTTCCTAGTCGACGAGGGTTCTTCGGGCGGGTACACCCTCCGCTTCACACCGGGGTCGTGGTTCGTCGGCGACGACGGTGTGGAACAGGCGACGTTCGAGTTCGTCCTGCAGCCCTGAGATCGCACGCCGCCCGCCCTCGGGGGAGCCATGGCGACGATCGGGGTCGGGCGATGTGTCATGCCCCATGGCGATTACGCCCAGCCTGAGCGGGGAGCGGTGCTCTCCCCGCGGCTCACTCCGTGAGCAGGATCAACGCGCAGAGGCGGCCCTCGGTGATCGAGATCAGCCACCCATCCGCCGTGACCACACGCCCACTGCCGAGATCGTCCCGGGCGGCCGTGGCGAACCCTCCGAGGCGCTCGCGTAGGCCGGGGATGCCCTCGGAGGCGATGCCCAGGTGCCCGGCGAGGGTCTCGGTCGAGCCTTCCCCGGGGACTGCGGTCAGGTACGCCTGGCCGACTGCGTGGAGCGGGTCGAGGCCACCAGCCGGTACCCGACGCCATGTGGGCCCCTCGGTGGTGGTCGTGCCGGCGGTGGTGCCCCCACCCGTGGTCGTCGACCCGGGGGTGGCGGAGGTCGCGGTGGTGTCCGGCGCGCTCGAACTCCTGCCACACCCGGCGAGCCAGAGCAGGGTGAAGCCGATCGTGGCCGATGCGCTGCGGATGAACTGACGACGGTCGATCATCAGAGGACCTCCGCGTGGAGGTGCTCGGCGAGACGAAGAGCCAGCGCCAGGATCGTGAATGTGGGGTTGGCGCTCCCCACCGTCGGAAACACGGCGCTCCCGGCCACATAGAGGTTCTCCACGCCGTGCACCCGGCAGTTGGCATCGACCACTCCCGACGAAGGATCGGCGGACATCCGCGCCGTTCCCATGTGATGGCTGGAGACGCTGAAGTCTCGCCCCCACGGCCCCACACCCTCGGGCTCGACGAGGACCCTCCCCAGGCCGAGGCGGCCGAGCTCCCCGCCGAGCAGCCCCAGGCACGACGCCAGGCTGTCGCGGTCCAGGGCCGAGTGGCGCCAATCCACGGCGACGCGGGGCATCCCCAGCTCGTCGGTGTCCGACAGCAGCATCACCCGTGACTCGGGGTTGGGCACCTGCTCGGCGGCAAGGTGGATGGCGACCAGGGTGAAGTCGCCGGCACCCTCGAGGGCGCCGAGCATGGCACGCATCTGCGCCGGGCTCACCAGGTCACCATCCCGGTCGACCGGTGTGTCGGGATCGACCTCGTAGAGCATGGCCCCCACGTTGAGGCTGCCGACCTGGGCCTGGCCCTCCAGGGTGGGAACGATCGATCCGACGGCTGCCACCTCTCGATCCGAACCCGGTAGGCCGTAGGGGCTGATGGCATAGAGCCGCAACGCATCGGCGGGACGGTCGAAGAGGGCGTATCCCGCCACCATGTACGGGTGCTCCATGAAGAACCGCCCCACGAGCCCGTTCTGGTTTCCCAGGCCTGCCGTGGCGACGTTGTTGGAGGCGAGCAACAAGCGCGGCACCTCCACCCCGCCCGTGGCGAGGATCACCGTGTCGGCCTCGACCCGGAATCGGCCCCCGTCGAGCGTGGCGACGTCGACCCCGGTGACACGCTCGCCCGCCGGGGCGGCATCTAGGTTGACGGCGTTCGACCACAGGTAGACCTCGATCCCGGGGTTCGACTCCAGGGCGTCGCGGTAGACGGAACCGAACCGCGTGGGAGCGCTGAACTGGAACATCGTGGTGGTCATCAGTGGGGTGTCGACGATCACCGGACCTCCACCGAGCGCCTCCCACGACTGGGCGCCGAAGTCGGGAGGGCCGATCTGCACCAGGGCGGCGGCATCGGGGAACCAGGGCTCGATCTCGCTGCGGGGTATCGGCCATCCGCTGTGGGCCACCCAGGGGCGCTCCACGAAGTCCCACGGATCGAGGGGACGGCACCATCCAAACCAGCAGTTGGTGGAGCCACCGAGGAACCGCTGCCTGGTGGCATCCAGGGGGCGCGGGGTGCCGAGGAAGGTCATGTCCTCGCCGGCCAGTTCCCCCTGGTTGAGGGCGTTGGTGCGGGCGTCGAAGTCGAGGCCCCCGCTTTCGAGAATGGTCACCTGGTGTCCGCGCCCCGCCAGGTGCATGGCGATGGCGATCCCCGCCGCCCCACCGCCCACGATGCAGACTCCGGTTGCGATCACCGTCCCCGGAGCAACACCCCTCCCGTCCACGATCACCGGCCACCCCCGATTGCGACCCGGTGCAAGGCTAGAGGAGCAGGCCTGAGCAGAAGGATCGTTTGGTTCGCCGCCATCGGGCGGGCCCGCGCCGGCGCCCGGGGTCGGTGTTGGTCGAGAGCGACAAGACCCTGGAGGGTGAGGGTCGACGGGAGTGTCCTGGCAGGCCAGGGCGTGGTCGTCGATCTAGAGTCGCGCGGCATGAGCGACGGTACCCGTGCCAGCCGACCGCCGGAGCCGCTCGAGTGAGCGTGGCGACCGTCTCGGTGATCATCGCCGCGGCGAGCGTCATCGCGGCGAGCATCTTCTACAGCTTCCAGATCTGGAACCAGACCAGGGTGCGCCGGGCCGACCTGGTCATGCGACTGTACGCGACGTTCGACTCACTCGAATTCCAGGAGGCGTTCCACCGGGTCTACTGGGCCGATTTCGACGGCTACGACTCCCTCATGAAGGTCCTAGGGGGTCAGAGACACATCGGGACCTATCTCTTCACCTTCTACGATCAGGTCGGCATCCTCCTGCGACGAGGTCTGATCGAGCGGGATCTGGTCGAGATGCTCCTGGGGAACTCGGCGCGCCAGCTCTGGGAGAAGGTTGCCCCCGTCGTGGCGGAGGCGCGTGCCCGTTCAGACGACCCTCGGCTCTACGAGAGCTTCGAGTACCTCTACGACACGATGACGGGGAGCGCACGACGACCGCGCCGATGAGGTGCCCTCCTGGTCGGCGCCGATCCAGGCTCGCCCCAGCCGCCACGGTTGGAGGCGTTCCAGGTCGTGGCGCATGCTACGCGGCCAAGCTGCTGCTCGGTTCGATCATGTGCCGCGACGCCGCCGGTCTGGGCGGGGGCGCCGACACCCGCCGCGAGCGTGGACGTGGGGGCAACGGCCAAGGAAGTCCTGACGCGAGGTGAGGAGACTGGTCAACCGGCACCGGATAGGGGGAGGTCTTGCCGGTTCGGCGGAGCCGGTGAGATTGACTGACCGGTGTCGACGGAGCAAGGACCCAGGCACGGCCTGGGTCCTTGCTCCGTAGCGGGGGCGGGATTTGAACCCGCGACCTTCGGGTTATGAGTTCCTCGCCGGGGGTTCTGGTTGGTTCTCGCTGATGCTCAATGGTGCTCACTACCTGGGCTTTCGCGGAATCGGCGTGATGGCTGATGCCTGTGGGTAACCCCTCGTGACGTCCCATCCGTTAGAAGATCCGTTAGAAGTCCGGGATCGATCGGTTTCTCGGCACTATGCCTGGTGGCGCCTGAGGTCGCCACCCGGCAGGCGGTCTGAACCGCAGAATCCTTCAAAAGAGTTGAAGGTTTGTGCAATAATGACGCACCAAACTTCAACGAAGGTGACCCGGGATGTCGACCGATCGCCGTGATGTCCAGCACAAGCTTCGTCGTCTGGCCGCCATCCAGAGCGGCTACTTCTCCGCCGGCCAGGCGCTCGACCTCGGTTACTCCTACCCCGCCCAGAGCTATCACACGCAAAGAGGCAACTGGCAGCGTGTCGCCCGCGGCATCTACCGGCTCCCCGAGTGGCCGGTCGGTGATCACGACGACCTCGTCAGGTGGACGCTCTGGAGCCGAGGTCTCGGGGTGGTCTCCCACGACACCGCCATCTCGATCCACGACCTCGCCGACGTGAACCCCAGCCGGGTGCACCTCACGGTTCCGCCGGGCTTCCGCGCCAGAGCAAAGGGGGTCGTCCTCCACCACGGGGAGCTGGCCGACGGCGACGTGTGGGATCGTGAGGGGTATCGGATCACAACCCCATTCCGAACCGCCATCGATTCCGCAGCGAGCGATCTCAGCTTGGAACAACTCACCGAGGTGGTGAAGAACGTCTCCAACCTTGCTCCTCACACTGCCCCGCAGCAACTACGACGGGAGGCCGAACACCGAGGACACCGCGAGGCCCTGCGAATGGAACGAGCTCTCCGCCAAGCAGGTGTGCTGTGACCTATGAGTCCGTCGGCGCCTTCCGCCAGGCCCTGGAGCAACGACTGCTCAACCAGGCCCGCGAGACGGGCACGGACCTCAATCGGCTCCGCCGTCGGGTGGTGTTCGAACGAATCCTGCTCCGCCTGATCACCAGTCAGCCGGGGATGTGGGTGGTCAAGGGCGGCATGGCCGTCGAGCTTCGCATCGGTGACTCGGCCCGGATGACCAAGGACCTCGACCTCAACCTTCGCACCGACGCGGAAGGTGCGATCGAAGCCCATGAGCGCCTTACCGCTGCCGTTTCGATCGATCCGGCAGGTGACGGCTTCCTGTTCGACGTGTCGGAACCGACCGCTCTCGAGACAGACCAGGCAGGTCGGCCAGGGTGGCGCTTCAGTGTCTCCGCCGACCTGGCGGGCAGGAACTTCGCCACGGTTCGGGTCGACGTGGTCGCCAGGACCGATGAGCTGACCAGCACCGAGATGCTGCCGCTGACCTCTCTCCTGTCCTTCGCCGGGTTCGAGGACTTCGAAGTCGAAGCGACCGACGTCGCCCAGCAGTTCGCCGAGAAGGTCCACGCCATGACTCGACCATGGGACGCTCGAGACAACACCAGGGTCAAAGACCTGGCCGACATGGTCGCCTTCATCCATGGAGGCCTCGACGCAGGAAGAGCCATGAGTGCGACCCAACACGTCTTCTCGGTACGGGCCACCCACCCGGTTCCGGACGAGCTGCCCGATCCGCCCCTCTTCTGGACCGAGGACTATCCCGCCTTCGCCGACGAACTCGGGCTTGCCGAAGCCACCGTCGACCAGGCGATGATCATCCTCCGAGCGTTCTGGGCCAGCGCCCGGAGCGAACCGAGGTAGTCCGAATGACGAGCGGCGCACGCGCGAAGGCAAGGTCTACTGCGCCGTCGTGTTGGACACGTTCAGCCGCCGCGTCGTCGGATGGTCGATCGACTCATCGGCCACTGCCACGCTGGTGACCAGTGCCCTCGGGATGGCGATCGACCAACGAGCCCCAGTCGCCGGCGCGAAGGTGATATATAGCGACCCGGACAGGATGCGTCTTGAGGCAGCTCCTTTGGCGCGTCGTCGTCAAGGGGCATCTCCGCCTGGCCATATCGACGGGCGATCCTGCGCGCCGACTCGGTTGGGTCGTCCGTTGTGATCTCGCAGCAGGGGACGATCCCGGTCGCATCTCCAGGACGGACTCCTTCGGACGCGTCCGTTAGAAGATCCGTTAGAAGAATGGCCGTCAGCGCGACAAGGCCCTGGCCAGAAATCGCTCTGACCAGGACCTTCGGTAGTAGCGGGGGCGGGATTTGAACCCGCGACCTTCGGGTTATGAGCCCGAGTCCGGGGTGTCCACTGACCAGGGCAAATCCGCGAAACGCCTGTTCAGACGGCATTTTCGCTTCGCGTCATTTCGCGTTCTTGACGGTCCCATCGCACTCTCTTGTGCGATGGATGTGCGATGGAACCTACTCAATGCCGGTGGTGGGCGGTGGCGTCGTGGGCGCTCGTCTGGCCCTCTGGGTCGATGTGGATCATTGTGATTACCGGGAAGCTGTAGGCGTGGTGGAGTGCGTGTTCGACTTCGTGAGCGGTTTCGTGGCCAGGCGGCCACGGTGAGGTCGGCATCGACGGCCACACACGCGGAAACGTGAAGCTGGTGTCCGTGCCAACGAAGCCTCAGATCGGTAACGGCTAGCACCCCATCCACCCCGGCGATGATCTTCTCGGTCCCGTCGACCAGCTCCGGGTCGACAGCATCGAGGAGACGCCGCGTGATCGACCGTGCCGATCGGAACAACAGCCGCAGGATCACCAGGGCGACAACGAGCCCGGCAACAGGGTCCACCCAGGCTGCTCCGAAGGCGGCGCCGATTCCGGCGACCACGACGGTGAGCGAGGTGAGGGCGTCGGTGCGGGCGTGCTGACCGTCGGCGACCAGCGCCTCTGATCCGATCCGTCTGCCCACTCGGATCCTGTATCGGGCTACAAGCTCGTTTCCGGCGGCGCCGATGAGACCGGCTGCGATCACCCAGGGGATGTAATCGATGAGTCGCGGCTCGAGGAGACGCTGCACCGATTCCCAGATGATGAGCGCGGCGGAGGCGCCGATGGCGAGGACGATGACGACTCCGGCGACATCTTCGGCGCGGTGGTAGCCGTAGGTGTAGCTGCGGGTGGGGCTGCGTCTGCCCAGGGAGAAGGCGATCCAGAGGGGGATTGCGGTTAGGGCGTCGCCGAGATTGTGGAGGGTGTCGGAAGCCAGGGCAACCGAGCCGCTGAGAACAACAACGAGCGCCTGCAAGAGAGCCGTAAGTCCGAGACCAACCAGCGAGATCTTGGTGGCGCGGATGCCTTCGGCTCCCGCATCCAACACCTTGTGCGCCGAACCGTGGTCATGGTCGTGGCTCAACAGATGGACGAGTCGATGCCACAGACCATGCGACCTACGTTCTCCACCATGGTCGGGTTGCGCGCCGTCGCTCATGAGACGGACGGTAACTACGGCCAATGGCGCAGAGAAGTTGCCACCGGCTCGCATTTGTCAATCAAGCGTGTCTGTCACCCGTGCCGTCGGTGCAGCCAGGCGTAGAGGCCGTCGAACAGGGTTCCGGTGATACCGAGAATCTCGTTGTCATCACTATGCCGCCTTCGCCCGCCGGCGAACGGGATCACGGGTGCATCCTTCTCGTTCTCGGCGCGTCCCGATCACCCGGTCTCAGTGACGATCCGACAAACGCCCTCGGGTGGACAGTCGGCCGGGTCGAGGCGGCTGGCGCTTCGTCGCATGGCGGTCAAGTCGCGCCGCAGACGTCGAAGCTCTTCGATCCGCTGGTCAACGTCGTGAATTCTGGTGTCCAACAAGTCTGCGACATGTCGACAAGGCGACTCGCCTCGGTCTCGGATCTGCAGAACCTGGTTCAGTTCGCGGAGAGTGAGACCGACTGTCTGACCGGCTCGGATGAAGCGGATCCGGTCCACTACTGCCGGGTCATAGTCCCGATAGCCGGAATCGGTGCGATCCGGTTCAGGGATGAGACCTTTCTCTTCGTAGAAGCGGATCGCCGAAGTGGCCATACCGATCTTTTGGGCGACTTCACCTATCTGCATGAGGCCAGATTACCACTTGACCTTCAACCGTACTTGAAGCTGTACGTTCCTGTCACAACCGTTCCACCCAGGAGAAGACATGACCATCGACGCCAAGATCGAGGACTGGGCCAACCAACTCGCCGCAGCGACGCCGAGCCTGGACCACGATCAGCAGCGGATCGCTCTACAGATCTATCACCTGATAGCCGCCAACGCAGAGCCGGTGACCGCCGCCCAGATCGCCGACACCACCGGCGTCTCTCCGGACAGGGTCGAGGAGAGTCTCCACTCCTGGCCGCTGGTGCTCTGGGACGACCAGGATCGTGTGGTCGGGTTCTGGGGGATCCACGCCAACCACATCGCGCCCACCCACGCTATCGAAATGGACGGGACCACGGTCTACGCCCGGTGCGCCTGGGACACCCTGTTCATCACAGAGATCCTCGGCCGACAGACAGAGATCAACTCCACCGACCCCCACCAAGAAACGCCGATCAGTCTTACCGTCACGCCCGAGGGAGTGGTCAGAATCGACCCACCCGACGTCGTGGTCTCGCTGCTGCTCCCCGAGGATGGTCTCACCGACGACGCCATCCAACGGTTCTGCCACAAGGTCCACTTCTTCGCCTCACCCGAGTCAGCCGAACCGTGGATCGACGGCCGACCGGGACTGTTTCACGTCACCGTTGACGAGGCGTTCCATCTGGGCCAGGTCACCAACCGTCTCCGTATGGGAGCGATTCTGGACGATGTCGACGGAGGTCGACGCTGATGGAGATCACGATCCAGTACTTCGACGACTGTCCCAACTGGAAGACCACAGCCGCACACCTCAACACCCTGGTCGGCGAGGGGTTGGACGCCACCATCGACTACGAGCTGATCGACACCCACGAGCTGGCCGTCGCCCGAAACTTTCACGGGTCACCCACCGTTCTCATCGACGGCGTCGACGCCTTCTCCGAAGACGACGCGCCAGTGGGGCTGGCCTGTCGGGTATATCAGACCGAAGACGGTTACGCCGGGTCGCCGTCCCTCGACCAGCTACGAGCCGTCATCGCCTCCGCAGAACAGAGGAGCTGAACCATGGTCACCGGTATCGACCGCACCGAACTGCTGGATCTCATCGAAGCTGAGGACGCCCAGATCGTCGACGTTCTCCCCGAACCCGATTACACCGAGGCTCACCTCCCTGATGCGGTGAATATTCCGTTGAAACAGCTCACCGCCAAGGCTGCAGGCGTCCTCGACATATCCCGACCGGTGGTGGTCTACTGCCACGACGGATTGTGAGACATGTCACCACGAGCCGCGTGCCGGCTCGAAGCTATCGGCTTTCGGGTTTTCGACTATGTGGATGGCATCGCAGACTGGAAGGCAGCCGGACTGGCTATCGAAGGCAACGCGGAGCTCGGCCAGCGTGTCATCGACGCCACCCGATCCGACGTGCCCACTTGCCAGCTCGACGACACCATCGGTCAGATCAGATCCACCGTGGTCGACGCAGGCTGGGATGTGTGTGTGGTCCTCGACTGTGACGGGATGGCCGTCGGCCGCATCCGCGGGAAAGAACTCGACACCGACGGAGACATGCGGGCCGTCGAGGTGATGGAGCCCGGTCCGAGCACCGTCCGACCAGACCAGCAGCTACAGCCACTGGTGGAACGCATGCACCGACGAAACGCACCCAATGTGATCGTCACAACACCGCAGGGCAGACTTATCGGGATACTGGTCCGAGACGAGGCGGACCGACTGCTCGCTGGTGAGCCGCCCCAGCGGATCTGGCGGGACTGTGACTGCTGCCCTGGGCGATGGGCGACCGTTGAGAAAGCCACTTGACCTTCGACCCGAGTCGAGAGTTTAGGGTGGCTGGTATGGATGGTTTGAAGATCTCCGAAGCGGCCCGAGACACCGGGTTCACGGTGTCAGCGCTGCGTTTCTACGAGAAAGAGGGCGTGGTGGTTCCGAAGCCGACCGCCCTGGTTCGCGTCATCTCGCGTCTTGACCATCCCATCGCACCCTCTCGCGCGATGGAGCAGCTCGTCCTGCCGCGATGCCGAGTGGAACCTGCGATCCGGTGAGCCTCCGCGTGTCGTACCCTCGCAGCGTGTCAGATTCAGCGCTCGTCGACGCACGATCGGCTATCGCCCAGTGCCAGACCGTGGTTGACCGCTTGCACAAGATGTGCTGTGACCCCGAACGCAGTCCGCGCATGGCCGCCATCGAGCAGGCGTTGATCGAGGTTCGTCGCGACCTCGACTCCGAGGACCAGGGATCGCTCGGTCGGGCGCTGCGGGGCGCCGAGGAGGTCGGTGCGGCGATCGGTCGCCTCCAGGTGGGGTGTTGTGCCCCGCTGCGGATGCCGCTGTACGCCAATGCGCTGACCCATCTCAACACAATCCAGCTTGGAGTCTCGAAGGAGCTGGGCCGGGCCCATTGACCGTGGGTCGCGGTTCGGTGCGGCGTCTCCGCGAGTTCAGGGTGGATATGGCTCGAAGCCTTCGATGCGTTGCTGTTCACGGACGAAGGCGACGATGGCCTCGACGTCTTCGGTGGAGAGCCCTTCGACGGGGGGCATGTCGCCGAAACGCCAATGGTGGGCGCGAGAACCGGCCTGGACGGCAAAGAGGAAGGCCCCGTCGGCGTGGTGGTTTGGTTCGTACACCTCGGAGAGATGTGACGGGCCCTTGTCGGTGCCTCGCAGGTCCGTTCCGTGGCATTCGGCGCAGTTGGCGGCGTAGAGGTCGGCACCGGCGGCCACCAGGTCGGGATCCTGGGTCGGAATGCCTCCTTCTGAGCTGTCGCCCCCACACGCCGCCAGCACCACGGACAACGTCAGCACGACGACAGCAGCCATACGGCTTGTCCGCACGGGTTGCCGTCTCCCTGTCCTCGTAGTGAGCAAGCTAGGCACCGTCGGCGAGAGTACCGGCCGTGTGTTCGTCGTCGGCTGCCCGATCGTCACGTTGGGCCGCCACTGGTTGGTTTCGCGCTGTCTCCCTCGCTGGGGAGACGGAGTCGTTTGAGGAGTACGGCGTTGGTGGCGACGAGGAAGCTGGAGCCGGACATGGAGAGGGCGGCCCACTCGGGTCGGAGCACCACACCGAGGGACGGGTAGAGGAGGCCGGCGGCGATAGGAAGAGCCAGGCTGTTGTAACCGACGGCCCATCCCAGGTTCTGACGCATCTTGCGCAGGGTGCCTCGGCCGATACGGATGGCGATGGGCACATCGAGCGGGTCGGATCTCATCAGGACGAGGTCGGCGGTCTCGATGGCGACGTCGGTCCCGGCTCCGATGGCGATACCGAGGTCGGCCGTGGCCAGGGCCGGTGCATCGTTGACTCCGTCCCCGACCATGGCCACCGTCTTGCCCTGGGCTTGGAGCTCGCTGATCTTCGCGGCCTTGTCTTCGGGAAGGACCTCGGCGATGACGGTGTCGATGCCGAGCTGGGCGGCGATACGGTCGGCGGTGGCCTGGTTGTCGCCGGTGAGCATGACCACCTCGATACCGAGATCGTGGAGGTCGCGAATCGCCTCAGCGGACGTGTCCCGGGGCGCGTCGGCGAGGCCGATCACCGCGACTGCCGCCCCGTCGACGGCGGCGAGCACCGCGGTGCGGCCACCGGCGGCGATCTCCGCGCGGCTCGTACCGAGGCTGCCGAGGTGGACGCCTTCTCGCTCCATGAACCGGACGTTGCCCACCGCCACTCGGTGTCCGTCGACGGTGGCGATGGCACCGTGACCGGGGACGTTTTCGAAACGTTCCGCCGCGGCGGCGTCGACGCCCTGGGTTTCGGCGTAGCGGACGACGGCCCGGGCGAGCGGGTGTTCCGACTCTCGTTCTACTGCTGCGACGAGCCGCAACGCATCAGATGGTTGGCCGATGGTGATGAAGTCGGTCACCTCCGGTTCGCCTTTGGTGAGGGTGCCGGTCTTGTCCATGACCACGGTGTCGATGCGGGCGGCGGTCTCGATGGCGGTGGCGTTCTTGAACAGCACCCCGCGGCGGGCGCCCATGCCGGTCCCGACCATGACCGCGGTGGGGGTGGCCAGGCCGAGGGCGTCTGGGCAGGTGATCACCACCACGGTGATGGCAAACAGGAGCGCGGTGGAGAAGTCCTCGCCGGCGATCATCCAGCCGGCGAGGGTGAGGGCACCACCGAGCAGGGCGACGAGGACGAGCCAGAAGGCGGCGCGGTCGGCGAGGCGCTGTCCGGGCGCTTTGGAGTTCTGTGCCTCCTGGACGAGATCGACGATCTGGGCGAGGGCGGTGTCCGCACCAACCCGGGTGGCTTCGACTCGAAGGGTGCCTGTGGTGTTGATGGTCGCGCCAACCACCTCGCTCCCGGTACGTTTGGCCACGGGGAGGCTCTCGCCGGTGACCATCGACTCGTCGACCTCGGATTCGCCTTCGACGACAGCGCCGTCAACCGGGATGCGGGCACCGGGTCGGATCAACAGCAGGTCACCCACGACGACGTCGGCAGTCGGGATCTCGACCTCGGCTCCGTCGCGGATCACGAGGGCCATTGGTGGTGCCAGGCTCATCAGGGTTCGGATGGCGTCGTTGGCGCCGCCCCGGGCCCGCATCTCGAACCAGTGGCCGAGGAGGACGAACACGGCGAGCATCGCCGCCGCCTCGTAGAACACCTCGCCCCCTCCGGTGAGGGTGACCGCCAGGGAGTAGAGCCATCCGGCGCCGATGGCGACGGCGACGAGAACCATCATGTCGAGGGTGCGACGACGCAGCGCGGCGGCAGCGCCGTCGAAGAAGATCCATCCCGCCCAGAAGACCACCGGAAGGCTGAGGAGCAGGGCGAACACGTCGTCGCGCAGTCCGAACGGGGTGCCCAGAGTGAAGCCGAGGGTGTCGCGTCCCAATGGTGAGTACAAGACGATGGGGATGGTGAAGAGCAACGCCACCAGGAAGCGGTTGCGCATGTCGGTGACCATGGCGTCCATCGACATCTCGCCGTGGCTGCCGTGGCCCATCACCGCATGGGGTGATCGTTCCTCGCCGGGATGGGCCTGGGGCGCCTCCTCGTAGCAGACGTGGGCGGGGACCGACTCGCCGGCGCAGTGGTATCCGCATTCGATGACACACTCCCGCAGCTGCTCGGCGGTCGCGACAGAAGGATCGAACGTGACCGTCGCTGTCTGCGCCACCGGGTTGGCGTCGACGGCGACCACCCCGTTCATGCGGCCGAGGAACGACTCGACCTTGTTCTTCTCGGAAGCGAACTGCATCCCTCCGACCTGGAGGACCACCGTGTCGTGGCGTTCCTGGGTGTGGGTGTGGGTGTGGGTCATCGGCGGCGCTTCCCTGTTGTATTGGTCATCGACTCACTCCTCCGGTCGTCTCCTGCTTGTTCAGGAGACTTCTACTCCTTCCAGTCGGGTGGAATGTCAAGCCCCGGACCGGTACAGGGGTGTGTGATCTTCACAGAAGCTTGATATGGGCGAGCAACCAGCCTTGATGCCGCTGTCGTTGACTGTGCTCAGGTAAGGAAAGGAGATAGTCCCCATGATGTGGGGTTTCGAAGGATTCGGATTTCTGTGGATGGCGTTGTTCTGGGTCGGAGTGATCCTGCTCGTGGTCTGGGCTGTGCGAGAGGGCAGCGACCGACCGCAGAGCCCACCCAGCGCGTTGAGCATCCTCGAAGAGCGCTTTGCCCGCGGCGAGGTCGACGCCGACGAGTTCACTGCGCGCCGCAGAGAACTGGCCGGTCGATGACGGTGCGCGATGGGAAAGGACTGATAATGAAACGAATCACGATCGCTGTGGTCGCTGCTGCGCTCGGGGTGGCCGTCCTGGCTGCCGTCCCGGCCTTGGCGCAAGACCCGCAACCCGGCCCGGAGGTGGCATGCCCGTACCACGACTCCGCGGTTATGCCGCACGACGACATGGCCGACGGGATGGGTTCGGCGCAGCACCATGACTGGATGGCGTCTGCGGACCAATCGGCCATGCACAGCTCGATGTCGGCTCACCTTGGGATGATGGGCTCAGGGAACATGATGGGCTCAGGGAACATGATGGGCGGCAACGGGATGATGGGCGGATCGCCAGGTAGGTGATCGCCGTGCGACGGCCGGACACGTGTGCCGGCCGGGTGCCTCTTTACCATGGCTGAGGTGGATCTGCGACGGATTCTCCTTGTCGACGACGAGCCTGAACTGAGGCGGATGGTTCGCCGCTATCTGCAAGCCGAGGGCTTCGAGGTCGTCGAGGCGAGCGATGGACGCGATGCGTTGTCCCGATTGGGCGGTTCGACCCCTGATCTGGTCGTGCTCGACGTCGCCATGCCGGGCATCGACGGATTCGAGGTGCTCCAAGAGATCCGCCGCCACTCCGACGTTCCAGTGATCATGCTCACCGCACGTACCGAGGAGGTGGACCGCGTCGTGGGTCTCAGTATCGGCGCCGACGACTACGTCACCAAGCCGTTCAGTCCCCGGGAGCTGGTCGCACGGATCCGTGCGGTGCTGCGACGTGGCGGACAGACCCGCAGCGCTGCCGATGTGCTGGAATTCGACGGGATCAGCGTCGACCTGGCGGGTCGCCAGGTCGTCACCGAATCGGGGACCGTCGGGGTGAGCACCCTCGAGTTCGACCTCCTCGCCGCACTGGCGTCAGCGCCGGGACGAGTGTTCACTCGTGCTCAGCTGTTGGAGCGGGTGTGGGGCTGGGATTACTTCGGAGCCGATCGCGTGGTCGACGTCCACGTCGGAAACCTTCGCAAGGCGCTAAGTGACGACGCCTCCAACCCGCGGTTCATCGCTACGGTCCGCGGAGTCGGATACAAGTTCGTGGCAGAACCACGATGAGACGACCGTTCGGCACGCTTCGAAGTCGGCTCCTCCTCTCACACCTGGCCGTGGTCGCGGTTGGGGTGGTGGTGTTGCTCGTCGCCGGTCGCAGCCTCGGGGATGTCTTCATCCACGATCACCTGCGTTCCATGAACCACATGATGGGTGGCATGTCGGCAGCAGAAGCGGGCCAGCTCGAGGAGGGGATCACCGCAGCGTTCAACCGGGCACTGGTGGTGGCGGCCATCATCAGCGGTGCGGTGGCCGTGGCCGTCTCGACCTTCGCCGCTCTGCGGCTGCTGCGGCCCCTGGAAGACGTGAGACGCGTGGCTCGACGGCTCGCCGGCGGCTCCTACCACGAGCGGGTCCCCTTGCCCGAGGAGGAGGAACTCGCCGCGCTCGCCAGCGACGTCAACGAGCTCGCCGCCGCCCTCGAGGCGACCGAGCAGCGCCGCCTTCGCCTCGTCTCCGAGGTGGCTCATGAACTGCGCACGCCGGTGGCCACACTCACGGGCTACCTGGAGGGTCTCCTCGACGGCGTGTTCGAACCCGACACCGAAACGTTGGCCTCCGCCATCGGCGAAGCGCGTCGCATGGAACGACTCGCCGACGACCTCTCGGCACTGTCCCGGGCCGAGGAAGGCCGGGTCGAGCTCCACCTCGAAGAAGCCGATCTGGCGCAGCTGGCCCGCGACGCCGCCGAACGGCTTCGCCCCCAGTTCAATGCTCAGGAAGTCCACCTCGACATCGAAGCGGGCCCGTCATTGCCGGTGTTGGTGGACCGGGACAGGATGGCGCAGGTGTTGACCAACCTCGTAGGCAACGCCCTGACCTACACCCCGCCGGGAGGTCGAGTCCGGATCACGGCGGCTCGGGCGGCGGATACCGCTCATATCGAGGTGAGCGACACCGGTCGCGGCCTCTCCGCGGACCAGCTCGAGCTGGTGTTCGATCGTTTCTACCGGGTCGACCGCACCGCCGTCGGCGGCACCGGGATCGGGCTCACCATTGCCCGCAGCCTCGCCCGTCTCCAAGGCGGTGATGTCACTGCATCCTCCCCTGGCATCGGGCACGGTTCGACGTTCGTCCTGACGGTTCCTCAAGGATCGCGCCCGCAGCGGTCCTAGCGCGGTCGCTGCCGGCCGTCGGACAGCCGACCGCACTGGTCGCCAGGCGATGGCGGTGCCCTATGCCGGTCGATACAGTGAGCCGCCAAGCGATGAGGACGATCACCGAACCGCGACGCCTTGCGTGGACGACCTTTCTGGCAGCCCTCGCCGTCGCCGGTGTGGTCCTCATGCACGGACTCGACGCTGCCGCCGCCGATATCGTCGGGTCGGCGCATCACAACGCCTCGCCCGTGGATTCGGAGGGGATCCACGGGCTGGTCGGCCTTTGTGTCTTCGTGATGAGCATCGTCGCCATGGTCGATGGCGGGCGCCGGTCCCGGCCACGACACCACCCTCGAGCCGCGATGTCCGCGACGATCCCAGGAGCGATCGACGCCGCCTGGGTTTCGTCGGGCAGGCTCCGACTCTTCGAACTCTGCGTCCTTCGAACCTGAGCCTGGCCTTCTCCCGCGGTTCATTCACCGGAGAGTCCAGGAGGACGCCCATGTTTTTCAGTCTTCGTCAGGCTGCGCCGATCGCCGTCGCAGCAGCATTACTTCTGGCTGCCTGCAGCGATTCAGGGGCCGCCACCACCACCACAATCAGCGATGACCATCCGATGGAGTTCGGGTTCGGGGAGCCGGCCGATGCCGGCGACGCCGACCGAGTCGTGGAGATCGTCGCCAGCGACGACTTCCGGTTCACGCCGGACGCCGTGACCGTCGACGTCGGCGAGACGATCACCTTCAGGATCGTCAACGCGGGCCAGGTTCCCCACGACTTCACGCTAGGAGACCAAGCCACTCAAGACGAACACGACGAGGAAATGGCGGAGATGGGCGGGATGATGATGGACGACGAGGCCAACGCTGTCGCCATCGCCGCCGGCGAAACCAAAGAGCTGACATGGCGATTCACCGAGGAGGGGCCGGTTCTCATCGGATGCCACCAGCCAGGTCACTACGCGGCCGGGATGAAGGGCACGGTCACAGTCGGGTCGTGACTGCGCTCCGTAAGGGCGTTGCCCTGATCGCCGTGCTGGCGGCGCTGAGCTCGGCATGCTCGGACGCTGCCAGCAGCAGCGGCCAGACTCCGCCCAGGATCGGCGATCTCGGCAACGCTCCGGCACCGCCCGACCTCGACAGCGACCGTGTCGCGGTCGGAGAGGTCCTCTACGCCGAACGCTGCGCCTCCTGCCACGGTGCCGACCTGGCGGGTGATCCCCACTGGAAGACCCCGAATCCGGACGGGTCATATCCGCCACCGCCGCACGACTCGACGGGTCACACCTGGCACCACTCCGACCGGCTGCTCGTCGACATCGTCCGCAACGGTTCGGGCTTCGAGCAGAGTCGGATGCCGACGTTCTCTGATCTCAGCGTCGAGCAGGTGCTCTCTATCGTCGAGTACCTGAAGACCACGTGGGGCCCCGAAGAACGGGCGTTCCAATGGCAGGTCACCTGGCAGGAGACCCCGAGCGACGACTGACCGGCGCGCCGGGTCGTGCCGGACGCCCCACAGGCCAGGGTCTTTCGACCCTGGCCCACCCCACCCGGGGTGGGGGAAGATCCCGTCGAGGTGATACGTCATGTGGTGTGACTGGAACACGATGGGGTTCTTCGGTTGGACGATGATGGTCGTCTTCTGGGGTGCGGTCGTCGCCCTGGCGGTGTGGGCGATCCGCTCCACGAGGACCCGCCCCTCGGAGAGCCGCTCTGGTGCGCTCGACATCTTGGAGCGTCGCTTCGCCGCAGGCGAGATCGACCGTGACGAGTTCGAGGCCCGGCGCGCCCTGCTCGTCGAAGATCCGGAGATAAGGCGATGAGAGCGGAGTCCACCGCGGTGGCGTTCCGCCTCCGGTCTGCCGTCGGTCACCTCGAAGGGGTGATCCGCATGGTCGACGACGACCGCTACTGCATCGACGTGCTCCACCAGCTCTCCGCGGTGCAAGGCGCCCTCGAGAGTGTGCGCCGCCAGATCCTCGAAGCGCACCTGCGAGGCTGCGTCCCCGAAGCGGTCGCTGAGGGCCGGGTCGACGACGTCGTCGACGAACTGCTCGCCGCCACCTTCGGGTCCGCTCCGACCTCCGGCCGAGCCGGACATCGGTGCCACGACGAGGCGACGCATGCCGGAGTCGCCGCTGGTGTCTGAATCCGAACCGGTCAGCGTGGTCGTGGTCACCGCCGCCGGCTGTCACTACTGCGACCACGCACAACAGGTTCTCGACACGCTTGGTGAAACGGTGCCGCTTGCGGTGACCACCGTGGACCTGTCATCAGACGAAGGTCTGGCGCTCATGGTGACCCACCGGGCAGGGTTCCCGCCGCTCGTCATCGTCGACGGCGAGTTCTTCGGGTTCGGTCGGATCAGCCTCAAGAAGTTGGAGCGTCGCCTCACCCAACGAGCCGCTTCGGTCGGGGAGGGATGAACGTGGAGGGGCTATTCCTCGGAGGGTCGCTGCTGGCGGCGTTCGTCGCCGGGGCGGTCGCCCTGTTCGCACCCTGTTGCATCGTCGTCATGTTCCCGTCGTTCCTCGCCGCTGCGGTGCGGAACCATCGGTGGCGTCTGGTCCCGCTGACGTTCATCTTCGCTGCGGGGGTGGCCACCGTCCTCGTCCCGGTGACCCTCGGGCTCGGTTTGCTCACCGAGAGCCTGCTCCGGTTCCATACCGCGGTGTACGGGATCGGAGCTGCCCTTTTGTTGGGTTTGGCGGTGCTCTCTCTGACCGGACGGAACTGGTCGTTGCCGTTCTTGCAGGGTTCACCGGACATCTCCCGCACCGACTCAGCCGGGGTCTACGCCCTCGGTGTCTTCTCCGGCGCCGCATCGGCGTGCTGTGCGCCGGTCCTCGCCGGGGTCCTCACCCTGTCCGCCATCTCCCCGGGCCTGATCGGCGGCGTCGGCATCGGCCTCGCCTACGTGTTCGGGATGGTGTTCCCCCTCGTCGTGCTCACCGTGGCATGGGACCGGCTCGGCCCGCAGAAGACCCAGCTCGGATCGAGGAAGGTGTCGTTCGGGATCGGTCGGATCCGGGTCGCCACCACCGTCGCCGGCGCTGCGGCAGGCCTGATGTTCCTCGTCATGGCCGGCGTGCTCGCCGTCGTCGCCGTCACCGGCTCCTCGCTGGCACCCGCTTTCACCGCCAGCGTCGGGGCCCGCATCGAGGACAGCCTGGCCGGACTGGTGAGCGGTCTGGCATGGATCCCCGACCCGGTGATCGGTGCGCTGCTCATCGCTGTCGCCGCCGGGGCCATCTACCTGTCAGTGCGTCGTCGACACCACACCGCATCTCAACAACAAGGAGAACCTGCCTGCCATGACCACCACCAAGAAACCGGCCACGAACAAGCGAACATCGCAGCGAGCCCAGGCCAGTAAGCGGCGGCGCGGCTCGATGTGGAAGTGGATCGGATTCATCGCCGTTCCCGCTGTCCTCGTCGCCGTCGTCACCGTCGGATCGTTCACCCCCACCGACGAAACCACCATCAGCCAAGCACCACCGTTCCAACTGGCCGCCAGCGACGGGTCCACGGTGTCCCTTGACCAGACCCTGGCGCAAGGTGACGCCCTCTTGTACTTCTCGATGGGGGTCGGCTGCGACGGTTGTTTCGCCCAGATCCCCGAACTGGAGCCGTTGCTGGCCGAGCGCGGCATCAACCTGGTACCGATCATGGTCGACCCGGCCCAGACGGTCGACACCGAAGCCGCCCGCTTCGGCATCACCCGTCCCATCCTCATCGACTCCGACCGTGACGTGTCCGACGCTTACGGGATGATGGGGATCTACGGGCACGGCGACCGGCCCAGCCACAGCTTCGCCCTAGTCCGCCAGAACGGCGAAGTGGCGTGGGTACGGCACTATGCCGAGATGTTCGTCCCCGCCGATGCGCTGCTCGCCGAGCTCGACGCCGCCGCCGGAGCCTGAACCTCCATGGTCAGTGGTGGTGGCCGGATGGGGCGGCGTGCAGGTGGCGTCCCGTCTTCACCGATCCCAGCTCGGCGACATCGGCGCCAGAGATGGTCTGGCACCGGTTCGGGTCCCGACAGTCGGCCGGGTCGAGGTTGCGGGCCCGTTCGGTGAGCGACGCCAGTTTGCGGCGAGTCCGCCGCAGGGAGGTGATGTGGCGGTCGAGGGCGTCGAGGTGGCGCTCCAACAGGTCGACGACGTGTCGGCAGGTAGCTTCACCCTGGCTACGCAGGTCGAGGATGGAGCCGATCTCGGTGAGCGTCAGCCCCGTGGCCTGAGCCTCCCGGATGAACTCGAGCCGATCGACCGCGTCGTCGGGGTAGTTCCGGTAGTCGTTGTGGTCGCGTTCGGGTTCGGGGAGCACACCGATCTCCTCGTAGTACCGGATCGTCTTGGTGGGAACACCGGTGCGTCGCGCCAGTTCTCCGATCTGCATATCCCTGACTCTACCCCCCTTGACATTCCAGTCGACTGGAAGGCGTACGGTGGTGTTGTGACATGGCACCGCTACTGAAAGGAGTCGAGATGCGAGACCCGGTATGTGGGATGACCGTCGGACCAGACGCGCTACGGGTGGATGGGTACCCGGACTTCGGGTTCTGTTCCGAGCACTGCCGGCAGAGCTTCCTCGCCGACCCGCAGCGTTACACCACCCCCGGCGGCGGTGAAGCGTCGGACGGCGAGGGCGACGAGGACGACGAAGAAGCCGAACACTTGGCGGTGCCGGGCCGATCCGGTGGAGTGGCGACTTCGACGGTACGCCTCGGCGTCGAGGGGATGACCTGCGCCTCCTGTGTCTCCAGGGTGGAGTCGGCGCTGACGTCGGTCCCCGGCGTCGTCGACGCTCGGGTCAACCTGGCCACCGACGAGGCCACCGTCGACGTGGGAGGGCCGGTCACCTCTGAGGCTCTGATGACAGCGGTGTCGGCGGCCGGCTACTCGGCGCACCCCCTCGCCGACGATTCAGGCGACGCCGAGCAGGAGGGGAGAGAGCGGCTGTATCGCGGTCTGCTCCGCAAGTTCTGGTTCGCCGCCATCGTGTCGCTGCCGATCATCTACTTCTCCTACCCGGAGATCTTCCCCGGTGTGCCGGAGAAGGGGTCGTCCGAGTTGGATCTGATCTGGGGTGCGATGGCGGTGGCCTCCCTGGCGGTGATGATCTATTCCGGTTCGCAGTTCTTTACTGGCGCCTGGGCCGCCTTCAAGCATCGGGCGGCGAACATGTACACGCTGATCGCCATCGGCATCTCCGCAGCGTGGCTGTACTCGACGGTGGCGTTGTTGTTCCCCGGGTTCTTCCCCGAAGCGCAGCTGCGTGACGTGTTCTTCGACGTCACCACCGTGGTCACCGCTTTCGTCGTCCTGGGATCGGCGCTGGAGATCCGGGCTCGGGCCCGCACCTCGGAGGCGCTGAAGAAGCTCATCGGACTCCAGGCAAAGACCGCCCGGGTGCTCCGCGACGGCTCCGAAGTGGAGCTCCCCTTCGAACAGGTCGCAGTCGACGACATCGTGGTGGTTCGGCCTGGGGAGAAGATCCCTGTCGACGGCATCGTCGTCTCCGGAGTGTCCGCGGTGGACGAGTCGATGGTCACCGGGGAACCGATCCCGTCGGAGAAGTCCGAAGGTGACACCGTCATCGGCGCCACCATCAACAAGACCGGCTTCTTCCGTTTCCGAGCCACCCGGGTGGGTCGGGACACCATGTTGGCCCAGATCATCGAAATGGTGCGGGACGCGCAAGGGTCGAAGGCGCCGATCCAGCGGACCGTGGACAAGGTGGCCGCCTACTTCGTGCCAGCCGTGATGATCGCCGCCGTGCTCACCTTCATGGTGTGGTTCACCTTCGGGCCGACCCCGGCGTTGGTGTATGCAGTGATCACCGCGGTGACCGTCCTCGTCATCGCCTGCCCATGCGCTCTCGGCCTGGCCACTCCCACCTCGCTCATGGTCGGCATCGGCAAAGGAGCTGAGAACGGGATCCTGATCAAGTCGGGCGACGCCCTGGAAACCGCCCACCGGATAGACACCGTGGTTTTGGACAAGACCGGCACCGTCACCAAGGGTGAACCGGCGCTCACCGACGTCGTCGCCTTCAACGGCTTCGATGAAGGCGAGGTGCTGTCCCTCGCTGCGGCGGCCGAGTCCGGTTCTGAGCACCCGCTCGGTGAGGCGATCGTCACCGGCGCTCGAACCCGGAACCTCGAGGTGGCCGAAGCCGCTGACTTCGATGCGGTTCCCGGCCACGGCATCGAAGCCACCGTGAACAGCCGGCACGTGGTGTTGGGCAACCTGAAGTTCATGGCCGACCGCGGCATCGCCGCCGGCCCCTCAGAGGAGACCCTGGCGCGACTCGCCGACGAAGGCAAGACCGCCATGGTCATCGGTATCGACGGCGAGCTGGCCGGAGCCATCGCCGTCGCCGACACCGTCAAAGACGACTCCGCCGCCGCCATCCGCCGTCTCCACGAACTCGACCTCCAGGTGGTGATGATCACCGGCGACAACCAACGCACCGCCGAAGCCATCGCCCGCCAGGTCGGCATCGACCGGGTCCTCGCCGAGGTCCTCCCCGAAGACAAGGCAACCCAGGTCAGACTGCTCCAAGCGGAAGGCAAGAAGGTGGCCATGGTCGGGGACGGGATCAACGACGCCCCCGCCCTCGCCCAAGCCGACGTCGGGATGGCGATGGGCACCGGCACCGACGTCGCCATGGAATCCGGCGACGTCACCCTGGTCAAAGGCAGCCTCAGCGGGATCGTCACTGCCATCGAGCTGTCCAACGCAACCATCAGAAACGTCCACCAGAACCTGGTGGGCGCCTTCGCCTACAACACCCTCGGTATCCCCGTCGCCGCCGGGATTCTCTACCCGTTCTTCGGGATCCTGCTCTCCCCGATGCTCGCCGGGGCGGCGATGGCCTTCTCCTCGGTCACCGTCGTCTCCAACGCCAACCGGCTTCGCCGCTGGAAACCGTCTGGTGGAAAAGGAGGAACCGCATGACCGTCCTCATCGTCAACCTGGTCGGTCTGGCCCTCATCGGGCTCATCGTGTGGTACTTCTGGCTCTCCAAACCCCAAGGAGCGCCGGCTGCGGTCGGTGCCGGGGGCAAGCAGGAAGCGTTCATCGTCGTCAAGGGCGGTTATACCCCCGACACCATCAGGGTCGAAGCCGGCAGACCGGTCAAGCTGGTCTTCAACCGCCAGGAGGCCGATCCCTGCTCGGAGAAGGTCGTCTTCGACGCCTTCGGCGTCTCCGCCGACCTCCCCGAAGGCTCCAACGTCCCAATCGAGTTCACCCCCACCGAGCCAGGTGAATACGAGTTCGCCTGCCAGATGGGAATGCTTCGAGGCAAGGTCGTCGTGTCATGAACCCGGATTCGCAGCACCGCCGGTTCAGCCCGGTGATGTGGGCGGCGATCGGAGTCGCCTTCATGGTCCTCGCCATAGTCGCCGTCTACCGCCTCGACCCTCGCATCGCCGGATACACCATCGGTGCCCTGGTCGTGGTCTGTCTGGCAGTGTGCGGAGCCGCCTTCTGGCTCGACGCACACACCGCACGCACCACCGACCGGCTCATCGACCAGGTGAGGCGTCGGCCGAGCCGCTGAAACGTCAGCCCCGATCTGGCCCCTCCTCCCCCCGCCCGGCCAGATCGGGGCCCTCCGCTCACCGGCAGGTGCCCTGACCGATCGGGACCTTTGACCCTATTGACCTTCCAGCCGACTGGAAGGCGTACGTTGGTGACATGAGACCAGCATCGGAATCGAGGTCGACGATGGAGACGATCACCCAACAGCCCGATGGCTCCAGCCAGGCCGTCGACGACGGACCCGGAAGAGAGGTTGTCCACGATCCGGTAGGCCACCTCCTGGCCGCCTCCGAGATCGCCAAGACGTACCGGCGGGGACTGTGGCCCCGTAGACGCTCCCTGCCCGTCCTCCGCGGCGCCGCCCTGGTACTCCAACCCGGGGAGATCGTGGGACTCGTCGGGGAGAACGGCTCGGGAAAGTCGACGCTGATGAAGATCCTCGTCGGAAGCATCGATCGTGACCAAGGCTCAATCACCAAGTCGGGCTCCGTCGGCTACTGCCCCCAGGACCCGATCCTCTACGAACGGCTCACCTGCGACGAGCATTTCGAGCTGTTCGGCCGGGCCTACGGCATGACCGATCAAAGGGTTGCCGATGCCCGGGACGAGATCTATGAGACGCTCGGGTTCGGCGAATGGCGGGATGCGCGGGTCGAGGAACTGTCCGGGGGTACCCGAGCCAAACTCAACCTCGGTCTGGCGCTGCTGCCCGACCCCGACCTGCTCCTCCTCGACGAGCCGTACGCCGGGTTCGACTGGGACACCTACCAGCGGTTCTGGGAGCTGACCCGGGAACGGCGCGATCGCGGCAGGAGTCTGTTGATCATCAGTCATTTCATCACCGACGCCGACCGGTTCGACCGGATCTACGACCTGGTCGACGGCAGGACGGTGCCGCGATGACCGGCGTGCTCACCTGGCGCTACCTGACCGAGTACGCCCGGCGGCCCCTCAACCTCGTGCTGCTCGCCGTTGTACCCGTCGTCTTCGTCGCCCTGTCGGCCGGTGCCATCGCAGACTTCGCCCGCATCCTCGGCGGCGAATCCAGCCTTGGCCAGCTCGAAGCCGCCACCGCCGGGTGGGCCGCGGCGTTCCTCGCCGGCGTCGCCGGGTTCTTCCACGTCACCGGCTCCCGGGACCCCGACCGGCGTCTCGCCGCCGCCGGGTCGAACACCATCCGGGTGGTTGCCGCCCGCATGTCGTCCTCAGCCGTACTGGCCGTCGTGGCGTCGGCCGGAGCTCTGCTCGCCCTCGCAGTCCGCACCGACCTCACCGACCCGGGGAGAGCCGTCGGCTCAACCATCATGTTCGCCGTCATCTACCTGGCGATCGGGGTCACCGTCGGCGCCTGGGTCCGTTCCGAAGTCAACGGGTCGCTGCTGATCATCTTCATCTGGATGTTCGACGTGTTCCTCGGTCCGGCCATGGGACGCACCGAGTCACTCCTCACCCGGTTCTTCCCTTCCCATTTCCCCACGCTGGTCATGCTGGACGCCACCACCACCCACGCCGGACCTCTCGGCGACATGGGAGCGTCGCTGGCGTGGACGGTCGGTGTGCTCGCCGTCGCCGCCCTGTCACTTCTAGTGACCACCCGGCCCGTCCGAAACGGGCACCACACCGGGGCGATCGGCGGTTGGGGTCGAACCCGGACCGGGCTGGACTACGCCTGGAAGGAGTACCGGCGCAACATCGCCCTCTGGGTCCTGCTGGTCGGGCTCCCCCTCTTCTTCATCACCCTGTCCATCGCGGTCACCCCCGACGACCCGGCGCCCGTCGAGCTGGTCGAGAGCGGAAAGGCAGGCATCTCCATCCTGTCGATGACCGACGTCCACGGGGCGATCATGGTCGCCATCACCGTCGCCTTCCTCGCCGGCCTCGCCGGACTGTTCGTCGTCCTCGGCTCCGCCGAAGCCGACCGCCGCCTCGTCCTCGCCGGGTTCAAACCGAGGGAAGTCCTCGCCTCCCGCCTCGGCGTCATCACCCTCGCCGCCGTACTGGTCAGTGCCGTCTCCCTCGCCGTCACTGCCTTCAGCTTCAGTCCATCGGTGTGGGTCACCTTCGCTGCAGCGACCCTGACCATCGCGATCACGTATGCCATGATCGGGGTGATCCTGGGGCCACTCGTCGGAAGACTCGGCGGCCTCTACCTGATGTTCCTCCTCCCCTTCCTCGACGTCGGCCTCGCCCAGAACATCATGTTCGACGCCGCTCCACCCGCCTGGGCGGTCTGGATGCCCGCCCACGGCGCGGTCCGGGTCCTGATCGACGGAGCCTTCACTCCCACCTTCGACGAGTTCGGCGGCCTCGCGCTCGCCCTGGTGTGGCTCCTTGGTCTCGGTGCCGCCGCCGCAGCCATCTTCCACCGCGCCTCGGCGCCACGGAACGCATGATCAACGATGTCCGCTGATCCCGCCCTCGCCCTGGCCGTCGCCTACCTGCGTCTCAACGGGTATTTCCTCCTCACCGAACAAGAACTCCACATCCGGGAGTCCGCCGGGTACCGGACCCTCACCGATATCGACATCCTCGCCCTACGACCACCCACAGCTCCCGGACCGGACCACCATCGTCTCGGTCAGGGAGTCGAGGAATGCCTCATCGTCACCGACGTCGACACCGGGCTCGACGTCGACACCAGCCGATTCGACGTCATTGTCGGCGAAGTCAAGACCGCCGAAGCCGAACTCAACCCCGCGCTACGCACCCCCGGGGCCCTCCACGCCGCCCTCCGCCGCACCGGGGACCTCTACACCACACCTCTCGACCAAGTGGTCGACCAGCTGATCGCCGAGGGGTCATCGACCACCCCGACTGCTCGAGTACGGCTGGTCGTCTTCGCCGGACACGGACACGAGACACGAGCACTGACGATCCATCTTGGGGACACGGCCCTTTTCATCCGTAGCCACCTCCACGCCCACCACGATCTGTATCGAGTCACACAGTTCTCCGACCCGGTAGTCGCTCTCCTCGAGCTGTTGGAGAAGATCCACTAGCCGCCCCTCAGAACACGCCCACCATCGAGACCGGGCCACCGCCTCCAGATGCCTCCGGGCCGCATCCACTCAGCCTCGGTCGAGGACACGCGTCGCATCAAGAGTGACGCGGTCACCAACCCGAAGACGCCCGGCGCCTCATAGCGTCGCCGCCTTCCCCATCAACAAGGAAAGGAGACAGGGATGAACGGCTACATAGCTCGAAAAGGTCACCGCTGGTATGCGGTGGTCTACGAAGGTGTCGATCCCGAGACCGGCAAGGAGCGTCGACGCTGGGTGCCGGCCGGCACCGACCGCGCCGAGGCTGAAGCGCTTGCGGCACAACTCGGAGCCAGAGAGGAGGAACGGAGATCGGGTCGCAGATCGCAGATGACCGTCGCCGGGTTCCTCCTCCGTTACTGGCTGCCCGCCAAACAGCTCCAACTCGCACCGGTCACCTTCGCCGGATACCAGCGGATGGTTCGCCTCCACGTGATCCCCCACATCGGAGACGTGGTGCTACGGAAGCTGCAACCCGACCAGCTCGAACAGCTCTACAACCTGCTCCTCGAAGAGGGACGGTCCGACCACAGAGGAGGACTCTCACCGAAGACAGTCCTCGAAATCCACGTCATCCTGCGAGCCGCCTTCGGGGACGCGGTACGCAAACACCTACTGCGGGACAACCCGGCCTCTGCCGCCAACGCCCCCAAACACCGACGCAACACGAACAGAGCACACCGGGTGTGGACCGCCGCACAACTCCGCTGCTTCCTCCAACAGACCTCTGGGCTACGGCACCACCCCACGTTCTGGCTCGCCTCCCACACTGGTATGCGACGATCCGAGATCCTCGGCTTGCGGTGGGGTCAGGTCGACTTCGACGCCGGTCGCCTGTCGGTTTGCCGGTCCGTCGTCTCCATCGGATACGAGGTCCATGAGAGTCCCGGCAAGACCCGGAGCTCGCGGCGCACCGTCGACCTGGATCCGAACACCATCGAAATGCTTGTGAGGTGGCAACACCACCAGCAGAACGAAACCGGAGGCCACGACCAGGAAGGGCCCGTGTTCACCAAACCGGACGGGACCGTCATGCATCCCCACTCACTGTCCCAGGCGTTCGAACGGGCGGTCGCAAAGACCACGCTGCCCCGGATCAGCCTCCACGACCTCAGACACACCCACGCCAGTCTCCTCCTCAAGGCCGGAGTGCCACTCAAGGTGGTATCGGAACGACTCGGGCACTCCAGTCCCGCCTTCACCATGGCCACCTATCAGCACATCCTCCCCGGGATGCAGGCTGAAGCAGTGAACCTCCCCGGGTTTCTTGGAGGCTCCGACCTTTGGGAGGATGGAGCCATGACACGGAGACAGCAGGGGAAGTACCCGAACGAGGTGCGCCGTCGGACGGTGCGTCTGGTGTTGGAGCATCGTGACGAGTACGCCTCGGAGTGGGCGGCGATCACGTCGATAGCGGCCAAGTCGGGGATGACGGCTGAGACGTTGCGCAAGTGGGTGCGCCAGGCCGAGGTCGATGAGGGCCGGCGGCCGGGGGTGACGTCGGAGGAGTCGGTGCGGGTCCGGGAGCTGCAGCGCGAGAACCGGGAGCTGCGTCGGGCGAATGAGATCCTCAAGGCGGCGTCGGCTTTCTTCGCGGCGGAGCTCGACCGCCCACAGCAGAGATGATCGGGTTCATCGACGCTCACAAGGGGCGTCGCACTGAGGGTCTTGTTTGGGGAGTCGAGCCGATCTGCGCGGTGTTGCCGATCGCTTCTCAGACCTACTACGCGGCCCGGTCCCGGCCGGCTTCGGCGAGACGGCTGCGCGACGAGGCCCTCGAGGCCGAGGTGCTGCGGGTATGGGAGCAGAACTACTCGGTGTATGGGGCCCCGAAGATCTGGGCGCAGCTGAACCGAGAAGGCATCATCGTGGCCCGTTGCACGGTGGAGCGTCTCATGCGCCGGTTGGGTATTCGCGGCGCCATCCGTGGCGGAGGACCCCGGACCACGAGAAGCGACCCGGCCGATGAGCGTCCCGCCGACCTGGTGGATCGGGACTTCACCGCCGAGGCTCCCGACACCAAGTGGGTGGCGGACTTCACCTATGTGCGCACCCGTTCGGGGTTCGTGTATGCGGCGTTTGTCATCGACTGCTACGCACGAGCCATCGTGGGCTGGAACGTGGCGCGGCGCATGACCACCGACCTGGTACTCACCGCACTCGAACAGGCCATCTGGGACCGACTCGGAGCCGGCGTCGTGGCCGGTCTCGTCTGCCACACCGACGCCGGAGCGCAGTACTTGTCGATTCGTCACACCGAACGACTCGCTCAAGCCGGCATCGACCCGTCGGTGGGATCCATCGGCGACAGCTATGACAATGCCCTGGCGGAGTCGATCATCGGGCTCTACAAGACCGAGCTCGTCTCGAACCTAGGACCCTGGCACGGCTGCGACGATCTCGAACTCGAGACCCTGCTCTGGGTCGACTGGTGGAACCACCGTCGACTCATGGGCACCTCCACCCCCACCGAGAAGGAGGCCACCTACTACCTTCAGAACACCACCATCGAAGCGATGACACTCAAGACATGAAGCCTCTACCAAACCCGGGGAGGTTCATTCATCCCATCGGGAATGGTCGCCTGGGGCGACTTCAAAGAGTCGAAACCCGATGCCAAGGTCCTCGACAGAAACCGCACCGGAGCTCAACGGGCCTACGGAACCAACCCATACACCGGGCTCGACGACCCCGACGGCCAACCCTTCCTCTTCCGCGGTGACGTCGACGTGCGGGCGAAGGCAATGCAACGAGTGGTGGCGATGGAGAAAGGAGACGACGCTGTCGCTTGGACCCTCGACTCGCTCCGGGAAGACGAAGACACGGCCACCGTGACGGTCGGCGAGTTCGCCGGTGAACCGATCGTCATATTCTGGAAGCCCGGACAAGCGTCCGCCCTCGAAACCTCATCGGTGGCGAGCGGACGCGAAGTGGGAACCGTAGGAGTCTTCTCGCCCGTCGTCGAGGACCAGACGCTCACCTTCCAGGCAGAAGGCGACAGCTTCATCGACGAGGAGACCGGCAGCACCTGGAACATTCTCGGTGAAGCCACAGACGGCCCTCTCACCGGTGAGACTCTGGAGCCGATCACCCACCTCAGGACCTTTTGGTTCTCCTGGTCGACCTTCCGACCCGACACCGAACTGATCGAGGAGCGACCCTGACGCCGACTCGGCCGAGACGTTTCTTTGCGCCTGGCTGTCCGCGGTCCTCCCGGGACGGTTGGTTCTCAAAACGACGCTCGGCTGGTTGTGGGCCGATCCCATAGCCGCGCTGGGCATCGCCTATCTGGTGCTTCGAGAAGGCAGAGAGGCCTGCAAGGCAACCACGACTGATAGCCAAGGTTCGCCTGCCCAATCAGGGTCCGTGTGTTTCGCCCCCCTCTACCAGCTGACTTCGGAGCAGCCTTGATGGGTGTCGGGTTCCACCTGGAGGGTGGCGTGGTCGATCCGGTAGTCGTCTTGAAGGAGGCCGCGGGCTTGGTCGAGAACCGAGTGGGGATCTGTGGTGGCGGTAGTCATGAGGTGGACGGTGGCGACATCCATCTCGGAGGTGAGTGTCCACACGTGGAGGTCGTGCACGTCGACCACTCCTGGGATTGAGCCGAGTTCGGATTGGAGCCGGTCGAGATCGAGGCCGGGCGGTGCAGCCTGGACGAGGATGCGGAGGGCTTGGTGTCCGAGCCGCCAGGCCCGGGGAAGGATGAAGAGGCCGATGAGAGCAGCGAAGAGCGGATCGGCGTATGCCCAGCCGGTGGAGATCATGATCAGCGCGGCGGCGATGACTCCGACCGACCCTGCTAGGTCGGCCAGCACCTCGAGGTAGGCGCCCTTGACGTTGAGCGACTCTTGGGCACCGGTGCGGAGGAGCCGCCATCCGATGATGTTGACGACGAGCCCGGCGACCGCCACTGCCAGCATCGGCACAGTCGCTACATCGGGCGGCTCCCGAAAGCGCTGGACGGCCTCGTAGAGGACGTACCCGGCGACGGCGAACAGCAGCACCGCGTTGGCCAGTGCGGCGAGGATCTCCAACCGGTAGAGACCGTAGGTGCGTCCGTTCCCTGCTGAAGTCCGGTCGGCGGCGACGATCGCCGCCAACGCCATACCAAGGCCGAGTGCGTCGGTTGCCATGTGCCCGGCGTCGGAGACCAACGCCAACGACCCGGTGAGGAACCCGGCCACGGCTTCGACCACCATGAACACGACTACCAGCCCGAAGGCGATGGCGAGTGGTCGGAGATGACGACGCCCCGCCCGGGGCACATGGGTGTGAGCCGCGGTCATCTGTCTGTGCCGTGGCCGTGGAGGTAGTGCTCGACCGCCACATCCAGAAGAAGCCGCACGTGGGTGTCGGCCACCCGATAGAACACCTCCCTGCCCTGCTTGCGGGCCCGGACCAGCCCCGCCAACCGCAGCTGCCGAAGCTGGTGGCTGGTGGCCGACTCGCTCACCTCCACCAGGCGGGCCAGGTCGCTGACACACACCTCCCCCGCCTCCAAGAGCGCGTAGATCATCCGCAGCCGGCTCGGATCCGCCAACAGCTTGAACCGCTCAGCGAGGTGTTGCGCCTCATCCAGACCCAACAGCCTTTCCGGCAGGGGGCCATGCCCATGAGAGTCGGGAGCTCGAGATTCCACCTTGTCCAGAGTATGACTTCGAACATCTGAATACAAGCTCAGATATTCGGATATCCTCTCGGCCGACCCTGGCTTCTGGGCCTCATTAGGTGCTGGGATATCGGTTTGAAGGTCGATGAGTTCGACCCAGTCGGGTTTGACCCTGATGCGGGCCATGCCTTTGAAGTTGGCATTGGCGTGGTCGCGGAACTTGGCGCCGTGGTCGGGTCCGAAGTAGCGGAGTCGAGTCGGCGTACTCCCCTTCCGCTCCGTCGACGATCTCGCCCCTGGCGGTCCGGCGAAGGACACGATTGTTCGGCAGTTTCCGATATCATCGCTTCTGACAGTTTGATATTGGCGAGCCGATCGGCGAGGACCACGTGATGACGCAACCGGACGCAGCCGGACACGACGACACCGCAGAGCACGAGGAGCCGTATCGGGGTCGGTGGTGGGCCTTCCCGCCGTTGCGCAACGCTCTGATCTCTGGTCTGGTACTGGCGACGGCGTTTGTGCTGGAGCGCATCGAGGTCATCCCGGTGGGAATCGCGATCGGCCTGTATGTGGTGGCTGCGTTGTTGGGGGCGTCGCATTGGGGCCGCGAGGCGGTCGAGGCGATTGCCAGACCCCGGGTCAACATCGACGTGCTGATGGCAGTCGCCACCGTTGGCTCTGCCGCGTTGGGTCTGTGGGAGGAGGCCGCGTTCTTGGCGTTCCTGTACGGGGCCGCCGAGGGTCTGGAAGAGTTCACCTACGACCGCACCCGAGGCGCGATCCGAGCGTTGCTCGACCTGGCCCCCAAGGAAGCCACCGTGGTCCGCAACGGTGTCGAGACCATCGTGCCCGCAGAAGAGCTCGCCGTTGGCGATGTGATGCTGGTGCGACCAGGTGAGAGCCTGGCCACCGACGGAACGATCCTCTCCGGTGCAACGAGCCTGGACGAATCCCCGGTAACCGGCGAATCGGTACCGGTGGAGAAGGGACCCGGTAGCGACGTGTTCGCCGGCACACTGAACCTGACCGGAGCGGTCGAGGTCACCGTGACCCGGACATTCGCCGACAACACCCTGTCCCAAATCATCCACCTGGTCGATGAAGCCCAAGAGGAAAAGACCCAGACACAACGGCTCATCGACCGTTTCGGCGCCTACTACAGCCCCGCCATCCTCGCCGGCGCCGCCCTGCTGGCGGTAGTGCCGACGCTGCTTGGTGGTGACCCGTCGGTGTGGGTTCGGCGGGCCGTCACCCTGGCGGTGGCCGGCGCCCCCTGTGCCTTGGTCATGTCCACCCCGGTCGCGGTCGCCGCAGCAATCGGTTCCGCCGGCAAGCGAGGGGTGCTAATCAAAGGAGGGATCCACCTCGAGAACCTGGGCCTGGTCCATGTTCTGGCGATGGACAAGACCGGCACCCTGACCCGGGGGACACCCCAAGTCACCGACCTGATCCCATTCGCCACAAGCGACCCAGAAGAGTTGCTGCGCGTCGCGGCCGCGGTGGAGGCCTCCTCGGAACATCCCCTGGCCCAAGCCATCGTGCGGCGGGCCGAAGCCGACGGCATCGTGGTGCGCCGGGCCGACACCTTCGAAGCCCTCACCGGCGCCGGCGCCCGCGCCCAACTCAACGGAAAGGACGTCTACGTGGGCAGTGCCACCCTGTTCGCAGACATTGGAGCCGCCATCGAAGACAAACGCGGGATCATCGATGGGCTGCAAGAAGAAGGCAAGACCGTGGTCCTGGTCGGGCACCCCGACCAGGTGATCGGCCTCGTCGCCCTCCGCGACGAATACCGCCCCGAGGCACCCCAAGCCATACAGGGTCTCCACCACAGCGGGATCCGCGACATCGTGATGCTCACCGGCGACAACACCCGCACCGCCGCCGCCATCGCCGGTCATCTCGGCATCGACCAGGTCCGCGCCGAACTGAAACCAGCCGACAAGAGCCGGGCCGTCACCGAACTACAGACCACCCTCGGCCCAGTGGCGATGGTTGGCGACGGAATCAACGACGCACCCGCCCTGGCGACCGCCACCGTCGGGATCGCCATGGGAACGGCCGGCACCGACGCCGCCATCGAAGCCGCCGACGTGGCACTGATGGGAGACGACCTCCGCACCCTTCCATACGCCGTAGCCCTCGGACGCAAAACGCGGCACATCAGCCGTCAGAACATCGTGTTCTCCGTGCTCATCCTCGCAGTCCTCATACCATCCGCCGTCACCGGGTGGCTCTCCATCGCCGGAGCCGTTCTCGTCCACGAAGTCTCCGAAATCATCGCCGTCCTCAACGGACTCCGCGCCCGAAACCCGGCCCCACCCCCACCAACCCATCACGAGTCACACTTATGAAGCCGACCTCTGAACCCGCATCAATCAAGGCTCTCAGCAATGTGTAGGCAGATGCCACCGAGTCGCATTCGACAACAGAGAGTGGACACGCAGCCCAGCCCGATATCGCCGACCACAGCTATTATCGCTCCCGGCCGTTCAGAAGAGGAGACGTCACACCGTGGGTGTTGAGACCAGGATGGAAGTGCAGCTCGCCGCGAAACTGTTCCGGGGCTTTGGCGACCCGACACGTCTGTCAATCCTCGAAGAACTAGCCGAAGCGGGCGAACTGCGGGTCAAGGACCTAGTCGACCGGCTGGGCGGATCACAGTCGAACATCTCGGGACATGTGGCCTGCCTCAAGGACTGTGGGCTAGTGGATGACCGCCCCGAAGGGCGACAAATCTTCTACCGGATCTCCGCCCCCGAAGTGGTGGCAGCGTTACGGTCCGCCGAAGAGCTGCTGGCCCTATCAGGTCAGAAGATCGAGCTGTGCCCCAACTACCGGCTCGACAGGTGACGTCGTCCTCCAAGATACCGGAGGACCAAACGGTGCCCTCGACAAGCTTGTGCAACGGATGGAGCCCCGTCCGACACAAATGGTCATCGCCGCAACACCACAAGGGAACCTGCTCGGAGTAGTCCTCAGAGAGGACGCACAAAGCCTACTCGACGGCCAATCCCCCGAAATGATCTAAACAGAACGCACAGGATGCCCCGACCATAGAGTCGACATCATGACCGTCCTCACCTCTATTGGCCTGTTCGTCCTCGCCGCCATCGCCGAGATTGGCGGTGCCTGGCTCGTCTGGCAGGGAGTGCGCGAGAAACGGGGCCTCGTGTTCGTCGGGGCCGGCGTGATCGCTCTCGGCCTGTACGGGTTCGTCGCCACCCTCCAGCCCAGCCCCCACTTCGGGCGGATCCTTGCCGCCTACGGCGGAGTCTTCGTCGCTGGCAGCCTCGCCTGGGGGATCATCTTCGACGGATTCCGGCCCGACCGATACGACATCATCGGAGCGGGCATCTGTCTCATCGGTGTCGCCGTCATCATGTACGCGCCCCGCGCAGCCGGGTGACCCCAACAGCACCTCTTCGAATTATGAGCCCGAGTCCGGGTTAGCCGCCGACCTGGGGAAACGGGCGAAATGCCTGCTCAGACGGCGTTCTTGGTTCGCGTCATTTCGCGTTCTCCACCGTCCCATCACACTCTCTTGTGCGATGGATGTGCGATGGAGGGGAATCGGAGGGGTGGGCACTGCCGAGCCTCGATGAACCTCCCCGGGTTTGGTAGAGGCTTCATGTCTTGAGTGTCATCGCTTCGATGGTGGTGTTCTGAAGGTAGTAGGTGGCCTCCTTTTCGTCGGGGGTGGAGGTGCCCATGAGTCGACGGTGGTTCCACCAGTCGACCCAGAGCAGGGTCTCGAGTTCGAGATCGTCGCAGCCGTGCCAGGGTCCTAGGTTCGAGACGAGCTCGGTCTTGTAGAGCCCGATGATCGACTCCGCCAGGGCATTGTCATAGCTGTCGCCGATGGATCCCACCGACGGGTCGATGCCGGCTTGAGCGAGTCGTTCGGTGTGACGAATCGACAAGTACTGCGCTCCGGCGTCGGTGTGGCAGACGAGACCGGCCACGACGCCGGCTCCGAGTCGGTCCCAGATGGCCTGTTCGAGTGCGGTGAGTACCAGGTCGGTGGTCATGCGCCGCGCCACGTTCCAGCCCACGATGGCTCGTGCGTAGCAGTCGATGACAAACGCCGCATACACGAACCCCGAACGGGTGCGCACATAGGTGAAGTCCGCCACCCACTTGGTGTCGGGAGCCTCGGCGGTGAAGTCCCGATCCACCAGGTCGGCGGGACGCTCATCGGCCGGGTCGCTTCTCGTGGTCCGGGGTCCTCCGCCACGGATGGCGCCGCGAATACCCAACCGGCGCATGAGACGCTCCACCGTGCAACGGGCCACGATGATGCCTTCTCGGTTCAGCTGCGCCCAGATCTTCGGGGCCCCATACACCGAGTAGTTCTGCTCCCATACCCGCAGCACCTCGGCCTCGAGGGCCTCGTCGCGCAGCCGTCTCGCCGAAGCCGGCCGGGACCGGGCCGCGTAGTAGGTCTGAGAAGCGATCGGCAACACCGCGCAGATCGGCTCGACTCCCCAAACAAGACCCTCAGTGCGACGCCCCTTGTGAGCGTCGATGAACCCGATCATCTCTGCTGTGGGCGGTCGAGCTCCGCCGCGAAGAAAGCCGACGCCGCCTTGAGGATCTCATTCGCCCGACGCAGCTCCCGGTTCTCGCGCTGCAGCTCCCGGACCCGCACCGACTCCTCCGACGTCACCCCCGGCCGCCGGCCCTCATCGACCTCGACCTGGCGCACCCACTTGCGCAACGTCTCAGCCGTCATCCCCGACTTGGCCGCTATCGACGTGATCGCCGCCCACTCCGAGGCGTACTCGTCACGATGCTCCAACACCAGACGCACCGTCCGACGGCGCACCTCGTTCGGATACTTCCCCTGCTGTCTCCGTGTCATGGCTCCATCCTCCCAAAGGTCGGAGCCTCCAAGAAACCCGGGGAGGTTCAGGTTCCAGATCGGATCCCGGAGCGAATCGAGATTGTACGAGGCGGCCCAGGGTTCCACCCCGGTGCGCCATTCCGCCAGTGCGCCACGCCCCGGCACGTCGCCACCGGCGAGACCCGCAAGGTGGCTGGCGGAAACACCGACGAGCAGGTAGCGCTTTCCGGCGATTGAGAACTCGTTCAACCCATGAGCCATGTCGAATGGACCTGTCACGCGGGGCACCGAATCCTACGGCCCATCACCTGGATGGAGATCATGGCGTTGCGAGTTCGTCTGGTCGTGGCTCACCGAACCGTGACCGCCAACACGGGTTGAGCCTCTCCGGCGAGTTCCAGGGGGCCGAGCTGGCCGACCTCGCCATGGTCGCCGCCAAGAGCACCGGCCTCCGTCGTAGAGGTTGGAATCGTCGTCGTCTGTGCTGGCAGCGGCACGGGTTCCGCATCTCCTCTCCCAAGTCCGACGAGTACCAACGCCAGTAGGGCGATTGCTCCACCGACGGCCAGATCTCGTACCACGCCCGCGAGGAAGTTGGATGAGTACAGGTGAAGGGACTCGAGTTGCTCGGCCGCGGCCGCTGTCTCCACGAGTCCGTCGGAGGCTGTTAGCGCAGTCCGCACCAGGGCCTGCGGTCGCGGTCGAGCGCGGAGTGCCTCCAGTGCGCCCCACGTGGCTGAGGTGAGAAAGACGAGCGCTGCTAGCGCTACACCGCGGATCACGAGGTCCTGCCGACTCAACACGAGGGTGACCACGGCGAAGGCGATCGCAATGACCTGGAGGAGGCCGACTGCCTTTGCCTCGACGCGGATACCTCTGGTTACCGCGTCGTCGTAGGCGCGTCCGATTGTGACGGCTCGCCTGGCCTGAGCCTCCTTGGTGTCGAGCGCAGTCGACCAATCGGCCACGAGGGTCTCCCGTTCAGGAATCCGGATCCTCGAGTTGAACCAGAAAGACCGGCACAGGCCGAACACTGGGCTCAGAGAGCGATTCAACCGCATCACCACCGAAGGGCTGTAGGCGGTTTTCGATTCGCTCGAAGATCTTGCGGCGTTGCCCTCGTCCGGAGCGACTTCGTCAGTCACGAGTACTGCCCAGCGAGACGAGCCGGTCTGCGATCGCGAGGCCGACGCCGAGGTCGAGTGCCCTGTCGAGGAACAGCCACTCTCCAGCTTGATTGGCCTCCAAGAAGAAGATGGACTCCGAGGTGATCATGAAATCGAAGGCGGCGAACTCCAGGCCAAGCCTTGCGCGATAGGACTCGCACGCATGCACAATCTGCTCAGGCGCATTCCATGGCTCCCAGAGCTCCGGATCGAAGGGTGTCTTCCGCCAGTCAAGTCCGCGGCTCCGGCACCGGCCTGCGAAGCAGCGGCCAGCGAGAGACACGACCCTTGCGTCGAGTCCGCCTTCGATGAGCTGTTGGATGACGACCGGCGCGGCATGCCAGGCTTCGGCTGGCAGGGCGGTGGCTTGATCGAGGCGCTCGGTGAATACGAACGACTTGTCAGAGAACGAGAAATAGGCGGCGGAGAGTGTCTTGACCACCGCTGGGCCGACGGCTTGTTCGAATTCAATCGCCCTGAACCGATCGTTCGTGATGAGAGTCGGCGGGACATTGAACCCCACCGACTTCGCCACGCGGAGCTGTTCGACCTTGTTCTCGGCACGCCGGGCAGCCCAGAGGTCGTTCATCCAGGTGCTGTTCGGTGATGCAAGCGTGGCAACCCATGCCCGCCACTGAGTCCGCTCGACCAAGAGATCGTCCACGTCCTGCAAGGTTTCTGGGCTCTCATCGGTCTCGAACTGCCGCCACCACACGACGCTCGGCATGGGCTCGCCGTCGCGATCCGACGTCGATGGGCTCCAGGGTGGGACTTCGCTTGTGCGTGCAGCCTCGTAATTGATTCGGTGAACCTCAACTCCGAGCTCGTGGAGCCGATGGACAACGACATCGGCAGCGAAGTCCCGTTCGTTCGTGAGGATGGCAGCCGTGGATGTCCTCAAGCGCCCTTCTGGTCCTCACCCGTCTCGTGGTCGCACTTCTTGGTGTTCTGGACCTTCCGTGACTCCCAGCTCGGTACCCACCGGTCGTCCTCGTAGACGAGGCTGATCTTCATCGCCTCGTCGTACCGAACGCTGATCGGTTCGGACGGCTCACGCTGCGTGGCAAGAGTCCGAAGAAGTGATCCAGTCACGTGCCAAGGGTAGCCACCCTCCCCACTGAGGACCTTGGGAGCCCTCACAACCTCCGAGTTACAGACCTCTCTAAGGAGCCCACCCGCTGCGCCTTGGCACGTCTCGTTGTGATCGGCGTGTGCGATGGATGTGCGATGGAGCCCTCAAGAGCCAGGTTGAGACAGGGGCCTGACAAGCGAAAAACCCTTGCGGTGCAAGGGTTTTTCGGTGGTAGCGGGGGCGGGATTTGAACCCGCGACCTTCGGGTTATGAGCCCGACGAGCTACCAGACTGCTCCACCCCGCGTCGTTGGACCCCGAGTGTACGGGAGGCCCGGCGGCTGCGCAATGCCGGGGTCAGCCCACCGACCCCCGCATTGCGTCCAGCCATGACCCGATCAGGGCGAACAGCCCATCGGGGGCGTCGGCGGCGTCGATGGTGGTCACGGTGTGGGTGCGCCCGCCCTGGGTGATGGTCAACTCGTAGGTGAACCTGTCACAGCACCGATCCTCGGGCAGGTACTCGGGATCGAGGTCGAAGAACCCGGCGTCGACCACGGCATCGGCCAACTCCTCGACCTGGTCGGGGGTGAGGCTCCCCGACCTCCCGAGCGGCCCGTTCACCATCCCGTCGGATGCCAAACCCCAGGTCTCGTCGATCCCGGCGATCCCGCCGCTCACCCGGATCGAACCGGAGAGGCCGCCAGGCACCGTGGTGGTGGCCGTGGCCGTCCCGCCACAGGCGGCGACCACCAGCAACACCGGGAGCAGACGCGACCTCATACCCCTTCGACGGATTGGGCGAACCTGCGGTTCCTCAGTAGCGCAGCACCGCCGCCACCGGACCGCCACCCGGGACCTCCTCGGGGGACACGATCCAGACATCCCCCTTGGTGCGCCAGATGGCGGCGGCCGCCCGGTCCAGCCGGTGATCGGCGGCGGGCAATCCCCTGGGGATGAACGCCGCCGCCACCCGACCCTCCTCGGCCATCCGCACCGTCTCGTCCACGTCGGCGGTCACCGGGTGGCGTGCCGCCAGGAAGTCCTCGGCGGCTGCTCCCCTGTCGGCGGCGAACACGGGCTCCACCAGGGGCCAAGCCTGCTGGTGCAGCCACTCGGCGGTGGCGTGCTCCGGGTTCCCCTCCACCCCCACCGGCAGCACCCCCTCCAACCGGGTGATCGCCCGGTAGCCGGCGATCATCCGCTCCACCCCGGCGAGCACCACCGGCGAGCCGTTGGGGATCAGGCTCTGCAGTCCCTTGTCCACCGCCCGGTAGAACCTCTCCAGCCGGTCCTGGGTGTCCTCCTTCCCCCCGCCGTGACCGAAGAAGGTGGCGGTCATCCGTCCCGCCCCCACCCGGCCCGCCTGGAAGAACTGCAACTGCCGCTCCGGGTCCTCGAACCACAGCGCCTCGGCCAGGCTTGCCGGGACGTCGTCGCCGAGATCCACCTCCCCCACCCGGAACCTGCTCCCCCACAGCAGCCGCACCTGGTTCTCGCTGAGGGCGAGCACATGGAAGCGCTCCCCCCGGCTCATCACCGGCAGCAGCGGCGACACGAAGAACGCATCCTCCACCACCGCCAGCGGCTGGAACGAGAGCGGCACCCGATAGTGGGCGAACCGCTCCGGGGAGCGGAACACGGCCAGCCCATCCTCCTGGTGCTGCCAGAACCCGGCGTCGTCCACCAGTTCCCTCACCGGTGCCAAGAGGTCAGCGACGTCTGGCGCTCTCATCCCCCGCTCCACCAGCGCCGCCTCGGCCTCGGCGGTCAGATTCTTCAGGCGGATCGGATCCTGCTGGATCCCGGGCCCGGCACGATGGGCGGGCATGTATATGGAGACGGCGGGCGACTCGGTGGCGGTGACCAGCGAGTCGATGGCGGACGGATCGACGATGTCCAAGGGGACCTCCCGTATCGCGGTCACACCCATCTTCCCACCTGCGGCTGGATGCCGGAACCCGGCGAAATCCCCGCTCGGTTTGGAAGGCGCGGCCCGGGGGCGCCCCGCTAGCGTTGCCGGTCTCGGGGAGGGGGCTCTCTGGCAGGGTTGGCCATGACCGTGTTCGGCTGGCACCACAGGAAGACTTGCGACTCCGGTCGCCTCGATGATGTCCGCCTCGGAGGGCCGGCTTGACCACGGCCGCCGTGACCCTCTCCGGGATCTCCAAGCATTTCGACCGGGTGGTCGCCGTCGACCACATCGATCTGGAGATCGCCGACGGCGAGTTCTTCTCCCTCCTCGGCCCTTCCGGCTCGGGCAAGACCACCTGCCTGCGGATGATCGCCGGGTTCGAGACACCGACCGCAGGCCGAGTGCTCCTCCACGGCGAGGACGTCACCGGCCTCGCCCCCTACCAGCGCGACGTCAACACCGTGTTCCAGGACTACGCCCTCTTCCCCCACCTGACGGTGCGCCACAACGTCGGCTACGGGCTGATGGTGAAGGGCACCCCTCGACCCGAACTGGAACGGCGGGTCGACGAGGCCCTGGACCTGGTCCACCTCGCCGGGTTCGGGGATCGCAAGCCGGGTCAGCTCTCCGGCGGCCAGCGGCAGCGGGTGGCCCTGGCCCGGGCACTCATCAACCGCCCCCGGGTGGTTCTCCTCGACGAGCCCCTGGGCGCCCTCGACCTCAAGCTGCGCCACGCCATGCAGGTGGAGCTGAAGTCGATCCAGCGCGACGTGGGGATCACATTCATCTACGTCACCCACGACCAGGAGGAGGCGCTCAACATGAGCGACCGCCTCGCCGTGTTCAACCAGGGCCGGGTGGAGCAGGTGGGACCACCCCAGGAGGTGTACGAGGCGCCCCGAAGCGAGTTCGTCGCCGGGTTCGTCGGGATCTCCAACATCGTGCCGGCACCCCTGGCCGAGGCGCTCACCGGGACCGCCGCGGCGTTCACGGTTCGCCCGGAGAAGATCTCGCTGCACACCGGAGAGGCGCCGCCTGCGGACGCTTCCACCTGTGACGTCGGCGGAACGGTGGTCGACGTGGTCTACCTCGGCATGTTCACCAGATATGCCGTCGAGGTGGGACACGACACCACGCTCGAGGTGGTGCGGCAGAACCTCGACGCCCCCCATAGGGAACGGGGGCTCCTCGGAGCCCCGGTCCACCTGCAATGGGCTTCGAGCTCGTGCCGGCGCCTCGGTGCGGACACGGAGGGACAACAAGGAGGTATGCCATGACCAAGCGCCGATGGTGGGCGCTCGTGACGCTGCTGGCCCTGGTGGCAGCGGCGTGTGGGGACGACGACGCCGGTGACCCTGGCGGCCCGATGACCGAGATCGGCGACGGCGAGGGCAAGGTCGTGATCGTCGCCTGGGCCGGCTACATCGAGCGGGGCGAGACCGACCCCGCATTCGACTGGGTGACCGGATTCGAGGAGGAGACCGGATGCGCCGTCGAGGTCAAGGTGGCCGCCACCTCGGACGAGATGGTGGCCCTGATGCAGGGCTCCAACGAGTACGACCTGGTGACCGCCTCGGGAGACGCCAGCCTCCGGCTCATCGCCGGCGGCACGGTGCAGGAGATCAACACCGACCTCATCGAGTCGTGGAGCAAGGTGGACGACCGCCTCAAGGAGGCGCCGTGGCACTTCGTCGACGACAAGCACTACGGCGTCCCCTACCAGTGGGGCTCCAACGTGCTGATGTACCGCACCGACGTCTTCGGCGACACCCCGCCGACCTCGTGGAACGTGGTCTGGGAGGAGCAGACGCTGCCCGACGGTGAGAGCAACAAGGGCCGGATCGAGGCCTATGACGGCCCGATCTACATCGCCGACGCCGCCCTCTACCTGATGCATCACCAGCCGGAGCTGGGGATCACCGACCCCTACGCCCTGAACCGTGACCAGTTCAACGCCGCCCTCGATCTGATGCGCCAGCAACGCGAGCTGGTGTTCCGGTACTGGCACGACGCATTCGTGCAGCTGGACGACTTCGCCAACGAGGGCGTGGCCGCAGCCACTTCGTGGCCGTTCCAGGTCAACTACGGGCAGTTCACCGGGGTCCCGGTCGCCAGCGTCCTCCCCGAGGAGGGGGCGACCGGCTGGGCCGACACCACGATGATGCACGCCAACGCCCAGCACCCGAACTGCGCCTACATGTGGCTGGAATGGTCGCTGAACCCGAACCTCCAGGGTGACCTGGCGGCGTGGTTCGGCTCGGTGCCCTCGAACCTCGAGGCATGCACCGGCAACGAGCTCCTCGGCGAAGGGGGTTGCGAGACCAACGGCCTGGGGAACTTCGACCAGATCCACTTCTGGAAGACGCCTCAGGCGGACTGCTTCGGCCTCGGAGGGGAGTGCGTCCCCTATCACGAGTGGGTGACCGCATCGGTCGCCGTGATCGGCGGCAGATGACGCATGCGGATCGTGCCGGGGGCCTTCGGGCCCCCGGCACCCTCCTCCCATGACCACCGACGCCCGGGCCACCCGACTCACCACGCGCATCTCGGTGGCCCTCCACCGGCGGCCCCGGCTGCGGCTCGCCCTGCTGCTCGGCCTGCCGATGCTGTGGGTGGTGGGCGTGTACGGCGGGTCGCTGATCGCCCTGCTCTCCCAGTCGTTCTTCAGCCTCGACGACTTCTCCGGGACCGTCGACCACACCCTCACCCTGGACACCTGGGGCGACCTGTTCACCGACTCCAACATCTCCATCGCCATCCGCACCACGCTGATGGCCACGGCGGTCACCATCGGGTCGGCGATCATCGCCTTCCCCATCGCCTACTACGCGGTGCGCTACGCCGGGAAGCGGCTGCGGGCGCTGTTCTTCGTGCTGATCCTCATCCCCCTGTGGTCTTCGTACCTGGTGCGCGTGTACTCCTGGAAGCTGATCCTGGCCCGGGAGGGGATCCTCTTCTGGTTCATCGACAAGCTGCACCTCAACGTCCTGCTCGACGCCGCCCTGGCGACACCGGTCATCGGAGGCCCGTCGCTCTCCGCATCGGCGCTCGGCCAGTTCATCGTCTTCGTCTACATCTGGCTGCCCTACATGATCCTGCCGATCCACGCCGCCCTGGACCGCGTGCCCCGCTCCTACCTGGAGGCTTCTGCCGATCTCGGAGCCCGGCCCATCCAGACCTTCCGCACCGTCACCTGGCCGCTGGCGATCCCCGGGATCGCCGCCGGGTCGATCTTCACCTTCTCGCTCACCCTGGGGGACTACATCATCCCGACCATCATCGGCGACTCGTCGCCGTTCGTCGGGCTCGCCATCTACTCCTACCAGGGCGTCGCCGGGAACCTGCCGCTGGCGGCGGCGTTCACCTTCTTCCCGATCGTGATCATGGGCATCTACCTCTACATCGCCAGGCGCGCCGGCGCCTTCGAGGCACTGTGATGTCGGAGCGTCGCCACCTCGGGTTGCAGGTCTCCACCTGGGCGGTGATCGGTTTCCTGCACATCCCGATCCTGATCGTCTTCCTCTACGCCTTCACCACCGAGTCGTCGGCGTTCACCTTCCCGCCCCCCGGATTCACCCTGGACTGGTTCGGAGTGGCATGGAACAACGGCGACGTCCGCGACGCCATGTGGCTGTCGATGCGGGTGGCGGCCACCGCCACCGCCATCGCCCTGGTGATGGGCTCGATGGCGGCGGCGGCGGTGTGGCGACGCAGGTTCTTCGGCCGGGAGGCGGTTTCGCTGTTCATCGTGCTCCCCATCGCCCTCCCCGGCATCGTCACCGGGATCGCCCTGCGTTCGGCGATCTCCATCGGGGGGATCCCCTTCTCGTTCTGGACGATCGTCATCGGGCACGCCACCTTCGCCGTGGCCATCGCCTACAACAACGTGGTGGCCCGGATGCGGCGCACCTCCACCTCGCTGCTGGAGGCATCGGCCGACCTGGGGGCCAACGGCTGGCAGACCTTCCGCCACGTGCTGCTCCCCCAGATCCGCCCCGCCCTGATCGCCGGGGGGATGCTGGCCTTCGCCCTCTCCTTCGACGAGATCATCGTCACCACCTTCACCGCCGGGAACCAGCAGACCCTGCCGATCTGGATGTTCTCCTCGCTGGTGCGGCCGCGGCAGCGCCCGATCACCAACGTGGTGGCCCTGGCGGTGGTGGCGATCACCTTCATCCCCATCGTGCTGGCGACACGGTTGACCCGCGGCTCGGAAGGGCAGGCCTAGGACAGGCGGATCGAGGGACTCAGCCCTCGGCCAGGGCCTCTTCGAGGAGCACCTGAGCCTGGGCGATCAGCCGCTGCGCCTCGGCCACCTCCGACTGGAATGTGGCCAGATCAGCGCCGCGCAGAGCCACGTCGGCCCGGGCGAAAGCCTCGTCGGCCCGGGCGAGGAGCTCGGCGACCGCCTCGGTCACCTCGTCGGGAAGGCTGGGATCGTCGGGATCGGGTTCGACCCCCGGGGTGTCCCCGAACACCGCGGCCAGTGCCTCGGCGAGGGTGTCGCGCATCTCGATGCTGTCGCCGAACACGACGATGGCCCGCTTGAACTCGGGAAGGGCGACGAGCTCGGAACCGCCGTTGGTTCGGGCACTCAGGTAGATCGGCTGCACATAGAGGATCGACTGCTCGATGGGCACCACCAGCATGTTGCCCTGGATCACCTCCGAGCCCTCCTGCCCGAGCAGGGTGAACTCGCGCGAGATGTCCGGGTCCTGGTTGATGCGGGCACCGATCTGGCCGGGCCCATCCACGAACGAGTCGCGGGGCAGCTCGAAGTCGATGAGATCGCCGTACTCGGCCACGTCCGACTTGGCCACGAGGAAGGAGACCATGTTCGGCCTGGTGGCGGCGGTGAACGCCTGCAGGGCCAGGTAGGACTGGTCCTCCTCGCCGGGGAGCCGCATCAGGAGGTAGTAGGGGACCATCGGCCTGTTGTCGGCGGTGAAGGCGACGCGCAGGTCCTCACGGGGCGTCGTGGACGGATCGCGTGCGATCTGCCACGGATCGCTGTTGTTGAAGAACACCCGGGAGTCGGTGACGTGATACCGGGTGTAGACGTCGCTCTGCACGCGGAACAGGTCCTCCGGGTAGCGCAGGTGCTCCTGCAGGCTGGCCGGCATCTCGGCGAACGCAGAGAACAGGTCGGGGAAGATCGACCGGTAGGTGCGAACCATCGGGTCGGTCTCGTCAACGACGTAGAACCGCAGGGTCCCGTCGAAGGCGTCGATGGTCGCCTTCACCGAGTTGCGGATGTAGTTGAAGTCGGATGGGAGAGCGGCGTTGGCTGCGCTCAGTCGGCCGGTGGCGGGGCGCTCCTGGGCGGTGGATGTGTCGTCGCCCGCCGGAGTCGAGTACGGGTAGCGGTCGGTGACCGTGTACAGGTCCTGGATCCAGACCAGGCGCTCGTCGGCCACCACCAGGTAGGGATCGGAATCCGGGTAGAGGAACGGCGCCGCCTTGGTCACGATCTCCCGGATGTTGCGCACCATGAGGACGCGGCTGTCCGAGGTGATCTGACCCGAGATCAGCGTGTTGACGTCGGCGAAGCGGAGGGCGAAGGCGGCGCGACGGAATATCGAGCCCACCTCGATCCCCCCGGCGCCGTCGTATGAGTTGAAGGCGACCGTGTCCTCGCCCGACTCGAGCGGGAAGTCCACTTCCTGCTCCTTGGTGCCCACGATCACATAGGAGCCCGGCTCGACGCCTTCCCCGAAGTAGATGCGCGGCTGGTCGATGGCGAGCGAAGCCGACGCCGAGCTGCCGACGCCGATGTCCTTGACCAGGAAGGCGGGCTGGCCCTCCGAAGTGACGGTGTTGGCCGGGCTGACCACCGCCCCGTATCCGTGGGTGAACACCAGGTGCTTGTTGACCCACCCGCTGTCGGGGAGCCCGGAGTCGTCGAGCTCACGCGAAGCCAGCATCACCTGGGTCAACAGTCCGTCGATGTCGTAGCGGTCGACGTCGATGTCCTTGATCTGATAGAAGGGCCGCAGCTCCTGGAGCTGGCGATAGGTGGTGAGCAGAACGGTCGGATCCCACAGCCGGATGTTGTCGATGGTGTCACCGTTGGCGGCCAGGTCCTCACCGCCCAGGGAAGCGTCGGCGGCGAAGTCGCGCACCTCCACTGCGTCCAGCCCGTAGGCCTCGCGGGTGAAGGCGATGTTGCGCTCCACGAACGGCAGCTCCTTGTTGATCTCGTCGGGCTGGACCGAGAAGCGCTGCACCATCGCCGGCCAGATCCCGCCCAGGGCGACCGAGGTCACCAACCACAGCCCGAAGGCGACGGCGGGCAGGGTCCAGCCCCGGAACCGGATGTTGACCAGCAACAGGACCGCCGCCACCAGGGAGATCCCGATCAGCAGGTTGAGCGCCGGAAGCTGGGCGTTGACGTCGGTGTAGGTGGCCCCGTAGGCGGCGCCACGCGAGCTGTGGAGCAGGTCGAAGCGGTCCAGCCAGTAGCCACCGGCCTTGAGGATCGCCATGATCGCCAGCAGCACCGAGAGGTGGACCTTTACCCCGGCAGCCACCAGCGGCCGCCTCGGCGTGAACTGGATCCCGCCGTTCAGGTAGTGGAGGGCGGCGACGACGATCGTGGCGATCAGGAAGAACTGGAACGCCCACCCGAATACGTCTCGATACAGCGGCACCTGGAAGACGTAGAAGCCGACGTCGTTGCCGAAAACCGGATCGGTGATGCCGAACGCCTGCCGGTTCGAGTAGAGCAGCCAGTTCTCCCACCAGCCCCCGGCGCCGAGTCCGATGAGGAGTCCAAAGACGCCCGACACGGCCAGCCGGAACTTGAGAACCCTCGGGGTGACCCACTCCTGGTACCGCTCGACCAGCTCCTCGTCGGGGCTGCCGGCCAGCAGAGGGGTGCGCGGCGCCAGCCGGTCGGCGAGCACCAGGTTGAGGAACATGAGCCCGAAGGCAGCGGCGGTGCCCACCAGGACCAGCATCACCCGGCTCAAGATCAGCGTTGTCCACACCGAACCCAGTCCCACCGAGTCGAACCAGAGGTAGTCGGTCCAGAAGGTGGCCAGCCCGCGCAGGGAGAGAAGCAGGATCAGGGCGAGCACACCGATCACGATGAGCATCCGCCTCCCGCGCGAGACAGAGCGACGACGGAACGGGACGGGTGAGGGGTCGCGAGAGATCATTGGCGCCCCATCATAAGGGGGTGGGCGAGAGCGGATGCGGGGTGGGTCAGGCGGGTGTGATCGTGCAGGTGCATCCGGGGTGTGCCGGGGGGAGACGGTAACCGTCCGGCGGTGCACCCGCAGGGTCCCAGGTGATCTCCCCCGCCGCCGGGCACTCGGTGCAGGTGGCGCCGGGCGCCACCGCCCGAACCGAGGTGAATCCGGCACCGGCGAGGGCCTCGAGCAGCTGATCGTGATAGGCGGCATCGACGACGGCGCGCACCCATCGCTCGGCCTCGTCGGTCCGCCAGGCCCGGAAGACACGGCTCACCTGCGACGACGGGTCGCCGCCGTTTCCGGCGATTCCGGCCCGCAGCTGCGAGGCCAGCTCCTGGGTCATCGCCACCACCAGGTCGTGCGCCCGACGAGGCCTACCGGGCCGGGCGCCCTCGACACCGGCCAGGACCCGGGCGGCGTCGAGCCCGGCGGCAGCAGCCTTGGTGATCGCCGGCTCCAGGGCGGGGTGCAGGTCGTCGGCGAACTCGGCGGGGTCCGGAACCCAGGATCCCTGGCGCAGTCCGGCCAGGGCGGCGTTCTGCAGGTCGACCACGCGCCGCTTGATCTCCCTCACCCCCACGTTGTGCAGCGGCAACAGCACGCGCTCCCGCAGGCTCACGGCGTCGCTGGGCTCGTCCATCTGCAGCGACCCCTGAACCGGGGTTCGCAACGCCTCGAAGAGCGTCCCCAGGTCGTCGCCAGTGGCTGGAGCCGGTCTCGCCGCCGGCCCGGAGGGCGATGGGGGCGACACGGGGCGTGTGTCGGGCCGCTCTCCCGAGAGGCGCTCCACCTCGGCGGCGAGCGCCTCGCTCAGGCCCGGAGCCTGCGGGTCGAGCTCCCCAAACAGGATCTCGTCGTCTTCGGGCGGCGGTGTGGCCGAGAGCACCTTCACGCCCTCGATCCCCTTCGCCGCCCGCAGCCGATCGATCTCGGACATGAGCCGGCGCCGACGCTCCTCCGACGACGTCTCCGCCGACAGCATGGTCTCCTCGGTCGACTCGCCAGAGAGCATCTCGGCGGCGAGGTCGCGGGCCTGCGCCACATGACGATCGATCTCGAAACGCGTCGAGCGAATCATCTCGTCCTGCTCCTTGCGGGCCAGGGCGAGGCGACGGTGCGCCTCCTTCTCGGCCTCGGCGCGTATCAATGCGGCCTCGTCGGCGGCCTCCGCAAGGATCTCACCGGCCAGCTGCCTCACCAGGTCGAGCAGCTCCGTGCCGGTCTCCCAGGCTTCGCGGCGCAGTTCGAAGGCCTGTGCCTCGGCCTCGGCGATCATCTCGGCGGCGGCGGCGGTCGCCTCGTGACCGAGCTGTTCCGAGTCGGCGAGAGCCCGGAGCCGCATCCCCTCGCCGGCATCGCGGGCAGCCTCGAGGATGCGGTTCACCTCCTCGCCGACCGCCGAGACGTCCCGCTGCAGGTTCTCCAGCCCGCCGGACGCATCCACCGCCTGACGCAGCTCGTCGTAGAGGCGCTTCAACTCACCCCAGCGTTCCACCGCTTCCGACACCAGGGTGTCGACGACGCGCTTGTCGTATCCACGCCTGGCGGAGGGAATGCCGCGTGTCCCGAAACCCTCGGGTCCGAGGTCGTCGTCGCCCATCCCCGGCACGATACCCGGGGAAGTCGGGGATCTCAGCCCGATGCGGCCTCGACCGTGGCCGGTTCCAACAGCGCCAGGTAGTCGAGGGCGTCCTGAAGGGTCTCCACGGGGACGATTTCGATGCCGTCACCCTCTGCGGTGAGAGCATCCTCGTAGTTGGCGGTGGGGACGAACACCACCTCGGCGCCGACGGCCCGGGCGGCGAACACCTTCTGGCGCACCCCGCCGATCGCACCCACGGTCTCGTCGAAACGAATCGTGCCGGTGCCGGCGATGACGTGGCCACCGGTGAGGTCTCCCGGGGTGAGCAGGTCGATGATCGTCAAGGCGTAGGTCATGCCGGCCGAGGGACCGCCGATGTTGCGAGAGTCGACCTCGACGTCCACCGGCAGCACGAGTTCGAGGCCGACGGTGTCGAACACCACCCCCACCAGGGGAGCCCCCTCGATGTCGGGATGAGCGCCGAGCGTCACCGACACGGTGAGAGGCTGGTCGCCCCGGGTGCCGGTGAGGGAGATGGTGTCGCCGATCGCATAGGTGCGGATCAGCGCCGCGGCCTCCTCCGCCGTGGAGACGTTCTGGCCGGCGACCACCTGGAAGCGGTCCCCGACCTCGATCACGCCGTCGGCAGGCGCCCCCTCCACGACCTGGAGCACCTCCACGCCGTCACCGGAGAAGCCCACCTCGTACCCGAGCCGGCTCAAAGCCACGTACACGGCGGTGTCGATCGACTCGTTCATCGCCTCCAGGTTGGTGCGGGTCACCTGCTCCTGCGACACGCCGGGCGGCCGGACCACGTCGCGATCCAGGAGGTCGACCCGGTCGTCGATGAATTTTGCCTCGAACCACTCGAAGGCGTTCACCTCGCGCAGGCCGACGGTGAGCAGGTAGATGGTGCCCTCCGATTCGTACACCGCGGCGTCGGTCACGGTGATCAGATCGGCCACGTCCTCCACCGGCCCAGGGGACATGGCGTAATAGGGCAGTTTCACCGGCCAGAGAAGGAACACGGCGAGCCCGGTGAGCAGGAAAGAGGCAAGCATCACCCAGGGCCACCGGGGGAGGCGGCGGGTGGCGACTTCCACCGGTTCGACGGGTTCCACGGGATCGATCAAGGCTCCAGGGATCGTAACGAGGTCCCGGGTACAGTCGTCATCATGAGCCGCATCTCCAACACGATCGAACTGGCGGGCGCATCCTGGCGGGTGCTCAAGTCGGACAAGGAGCTGCTCCTGCTGCCGGCGATGTCGCTACTGGCGACGCTGGCGGTGGCGGCAACCTTCCTGGTCCCCGTGCTGTCGGGCTGCGACCTGGAAGCCGAGTGCACCCTGGGCACACCCGACTACGTGCTGCTCGGCGTCATGTACCTGGCACTGGCCTTCATCACCATCTTCTTCAACGCAGCCCTGGTCCATGCGGCCCACGAACGGATGTCCGGAGGCGACCCGACCCTCGGTTCGGCGTTACGGGGGGCGGTCGGGCGTGTGCACCGCATCCTTCCCTGGGCGATCGTCTCCGCCACGGTGTCGCTGATCCTGCGTGCCATCGAGGAGAGAGCCGGGATGCTCGGCAAGGTGGTGTCGGCCATCGCCGGAGTCGCCTGGGCGCTGGTCACCTTCCTGGTGATCCCGGTCCTGGTCGTCGAGGACGTCGGTGTCGGCGAGGCTGTCCGCCGCTCCGGGGCGATGTTCAAGCGCACCTGGGGCGAGAACGTGGCCGCCCAGGTGGGGTTCGGACTTCTCGGGTTCCTCGCCGCCCTGCCCGCAGCCGCAGCCATCGCCATCGGGGTCGCCGCCGGCGGGGCGATCCTGGTGATCCTGATGCTCGTCGGGATCGGTTGGATCCTGCTGGTGAGCCTGGTGATGGCCACCCTCAACGGGATCTTCCAGACCGCCCTGTACCGCTACGCCGTCGGGCAGGATCCGACGGGCTTCGGCGCGGGGGCGATGGCACGGGCGTTCACCGCCAAGTAGGCGGCACCCGGCCCGTCAACCCTTCGGGATCTCCCCCACCATCCGCCACACCGCCGGAAGGGCCAGCCCGGCCAGCGCCACCTTGACCAGATCGCCCAGGACGAACGGCACCATGCCCAGCTCCATGGCCTCGGTGGCGCCGACCTGGAGAACGCGGGCCAGCCAGGCGACACCGACCAGGTAGATCACGGCCGTCCCGGCGAGGAAGGCGGGAATGGCGGTCAGCGGGTTGCGGTCGTGGCCCCTCTCGGCGAGCGCCCCGACGAGCGCCGCCGCCATGACGAAACCGACCAGATACCCGCCGGTGGCACCGGTCGCCGCCGACCAACCACCCTCTCCGCCGGCGTAGAACGGAAGTCCGATTGCGCCCAGCATCACATACAGCCCCTGGGAGGCGGCGCCGGCGCGCACCCCGAGGGTGGCCCCGGCGAGCAGGACCACGAAGGTCTGCCCCGTGATCGGGACCGGCGTGAACCACAGGGGGAAGGTCACCTGGGCTGCGGCCGCGGTGAGCAGAGCGAACCCGACGACGGCGGTGGCGATCTGGGTCCTGGGAATGATGCGGACGGCGATGACGCCTGGTGCGGTGGTCATGGTCCGAGGGTAGCGAGCAGCGACCATCTCCTCCGGGTCGGGGGCGGGGACGCGTCACACACCTTGTCGCACCCTGTGCGTTCGAGTCGGGCTTTCCTCCCCCCCGCAGGGAAAGCACGGCGAAGCCGGGAGGGGGCAGACCCTACGAAACCTCTGTCACGTGGCGCGTCTCCTCCCCCTGCGGGGGAGGAGACGCGCCACACCCTCCATTCCCCGTCTCTCACATACTGAACGTCACTCATCTACTGAGCGCCGTTCATCACCAAACGCTATCCTTCCCCCATGCCCCAGGCAGCACCGGTGGGCGTCCTCGGCGGTCACGAGGTGGGCCCGGTCGTCGAGGACCCCCGCTCCATCCCGGAGATGGTCCTCGAGGCGGTGCTCGGCGCCCTCGACGATGCCGGCTGCGGATGGGACGACCTCGACGCCACCGTCACCGCCTCCGCCGATCTCTACGACGGCCTCACCGCATCGAACATCGCCGTCACCGAAGTTGTGGGCGGGGTCATGGCCCCGGAGACCCGGATCGCCGCAGACGGCCTGGCTGCGGCCATTCACGCCGTGCACCAGATCCGTTCCGGCGCCTACCGGCGAGTGTTGGTGGTGGCCCACTGCAAGCCGTCGATGGCGCCGCACCGCGACCTCACGCCGTGGGCGATGGACCCGATCCTGCTGCAGCCGCTCGGTGTCGACTTCGCCATCGTCTCCGGGCTCCAGGCCGACCTCGTGGCCGGCGACGACCCCGAGGCAGCCATGCGCCGCTGGGCCGGCGTCGCCGCCCGCAGATTCGCCACTGCAGGAGTGCGCAGATCCCCGGCGGCGATCCTGGAGGCCGAGCCCCTGGCCGAACCGATCACCGCCGCCATCGGGGCACCCCTCGCCGACGGAGCGTGCGCCGTCATCCTCGACGGGGCGGCCGACGACGCGACTCCGGTGATCACCGGGGTCGGGCACGACCTCGCCGCCCACCACCCCGACAGGTCGTTGGTGCGCTGGGACGGACTGGCCCGCGCCTGCGAACGCGCCTACCGCCAGGCCGGAGTCGACGACCCCGCCACCGCCATCGCCCTGGTCGCCCCCTCATGCCGGTTCCCGCACGAGGAGGACCTCTTCGTCGCCGCCACCGGAGTCGGCCCCGGAACTTCCCTCGTGCCCGGCGGCGGGCTCTTCGCCGGGGCGATGCCTCTGGTTGCCGGGCTCTCCCGGCTGCTGGCGGCGGCACGAGCTGTCGGTGGAAGAGCCAATACACGGGCCCTGGCCCACGGGACCTGGGGGCCGGCGGGCCAGGGCCAGGCGGTGGCAGTGGTGGAGGGACGATGAACCCGGTGGCGGTGATCGGCACCGGTCAGACCCGGCACACCCGCGCCCGCGACGACGCCTCGCAGGCCGACCTGGTGCGAGAGGCCGCCTCCGCCGCCCTCACCGATGCCGGGCTGCGACCCGACGACCTCGACGCCGTGATCATCTCCAACATGGAGCTGTTCGAGGGAAGGCTCCATCCCGAGCTGTGGGTGGGCGAGGCGGCATACGCCACGGGCAGGCCCTGCCTCAAGGTCGCCACCGGCGGCACCTCGGGCACCAGCGCCTGCATCGCCGGGTTCCACCAGGCGGGCTCGGGTGCCTTCGACCTGGTGCTGGTGGTCGGATTCGAGAAACACTCCGAAGGTCACACCCAAACCGGAATGGCTCTGACCGACCCGTTCTGGGACCGGGCCGTGGCGTCGGGTGCCGTGGGCAACTTCGCCCTCTCCATATCGCAGTACATGGCGGCGCGGGGCGTCACCGAACGCCAGGCGGCCCAGGTGGCGGTGAAGGCGCGCCACAACGCCGCCCGCAACCCCCACGCCCACCTGCAGATGCCCGATCTCACCGTGGAGCAGGTCCTCGAGTCGCGCATGCTGGCCCACCCGCTGCGGATGCTCGACATGTGCCCGCAGTCGGACGGCGCCGCCGCCATCGTCGTCGCCTCGGCCGGCGCCACCCGCGACATGGCCACCCCTGCCGCCTGGGTACACGCCGCCTCGACCCGCCACGACCAGCCCTACCTGGGCGACCTGGACCGTCGCATGGCCACCATGGAGGCGCTGCGCTCCGCCGCCGCCGAGGCGTACTCCAAGGCCGCCATCGGCGATCCCCTGTCCGACATCGATGTGGCCGAGATCTACGAGCCGGTCACCTACGCCGAGCTGGCGTGGTACGAGGCCCTCGGCTTCTGCCCGGAGGGCGAAGCGGGAAGGCTCATCGACGAGGGCATCACCTCGATGGAGGGCACGCTTCCGGTGAACCCGTCAGGCGGGGTGCTCTCCACCAATCCGGTCGGCGCCTCCGGGGTGATCCGGGTCGCCGAGGCGGCGGCGCAGCTGATGGGCCGCGCCGGAGAGCATCAGGTTCCCGGGGCGGCCACCGCCCTCGCCACCGGGTACGGGGTGTACGCCTGGAGCGATGTGATCGTGATGAGATCGGAGGAGCCATGACCGGGTCGGTCTCGGCCGAGATGGACCTCACCTGGCGCTACGCCGCCTCCGCACCCATGCGGCGGTTCCTCGAAGGTGTGGCCGAGGGCCGCCTGGAGGCGGGGCGCTGCACCGGCTGTGGGAGGCGCTACCTGCCGCCGCGCCCGTTCTGCGGGCGATGCCGGCTGGCGATCACGGAGTGGGTGCCGGTGACGGACCGGGGCGTCCTGGAGGCGTGGACCCTGGTTCACCTGCCCATCCGCGACGGGCGATCCGGCGAGATGCGCCCCTCACCCTACGGCATGGGGCTGATCCGGCTCGACGGCGCCGACACCACCCTCAACCACTACCTCCAGCTGCCGGACGGTGTCGAGCCGCGGATCGGCGACAGGGTGCAGGCGGTGTGGCGGCCCGAGCGGCGAGGGGCGATGGACGACATACTCCACTTCGAGGTGATCCGATGATCCACGAAGGGTCGATCCACCTGACCTTCACCTACGCCGCAGGCCCGGCGACATCGGCGTTCCTGGCCGCACTGCAGGATCGTGCCGAGATCCTGGGTGCGCGGTGCCCCGGCTGCGACCTCGTGGTCACACCGGCTCGTTCTTTCTGCCCGCGGTGCGGCGAACGCACCGGCGACCTGGTTCCGGTCGGGCCGGAAGGCGTGCTCGTCGCCCGCACCTTCGATCCGGTGCGCGGCGGTTTCGGCCTGATCCGGCTCGACGGTGCCGGAACCGACATGCTTCACCGCCTGCTCGGCGAACCCTCGTCGTGGCGTCACAGCGCCCGCCTTCGCCCCCGCTTCGCCGCCGAACGCCGCGGCAGCATCACCGACATCGACGGATTCGAGCCAACGGAGGCGACACCATGAGCATCAGGGAGGATCGGCACGATGCCGTGCTGGTGATCACCATCGACCGGCCGGAGGCGCGCAACGCCATCGACCCGGAGACCGGGTGGCATCTCGTCGAGGCGTGGCGCCGCTTCGCCGCCGATCCCGCCCTGCGGGTGGCAGTCCTCACCGGCGCCGGGGACCGCGCCTTCTGCGCCGGAGCCGACCTCAAGCACGTTGGCGACTGGTACCGCTCGATGACCCCGATGGAGCGGCGGCGCCACGCCGAGACCGAACCGGGGTTGGGCGGCATCACCCGCAACCTTGAGGTGGCCAAGCCGATCATCGCCGCCGTGAACGGCGCCTGCCTCGCCGGAGGGCTGGAGATGGCGCTGGCCTGCGATCTGCGCCTCGCCGCGGAGAACGCCACCTTCGGGCTCCCCGAGGTGCGCTGGGGCCTGATGCCGGGGGCGGGCGGCACCCAGCGGCTCCCCAGGGCGATCCCGGCGGCGGTGGCGATGGAGATGCTGCTCACCGGCGACCCCATCGACGCCGCCACCGCCCTGCGTTGCGGGCTGGTGAGCCGGGTGGTCGCCGCCGGGGACCTGCTCCCGGAGGCCATTCGTGTGGCCGAACGGATCGCCGCCAACGCCCCGCTCTCCATCGAGGCGGTCCTCACCGCCGTGCGCGGTGGACGCCACCTCCCCCTGGCCGACGGCCTCCGATTCGAGCAGCTGATCGCCGAGCCGCTGCGCCAGACCGAAGACGTCCAGGAGGGCCTCGCCGCCTTCAAGGAGAAGCGACCACCCAGATTCGAGGGGAGATGAGATGACCACGACCATCGCCTGCAGGCGCCAGCGACGCACCTACCACATGACGCTCGCTCGTCCGGAGGTGCTCAACGCCATCGACGCGACGATGCTCACCGAGATCCGACACGCCCTGGAGGAGGCTGCCGCCGATCCCGAGGTGGGCGTGATCCTGATCGACTCGGCTTCGGACCGGGCGTTCAGCGCCGGGATCGACGTCGCCTGGGTGCGGGACATGTCGGGACCCGAGGTGCGCGAGGTGGGCCGGGAGCTGCACCGTACCTTCCTGGCGCTGCGCACCACCGAGAAGCCGATCGTCGCGGCCATCGACGGGCTGTGCCTGGGCGCCGGGCTGGAACTGGCACTCTCCTGCGACTTCATGATCGCCTCCGATCGCTCCACCTTCGGGCTGCCCAACATCGATCGAGGGATCCCCGCCATCGTCGAGGCGGCGATCCTGCCCCTGGCGGTCGGGATCCAGGGGGCACGCGAGCTGGCGTACACCGGAGCACGCTGGGATGCCGCCAAGGCCCTGGCACGGGGGCTGATCCACGCCGCCGTCCCGCAGGCAGATCTGGGCACGGAGGTGGAGCGATGGGTGGACCTGCTGGGCTCCAAACCGGCACCAGCCCTGGCCACCCAGAAGGAGATCATCCACAAGTGGATGACCACCGACCTGGAGGCGGCGATCGACTTCTCGATCAACACCGTGGTGCTCAACTGGCTCACCAGGGAGCAGAAGGAGGGGATGGGCTCGTTCCTGGAGAAGCGGCCCGCCGAGTTCGAGGGAGGCGAGAAGTGAACCGGACCATCGTCACCTGCGCCCTCACCGGCGCCCAACAGGGCAAGGAGGCCAATCCCGCCCTGCCGGAACAGCCCGAGGAGATCGTCGCCCAGGCGATGGAGGCATGGAACGCCGGGGCGGCGATCCTCCACATCCACGCCCGCGATGCCGCCGGGAAGGCCACCTCGGACGTCGAGACCTTCCGAACCATCGTCGACGGGATCCGAGCGGCGGGCTGCGACGCCGTGCTCAACCTGACCACCGGGGGCGCCGTCGCCGGGATCCCCCTGGAGGAGCGGATCCGGGTCGTCCCCGAGCTGAGACCCGAGATCGCCTCCTTCAGCGTCGGGGGCGGGGCGTTGTTGGGACGGTACGACCCTGCCGCCGGGGCCTGGGTGAACGACCGCTTCGTGCCCCTGTTCTCATCACACGGCGAGTTGGAGCGGGTGGCCAGGGAGTTTCGCGACAACGGGGTGCGACCCGAGCTGGAGGTGTATCACGCCGGGATGCTCAACAACGTGCGCGACCTGATCGCCCGGGAGGTGCTGGAGCATCCGATGCTGATCAACTTCGTCATGGGGATCCCGGGGGAGATCACCGAGGCGACGGTGAAGAACCTGGTGTTCCTGGTCGACGGACTCCCCGACGGTGCGGTGTGGCAGGTGTCGGCGATAGGGGCCCGCAACCACTTCCGCATGCTCGGGGCCGTGCTGGCCATGGGCGGCCAGGTGCGGGTGGGCATGGAGGACAACGTCTACATCGGCCCCGGCGAGCTCGCCTCCTCCAACGGCCAGATAGTGGAGAAGGCGGTGCGCATCATGGGTGAGCTGGGAGTCGAGCCGGCCTCCCCCACCGAGGCGCGCCAGATGCTCGCCTTGGGCAGAAGGGCCTGATGGGCACCCAGGAACGGCGGCAGCGGGAACGCCAGGAGCGGAGGCGGGCGATCCTCGACGCCACCCGCCACCTGGTGCGCCGCCATGGGTTCGCCGGGACCACCACCCGTCAGATCGCCGAGCGATGCGAGCTCTCGGAGGCGACCCTGTTCATCTACTTCTCCAGCAAGGACGAGATCATGATCTCGCTGCTGGGCGAGGCGTCGCAGTTCTGGGCCGAAGGCCTCGACACCATCCTCGACGCCGGAGGCGATCCCGCCGAGAAGCTTGACCGGCTGTGGCGGTTCTTCGGTGAGGTGCAGGAGCGACACCCCGAGTACGTGCACGTCTCCACCTACCTGGCCCATCCCCGCCCGGAGCAGGTGGCCCCCGAGGTGGCCACCGACCTGATCCGAAGGACCGGCGAGAACTTCCGACGCCTCTCCGATCTGATGGCGGCCCTGGGTGTGGCCGAGCCCAGGGTGGCGGCCGACCTCCTGTGGTCGGCGTTCCTCGGGATGATGGTGCTGCGCGAGGGGCGGGCCCACCTGGGGGCGCCGCAGCATCCCGATGCCGACGACCTCGAGTCCGCCCTGGCCCTGCTCACCAGGGCGCTCGCCCCGTGACGGCTCCCCGGCCCCTCGACGGGTTCCGGGTCCTCGACTTCGGTCGCTACGTGGCCGGCCCGCTGTGCGCCGCCATGCTCGGTGACCTCGGCGCCGACGTGATCCGGGTCGACCGGGTGGGCGGCAGCGAGGATCGTCACCTGATGCCCCTCGGGGGCGAAGGCAACGGGGCGATGTTCCTCGAAGTGAACCGCAACAAGCGAGGGATCACCCTGGACCCCACCGGCGAGGCGGGAGCCGCGGTGCTGCGGCGGCTGTTGGCCACCGTCGACGTCGTGGTGGCCAACCTCCCGGACGGTGCACTGCGGAGGATGGGGATCGATGCCGCCTCCCTCGAGGCGATCGACCCCCGCATCGTGCTCACAACAGTCAGCGCCTTCGGCGATGCCGGCCCCTGGGCGGAACGACCCGGGTTCGACGCCGTCGGCCAGGTGATGTCGGGAGCGGCGCACCTGTCGGGCGGACCCGGCGCGCCGGTCAAGTCATACGTGCAGTGGGTCGACTTCGCCTCGGCGACGATGGCGGCACTCGGCACCGTGGCCGCCCTCTGGGATCGAGAGCGGACCGGGAGAGGTGGCACCGTCGAGGGGAGCCTCCTGGGTACCGCCCTGGCCATCGCCGCCCCGGTGCTCGCCGAACAGGCCGTGCTCGGATGCGATCGGGTCCCCACCGGGAACCGCGCCCAGGTGGCCGCCCCCGCCGACGTCTTCGCCACTCGGGACGGCTGGATCGTCGTCCAGGTGGTGGGGAACGCCCAGTTCCGCCGCTGGGCGGCGCTCGTCGAAGAGACGGCGTGGTCCGAGGACCCCAGGTTCGGCGACGACGCCGGAAGGGGCGATCACGCCGACCTGCTGTGCGGCCGCATGGCCGAGTGGTGCCAGGAGCGCAGCACCGCCGCAGCTCTCGACGACCTCGCCGAGGCCGGGATCCCGGCGGGCCCTGTGCTGACGCCGCGACAGGCGCTCACCCATCCCCAGGTGTCGGCCCTCGACATCTTCGAGGAGATGACCATCCCCGGAGCCGGCGAGGTCCCGGTGGCGGCACTCCCCCTCTCCTTCGACGGTTCGATCCCCCGTCCGAGGAGACGACCCCCGACGATCGGCGAGCACACAGATGAGGTGCTCACCGAGGTCGGCTACTCGCGTGCAGAGGTGGCCGACCTGCGCCGGCGCGGCGTCGTATGAACCCCCGTCAGGGCCGCCATCCCTTGGCAGCCGCCTCGAAGATCATCTCCCGCTGCACCTCGTTGGCACCCTCGCCGTACTCGATGATCTTGCAGTCGCGGTAGAACCGCTGCACCGGACTTCCGGCGACGTAGCCGGCGGCGCCGTGAAGATGCATGGCCCGCTCCGCCATCCAGGTGGCGGTCTCGGAGGCGGCCAGCTTGGCCACCGACGCCGCCGTGTCGTACGGCCGTCCCGCCTCGAGGTCGGCGGCGGCGCCGTACACCAGGGCACGGGCGGCGGCGAGGCGTGCCGCCATGTCGGCGATCGTGAAGCGCACCACCTGCTGCCTGTGGAGCGGTCCGCCGAACTGCTCCCGGGCGGCGACGTGGGCCACGGCGGCGCCGAGGGCGCCCCGGCCGAGGCCGACCGCCATGACCCCGCCGAAGATGCGACCCTGGGAGAGCACCGGCAGGCAGGCCCGGAAGCCTCCCTCGTCGTCACCGAGCACCCGGTCGGCGGCGACCTCCACGCCGTCGAAGTGGAGCTCCGCCAGCTCAGACGGGTGCATGCCCAGCTTGGCCATCGGGCGTCGGGACAGGCCGGGCGACTCCCCGTCGACGGCGAACACGGTCAGCCCGCGCAGCGACCCCGGCTCTCCCGAGGTTCGGGCGACGACCAGGATCAGGTCGGCGAAGGTGCCGTTGGTGATGTAGAGCTTGGTCCCCTCGAGCACGAAGCCGGACCCGTGGCGACGGGCCGCCAGCCGGACCCGGGTCACGTCGGCGCCTGCCTCGGGCTCGGCGTACGCCCAGGCCCCGGTCACCTCGCCGGCGAGCAGACCGGGTAGGAACCGTTGCCGAAGGTCGGGTGAGGCGACGGTCGCCAGAGCGCCCGAGGCGAGGACGGCGTGCACGTAGATGCCCAGGGCGACACCGGGCGACACCGCCGCCAGCTCCTCGAACAAGGCGCAGCGATCCAACGGGCCTCCCCCGGACCCGCCCACCTCCTCGGGAATCCCGACACCCAGCCAGCCCAAGGCCCCGAGGCGCGGGAACAGGTGCTGCGGGTAGGCGTCGGACTCATCCCACTCCCGAAGGTTCGGCGCCACCTCGGCGGCGGCGAATCGTGCCACCTCCTCCCGGAACCGGGAGCGCTCGGGCGTGTCACGCATTGCGGAACTCCGGCGGGCGCCGCTCCTGGAAGGCGGCCACCCCCTCGCGGTGATCCTCGGTCTGCAGGCACTGCACCTGGGCGAAGATCTCGAACTCGAACTCGCCGTCCATGTCGGTGCCCAGCGAGCGATGCAGGGCCCGCTTGGTCCAGGCGTGGGCGATCGGCGGCCCGGCCGCCATGCGCTCCGCCCAGCGCCGCACCTCGGCGGCGTGGTCGTCGGCGGCCACCACCCGATGGACCAGTCCGATCGCCAGCGCCTCCTCGGCATCCACCAGGCGGCCGGTGAACATCAGCTCGGCGGCGGCACCCAACCCGATCAGGCGAGGCAGGAACCACCCGGCCGACATGTCGCATCCGGCGAGGCCGATCTTGGTGAATGGGGCCCCGAGGCGGATCCCGGTGGCGGCGATCCGGATGTCGCAGGCCATGGCCAGGCCGAGGCCGCCACCGACGGTGTCGCCGTGGAGCGATGCGATCACCGGCTTGTCCATGCCCACCAGCGCCCGGATCGGGTCCAGGTAGTGGCGCACGATCGCCTCCCATTCCGCCGATGACCGGGGCACCATCTCGCCCTGGTCGGCGCCGGCGCAGAACACCCTCCCGTTCCCGGCGAGCACCACCACCCGGGCAGGAGAGGCGGCGGCCTCGCCGAGCGCCTCCATCAGCAGGTCGACGGTCGGGATGGCAAGTGTGTTGAGCCGGTCGGGCCGGTTGAGGGTGACGGTGGCGATCCCGTCGGTCTCGTCGAAGAGGACATCGTCTTCCATCTGGATCACCTCACTCGGGGATTCGGATCACTGTGCGGCCGGGTGTCGGCGGCTCACGGAACACTGCCGAGGCGTCGTCGAGATCGACGGTGCGCGAGACGGCGTGGGGCACGTCCAGGCCACCAGAGGCCATCGTCGCCAGCAGGTGCTCGATCTCGGCGATGGTGGACCCGAAGGAGCCGAGCACGGCGTACTCACCGGCGACGAAACGGAGCAGCGGGGGGAGCCGCGGCCGGTCGTGGCCGACGCCCACCACCACCAGCCGGCCTCCGGGGGCCAACGTCCCCATGGCCAGTTCCACCGACTCGGCCCGGCCGACACACTCCAGCGCCAGATCGGCCCCGCCGGTGGCGGCGTGAATCGCCTTCGGTGCATCACCGTCCGCCGGGTCCACGGCATGGTCGGCGCCGGCGGCGAGGGCAGCCTGACGCGCCGGGGCCGATGGGTCCACCGCCACGATGGTCCCCGCCCCCAGATGTTTGGCCAACGCCACCGCCTGCAGGCCGACCCCGCCGGTGCCCACGATCACCACCGCCTCGCCGGCGGTGATCCTCCCCACCGCCACGAGGGCGTGATACGGGGTCGCCAGGGCATCGGGGGTGACGGCGGCGATCTCGTCGGGGACCTTGTCGGGTACCGCCACCAGGAGCGACGCCGGCACGGCGATGGCCTCGGCGAAGCCGCCCGGGCGGCTCATCCCCAGCACCTGGGGGCGGCGGCAGCGATGGGAGGCCCCATCCCGGCACGATCGGCACTCACCGCACACCACCTGGCCGTAGGAGAGGACCCGCCGGCCGGGCTCCCACTCCCCCACGCCTTTCACGATGACGCCGGCCACCTCGTGCCCGGGGATGGTCCCGGGCGGCACCGGTAGGTCGCCGGCGACGATGTGACGATCGGTGCCGCAGATCCCGGCCGCCCGCACCGAGATGAGCACCTCGCCCGGTTCCGGCACCGGTTCGGGAACCCTGGTCACCTCCAGGTTGCCGGGGCCGTGCAGCACCAGGGCGCGCACGATCAGGCCTCGATTCCGAGGATGCGGGCGGTGTTGCCCCGCAGGATCTTGGTGGTCGCCTCGGGCGAGAACCCGCAGTCGTAAACGTCCTGCACGGTGCGGTCGAAGGGGAGCAGCGGGTAGTCGGTTGCCCAGATCACCTTGTCCTGACCGTACCCCCCGGCGAACTCCTTCAACCGCTGCGGCCAGTGGCGGGCGGGTCGCGCCGAGGTCTCCACGTAGACGTTGGGATGCTTCCAGGCGAGCACCATCATCTCCTCCTCCCACGGGTTGCCCACATGGGTGCCCAGGATGACCAGCTCGGGGAAGGTGAGCGCCACCTCGTCCAGGTGGATGGGACGGCCGCACTCGGAGGGGAGCAGGGGCCCGGTGTGCCCCACCTGGAGCGCGATCGGGATCCCGTACTCCACGCAGGCGACGTAGAACGGCCAGTACATGCGATGGGTAGGAGGGAACGCCCAGGTGCGGCCATCGCCGAACTGGTACGGCTCCAGGCGGAACATCCGCATCCCCAGTTCCTCGACGCAGCGGCGGAACTCCCGCATCGCCGGCATCGGGTCCCTGATGTCGACGGTGAAGCACCCCACCAGGCGGTCGGGCGCCTCGGTCACATAGGCGGCGGTCTCGTCGTTGGTGACCACCCAGGTGTCGAGGAACTTGAACGACGAAGCCACACCTATGTCCACGCCGGCGTGGTCCATCTCGGCGAGCACCTGATCGAGGGTGAACCCCTGCCGGAAGCGATCCTCGACGCCGTACTTCCCGAAGATGTGCCAGAAGGAGTCGGGCCAGCGCTCGGCGGTCTCCGGCGACATGATGGACATCCAGGCATCGATCGCACCCACTCGCTCGCTCATGGAGCCTCCTCTCCTCGCATCAGGTGGCGGGAGATGATCTCCCGCTGGATCTCGGTGGTGCCGGCCCCGATGGAGAAACCGGCCACGTCGCGGTAGTAGCGCGGGATCGGGGACTCCTCCATCTGCCCGAACCCGCCATGGAGCTGCAGGATCTCGGCGGCGACGAACTGAACCGAGGATGCGGCGTGGGCCTTGGCCATCGCCACCGCCATCTCCCCGGTCGGCTCTCCCCGGTCGAGCAGGTCGGCCGACTGGTAGGCGAGCAGGCGGGTCGTCTCCAGACGGGTGGCCATCTCGGCGAAGCGATGCCGCCAGGTCTGATAGGAGGCGATGGGACGGCCGAAGGTCCGGCGCTGGGAGGAGTACTCCACCCCGAGCTCGATGAGCCGCTCCATGATCCCCACGGCGAAGGCGGCGATCACCAGCCGCTCGCCGGCGAAGTGGGACAGGATGTAGCGCATGCCGCGGCCCTCCTCCCCGACCAGGTTGGCGACCGGCACCCGGCACTCGTCGAAGAAGAGCTCGCCGGTGTCCGAGGCGCGGGATCCCAACTTGGGGAGGTTGCGGCCCACCGAGAACCCGGGGGTGTCGGTGGGGAAGGCCACCAGGGAGATGCCGGCGCTCCCCTCGCCACCGGTGCGCACCGCCAGGGTGATGAAGTCGGCACGGGTCCCGTTGGTGATGTAGGTCTTCTGGCCGGAGATGACGAAGTGGTCGCCGTCGCGTCGGGCCCGGGTGGTGATGGCGGCCACGTCGGAGCCGGCGTCGGGCTCGCTCACCCCGATGGCGCCGATCAGCTCGCCGCGAATGGCGGGCGCCAGGAACCGCTCCTTGATGTCGTCGGTGGCCTCGTCGGCGAGCACCGAGATGGCGAACTCGGACTGGGCCATGAGACCGACGGCGGTTCCCACGCTGTCCCCCTTGACCAGTTCTTCGCAGAGGACGCAGGTGGCCAGGTAGCCGCCCCCGCCCCCGCCCCACCTGGGGTCGTAACGCAGCCCGATCAGCCCGGCCGCCGAGGCCTTGCGGTACAGGTCGATGGGGATGGACCCGGCCGCCTCCCACTCGTCGGCGTTGGGGCGGATCTCCCGATCGACGAAGGACGCGACCACCGTTCGGAACTGGTCGAGGTCCTCGTCGAGGTAGCGGGAAGGCTGACGCGGGTACTGCAAGGTCTCCCCCGTGGTGAGTTCTGACCAGACTAGGATTCCGGTCAGTCGTTCGCAACAGGAGCCGCCCGTTGTCCACCGCCCCATCCGAGGTCCGTGATCGCCTGATCGCCGCCGCCGAGCACCACTTCCGGCGGTTCGGGTATCGAAGGGCCACCGTCGACGAGATGACCCGCACCGCCGAGGTGGGGAAGGGATCCTTCTACCTGCACTTCCCCTCCAAGGAGGCCGCCTACTTCGAGGTCGTCGAGAACTCGCTGGAGCGGTTCGTGGCCAGGGCGGAGGCGGCCCTGCGGGGACCGGGCACTGCACCCGACCGGCTCGGCGCCCTGGTGGCCGTCGCCGCCACCCACTACGGAGAGGACGAGCTGCTCCGCTCCTCCCTGATGGGCGAGGATCACCTGGTGGACGGTCCGGTGGCGGAACGGGCGGCCGAACTGCAGCGAGCCCGCATCCGGGGGTTGATGGCCGAGGTGCTCGCCCAGGGCCGGCGGGAGGGCTCGATCCGTCCCGGGCTCGACCCGGAGGCGGCCGCCGAGGTCCTGTTCGAGGCCGGGTGGGCGGTGGTCCGGGCCGACCTCGAAGGCCGGGCCGGCCTTCCGCTGAGCACGGCGCTGGACACCCTCAACGACGTGGTCGGCCTGGGAGTGGTCAGCAGGGCGTGATCGGCGAGCGGAATCGAGAAGGGGGGAGCGGCCCTAAGGCCGCTCCCCCCTTCATCATCCGATCAGGCGTCGTCGATCAGCTGCTCGGTGCGTAGCACGGAGCCGACATGTCGTACTCCGCAGCCACCTCGCTGACGAAGAACTCGGTCACGGCACTCGACCCGTCGGGCGACTCCGCATCGGGCACGTTGATGATCGTGTTGCGCTCGATGTTGTCGTTCGCCGACCCGGTGTAGGACCGGTCGGGCAGCATTCCGGCGTAGTCGACGCCCTCCAGCGACCTGGCGATCGCAGCCAGGTTGGCCCTGGTCAGGTCGTTGTCGGCGATGGCCTGCTGCAGAACGGCAAGCATCGGGTACTGCCAGGTCCAGCCGGCGATGTATCCGCCGTTGGGGGACTGGCCGCTCGCCTCGGCGGCCGCTCGCAGTGCGGCGTGGCCGTCGCTGTCGTACCCCCACCCGCCCCACGGGACGGTCTGGAAGAACACGGCTTCCAGCACCGGGAACACCGGGCTCTGGGTCAGGGCCACGTTCCAGGTGGGCCCGGCGCCCATGGCCTTGAAGGTCATGTAGCCGGCCTGGGCCAGCCCGCCGATCACCGTCGCCATCTCGGTGGGACCGGTGACGAACACGATCAGATCCGGCTGTGCAGCCAGCAGAACAGGAATCGTCTCGGTGTAGTCACCGCCGGCCGACTGGGGGATCTGCAGGATCTCCAGCGGGTCGGCGAAGCCAAGTGCAGCGGCGGCGATCTTGGCGCCGGCAGCGTAGTCGCCGCCGTAGTCGCCGGGGAACGCCACGAGCGCCCACGAGATCTCGGTGCCCATGGTGTCGGCCACGTACGACATCCCGTTCATGCCCTCGATGCAGTACGAGGCGCCCGACTCGAGGATCAGGCCGCCATCGACGTCGCTGAAGGCCCAGCCCGACCACCAGGTGGCGGGCATGACCACGGTCTCGTCGGCGGCGATGTCGGGCAGCGCCGCCTGGGTCTGGGGAGTTCCCAGGACCTGGGCCATGGCCAGCACCCGGTCACGCATCCCCAGGTAGCCCTGGACGGTGTCCTCTCCGCGGTAGTGGGCGTCGAAGGTGTTCTCGGGCGAGATGATCACGTCGAACCCGTCGAGGCCACCCCCGGCGTTGATCGTGGTCCAGAAGTCCTCCTGGGCCTGGGTGAGCGGCACCGCCAGCGGGGCGAACGGACCGTCGGTCAGGTCCGAGATCACCCCGAGGTAGATGCAGCCGTTGCCCTCGTTCACGGCGTCGGAACACGGCGCCGGGGTGACCCCGGTGTCGTAGGCGAGCGCCGCCGCCGTGGTCGTGGTCTCACCTGCCGTGGTGGTCGTCTCCTCGCCCCCGGCGGTCGTTGTGGTTTCGGCGGCGGTGGTGGTCGTGCCGGCGTCGTCGTCGCCGCAGGCCGTGGCCACCAGCGCCAGGGCCATCACGAGGCCCAGCGTCGCGAGCCATCGTCTCTTCATGTCCTATTCCTCCCTGGTTTGTCGCTGTGAAGCGCGGGGCCGGAGACCGGCCCGCCCCCACACTATCCGACCGCTCAGTAACTGAACGGCCAAGCCCTCCAATAGTTTCGCACCCTGATCCAGATCCCGTAAAGGCCCAGGGGCTCGAAGATGAGGAATCCGACGATCAACCCGCCGAACAGGATCTGCTCGAACTGGGCGGCGGTGACGAATCCCCCCACCGACGACTCCGAGATGAACCCGAAGATCCAGAACTGGGCCATCCACTGGACGATCCGGGGGAGGAAGGTGATGAACACCGCCCCCATGATCGACCCCGACACCGTGGCCACCCCGCCGATCAGGACCATGGCGATGTACTCGATCGAGAGCAGCAGGCTGAACGACTCGGGCTGCAGCCGTCCGATGGCGGCGTACAGCAGCGCCCCGGCGATCCCGGCGTAGAACGAAGAGACCACGAAGGCGATCATCTTGTAGCGGGAGAGAGAGATCCCCATCATCTCGGCGGCGATGTCGCGATCGCGCACCGCGGCCAGTGCCCGTCCCACCCGCGACCTGGCCAGGTTGCGGGCGGTGAGGCCGAGGACGATAAGCAGGGCGAGGCCGAGGAAGTACAGCTTCTGCGTCCTGCTGAGGAACAGCCCGAACACCTCGCCGTCCTGGTCGAAGCGGAACCCGAGCAGCGAAGGCGCACCGGTCTCGCGTCCGATGCCCACCCCGCCGGTGTAGGTCTCGGCCTCGCGAAAGAAGTGCCCGCCCAGGATGACGAGACCGAGGGTGACGAAAGCCAGATACAGCCCGCGCAGCTTTGACGAGATGGGAGCGACCAGGAACCCGAGTAGGGCGGCCACCAGCCCGGCTGCGGGGAGCCAGATGATCATGTCGAGCCCGTAGCCGACGAGGAGCACGATCTCCCCGGCCTCGCCGGTGGCGGGGTCGATCACGGTGCGCGTGACCTCGGCACCACCGAGCACCGCCCCGGTGAACGCCCCGATCCCGAGGAAGAAGGCGTGCCCCAGGGAGACCTGGCCGGCGTACCCGGTGGCGATGTTGAGGCCGATCGCCCCGATCGAGGCGAACATTGCAGTGGTGCCCAGCAAGAGAAGGTCGCCGGCGAGCGAGAACCTGAGCAGTCCGGGGATGAGCGGCAGGGTGCCGCCCAGGCCGAGGACCACCACCGCCACCAGGAGCACCGCCAGCCAGAACCGCTGCACGTTGGTGCGGAAGATGGCGGCGTCGGAGCGGTAGTCGGCCACCAGGCCGGGGCGGCGCCTCATACCCGCTCCACCTCCTTGGTCCCGAACAGGCCGTAGGGGCGGACCAGGAGCACGACGAACATCACCAGGTACGGAACCACCTGGGAGAACTGTCTTCCCAGGAACTCGGCGTACTGGGGTTGGTAGGTTCCGGAGAGGCTCTCGGCGATCCCGATCACCAGGGCGCCGACGATGGCCCCCGCGATCGAATCGAGCCCCCCGACCACGACGACCGGCAGCGCCTTCAGAGCCATCACGCTCGCCGACCGGTCGAGGCCGATCCCGGACCCGATGAACACTCCACCCAGCATCGCCAACGCCGCCCCCAGCGCCCAGGAGAGGGCGAAGACGGTGCTCACCGAAACCCCCTGGGTGAGTGCGACCTCCTGGTCGAACGCCGTGGCCCGCATCGCCAGCCCCATCCGGGACCGCTTGAAGAAGGTGATGAGAACCGCCACCACCACGATCGTGGCAACCACTGCCGCGATCTGGCGGTGGGCCAGGACCACGGAACCGACCTTCACCACCTGGATCCCCCAGGGATCGCCCACAGGGCGGATCTCGACCCCCATAAGGTCGAGGGCGACGATGGTGAGCACCGTGTTGAGTCCGATGGTCATGATCGCCACCGAGAACACCGGCTTGCCCACCATCGGCCGCAGGGCGACGCGCTCCACGACGACGCCGGTGGCGGCGGCGAGCAGGGCGGCCGCCAGGAGGGCCAGCCAGAAGCTCCACTCGAGGACCGTGGCGAAGTACACCACCCAGTACGCACCGAGCAGCAGCAACGCCGGCTGGGCAAAGTTGAGCACCTGGGTCGACTTGTAGATGATCACGAACCCGAGGGCGATCAGGGCGTAGATGGAGGCGAGCGCCACCCCGTTGAACAGGGCCTGGAGGAACTGGGTCATCGGTACATCGACTCGATCAGATCGGCGAACCGCTCCTCGATCACCGACCGCTTCACCTTCTGGGTGGCGGTCAGCTCTCCGTCCTCGTGGTCGAGCTCCTTGGTGATCAGGCGAAACGCCTTGACCTGCTCGACCCGGGCGAACTTCTCATTGGCAGCGTCGATCGCCTTCTGCACCAGCTTCTCCACCTCGGGCTTCTCGGAGAGGTCCCGGTAGGTGGTGTGGGGGATGCGGTGCTTCTGAGCCCATTCGGAGGTGACCTCGTAGTCGATACCGATGAGAGCCGTCAGGTACTTGCGGCGGTCACCGATGACGATCGCCTCCTTGATGAACGGCGAGGCCTTGATCGTGTTCTCGATCTCCGAGGGCGACACGTTCTTCCCGCCGCTGGTGATGATGATGTCCTTGATCCGGTCGATGATGCGGATGTGGGTGCCGTCCACCCACTCCCCCACGTCGCCGGTGTGGAGCCAGCCTCCGGCATCGATGGCAGCCGCCGTGGCCTCAGGCATGTTCCAGTACCCGGCGAACACCGCCGGATGGCGGGTGAGGATCTCCCCGGTCTCCGGGTCCAGCTTCAGATCGCACCCCGGATACGGCTCACCGACGGTCCCCAGCTTGGCCCGGCCCGGCCGGTTGACGGTGGCGACCCCGGAGTTCTCGGTCATCCCGTAGGCCTCGTACAGGGGCACCCCGATCCCCATGAAGAACTCGAGGATCTCCGGGGCGATCGGAGCCGCAGCCGACACGGCGAAACGCACCCGGCGCAGGCCGACACGCTCCCGCAGCGAGCGGAAGAGGAAGACGTCGCCGAGGCGGCTCAACACCCTGGTCATCAACGAATGCCTGCCCTCGCGCTCCACGAGCCTGCGCCCGACGTACCGGCCCACCGCCAGCCAAACGGCGGCGTTGATCCGCTTCAGCCGCGACGCCGACGCCAGACGCACGTTGATGGCGGCGTGGATCCGCTCCCAGATCCGGGGCACCCCCTGGACCACCGTCGGCTGGACGTCGCGCATGTCGGCGACCAGGGTGTCGAGCGACTCCCCGAAGTGGATGGGGACGCCCCGGCCGGTGCTGAACACCACCGAGAAGAGCTTCTCGTAGATGTGGCACAACGGCAGGTAGGAGACGATGAGGTCGTCGGGCCCGGCCGGTGGGCTGACGATCCCGTGGTCGCCCCCGATCTCTTCGTTGGCGTAGTCGAGGTTGCGCAGGGTGAGCATCACCCCCTTGGGCGGGCCGGTGGTCCCCGACGTGTACACCAGGTAGGCGAGGTCGTCCAGCGACGCCCTCGCCATCACCTCGTCCAGCGCCTCGGGGTGCGCCTGACGGTGGGCGCGGCCCGACTCCAGGAACTCGTCCCACGAGATCAGCCTCGGGTCGTCGAGTGTGTCGACTCCCCGGTGCTCGATGTAGATGATCCTCTCCAGGCCGGGGAGGTGTGAAGGATCGATGGCCAGAACCTTGTCGGCCTGCTCCTGATCCTCCACCACGAGGAGGCGTGACCCCGAGTCCTTCAGCAGGTACTCGACCTCGGAGGTCGGGTTGGTCGGATACAGGCCCATGCAGACCGCACCCGCAGTCAGGCAGCCGAGATCGGTGTACAACCACTCGGGGCGGTTGTCGGAGTGGATCGCCACCCGGTCGCCGTGCTCGATCCCGGCGGCGAGCAGGGCATGGGCGAACGCCGAGGCGTGGTCCCAGAACTCGGCCCAGGTGATCTCCTTCCAGATGCCGCGGCTCTTCGCCCGCAGGGCGATTCGGTCGGGCATGTGCCCGGCGAGGTCGCGCAGCCGGCTCGCCGGGCTGGCGACACCAACCCGTGAAGAAACGGTGGTCATGCTGCTCCTCCTTCTGCAGTCCCGTGCTCCTGGCCCAGGTAGGCGGCGATCACCTCACGGTTGCCTTGGATCTCGGCAGGTGGCCCCACGGCGATCGGCCGGCCGAAGTCGATCGCCAGCACCGTGTCCGCCAGGTCCATCACCAGCCTCATGTCGTGGTCGACGAGGATGATCCCGATCCCCAGCTCTCGCTTCACGTCGCTTATGTAGCGGGCCATGTCCTCGGTCTCCTCCAGGTTCATCCCTGCCGCAGGCTCGTCCAGCAGCAGCAACCTGGGGGCCATCGCCAGCGCCCGACCCAGCTCGACGCGCTTCTGGATCCCATAGGGAAGCATGGCAACGTAGGACTTGCGGTGCTGTTCGATGCCGAGGAACTCGACGATCCCCTCCACCACCTCCCGGTTGCGAGCCTCTTCCCGGGCGGCGCGTCCGATGCGCAGCATCGCCGAGGGGGTCCCGTAGCGGAGGTGCTGGTGACGGCCGAGCATCAGGTTGTCCACCACCGTCAGCTGGGGGAACAGCTCGATGTTCTGGAAGGTGCGGGCGATGCCCAGGTCGGCGATGCGATCCGGCCGCATCCCGATCAGGTCCCGGCCTTCGAAGCGTATCGAGCCCTCCTGGGGGTGGTACACGCCGCTGATGCAGTTGAAGATCGAGGTCTTGCCGGCTCCGTTGGGGCCGATCACGGCGAACAGCTCGCCGCGATGGACGGTGAACGAGACGCCATCGATCGCCTTGAGCCCGGCGAAGGCGAGGTGGATCCCGTCGACCTCGAGCAACCGCTCGCCGTCGGCAGGGGCCGCAGGGAGGATCTCCGAGAGCAGTAACGCCCTCACGACAGCCACCGCTTCTTGCGCCGGTAGTGCTTGACGTCGGCGAACGACTTGACCCCCTCGGCGGAGAGGCCCAGGTAGAACTCGCGCACGTCCTCGTCCTCGAGCAGCTCGGCGGAAGGTCGGTCCATCACGATCTTGCCGGTCTCCATGATGTAGCCATGAGATGCGATGGAGAGAGCCATCGAGGCGTTCTGCTCGACCAGCAGCACGCCGGTCCCCTGTCGGTTGATCTCCACGATGATGTCCCGGATCTGCTGCACCAGCAGTGGGGCCAGACCCAGGCTGGGCTCGTCGAGCAGAAGGTAGCGAGGGCTGGACATCAGTGCCCGGCCGATCGCCAGCATCTGCTGCTGTCCGCCGCTCAGGTAGCCGGCGGTGAACCGGGGCCGCTCCGACAGCTGGGGGAACAGCGAGTAGACCCGTTCCAGGTTGGCCTTCAAGTTCTTGCGGGAGGTGTGGGCACCCAGGTGCAGGTTCTCCTCGACGGTGAGCTCGGCGAGTATTCGCCTCCCTTCGAGCACCTGGCTGATCCCCATCCGGACCAGGCGAGCCGGGGGAAGATGGTCGATCCGCTCGCCGTCGAGGCTGATCTGACCCTTGGTGATGTCACCCCGGTGCACATCGAGGAGGCCGCCGATCGCCCGCAGGGCGGTGGTCTTTCCGGCGCCGTTGGCGCCGAGGAGGGCGATGATCGACCCCTCCGGCACCTGGAAGGAGACGCCGCGCAGCACCAGGATGACGTCGCTGTATACGACTTCTACGTTCTTGAGGGCCAGCATGACGCGCCCGAACCTCCTGGCTCGTGCGGGAGGTTACACAACCCGGCCCCGGGCTGCTCGGCCCGAACCCTCGAGGCCGGCGGCGGCACCAGGACGACGGACGGCGCACTCAGCCGCCGGCCACCCACTCCGCCCCCCCGGGCCAGTGCTCCTTCTTCCAGATCGGTGCCGACGCCTTGAGCTCGTCGATGAGGGCGGCGCCGGCGGAGAAGGCGTCGCTCCGGTGGGCTGCCGATACGGCCACGCCCACGGCCACATCCCCCACATCCAGCGAGCCGGTTCGGTGCACGACGGCCACCCGCACCAGCGTCCAGCGCTCCCTGACCGAGGAGATCAGGTCCGAGATGTGGCGCTCCACCACCTCGGGATACGCCTCGTACTCGAGGCGGGTCACGCCCTGGCGGCCGACCGAGTGGTCGCGAACCGTTCCCAGGAACAGCACCGAGGCGCCGGCAGCGGGGTCGGCGACGTGATCGAGGAGACGAGCGGGCTCGATGACGGCGTCCGAGACCGCCACCTGGTCGCCTCCGGGTACCCGCGGGCCACTCATACAATCACCACGTGGCCGACACTACTCAGGAGGGCGCCCTTCCCGGCGAGCCGGTCGAGATCGCCCTCTTTCCCGAGCTGGCGAGACCGGTCGCGACCGAATCCAGCAGGCGCAGCCCGCCGCGCTGGCTGGCCGCCGTGGGCCTGGCCGCATTGTCCGCCCTGATCGGGGCCGGGGCCGCCACCGCAGTCCTTATGGCGGCCGACGAGACAACGGCGCCTCCGGCGCCCATCGCCACCGGCAGCGCCGCCGAGGTCGCCGCCGCGGTGCTGCCCTCGATCGTCACCGTCGAGGTGGACGACACCGACGACGAGGAGTTCTTCGCCACCTCGTCGGGTTCGGGCGTGGTGTTCTCCGCCGATGGCACGATCGTCACCAACCAGCATGTCGTGGACGGTGCCATCGAGGTGCGCGTCGTGTTCTCCGACGGGCGCTCCTACCCGGCGACGGTGCTCGGGGCAGATGCCCTCACCGACCTGGCGGTGGTCCAGATCGGGGCCACCGGGCTCACCCCGATAGTCATCGGCTCATCCCAGGCGATGGCCATCGGTGACGTCGCCGTCGCCGTGGGCAGCCCGCTCGGCCTCGAGGGCGGTCCGTCGGTGACCGTCGGGGTGGTATCGGCGTTCGACAGGAGGGTGAGTACGCCCGGAAGCGAGCTGTTCGGGATGCTCCAGACCGACGCCCCGATCACCCGCGGCTCCAGCGGCGGTGCACTGGTCGATGCCGGGGGACGGCTCATCGGGATCACCTCGGCGATCGGGATCAGCGACGTGGGCGCCGAAGGGCTCGGCTTCGCCATTCCGGTGGAGATGGTGCAGCGCATCACCGACGAGATCATCGCCGACGGAGCGGTGCACCACGCCTTCCTGGGGATCGGGGGTACCACCCACTTCGAAGAACAGGGTGACGGATCGACGATCCCTGCAGGGGTCGAGGTGGCCGAGGTCATGGCGGGCACCGCCGCCGAGGCCGCCGGTCTCCATGTGGGCGACCTGATCGTGGCTGTCGAAGGCGAGAAGCTGTCCACGATGGAGCAGCTCGTGGTTCGGATCAGGCTCTACCGCGTCGACGACCAGGTGACGGTCACGCTGATTCGCGACGGCGCCGAGATCCAGGCCGACGTGACGCTGATGGAGCGACCGGAGGGCGTGTGACCGACAATCTCTTCGACCGGCTCGCCGACCTGCTGCGGTCTGCGGGCCCGGTCAACTGGCGGCTGGCGCGCGAGATCGCAGAATCATCGGCGGGGCAGGCAGAGCCGGTCGACCCGTGGCTGGCCGAGGAGTTTCGCGAGCTGGCCGCCACGGCGGCGAACCACGTGGCGGCGGTCTCGTCGTTCGACCCGGTACCCCTGGCGGCACGGCTCGAGGTGTTCGATCGCCGCGGGTGGGCAAGCGGCCGCGTCGAGGACCTTGCGCCGCTGGCGGTGCCCCTGGCCGCCCGCCTCGGGGCGGACACCGGGCCCGAGATGCTCCAGGCGCTGGGCCCCGCCATGGTGGGGCTGCAGGTCGGGGGCCTCGTCGGCGCCGCCTCGCATCACGTCCTGGGTGGTTTCGACCTGGGCCTGCCCGGCGCCGGGGCGCCGCCGGCCCTCGTTGTTCCCAACGTGGAAGGGTTCGCCCTGGCACACGGCCTCGATCCGCTCCAGGTGCGCCTGTGGGCGGTCACGCGGGAGGTATCCCACCACGCAGCACTCGCCGTGCCATGGGTTGGCGAACAGGCGAGGCGAACCCTCGCCGCCTTCGTCGAAGGCCTCGAGACCGACGCCGATGCCCTCGGAGACCGCCTGGCGGCGCTCCAGGACCCCGAAGCCCTGCAGCGTCTCGTCGAGGAGGGTGGGATCACCGCCGGGCTCGCTCCCGGGCCCGCCGCCCTCGAATCCCTGGAGGGGATGCGCGCAGTGATGGCGTTGATCGACGGTTACGGCGAGCACCTGGTGGACCGTGCCCTTCCCGGGCTGGTTCCGCAGTCGGAGGCGATCCGGGAGGCGGTCGATCGGTCGCGCAGCACCGCCTCACCGGACGAGGTCATGCTCGCCCGGATGATCGGGCTCGACCTGAAGCGTCCCGGGTATCGGACGGGGACCGCATTCTGCGCCGAGGTCTCCAGGCGATGGGGCGACGAGGCCCTAGAGCGAGTCTGGCAGGAGCCCGGCGCCCTGCCCGACGCCGTCGAGGTCGCCGACCCCGTCGGATGGGCGGCGCGAGTCCTCCTCTGAGTCGCCGGCGAGATCGGCTTCGACGGCGGGCAGGGTGAGCACGAAGCGGTTCTGCTCCCCGACCCGGTCATGGTGCAGGTCGCCGCCCATTCGCTGGGCGAGACGACGCGAGATCGCCAGGCCGAGCCCGATCGAGCCCGGCTGGGTCCCCTGGCTGCCCGTCGTGTAGAACGACTCGAACATTGCGCGACGCACGTCGGGTGAGATCGGGTCTCCGTGATCGGCGACGACGATTCCCACCGTGCCTTCGCCGACCTCGAGGTGCACCGAGACCGGAGGTTTCCCGTACTTGGAGGCGTTGCTCACCAGGTTGCGCAGGATCTGTCGAACCCTCGACCCGTCGCCGCGTCCAACGGCCCCTGGAGGGACGCCCAGGGAGACGCCCACCCAGTCCATGGAGCGGACGGTGGCCTCGGCCGCTCCGAAGATGTCGACGACCTCGTCGTGGACCACCAGCTCCTGGTTGTCGAGACGGGCGGCGGTGAGCAGATCCTCCACGATGGTCGCCAGGTCATGAGCCTGCTCGGCGGCAAGGGCGAGAAGATCCTCGGCCTCGTCGCCGACACCGGTCACCAGGAGATCGAGACACCCGACCACGGCGGTCAACGGTGTCCTCAGCTCGTGGCTGACGGCGGCGATCAGCTCCGACTTGGACTGGACCAGCTCGCGCAGCCGGTCCATGTGCTCGACCTCCGATGTGATGTCCTGGAGCTCACCCTCGAAGCACACCACCTCACCGCTCTCGTCGCGAACCATGTGGGTGCGATCCCGCACCCAGATGATCCGACCGTCGGCACGCCGGAAGCGAAGATCGGACACCAGTGGGCTCCCCTCGGTGGCCAGCCTCTCTCGAAGCCGGTGGAGGTCGGCCGGATCGAGCATGAAAGGCTGCACTTGTCTGCCCAGGACCGAGTCGAGCGGTACTCCCAGGATGTCGGCCAGAGCCTGGTTGGCGTCGAGCAGTTCCCCGGACACGCTGGTGCGGTACAGGCCCACAGGTACCCGGTCGAAGAGGTCGCGGAACCGGCGATCTCCGCCGGCGATCTCCACGGCCTGGCGCTGGAGGCCCTGGCGCAGCGACACCACCAGCCAGGAACCGATCAACGCCCCGCTCGTGTACGAGATGGCGAAGAACACCAGGACGGAGTCGGATGCGATCTGGCGCAGGACGATGATGCCGCAGACGGTCAACGCTGCGACCATCACCGGGATTCGGCGCCGCTCCTCGAACACCCCGAAGACCACCGGGCCGGCGGTGAGGGTCCCGGCGAGCAACCCGACCGAGATGTGATCGGGGACGACGCCCCCGAGGATCGGGGTGACGATGGCCACGGCGAGCACCAGTCGCGCCGGAGTTCGCGGGTCGCCCACCCCGGACAACAGAGCCGCCGCCCAGATGCCGGGCGAGACCACCAGCGCCGGCCACAGCTCGGGCACTCCGAGGGCGGCGGCGATGCCCAGTCCGACCCACGCCACCGCCGACATCCCCACGCTCGCCCTCACCCACCTGGCCACGAGCGCGGCCGTCTCGGGTGGCGGCGCGCCGCCTCCCGACGAACGACGAAGAATCGTGCCCTTCCTCACCCGATGTGCATCGGATCGCCGGGGGCCATCCTTGACGGTCAACGGGTCACGATCGCCCGGGATCGGGGTTCTCCTCACACCCGGGGCATCACCGCGACGCCTCGAGAGGCGGCAGCTCCGGCCGACCCTGCGATCAGGTCACGCCTCGTCGCGCACCGCCACCGGATCGCCGTCTTCGGGGAACTCGCCGGTGGCGATGAACACCACGTGCTCGGCGATGTTCACCGCGTGGTCGGCGATCCGCTCCAGGTAGCGCCCGACACGCGACAGCTCGATGGCCAGATCGAATCCCATGTCGTCGGCGTTCCTGGCGATGGCGGCGTACACCTCGCCGGTGAGGTTGTCCACCTCGTCGTCGCCGGCCTCGATGCGCACCGCCCCTGAGGGATCCAGAGCAGCCAGCACCTCGAGGCCGTCGGCGAACAGGTCGGTGGAGGCCCGGGAGATGCGGGCGACGAGGGACTGCACCCCCGGAGGCAAGGTGTACCCGTCGCGGCGGAGAAGGCCCTTGGCGGCGTTCACCGCAAGGTCGCCGGACCGTTCGATCTCATAGAGGATCCTCGTCGCCGAGACCAGAAAGCGAAGGTCGCCGGCCACTGGCTGCTGGCGAGCCATGATCTCGAACACGCGATGTTCCAGGGCGGAGTAGCGCCGATCGATCTCCTCGTCGCCAGCCACGACGGCACGGGCCAGATCGAGGCGATTCTCCAGGATCGCCTCGCTCATCCGCCTGCTGTTCTCCAACACCAGGGCGCCGAGCTCGGTCATGCCACGATGGACCTCGTCGAGGCTCTCGGTGAAGTTGTGGCGGGATTCGGACTGCGGAATCGGCATCTCTTGTCCCTCTCTCAGCCGAATCGGCCGGTGATGTAGTCCTCGGTCGCCTGTTGCGACGGTTTGGTGAACAGCATGGCGGTGTCGCTGAACTCGACGAGGCGCCCCGTGCGCTGGCCCTTCTCGTTCAGCTCGACGTTGAAGAACGCCGTCCGATCCGACACCCGTGCCGCCTGCTGCATGTTGTGGGTGACGATGATGATCGAGTAGTCGGACTTGAACTGCAGCATCAACTCCTCGATCCGCATCGTAGCGATGGGGTCCAGCGCCGAGCAGGGCTCGTCCATGAGGATCACATCGGGCTGGGTGGCGATCGCCCGGGCGATGCACAGGCGCTGCTGCTGGCCGCCCGACAGCGAAAGGCCGGACTCCCTCAGCTTGTCCTTGACCTCGTCCCACAGCGCAGCCTGCTCCAGGGCGCGCATCACGATGTCGTCCAGGGTCGACTTCGCCCCCTTGAACCCGTTGATCTTGACCCCCCAGGCGACGTTGTCGTATATGGATTTCGGAAACGGGTTCGGCTTCTGGAACACCATTCCGATCCGCCGCCTGATCTCGACCGGGTCCACACCGTCGGCGTAGATGTTCGCCCCGTGATACTCGACATCGCCCTCCACCCTGGCGGTCGGGATGAGGTCGTTCATCCGGTTGAGCGACCGCAGCACGGTCGACTTGCCGCAGCCCGAAGGTCCGATGAGGGCGCTGATCCGGTTGGCTTCGAAGCGCATCGAAACGTCGGCGACGGCCTTGAACTCCCCGTAATAGACGTTCATGCCCTTGGTCTCGAGCACTGCCTCACCCGTCGTCGTCGAGGGGAACGGACCTCCCACCTCGGGTGCGGCCCGCAGGACCTGCCGGTTCTGTGTCGTCACGTCATCCTCCTGGAGTATCGATTGCGAAGAATCACTGCGGCAGCGTTGAGCACGAGCAGCATCACGAGCAGCGCCAGGCTGGCGGCCGCCGCCAGGTTGCGGAACTCGGGCTGAGGCAGGGCCGTCCACTGGAAGATCTGGATGGGAAGGGCCGTGAACTTGGAGAACGGGCCAGAAGGATCGACGGTGATGAAGCTGGCGGCCCCCACCAGGATGAGGGGCGCCGTCTCACCGATCGCCCGGGCGATGGCGAGAATCGTCCCGGTGAGGATGCCCGGGATCGCCACCGGCAGGATCTGGCTGCGTACCGTCTGCCACTTGGTCGCACCCAAGGCCAAGCCCGCCTGACGCAGCGAGTTGGGGACCGCCCTGATGGCCTCCTGCGACGAGATGATCACCACCGGAAGCGTGAGCAGACCCAGCGTCAACCCGGCCGAGATCACCGTCCTCCCCTGCGTCAGCGGCTCGAACACGCGGACGAAGACGGCCAGGCCCAGCATTCCCCAGACGATCGACGGCACGCCGGCGAGGTTGTTGATGTTGGTCTGGATCAGGTCGTTGATCCTGTTCTTCTTGGCGAACTCCTCCAGGTAGATGGCGGCGGCGACCCCCACCGGGACGGAGAAGAGAACGGTGAACAGGACCAGCCAGGCCGAACCGAGGATGGCGGTCCTGATACCGGCAAGCTCCGGGATCGAACTCGACGGGCTGGTGAGGAAGGACCGGTTGAGCCATGCCCGCCACTCGAACTGAACCTGATCGATCGTGTAGTCGGGGAACCTCTCGGGGGTCTCCACGAAGGCCCTGGTGATGGACTCTTCGAACCCGTCCCCGTCGAGCACCGACGAAAAGAACCCGTTCGAGGCGATGATGTCGGGCTTGATGACCCGCTCCTCGACGAGGAGCATCAGGTTCTGGCGGCCGCGCGCCTCGAGCGAGCATCCGGTGGGGGCGTCCTGCGATGAGCACAGCTCGTCCCACTTCTCCTGAGACTCGAAGACGAGACGGTCCTCGAAGAACCGTTGATCCCTCTCCAGGCGCCGCCCCACGTTGGTGTTGATCGCCGCCTCGAGAATGCCGAACAACTCGTCCTTCGAGAGATCGTCCAGGGACACCTCGGCCGGGTCGTACCCGAGCGAGGCGACCACCGCCTCGGGTTCCTGCTGGTTGACGACCGCCACCAGGCCGAAAGAGTCGTCGATGATCGTGATGAGAAGGCTGGCCAGGGCGAGCACGGCGAAGATCAGCAAGGCCAGGAACCCGGCTTGGGCGAAACGCCCCCTCCTGGTCCGCCTGTCGAGCATCGCCCGGTACTCGGCGTCGGTCGGAAACCCGTCTCCCAACCGTTCCCCTGCGATGTCGCTCATTCGTACTCCTGCCGGAAGCGCCGGACGATCCTGCGGCTCAGCGAGTTGAGGACCAGCGTGATGACGAAGAGGGTGAGCCCGATGGCGAAGATCGAGTTGTAGTCGATCGTGTTGTAGGAGAGGTCGCCGTTGGCGGTGATGGCCACATAGCCGGTCATGGTCTGGGCGCCGGTGAAGGGGTCGAACATGGCGGCGGGATCGGTCCAGGAGAAGTTGCGCGGCGAGGCCCCGGCGGCCAGCGTGACAACCATCGTCTCGCCCACCGCGCGCGACATGGCGACCACCACCCCGGCGGCGATGCCGGAGAGGGCCGCCGGGAACACCACCCGCAGCGACACCTCCAACCGGGACGCCCCCAGCCCGTAGGCGGCCTGGCGAAGCGAATCGGGAACGGCGGCCATGGCGTCCTCGGCGAGCGAACTGATCAGGGGAACGATGAGAAAACCGACGACGATCCCTGCCGAGAGCACGTTGAAGAAGCCCACCCTGCTGGCACCGAAGATGGTTCGCAGCAGCGGCGTCATGAAGGTGACGGCGAAGAACCCGAAGACGACGGTCGGGATGCCCACGAGGATCTCGAGGATCGGTTTCAGTATGCCGCGGGTGCGGCGGCTGGCGTACTCGGAGAGGTAGATGGCGCTCGCCAGACCGACCGGAACCGCCACGAAGAGGGCGATGATGGTGATGAGCATCGTGCCCAGCACGAGGGGCCAGATCCCGAAGGAGCCGGCCTGCGGCAGCCACTCGGTCTTGGTGATGAAGTCCCAGAACGACACCCGCTCGTCCTGGAAGAAGAGGAGCGACTCCTTGCCCAGCTCCCAGAGGATCCCGATGGTTATCGCTATCGAAACCGCCCCGGCCAGGAAGAGGGCGACGACGATGCCTCGCTCCACTGGACGACGACGACCCTTGAGGCTGGGCGGGGTCGATCGAGTGCCTGCGATCACTTGCGCTACCTCTCGGTGACTTGCGGAAGGGAACTTACCCGAGGTGGGGTCCCGACCGGCTCGGGACCGGCCGGGACCCGCTCCTCGGCGGTGGGAGGGACCTAGAAGCCTGCTGCCGCCGCGATGGCGTCGGCTGCCTCCTGCAGGGCGGCCATCGGTGCCGGGAAGTACCCGACGTCTCCGATGACCTCGTTGACGACGTTGAGGTAGTAGGCGATGAACAGACCAACCTGTGGCTTGTCGGCGATGACACCGGCATCGGTGTACATGAACAGCGGACGTGCCAGCGGGTAGGTCCCGGCGTTGACCGAATCGTCGTTCGGCGTCACACCGTCGACGTCGACGACCTGGAGCTCCCCGGCGTTCTGCTGGAAGAACGCATATCCGAAGTAGCCCGCAGCACACGTCGAAGTCAGATCACCCTCGGTGCAGCCATCGTCGGCGACACCACGCACCGTGAGGTTGTCGTCCTCACCGACGATCTCGGCCAGGCCATTGGCCAGGATCGGCGACGGGTCGGCCTCACCCTGGACCTCTTCGTTGAAGTAGTCGAAGGTGCCCGAGTCGGCACCAGGCGAGTACAAGGCGATGGGATGAGCCGGGAACGACGGGTTCACCATGTCCCAGGTGTCACCGGGCTGCGCAGAGAACAGCGTGTTGAGCTCCTCGAGGGTCATCGTCTTGGCGAAGTAGTTGCCGTTGCTGATCACGACCGACAAGGCGTCGGTCCCGACCCGGATCTCGATGGGCTCACGCCCGATCGAACGGCACGCATCCACCTCGGAGTCCTTGATGGGACGGCTCGCATTCGAGATGTCAGAGACACCCTCGACGCAGAAGCGCTCGAAACCGCCACCCGAACCGACCGAGTCGATCGAGTACTCCGGACCACCCTCATCGATCCAACGCGTCAACACCGCCGTCGACAACGGAAACACCGTCGACGAACCAGCGATCGCGATGTCCCCAGCGGGAACATCCAACGGATCGACATCAGGCAAGCCCAGGTCTACACCGGTGTTCGGCTGTGTCGTCGTGGACGGAGCCGCCGTGGTGGCGGTGGTCCCCCCGGTGGTGGTCGTCGCGGCGTCATCGTCGCCGCACGCCGCCACCACCAGCGACAGGGCAAGCAGGGTCGCCATTAGGCGCCCGGTCTTGCGAATCATTCGGATTTCCTCCTTGTAGGTTCGGCACGAGCGGACACGGGCCCGTCCATGCCGAGGGGACCGTACGGAGGCCGCATGAATCGCACGCGGCCCCAACTTGAACCCGGTGTGAACTCGACCATGCACCCCGGTAAGTGAATGGCGGGCACCTATGCTCGCCCCGTGGACCCAACCCTGGTCACGGCCTCGGTCGCTGCCGCCTTCGCACTGGTTGCGGTCTTCTTCTGGTGGCGAAACCGGCGCCATGCCCGTGCAGTGGACGCAGCCCTGGAACGGATCGGTGGTGGAGTGCCCTCGAGCGGGCGTCATCGCGTGGCTGCCCTCGACGCCGCACTGCAGCGCCTGGAGAGATCCTCGGCACAGGCCCAGCGAGAGCGCTCCCGCCTCGCCGGCGCCATGCAGGCCGCTCCCCTCGGCATCCTGCTCACCGATGATCGCGGCGTCGTGCTCTCCGTGAACCCTGCAGCGGAACGCCATCTAGGAACACGCCTCGGCGAGGCGGTGGCACAGGTACGGATCAGGGAAGCCATCGAGAAGGCGGTCCTCGACCGCAACTCGGTGGGAGCGGAGATCGAGCTCTACACCCCGGTGAGAGCGGTGCTCGAGGTGTCGGCGATCCCGCTCGACTTCGGGATCGAGAGCATCGGAGCGGTGGCGTTCATCGAGGACGTCACCGAGAGCAGGCGGGTTGCCGCCATGAGGCGCGACTTCATCGCCAACGTCAGCCACGAGCTGAAGACTCCCCTGGCGGCGCTGGCGGCATTGGCCGAGGCCCTGGCCGGAGCGGTCACCGACGACCCCGCCGCCTCCGGGCTCGCCGAACGGCTGCGACACGAAGCCGGCCGCCTCGCCCGACTGGTGGGTGACATCCTCGACCTCTCCCAGGCGGAGGCCCTCTCGGGGCACGATGAACCGGTGTCGATACCCCACGTGCTGGAGGCGGTGGCCGCCGAGATGGCGGAGATCGCTCGGGGGCGAGGAGTGACGATCGAGTTCTCGCCGACACCGCCCGAGGCGCGCGTCGTCGGCGACTCCCGCCAGCTGCGGTCGATGATCTCCAACCTGGTCGAGAACGCCGTCAAGTACTCGTTCCCCGAGCCGGGCGAGCCGCCGCCCAGGGTGACGATCGAAACCGCGGTCGCCAACGGATGGGTGACGATCGAAGTGTCGGATCAGGGGATAGGGATCCCCGAAGGCCACCTCGATCGGATATTCGAACGGTTCTACCGGGTCGACCGGGCCCGGAGTCGGGAGACCGGCGGAACCGGGCTCGGCCTGTCGATCGCCCGTCACATCGCTCGCAACCATCGCGGCGACGTCACCGTGAGCAGCGTCGAGGGTGAAGGGTCCACCTTCAGGATCAGCCTGCCCGTCTGGAGCCGGCCGTGACCCGAATCCTGGTGATCGAGGACGAGGCCTCCTTCGTCGAAGCGATCCGGCTCTCCTTTGAGCGCGAGGGTTACACCGTCGATGCGGCGCCCGACGGCCGAGCGGGCCTCGACCGCTTCCGCGAGGTGCGGCCCGACCTGGTGCTGCTCGACCTGATGCTCCCCGGCATCGGTGGTCTCGACGTGCTGCGGGCGGTTCGTCAGGACTCCGACGTGCCGATCATCGTCGTCTCGGCGAAGGATGCCGAGGCCGACGTCGTGGCCGCCCTGGAGCTCGGAGCCGACGACTACGTCACCAAGCCCTACTCGATCCGCGAGCTGCTGGCTCGGGTGCGGGCGGCGACCCGCCGCCTTGGAGCCACATCGGGGCCGGCCTTGGCCGTCGGCGCGGCCACGCTGGACCGCGATGCCTACCGGCTGCACATCGGAGACGAGAGCATCGACCTTCCGCGCAAGGAGTTCGAGGTCCTCGCCCTCCTCATGGAACAGCCGGAGCGAGTCGTGCCGAGAGAGGAGTTCCTGGACAAGGTCTGGGGGTACACCTGGTTCGGCGACACCCGAACCCTCGATCAGCACATCCGCCGGCTGCGGCGGCGGCTCGAGGAACACCCCTCGGCGCCGACGATCGAGACCGTGAGGGGCGTCGGGTACCGCATCAGCGGATGACCGACACTCGGGCTCGCAGGCCCTGACTTCGGTCGGATCAGTCGATGGCGGCCAGGGCGGCCACGTAGTCGTCGAACTGGCGCGCGAACCTGCGGCTCTCGGTGGACACAATCGAGCGAACCACGCCATCGGCGTCGAGCACGAAGGTCCACCGATTGGCGGCCCCGACCTCCGCGTCGAATGCGCCGAAGGCGTCGGTCACCGCTCCGTGCGGCCAGAAGTCGGAGAGGACGGGGAAGCCGAATCCGTTCTGCTTCGCCCACTCCTTGTTGGCGAAGAGTGTGTCACAGGTGATGGCCACCACGCCGGCATCGATGTCGTTCAGCTCGGAGAGCCGGTCACGAATGGCGCACAGCTCGCCCTCGCAGGTCCCGGTGAACGGGAAGGGAATGAAGACGACCAAGCTCTTGCGTCCCTTCAGGGCATCCAGGGTCACGAGGTCTCCCTCGGTGTCGCGAAGCGAGAACTCCGGAGCAGGTGATCCGATCTCGACGGCCATCAGGGCTCCTCCCGGTCGTGGTGATCCCCGAAAGGGTAGGTGCCGGGCGGCTCCTACTCCGTTCAGCCAAACAGGCGCCGCCAGATCCGCACCAGCAGGCTGCGATCACCAGGGCGGGGAAGGTCGGCCAGCACGAGACGCGCCTGGTCACGGGTTAGGGGGCCCACCACCAGGAAGCTGCTGTCCGGAGCGTTCCAATGGATCAGTACCTCTGCCGCCGATCCCACCGCCAGGTACTCGTGCCCATCGAAACTCCAACGGTCGGCGGCTGGAAACGGTTCGGGAGTGGCACCTCGATCGGCCTCGAACACCGAGAAGGTGGCGGCACCGTCGGTGTAGACCCCGTGCGAGACGCCTCCGGGGGTGAGGCGAGCGTCTCTCCGAGCGTACCCGGCCACGGCTTCGGGCAGCCGACCCCTGGCGCCGGGGTCGAGGGAGGACCCGCCGGTCACCGTGGAGGGGGCGTCGGGATCTGCAGCGCCCGACGGCGTCAAGGCGGCCGTGTGCTGCCCGGCGAGCGCAGCGGTGTCGAAGGCCACACCCGGCTCCCCGGGACCGATGAGCAGCCCCGAGCCCAGAACCAGGCCGACCGCAGCCGCCGACGCCCAGGCCCAGCGGGGCCGCCTCCCCACGGTGGACCCGGGGATCAACGGAGCCGCCGGTTCCCTCTCGGGGAGAGAGCGAACCGCCTCACGCCCGGCTCGCACCTCCTCGTACTCGATACGGCAGGCAGCGCAATCGGCCAGGTGCTGCTCGGCGGCGGCGGCCTCGGGCGCTTCCAGCTCCCCGTCGAGAAGAGCGGAGATGACCTCGGCGAGGTGGCTCACGACAGTTGCCCCTTCAGCATCTTGCGCCCCCTGTGGATCCGGCTGCGGACGGTGCCCACCGGTACCCCGACCACTTCGGCGATCTCGTGGTACGCCAGACCGACCACGTCGCAGAGCACGACCGCTTCACGAAACTCGAATGGGAGGTCGAGGAGGGCAGCCTGGACCTCGTCCGAGAGCGTGGTCGACTCCAGTACCTCGTCGGGCGGAGCGGCGGCCTCTCCGAAGGGACGCTCGTCGTCGGGAAGGGGCACCGTGGGACGACGCCGGTGGCGGCGCACCTCGTCGAGGAAGACGTTGCGGGTGATCCGCCACAGCCAGCCGTCGAAAGACCCGGGCGTGTAACGCTCCAGCCCACGCCGCACTCGGAGGAGCACCTCCTGGGCGATGTCCTGGGCGTCGTCGGCATTCCCCGAGAGTCGGTAGGCGAAGTTGTAGATCTTGCGCCCATGGACCCGGGCCACCTCTTCCCATGACGGGGCTGGATGCTCAGGCATCCACCATCACCGGTAACGAAACCCGGAGCGATCTGGTTCCGGGAGAAGGACAGGGAGTGCTGTCGGCCTCAACCGAGTGCCAGGGCGTCGACGAACGCCTGCAGCCGCTCCCGGGTCACGAAACGAATGCGCCGGTCGCGGCGCTCCCGGTCGTAGATCTCGAACGGCGACCACTTCTCGCTGAGCAGGATTCCACGGTCGGCACCCGAAGCACCGAAATCGACCACAAACCTTCTGATCGCCGTCTCGTCCACCTCGGGATGCGACCCTGCCTCGTGCGGGATCACCCGCAACATGGTCCGTCCACCGCCGAGGACCGCCATGAAGGTGTCGTCACCGGTCGAGGAGATGGAGTATCCGGCGGCGCGCATCAGGCCGAGCACCAGGTCGATGGCATCGCTGCCATCCGGATCGACCCCCTGAGCGCGCAGCCCTGCGGAAGCCGTGGCGGGGAGCCTGAGCCGCATCGGCTCCAGGTCTTCGCCACGGCGCCCCTCGGCCAGTCCCGGAGCGTGCTCGGGCAACCCCGAGATGTGCTCGAATGGGTCGAAGTCGCCACGGCCGGCGTGGGGGAGCAACTCGGGAAGCATCGGCGGGGGGAGCTCGCCAGGCGTGTCGAGACCGATGCTCGTCACCTCCAGCCAGTCGGCCCCGAACCTACCCAGGGCGGTCACCCGGGTCACGTCGCCGATGGGGAGGCTGTGTCGCTTCTCGCGCACGACCTCCACCGCCTCACGCCCGAGCAGCTCAGCCAGCACCTCGTCGGCACCCGACGCGGGGAGGGGGACTTCGAAGTGCACCCGGGCGGTTCCGTCCTGCACGTGGAACTCCGCCACCGTCGGACGGGGGCGGCCCATGTCGGCCGAGACCACGCCGGCGGCCGCTTCCCCGGAACCGCCTCGGCGGCGATTCAGGACGATCAGGGTCGCCGCCAGGATCACAGCGAGCACCCCGACGGCGATGACGACGGCCACTTGCTACTCCCTTGCTCGATTCCACCGCATTGTACGGGAGCCGGAGCGACCCCTCGGCGGTGGAGAAGGCGGCCAGGCGCCGCAGGCCGGGGGTCTCCTCAGCTGGCCCTGCGGGCGGCGATGTGGCGTTCGCGCCGCACCCGCCGGCGCTCGCGCTCCGACATGCCGCCCCAGATCCCGAACTTCTCGCCGGTCGTGATGGCGAACTCGAGGCACGCCTCCTTGACCGAGCACTCCCGGCAGATCGACTTCGCCACCCGGGTCGACGCCCCTCGTTCCGGGAAGAACAGGTCGGCGTTGGCGCCGGTGCAGTTGGCACCGGCCTGCCACGACAGATCCCCGACCTCGATCACTTCTCTGAGATCGTCGAGCATGGAACTCCTTGGAATTACACCAGTGTCATTATTGCGCGCGCAGCGCGCGCATGCAAGGGCTTATTCAACAACGGGTTTCGCCACTGGCGCTGCAAGTTAGAAAGGCACTTCGCGCGGAGCGCGCGCACGAGGGCGGTTACCCGCTCAGCGACCCGTGGTCGTGGGGGCGCGCCACTGCGACCGAACGAAGTCCCTGTTGAGCAGGGCGATGAAGTCGATCGAGATCGACTTGGGACAGGCAGCCTCGCACTCCCCGTGGTTGGTGCAGGACCCGAAGAAGCGCTCCATGGTCTCCACCATCGACCGCACCCTCATGAAGCGCTCCGGCTGACCCTGGGGCAGCAGGTTGAGATGGGCGACCTTTGCGGCGGTGAAGAGTTGGGCCGCGTTGTTGGGACAGGCGGCGACGCAGGCACCGCAACCGATACAGGCGGCGGCATCCATGGCGCGGTCGGCGACCGCTTTCGGGACCGGCGTCAGGTTGGCCTCCGGAGCGCTGCCGGTGTCGACCGATATGAAGCCACCGGCCTCGATGATGCGGTCGAGTGCCGACCTGTCCACGACCAGATCCTTGAGCACCGGAAAGCCACCAGCCCGCCAGGGCTCGACCACGATCACGTCCCCGTCGGTGAAGTGCCGCATGTGGAGCTGGCAGGTGGCGGTCCCACCCTGCGGACCATGCGGCCGCCCATCGATCATCACGCCGCACGATCCGCAGATGCCTTCCCGGCAGTCGTGCTCGAAGGCGATCGGCTCGCGGCCCTCGACGGTGAGGCGGTCGTTGACCACGTCGAGCATCTCGAGGAAGGAGGCGTCGGCTGAGATGTCGCGTGCCCGATACTCCTCGAACCCACCAGGCCGGTCCGGGCCCTCCTGCCGCCATACCCGAAGCGTGAGGTCCATTACTTGTAGCTCCTCGTCTTCACCTCGACGTCCTCAAACTCCAGGGGCTCCTTCACCAGCGTGGGCTCCTCGTCCGGGCCGGCAAACCCCCAGGCGGCCACATGGGCGAAGTTCTCGTCGTCGCGGAGAGCCTCCCCCTCGGCCGTCTGATGCTCCACCCGGAAGTGGCCACCGCACGACTCCTCGCGATGCAGGGCATCGCGGCACATGAGCGCCGCAAGCTCGAAGAAGTCGGCGACGCGCCCTGCCTTCTCCAGGGTCTGGTTGAGCCCGTCGTCGCCGCCGAGGACCGTGACGTCGGACCAGAACTCCTCCTCGAGCGCAGGGAGGTCGGTGAGAGCCCGACGCAGGCCGTCGGCGCTGCGCTCCATGCCGCAGTGATCCCACACGATCTTTCCCAACTCGCGGTGGAACCAGTCGACGGTGCGCTTCCCCTTGACCGCCATCAGGCGGCCGATGCGGTCTCTGGCGCCGGCGATCGCCTCGGCGAACGCGGGATGATCCGTGGACGGTGCCGCCGTCCCGAGGCGCGGGGCGAGATGACCGGCGATCGTGTTCGGCAGGATGAAGTAGCCATCGGCGAGGCCCTGCATCAGTGCGCTGGCACCGAGCCGGTTGGCTCCGTGATCCGAGAAATTCGCCTCGCCCAGGGCGTACAGGCCGGGCACCGATGTCATGAGGTCGTAATCGACCCACAGGCCGCCCATCGTGTAGTGAGGGGCCGGGTAGATCCTCATCGGAGTCGAGTACGGGTCCTCGCCGGTTATGCGCTCGTACATCTCGAACAGGTTGCCGTACCGCTCCTCGATGGCCTCCCGCCCCAGGCGACCGACGGCTCCGGCGAAGTCGAGGTACACCCCGTTGCGCAGCGGCCCGACGCCCTTGCCGCCGTCGACCTCCCGCTTGGCGGCGCGCGAGGCGACGTCGCGGGGCACCAGGTTGCCGAACGCCGGATACCGGCGCTCGAGGAAGTAGTCGCGCTGGTGCTCGGGGATGTCGGCGGCGGGGCGCCCGTCTCCATCCCCGGCAGGCACCCAGATGCGCCCGTCGTTGCGCAGCGACTCGGACATGAGGGTGAGTTTCGACTGGAACTCGTCGCTCGCCGGGATGCACGTGGGGTGGATCTGGGTGAAGCACGGATTGGCGAACAGCGCCCCCTTGCGGTGGGCACGCCAGATGGCGGTCACGTTGCATGCCTTGGCATTGGTCGAGAGGAAGTAGACGTTGCTGTACCCGCCGGTCGCCAGCACCACGGCGTGTGCCGAATGGGCAGTCACCTCACCGCTCACCAGGTCTCGTACGACGATCCCGGCCGCTTCGCCCTCGACCATGACGACGTCGAGCATCTCGCAGCGGGTGTAGGAGCGAACCGTGCCCGCTTCGATCTGGCGAGCGAGCGCCTGATAGGCGCCGAGGAGCAGCTGTTGACCGGTCTGACCGCGGGCGTAGAAGGTGCGGGACACCTGGACTCCGCCGAACGACCGGTTGGCGAGCAGCCCTCCGTACTCGCGGGCGAACGGCACACCCTGAGCGGTGGCCTGATCGATGATCTCGGTGCTGATCTGGGCGAGGCGGTGGACGTTGGCCTCACGGGCCCGATAGTCCCCCCCCTTGATGGTGTCGTAGAACAGCCTCTGCACGCTGTCGCCGTCGTTGCGGTAGTTCTTGGCGGCGTTGATGCCCCCCTGGGCGGCAATGCTGTGTGCCCTTCGATTGGAGTCGTGATAGGTGAACACCTTCACCCGGTAGCCGAGCTCCCCGAGGGTGGCGGCGGCGGCGGCGCCTGCGAGACCGGTCCCCACAACGATCACCTCGAAGCGCCGACGGTTGGGTGGCGCCACCAGCGGGATCTCGAAACGGTGGGCGTCCCACTTCTCGGCCAACGGACCTTCCGGGATTCGGGCGTCGAGTTCGACGGTCACGGCTTGAGCACCCCCAGTTGCACGGCGAGGGGAAACGACAGGTTGCCGGCCACGATCAGCCCGGTGACGGCGTAGGCGGCCCAGCGCCGCCAGCGGTTGAAGCTGGGATGGCTCCACCCCAGGCTCTGAAAGAGGGACCACACACCATGGAACAGGTGAAACCCGAGGGCGAGGTTGGCCATCACGTAGACGGCCGCCACCGGCAGGCGCTCGAAGGAGGCGATCAGATTGGCGTACACCTCTCCGCGCACGAACTGGTCGCTGGCCGCCGGGGCCACCCCCCAGGTGAGATCGGCAAGGTGGAATCCGACGAAGAGCAGGACGATCGTCCCGGTGAGCCGCATGGTGCGCGAGGCGTAGGTGGCAACTTGGTAGTCACGCTCCCGGTAACGCCCGGAGCGAGCCTTCCAGTTGGTGTAGGTGAGCGAGTAGGCGGCGTGCACATGGAGCAGGAACGCCACCAGCAGCCCTGTTCGCATCAGCCACAAAAGGCTGGTGCGCGGGAAGAGGTCACCGCCCAGGTCGCGCAGGGCCTCGGCGTAGGCGTCGATCTCCTCTGCACCGAGGTACACCTTCAGGTTGCCGATCAGGTGCGCCACCACGTAGCCGATGAGAACCAGCCCGGTGACCGCCATGACCCACTTCTTGCCGACGGCCGACCGATAGAAGGAGAGCGGCCAGGGCAGGCGGCGCCCGGGGCGGCTCTCGGTTTCGGTGTCGGTGGACACGGAGACATTCTCGCGCATCGCGAGGAGGGTGGCGACGATCCCCTAGCCTCGGGGCGATGCGTACCCCACCCAGAGTCATGCCGGCACTGATCACACCCTTCGACGACGCCAGCCACATCGACCGCGGCGCACACCATCACAACGTGGCAACCATGTGGGATCGAGGCGTCGAGGGCGTCCTCATCGGCGGATCCACCGGCGAAGGTCCCTACCTGGAGCCGGGTGAGCGCTACACCCTGGCGATCACCGCACGGCACGCCGCCCCCGACTCGTTCGTCATGGTCGGTGTCACCGCCGAGTCGCTGCGTATGGCCCGAGCAGCCATCGAAGAGGCGGTACGCGCCGAGGCGGACGCGGTGCTGGTGTCGACGCCCACGACCCTGGTCCGCCACCGCCCGGATCTGATCGAGGGTTTCTTCGAAGACGTCGCGACCGCCTCGCCGGTCCCGATCTTCCTCTATTCGGTGCCGCGGGTCACTGCTCTCGAGCTGGCCTCCGAGTCGGTGGAACGACTGGCAGGCCTGCCCGCCATCGTCGGCATGAAGGACTCGGGAGGGGATCCCGACCGGCTGGGCCGGCTCGCCGCCGCCTGCGAACCCGGGTTCCTCTTCTTTGCCGGAGCCTCGGCGGCGGTCGCCGCCTCCGTGGAGCAAGGCGCCCACGGGGCGATCACCGCCAGCACCAACTACGCCACGGCCTTGGTGGAGCGAGCGGTCGCAGGCGATGGAACGCCGCTCACGACGGTTGCCACCGCCGTGGAACGGTTCGGCATCCCTGCGGTGAAACACGCCGCCATGCGCACCGGGCTGATACCGGGGCTCCCCCGTCGTCCGCTGCGTCCCCCGACGCCGGAGCAGGTCGCCGCCATCGATCAGGCACTCACCGAGGCGGCACTGGCCTGATCGCCACGCGAGAGTCCCCGGGCACCGGGGCTATCCTCGGCTCGGATTCGACAGAAGGAGCCGAAAGCCGTGTCCAAGTTCCTCTCCCAGGAGTGGCTGGATGAGCTCACCGCAACCGTGAACGCCCACGAGGGATTCACCGGGGCGGTCGCCAACGTGAACCTGACCCTCCAGTTCGTCGTGACCGACGCCCCTGAGGGCGCCGAGAGCACCTACTACATGAGGGTCGCCGACGGAACGGCGCAAGCCCGGGCGGGTGAGGCCGATGACGCCGACGCCACCATCACCAACGACTATGCCACCGCCAGCGCCATCAGCCGGGGAGAGCTGAACACGCAGATGGCCTTCATGACCGGCAAGCTGAAGGTGAGCGGAAACATGGCCAAGCTGATGATGAACCAGGGGATGCTCACCCAGTTCGCAGCAGCCACCAAGGACATGCCGGTGGAGTACTGAGCCGGATCCGTTCCAGTCCGACCGCCACGAAGTAGGGGCACCCCGCGGGGTGCCCCTACTTCTCATCTCTCGTCGAGACGTATCAGTTGACGGCGTCCTTGAGTGCCTTCGCCGCCTTGAAGGCCGCAGCCTTGCTGGCAGCGATCTGCACCGCTTCACCGGTGCGGGGATTGCGCCCCACACGCGCCGAACGGGTGCGAACCTCGAAGTTGCCGAATCCGGAGATCGACACCTTCTCGCCTCGCGCCAGTGCGGCGGTGATGGCGTCGAAGACGGCGTCAACCGCGGTGCCTCCGGCGGCCTTGCTGCCACCGAGCGATGCCGCTACCGCATCTCCAAGCTCACGCTTGTTCATCTGCACTCCTCCTCCGGGAATGACATCCTTGTAACTCTAACCATTTTCGGCCCCCGGCGTGCATCTTGCGGGCGACCCGCCCTCGCCCGGCTGGTGTAGAGTGGCGCCCCGTCGACCCCTGGAGAAGCGTGAGGGCCTTCCTCAAGAACCGTCCGCTGGCACTGACCACCCTCGGTCTGCTGCTCCTGGGCTCGTCCGCCGCCTGGGAGTACGTCCGGGTACGCCGCGACTACCGCTACATCGTGTCGCCCTGGTCGCTGCGCGGATACGAGACCATGCAGGGGAAGGTGATCGCCGCCACCGCCGCCGTCCTGCTGGTGATCACCCTGCTGCTGGCCTTCGGTCGTATCGGACGGACCCGCTTCGGGTCCATGATCGTGGCGGCTGGCCTGGTCGGCTGGTCGGTCGGCATCGCCCTGGTGGCCGACACCGGGGATCGCACGCTCTCCTTCCTCGGGATGGCGTTGATCGCCATGATCGGGGCCGGTCTGGTCACCAACCTCGCTGCTTCCAGCATCGGTGAACGCGCCCGGAACTCCTTCAAGGGTGCGATCCGCTTCGGCGCCTGGTTGGCGGCATTCGCCCTGCTGCTGTTCGGCGTGCTCAACCCGATCTTCGGCGGCAAGGAGCGTCCGGTGTGGCTGATCTTCCTGGTGCTGTTCGGGATCCTCGCCGCCCAGGCGATCTTGCGCCACCCGTCGGCCCTGGCCGGATGGCGTCTGCTCATGCTCGCCACGATGTCCATCTGGATCACGGCCATCACCATGGCATCGGCACTTCGCGTAGACCTCCTGCAAAGGCAGGCGGAGACGAGCGGAGTGGCCGTCGAGTTCGGGGACGCTCAGATCACCTCTGGTGTGCTGATCGCCTGGGTCGGCGGGTTGCTCGCCTTCGTCGGGGTCGTGGGGCTCTGGGCGAAGCGCCGAGACGAGATCGCCACTTCGGAGCGGGCCCACCGCCAGCAGGAGGCGGCCCGGGAGTCGGAGCTGCAGCTGGCATCGGCGTAGCCGGTTCGCGGACGATCCGAACGGGACAGCCGGGTCAGCCCTTCCCTATCTGGTCCAGCTCGGCGACCTTCGCCGCAACGGCTCCGGCCGCAGCTCGCAGGGCGGCGAGCTCGTCGGGCTCGAGCGGGAGCTCGACGATCTCCATGACGCCCTCGGCACCGAGCCGGGCAGGAACCCCCAGGTACACACCAGAGATCCCGTACTGGCCCTCGGTCCAGGCGCACACCGGCATCTGCTCGCCGGTGTCCCCGAGGACCGCCTTGACCATCTTGGCGGCGGCCGAAGACGGTGCGTAGTAGGCGGAACCGGTCTTGAGCAGGGCGACGATCTCGGCGCCACCATCCCTGGTGCGCTCCACCAGCGCTTCGATGGCTGCTGCTTCGAGCACTTCGGTGAGCGGTTTCCCGGCGACGAAGCACTGCGATGGCACCGGCACCATGGTCTCGCCATGGCTGCCGAGCGTGAGCGCCTCGACTTCGAGGACGTCGGCACCGGTCGCTTCGGCGATGAAGTGGATGAAGCGTGCCGTGTCCAGGTTCCCCGCCTGCCCCATCACGCGGCTCCTGGGGAATCCGGAGACCTCGGCGGCGAGGGTGGTCATCTGGTCCAGCGGGTTGGTGACCACGATGAGAACCGCATCTGGAGAACCGGCGGCGATGGCCCGGGTCACGTCCCCGACGATCCCTGCGTTCACCTCGAGCAGGTCCATCCTGCTCATGCCCGGCTTTCGGGGAAGGCCCGCCGTGATCACCACGACGTCGCTGCCGGCGGTGTCGGCGTAGTCGTTGGTGCCCACCACGCGTGTGCGGTAACGCTCGAGTGGCCGGGCCTGGTTCATGTCGAGTGCCAGACCCTGGGGCAGACCTTCGACGATGTCGGTCATCACGATCTCATCGCAGACACCGGCCTCGGCGAGGCGCTGCACTGTGGTGGACCCGTACTTTCCCGCACCGACCACGGTAACTCGGCTCACGATCGCTCCTTGTCGTCCAAACCCATTCCTCGCCAAGGCTAACCCCATGCATCGGGGTTCGATCCGGGGCAGCCCCGGTCTCAGAGGCGGGCGATCACCGCGTCGGCGAACCCACTGGTCGGAACCTCGGTGGCCCCCTCCATCAGACGGGCCAGGTCGTAGGTGACGATTCCATCGGAGATGGCTGCCTCCATGGCGGTCTCGATGCCGGTCGCCGCCTCGGCCCAGCCCATGTGGCGCAGCATCATCACCCCGGAGAGGATCAGGGAACCCGGATTGACCTTGTCCTGTCCGGCGTACCTGGGCGCCGTCCCGTGGGTCGCCTCGAAGACCGCGTGCCCGCTGTCGTAGTTGATGTTGCCGCCCGGGGCGATCCCGATCCCTCCCACCTGTGCGGCCAGGGCATCGCTCACGTAGTCGCCGTTCAGGTTGAGCGTCGCGATCACGTCGTACTCGTCGGATCGGGTGAGGATCTGCTGCAAGAAGGCGTCGGCGATCGAGTCCTTGATCAGCAGCCGGTCACCCGGGTCGCCGCCACTGGCCTCCCACGAAACCGTCGTGTTGCCGAACTCCTCCTCGGCCACCTCGTAGCCCCAGGTGCGAAAGGCGCCCTCGGTGAACTTCATGATGTTGCCCTTGTGGACGAGCGTCACCGACCGCCGCTTCTGGGTGAGAGCGTGACGGATGGCGGCGCGCACCAGCCGCTTGGAGCCGGTCTCGGAGACCGGCTTGAGCCCGAGGCCGCTGTCGGGTCTGATCTTCCAGCCCATCTCGTCTTCGAGGAACTGGCGCAGCCGGGTCGCCTCCGGGGACCCCGCAGCCACCTCCAGGCCGGCGTACACGTCCTCGGTGTTCTCGCGGAAGATGACCATGTCCACCTTCTCGGGGTGCTTCACCGGAGACGGAACCCCCCGATACCACTTGACCGGCCGCACGCAGGCATAGAGATCCATGATCTGTCGGATGGAGACGTTGATGCTCCGAATCCCTCCGCCGACCGGCGTGGTCAGCGGCCCCTTGATCCCCACCAGATGCCGCTCGAAGGCGGCGATGGTCTCGGTGGGAAGCCACTCCCCGGTGGCGTCGAACGCCTTCTGACCGGCGAGCACCTCGGTCCAATGGATTCGCCGGGAGCCGCCGTAGGCGGACTCGACGGCGGCGTCGAAGACGCGCACCGCCGCCGCCCAGATGTCGGGGCCGGTGCCGTCACCCTCGATGAAGGGCAGGATGGGGTCGTCGGGAACGTCCAGGCCGGCAGGCCCCATGGTGATGTTGGCGGGCATTCGTCGGACTCCTCTTGTTGGACCAATCGATTATCGCGGGGCGACGAGGCATCGCGACCGGCGTCACCATCCCTCGACGAGTCCGACAACGTTGGCGAGAAGCGCTGCGATCGTCATCGGACCGACACCTCCCGGGACGGGACTGACCCCCCCGGCGACGCTCATCACCTCCTCGAACCGCACGTCCCCGGCGAGGGCGTCGCCCACACGGGTGGTGCCCACATCGACCACGAAGGCGCCGGGCGCCACATGGTCCCGCCCGATCAGGCCGGGGCTCCCGGCGGCGGCCACCACGATCTCGGCATCCCGGGTCACCGATGCCAGGTCGGGGGTCCGGGTGTGGGCCACGGTCACCGTGGCGTCCCGGCCCGGGGATGAGAGCATGACGGCGAGCGGCCTGCCCACCAGCGATGAGCGTCCCACGACCACCGCAGAGCGGCCCGAGGTGGCCACACCGTGATGATCGAGCAGCCTCAAGATCCCGGTGGGGGTCGCCGGGCGCGGCCCGGGAAGCCCGAGCATCAGCCGGCCCAGGTTCTGGGGATGGAGGCCGTCGGCGTCCTTGGCGGGATCGATCCGCTCCAGGATGCGAGCGGGATCGACCTGTGGCGGGAGGGGGAGCTGCACCAGGTAGCCGTGGACGACCGGATCCGAGTTCAGGTCGTCGATGGCCGCCTCGACCTGGCCCGGTGAGGCCTGGGCTGGGAGGCGTCGATCGATGGAACGCATTCCCGCCGCTTCGGCCGCCTGGTGCTTGCGCCGCACATACGCCATCGAGGCGGGATCGTCGCCGACCAGGAGCGTGGCCAGGCCGACACGAATCCCAAGATCGGCCAGGGCGCCGACCCTTCCTGCGGTCTCGGCCCGCCACAAGGCGGCCGCCTCGAGGCCGGAGAGCAGGCGTCCGGCGGTGGGATCCTTCATGGCGGGGAGGGTACCCCTCGCGCGCTCGAGATCCGTCGGCAGCCGGCTCCCTTCACGAGCCGCGCAGCACCTCCCTGATCATCGAGATCACGGTGCCTACGGCGCCGAGGTTGTACCCCTCCGGGATCACGATGTCGGCGTATCGCTTGGTGGGCTCGACGAACTGCAGGTGCATCGGCCTCACCGTCGACAGGTACTGCTCCCGGACCGACTCGAAGGTCCGGCCCCGCTCGTCCATGTCGCGCGTCCATCGCCGGGCGATCCTGAGGTCGGCATCGGTGTCGACGTACACCTTGAGGTCCATGAGCCTGCGCAGGGCCGGTTCGAAGAGCACCAGGATCCCCTCCACGATGATCACGGGCCGAGACTGGACGGGCACGGTCTCCTCGGAACGATCGTGCACCGTGAAGTCGTACACCGGGATCTCCACCGCCTTGCCCTCGATCATCTGCTCCAGGTGGCTCACCAGGAGGTCCGTCTCCAGGGAGTCGGGATGGTCGTAGTTGACCCGGGCCCTCTCCTCGAGCGACAGGTGGGACTGACGCCGGTAGTAGGAGTCGTGCTGGATAAGCGTCACCCGCTCCACCCCGATGGCGTCCACGATCGACCGGGCGATGGTCGTCTTTCCGGAACCGGAGCCTCCGGCGATCCCGATGGTCAACGGCCCTGCGGTGGGCCATGAAGGAGGCGACGGCGGCATTGCGGTGAGGGTACCCGGCAGAGGCTGCGGTGAATGCGCCGCCGTGTGACCCTATCCGCCCAGGGCGGCCACCGCCACGCCGATGGCGGTCGGGTCGTCCACGACCACCACACCGGCGGCGCGCAGAGCCTCCTGCTTGGCAGAGGCGGTCCCGGTGGATCCGGAGATGATCGCCCCGGCGTGCCCCATCTTGCGGCCCGGAGGGGCGGTGACACCGGCGATGTAGCCGACCACCGGCTTGGTGACCGCCTCGGCGATGAAACTTGCCGCCTCCTCTTCGGCGCTGCCTCCGATCTCGCCGATCATGACCACGGCCCTGGTGTCGGGATCGTCCTGGAAACGCCGCAGCACATCGACGAAGGTGGTGCCCGGGACCGGGTCGCCGCCGATGCCCACGCAGGTCGACTGGCCGATGCCGCGCACCGTGAGCTCATGTATCGCCTGGTAGGTGAGGGTGCCCGACCGGGACACCACGCCGACGTCGCCGGGGAGCGTGATCTCGTGCGGGATGATCCCGACATTCGCCCGCCCAGGCGAGATGAGGCCCGGGCAGTTGGGTCCGATCACGGTCGCGGCGGAGGTCATCTTCACGTAGTTGTAGACCCGGGCCTCGTCGTGGGCCGGGATCCCCTCGGTGATGGCCACGATCAGGCCGATCCCCGGCGAAGCGGCCGCCTCGAGGATCGAGTCGGCAGCGAACGCCGGCGGGACGAACACCATCGAGGTGTTGGCGCCCGTGGCCTCGACCGCCTCGGCGACCGTGTCGAAGATGGGCACCCCGTCGAGATCGGAGCCGCCCTTGCCCGGGGTCACCCCGGCCACCAGGTGGGTTCCGTAGTCACGGTTCCGGAAGCCATGGAATCGACCCTGTGAGCCGGTCAGACCCTGCACCAGCAGACGGGTGGACTCGTCCACGTAAACCGCCATCAGGCCTCCCCTCCGGCCAGGGCTACGGCTTGCTCCGCCGCCTCCCGCATCGTCGGCGAGGCGATCACCCGGTCGGAGGCGACCCCTTCGAGGATGGCCCTTCCCTCGACGGCGTTGGTGCCATCGAGGCGGACCACGATCGGCCACGGCAGCCGGAGCCTCCCCAGCGCCTCGACGATGCCCTCGGCCACCAGATCGCAACGGGTGATCCCGCCGAAGATGTTGATCAGTACCGACCGCACCGATGGGTCGTGGGTGAGCACCTCGAGGGCGTCGGTGATGGTGTCCGCGCCGGCGCCGCCGCCGACGTCGAGGAAGTTGGCTGCACGGCCGCCGACCAGCGACACCACGTCGAGGGTGGACATCACCAGGCCTGCCCCGTTGCCGATGATCCCGACGGACCCCTCGAGCTTGATGAAGTTGAGGTCGCGCTCCCGGGCCATCTCCTCGATCGGATCCGGGGTGAACGCCTGGCGGAACTCCTCGAACTCCGGGTGCCGGAAGAAGGCGTTGGAGTCGAGGGTCACCTTGGCGTCGAGGGCCACGATCTCGCCATCGCCGGTCAGGATCAGCGGGTTCACCTCGACGAGATCACAGTCGAGCGCCACGAAGGCGCCGTAGAGGCTCTGCAGGGCGGCTGCCGAACGCCGGGCGGTGGCCCGGTCGAACCCGGCGCGGTACACCAGCTCAGACGCCTGCCACCCCGCCAGCCCGATCACCGGGTCGACGTGCATCCGCACCACCGCATCCGGCGTCTCGACGGCGACCGCCTCGATGTCCATTCCCCCCCTGGCGGACACCATCGCCAGATGTCGCTTCGCCGAGCGATCGAGCGTGAAGGACACGTAGTACTCGGCGACGATCTCCGATGCCTGCTCCACCCAGACCAGGTGCACCGTGTGGCCCTTGATGTCCATGCCGAGGATCTCGGCGGCACGGGCCCCCGCTTCCTCGGGCCCGGCGGCGAGCTTGATCCCCCCCGCCTTGCCGCGACCGCCCACCTGCACCTGCGCCTTCACCACCACCGGGCCCCCGCCCAACTGGCGCGCCGCCGCCTCCGCCTCCTCCGGGGTGGCCGCAACGCGGCCTTCGGGCACCGGGACTCCAGAACGGGCGAACAGCGATTTTCCCTGGAATTCGAACAGGTCCACTGAAACCTCTCAGCGCTCGGGGATGTGCTCTTCCACCCAGGACACCACCTCGGCGAGGGGGGTTCCCGGTGTGAAGATCGCCGCCAGCCCCCGCTCCTCGAGGACGGGGATGTCGGCGGCCGGAATGATGCCACCTCCGAAGACCACCACTTCGGCGGCGTCACGCTCGGCGAGCAGCTCGACGACACGGGGGAACAGCGTCATGTGCGCCCCGGAGAGCACCGACAGCCCGATGGCGGAGACGTCCTCCTGGAGGGCGGTCTCGACGATCTGCTCGGGCGTCTGGTGGAGCCCCGAGTAGATCACCTCGTTGCCGGCGTCCCGCAGGGCCCGGGCGATGACCTTCGCCCCGCGGTCGTGCCCATCGAGGCCCGGCTTGGCGATGAGTATCCGGCGCGGCATGGGACCCGAGGTTACCTGCTGCCCCGATGACGGTCTCCGCTCAGGCCCGTTCCAACGGCGCCCACATGAGGAGGAGTCGCTTCTGTCCGGCCTCGTCGAATCGAACGACGGCCTCGGCGCGTTCACCGTCTCCGGAGACTCCGACCACAGTGCCCATCCCCCATCGCCGGTGCCGAACCCGATCACCCTCGGCGATCTCGCCGACGGTGAGCGTCGGGCCGGCAGCGGGCGCCTCACGACGGGGGCGGGGACCCGATGGCTCGTTCCTCAGCGATTCCGGGATCTCCTTGATGAACCGGCTGGGCGTGTTGTAGTTGCTCTGACCGAACAGGTTGCGGGTGGTGGCATGTGTGAGGTGGAGGTGCCGCATCGCCCGGGTGATCCCGACGTAGGCGAGACGCCTCTCCTCCTCCAGTTGGTCGGGGTCGCCGAGGCTGCGGAGATGGGGGAACACCCCCTCCTCCATCCCCACCATGAAGATCACCGGGAACTCCAGGCCCTTGGCGTTGTGAAGGGTCATCATCGTCACCTGCCCCGAGGGCACTCCACCGTCCGGGTCGGCGGTGTCGAGGGCATCCACGTCTGAGACCAGGGCGGTCGACTCGAGGAACCTCTCCAGGCGGCGCAGACCGTCCAGCTCCTCCCACACCTCGTCGCCGAGATCGGTGATCGGGCCACTCTCCTCGAACTCACCCGCCACCGAGAGCAGCTCCCGAAGGTTCTCCACGCGGCCCAGCGCCTCGATCGAGCCGTCCCGCTCCAGGTCGCCGACGTACCCGGTTCGTTCCAGGACCGCCTCCAGGACCGCACGGGGGCCATCCTCGGCGACAGCCGTCAACTCCTCGATGAGGGCCACGAACTCGCCGACGGCGCCGAGGGCCCGACCGGAGAGATGGGGGCACTCGACGGCCCGGCGCATGGCGTCGAAGAATCCGATCCTCTCCCTCTCGGCGAGCCTGTCGAGGTGGGCGATGGTAGTGTCGCCGATTCCGCGCCGCGGTATGTTGACGATCCGCTTGACGGCCACAGTGTCGCCGGGATTGACTATCGCCTTCAGATACGCCATGGCATTCTTGATCTCCGCTCGCTCGTAGAAGCGGACCCCCCCGATCATCTGGTACCTGATCCCACGCCGGGAGAGCACCTCCTCGAGCACGCGGGACTGGGCGTGGGTGCGGTAGAAGATGGCGGCGTCGGACAGTGACAGCCCCTCGTCGGCGAGGAGGCTCAACCGCTCGGACACAAATGCCGCCTCGTCGTGTTCGTCCTCGGCACGGAACACCGCTATCGGCGACCCGGTGCCGAGATCGGTCCAGAGGCGCTTCGGTTTGCGCCCCGAGTTGTTGGAGATGACTGCGTTGGCGGCATCGAGGATGGTCTGGGTGGATCGGTAGTTCCGGTCGAGCACCACCACCCGGGCATCCGGGTAGTCGCGCTCGAACTCGAGGATGTTCCTGATGTCGGCCCCCCGGAAGGCGTAGATGCTCTGGTCCGAGTCGCCCACGACGCACAGGTTGCGGTGCCGCTGGGCCAGCATCTGCACCAACCTGTACTGGGCGTGGTTGGTGTCCTGATACTCGTCGACCATCACGTAGCGGAACCGCTCCTGGTAGGTCTGCAGCACCTCGGGAAAGGCGCCGAACAGCTCGACCGTGACCATGAGAAGATCGTCGAAGTCCATCGCCGACGCCTCACGCAGGCGCCGCTGATAGAGCCGGTACACCTCGGACACCTTCTCGTGGTACGGGCCGGAGCCCCGCTCGCCGAACGATTCGAAGTCGACCAGCTCGTTCTTGGCGTTGCTGATGGCGGCGAGGACACCCCGCGGAGGGAACCGCTTCGGGTCGAGGTCGAGCTCGCGCAGGCAGAACTCGACCAGACGCCGCGAGTCGAGGTCGTCGTAGATGGTGAACTGCGACTTGTACCCGAAGGCGCTCGCCTCCCGCCTCAGGATGCGGACGCACGCCGAGTGAAAGGTCGACACCCACATCCCCCGCACCACTCCCCCGACCAGCCGGGCCACCCGCTCCTTCATCTCGTTGGCCGCCTTGTTGGTGAAGGTGATGGCCAGGATCTGATACGGCGACACCTCGATGTCGCCGATCAGATGGGCGACCCGATGGGTGAGCACCCGGGTCTTGCCCGAGCCGGCTCCGGCGACCACCAGGACGGGGCCCTCGATGGCGGCGACGGCCTCCCGCTGCGACGGGTTGAGACCCTCGAAGAACTCGGACTCCGGCATGGGCCGAGTCTACCGAGGGGGTGGTCTTCGAATCTCAGGCGTGTGATTCGATGCGGCGGCCCCCGACCAGGTCGAGGATCGCCTCGGCTAGGGCTCCGCGGCGCACGTCGTCCTTGTCGAGGTAGGCGTCGGCGCCGGCGGCCAGGGCGTTGCGCTGATCATCGGTGGTGGCGGCGCCGGAGAGGATCACTATCGGCGTGCGCACGCCGAGCGACCGCACCCGTGCCGCCAGGGTGGCGCCATCCATGGTCGGCATCACGTAGTCCATCACGATGGCGTCGAACTGCTGATCGGCGAGCACCGAGAGCGCCTCGGTGGGGCTCCCGGCGAGATCGACCTCGAAACCGGCCGAGCCCAGGGCGCCGCCGACCACCTGGCGGGCTCCGCGTGAGTCGTCGATGACCAGGACCCGCAGGCGGGGTCCGGTCTCGCGTTCGGCACGGGCAAGCGCTGCCAGGCGGTTCGGATCCACCAGCACCACGATGTCGCCTCCACCCAGCATGGCGGCCCCGGTGAGGTGGGGGACCCCCTCCAGGATCGGCCCCAGCTCCCGCGCCGCCACCTGGCGCCGTCCCATCTCTGCGACGACGGTGAAGCCAACCGGTCCGGTGGCTGTGGAGACGACCACGATGCGCTCGGGTTCACCGGTCTCGCTCAACCCGACCGCCTCGGCGAAGGACAGGACCGGGATCGTGCTGCCCTCCCATGTGGTCTCGGTCCGGCCATCCCGCTCCCACAGCGTCTGCCCGGCCAGCGGGAGCTGGTCGAGGACGGCGATCGCCGGGATCCCCCAGGTCTGGCCTGCAGACGAGATCAGCACGGCGTCCTGCAGGGAGCGGCTCGTCGGAACCGTGATGGCGATCCGTGATCCCTGGCCGGGCTCGGAGTCCAGGGTCAGAGTCCCCTGAAGGCCCTCGACGGCGGCAGTCACCGTCGCCAGCCCCTGGCCGTCGCCGACCGTGTCGGCGGCTTCTGCGGTGCTGAAGTGCGGCGAGAAGAGGACACGGCGCAGCGACTCCTGATCATGGGCCTCGTCCTCGGTGAGCAGGCCGCGCTCCAGGGCGACCCGACGCACCGAGCTCCAGTCGATTCCCTTGCCGTCGTCCTCGACGACGATGGAGAGCCGCTGCCCTTCGACCTCGGCCCGCAACGTCACGGTGGCGGTGCGCACCTTGCCCGCCGCCTCCCTGCGCTCGGGGACCTCGACGCCGTGCTGCACGGCGTTGACCACCAGATGGCGAAGCGGGTCGGAGAGCCGTTCCAGGACCTGTCGGTCGACCCGCACCTCGTCGCCGACGACGTCGAAGCGGACCTCCTTGCCGGCCCGGCGCGAGATGTAGCGAACCAGCTGCTTGAAGGTGCCGGTCACGTCGGAGAGCGGCGCAGCCGAGAGCTCCGAAGCCCGCGTCTGCAACTCGAGTAGGGCCTGCTCGGCGTTGCGCACCAACAGCGAAAGGTGCTCCATGTCCCGGTCTCTCGGCGGACCGTCGGGCATCTCGGCCAGCCGGCGCACCGTCTCGCCGACGAGCTCGGCTTCGACCCGCAACGACACGATCTCGTTGATGAGCCGGAAGAGACCGGCAGCGTTCACCCGCACCGTCTCACCGAACGCCCAGGTGTCGATGGCACCGAGCAGCCCGTCGAGGTCGCTCTCGGGCCGAGCGGTCCTGGAGTCCTCCGCCGTGGCAGCAGGAAGGTCGTCCTTGAGGGCTCGACGCAGATGGCGGATCGCCGAAGCCAACCCGGGCGTCCCCGATGTGGGGTCTGCGGGAACGGCAGGAGCCAGCTGACGCGCCAGCTCGATCAGTGCCTTGGAGAGCTCCGGACCTGGCGGCACTTCGCCCGTCGAGATGGAGCGCCAGGCATCCTCCAGCACCTTGCCGGCATCGGAGATGGCGATGTATCCCATCATCCGGGCCGTCCCCTTGAGGGTGTGCCCCTCGCGCACCATGGTGCGGATCTGCTCTTCGTCGATGTCGGAGCGCGCCAGAGCCTCGCCGCCGGCGATCAAGGCGGCAGAGCGTTCGCCGACCTCGCCGACGAACAGCCGCTGAAGCTCGAGATCATCGTCGAAAGGCACGGGAGTCCAGGTCTAGAGGGATTGAGTCGATATCGACCCACCGCCACCCCATCTTAAGGATGGGACCCCACGACGGGGTGGCGTCTCACTCCCACTCGATGGTGGCGGGCGGCTTCGAGGAAACGTCGTAGGCGACACGGTTGATCCCGTCGACCTCGTTGATCACCCGCGACGAGATGCGCTCCAGTACCTCGTAGGGCAAACGCACCCAGTCGGCGGTCATGGCGTCCTCCGACGAGACGACACGCAGTATCAGCGGGTGGGCGTAGGTCCGCTCGTCGCCCTGGACCCCGACCGACCTGATTGCGGGGAGGACGCCGAAGGCCTGCCACACGCGACGATCGAGACCGGCACGACGGATCTCCTCGGTGATGATGGCGTCGGCGCGACGCAGCAGGTCGAGCCGCTCGGCGGTCACCTCGCCGATGATCCGCACCGCCAGCCCGGGGCCGGGAAACGGTTGCCGCCAGACCATCGCCTCGGGCAACCCCAACTCCTCGCCGACTGCCCTCACCTCGTCCTTGAACAGGTCGCGCAGTGGTTCCACGAGGGCGAAGTCCATGTCCTCGGGGAGGCCACCCACGTTGTGATGGCTCTTGATCCGGGCGGCGTCGCGAGTGCCCGACTCGATCACATCGGGGTAGAGGGTCCCTTGAACCAGGAAAGGGGCGTTGCGGTGGCTGCGGGCGAACTCCTCGAACACCCGGATGAAGGTCTCGCCGACGATGCGGCGCTTCTGCTCGGGATCGGTGACCCCGGCGAGGGCGCCGAGGAACCGCTCCGAGGCGTCGATCGCAACCAGGTCGATGTCGAGGTGATCCCGGAAGGCGGTGACCACCTGGTCAGCTTCTCCCTCCCTCATCAGCCCATGGTCGACGAAGACGCAGGTGAGCCGGTCCCCCACCGCTCTGTGGACGAGCACCGCAGCCACCGCCGAGTCCACACCGCCCGACAGGGCACATATCACGCCCGAATCGCCGACCTGGGCGGCGACCGCCTCGACGGCGCGCTCGATGATGCCGACATGGGTCCATGTCGGACGGGCGCCGCAGACCTCGTACAAGAAGTGCTTCAGGACATCCTGGCCGCGCGGAGTGTGCGCCACCTCGGGGTGGAACTGGACGCCACACAGACCGCGATCCGGGTCCTCCATCGCGGCCACCGGCGATTCGGCCGTGGTGGCGGTCACCCGGAAGCCGGGCGGCGGCTTGACCACGGCGTCGCGGTGGCTCATCCACACCTCCTGCTCCTCGGGCAGGTCGGTGAAGAGGACCGATCCGGGAGCGGCCTCGAGCCGGGTGCGTCCGAACTCGGCGGTCTCGGTGCGAACCACCTCACCCCCCAGCGAGTGGGCCATCACCTGATGCCCGTAACAGATCCCCAGCACCGGGATCCCCAGGGCGAGGATCGCCGGGTCCAGGTCATAGGCATCCTCGGCGTACACCGATGCCGGTCCGCCGCTGAGGACGATCCCCACCGGAACCATGGCCCGGACCTCGGCCGCCGTCACATCGCGGGCGACGATCTCGGAGAAGACGTGCGCCTCGCGGATCCGGCGGGCGATGAGCTGGGCGTACTGGGCGCCGAAATCCACCACCAGGACCCGTTCGGTGGCACCGCCTTCCCCAATCACCCCATGCCGACCCGTTGATCGCGCTGCAGGGCCTTGCCTTCGGTGCGCAGAGCGGGGGCCACCATCACCTCGGCCTTCTGGAACGCCTTGAGGTCGGCGTAGCCGGTGGTGGCCATGGACACCCGGAGTCCTCCGAAAAGGTTGCGACGGCCGTCGTTCTCGTGGGCGGGACCGACGAGGATCTCCTCCAGGGTCCCCAGGTTCCCCACCTCGACACGGGTGCCCCTGGGGAGCGTCGGATGGAAAGTGGCCATTCCCCAGTGAAAGCCCTTTCCCGGTGCCTCGGCGGCCGCTGCGATCGGCGATCCGAGCATCACGGCGTCGGCACCGCATGCGATCGCCTTGGCGATGTCGCCGCCGGTGCGCATCCCGCCGTCGGCGATCACATGGACGTACCGGCCCGACTCGTCCAAATACCTGATGCGAGCGCCGGCGGCGTCGGCGATGGCGGTGGCCTGCGGGACCCCCACGCCGAGCACTCCCCGGGTGGTGCAGGCAGCACCCGGTCCCACGCCCACGAGGATCCCCATCGCCCCGGTTCGCATCAGGTGGAGGGCGGTCGACTCCGAGGCGCAGCCGCCGACGATCACCGGGATCTCGAACTCGGCGATGAAGCGCTTCAGGTCGAGGGGCTCCGACCGGGTCGAGACGTGCTCCGCCGAGACCACCGTTCCCTGGATCACCAGGATGTGCAGCCCGGCCTTCGCCGTCAGCGCGGCGTACTGCGGAACCCGCTGCGGCGTGAGGCTGGCGGCGGTGACCACGCCTGCCGCCTTCATCTCCTGGATCCTGGTGACGATCAGATCCTGGTCGATGGGTTCCTGATAGATCTCCTGCATGCGACGGGTCGCCTTCTCGGCGGGGAGCGAGGCGATCTCCTCGAACACACGGTCCGGGTCCTCATACCGGGTCCAGAGGCCCTCCAGGTTGAGGACTCCCAGACCGCCGAGGCGGCCGATCTCGATGGCCGTGGCCGGGCTGACCGCCGAGTCCATGGCCGAGGCGAGCATGGGAAGGGCGAACTCGTAGGCGTCTATCTTCCAGGAGATGTCGACATCGTCGGGGTCGCGGGTCCGCCGGCTGGGGACGATGGCGATGTCGTCGAGGCCGTACGCCCGCCTTCCCGACTTGCCCTTGCCGATCTCGACGTCCATGCCCTCAGCGTAGTGGGTGAGATGCCGCCCCGGACCGGGGCGGTGACGACCTCAGACCAGCCCGAGACGCTCCCGCACCCGTCGCTGCAGGACCTCGGCGCGCTCCGCCCCGACCCTTGCCGCCTCCTCCAGCCCCGCCTCGACATCGGCGTCGTCAAGGGCGGCGAATCGCTCCCTCACCGGAGCCAGGCCCTCCACGACCGCCTCGGCCACTGCCTCCTTGAAGCGCCCGTAACCGCCGGTCCCGTACTCGGCCTCGATCTCGGGAATCGACTCTCCGGTGAAGAGGGCCATCACCTCGAGCAGGTTGGAGATGCCGGGCTTCTTCTCCCAGTCGAGCCGCACCGAACCTTCCGAGTCGGTCACCGCCCGCTTCACCCTGCGGGCAATGGTGTCGGGCGGATCGAGCACCAGGATGCGGCTCGAGGGGTCGGGGTCGGACTTGGACATCTTGGAGGTCGGGTCCTGCAGGGACATGATCCGGGCGCCGTGTTCGGGGATGATCGGCTCGGGGATCGGGAACTCCTCACCGAACCTGGCATTGAAGCGCTCTGCGAGATCCCGGGTCAGCTCCAGGTGCTGCTTCTGATCGTCGCCCACCGGCACCGCATGGGCCCTGTAGAGCAGGATGTCGGCAGCCATGAGCACCGGATAGGCGAAGATCCCGAGCCTCTCACCGGTGCGATCGGACTTCTCCTTGTACTGGGTCATCCGGCTCAGCTGGCCCATCGAGGCGATGGTCCCCAGCATCCAGGCCAGCTCGGTGTGATGCGGCACCCGGCTCTGGCGATAGAACAGGGAACGGGCCGGATCGACACCACAGGCGATGAGCACCTTGGCGGCGTCGGTTCGCTCGCGAGCGAACTGTGCCGGGTCGTACTCGACGGTGATGGCGTGGAGATCGACGATGCAGTAGACGCAGTCGTACTCATCCTGGAGGCGCACCCAGTTGCGCAGGGCGCCCAGGTAGTTGCCGATGTGCACGTTGCCTGTCGGCTGCAGTCCCGAGAAGACCCTCTTGCGCTCCAACTCGCCTCCACCGGTGGGAGGAGCAGGGTAGCGATGCCCGCCCGCTTCGCCGTGTGCGACCATTGGCCGATGTCGCGCCAGCCCCGCACCGAGGTCGCCAACCTGGAGTTGGTCGCCGTCGCCTCCAACCACCTCACCGAGGAGGTGGCGATCCACCTCCCGTTCCACATCCTCATCCCCTTCAAGAACGCCTTGAAGCGCTTCTTCTCGGCGGCGCCATGGGGCCCCGAAGACGCCACCCGCCTCTCCGACCTGGTGACCCCCCACCTCGCCGAAGGCTGGTGGGAGCACGATCTGGGCCACGGCCTGCGGCTGCGCCACGGGATCAGGGAGGGACGCTACGAGATCGAGGTGGTCGGCACCACCGTCTCGGAGACGCCCAGCATGTTCGAGCGGGCGTTCGCCGGGCCGGTCCGCCCCCAGCCGACGCCACATCCCCGCAAGGTCAAGTTCGACGTCGGCGGCGAGCCCGCTCCGGGCGTCTGGTATCGACGGGGCGAGGAAGTGGACGACCCACGGGTGGCGACGCTGTTCGAGGACCTCGATGTCACCGATGTCATGGTGGCCGGCGACTTCGTGACCGTGGGCCTGATCGGATCGGCCTCCTGGGAGGAGCGCCTGGAGCCGGTGCTGCGGCGCGTCACCGACCTCTTCTGGACCGGCGCCGGGAGGAGCCGCCCGAGACGGACCCGCGAGGACCTGATCGACGAGGCCGGACACCTGAGCTTGGCCTCGATGCGACCCGAAGACCTCCACCTGATGAACCCGGATCGTGACGAGCACCGCCAGGTTCTGGTGGCGGCGCTGGACTCCGCCGAGGCGAGGAGGCGGCGTGCGGCGGTGGTGACCCTCGCCCTCTCCGCCGACGAGGCGGTCGCCAAGGCGGCCCTGGTGACCGGCTACGCCGACGCATCCCGCCTGGTGCGGCGGGCGGCCGTCGACGCCGCCGCCGATCTCGAGGACGAGGCGTACCGACCCCTATTCGAGGACGCCCTCTTCGACACCGATCCCTGGATCCGATGGCGCTCGGTGCGAGCCCTCGCCGATCTGGGATCGGAGCGGAGCAGCGAGATGCTGATCGTGGCCACGGCCGACGAGGACTTCCGGGTGCGGTTCGAGGCTGCGGCGGCTCTCCGGCCCGACCTCGGGTGAGCGAACCGAGGTCGGGGGCATAACATCGCTCGAATGCCCATCGGGACCATCACCAACGTCGCCACCGTCCTGGTGGGCACGGTCATCGGCGCCATGGCCGGGACCCGCTTCCCGGAGCGGGTCAGAGAGACGGTCATGGCCACCCTCGGGCTGGCCACGGCCGCCATCGCCGTCCGGGAGATCCTCCCCACGGAGGAGTTCCCCCTTGTCCTGGGAGCCGTGCTCCTCGGCGCCCTGCTCGGCGAGGCGATGCGGATCGAGGCGGGACTGCATCTGCTGGGCGCCTTCCTGCAGCGGGTCGTGGCCGGGGACGGCGACACTCCTCGGGGCAACGCCCGGATGGGCGAGGGCTTCGTGATCGCCTCCCTGGTCTTCTGCGTCGGCCCACTCACCATCGTGGGGTCGATCCAGGACGGCCTGGGCGACGCCGAGCTGCTCCTCGTGAAGGCTGCCCTGGACGGGTTCGCCGCCATCGCCTTCGCAGCCGTCTACGGGTGGGGCGTCGGCTTCTCGGCCCTCACCGTCCTCCTCATCCAGGGCGGGATCGCCCTCGGTGCGGGCACCCTCGATGGCATCCTCACCGACCCGATGATCGATGCCCTGGGTGCAGCCGGAGGGATCCTCCTCCTCGGAATCGCCCTTCGCCTGCTCGACCTCAAGCAGGTGCGCGTGGCCAACCTGCTCCCAGCGGTGGTCCTGGCCCCGATCTTCGTCGGATGGTGGGGGTAGAGCGGGGCACCACCCGGAAAGAGATACTTCAATCAACATTGAGGTATTCTGAGTCGGTGGACCTCGAGACACGAGCCGGGCGTCACGCCGCACTGGGCGATCCCATTCGCCTGGCGGTGGCCGAGGCGTTGACGCGAGGTGATCTCTCCCCAGCGGGACTGGGGGCATCGCTGGGTGTCCGCCCCAACCTGCTCGCCCATCACCTGGAGGTCCTCGAAGCCGCAGGGCTGGTGCGACGCACCCGGTCGGAGGGTGACGGACGCAGACGCTATGTGAGCCTGGTGACGGAGGCGGCGCGAGACCTCGGCCTCGATGCCAGGCCTCTGGGCGAGCCGGTCCTGTTCGTGTGCACTCAGAACTCGGCGCGCTCCCAGATCGCCGCCGCCTTGTGGCGGACCGCGACCGGCGGCGTCGCCGGAAGCGCCGGGACCGAGCCGGCGAGCAGGGTGCATCCCATGGCGGTCGCAGTGGCCGGAGAGGCCGGGATCGACCTGACCGGTGCCTCACCGCGACACCTCGACGACGCCGGAGGCGGTTGGGCGACGGTGGTCACCGTCTGCGACCGGGCACACGAGGCGCTCTCCGAACCAACGGTGCACTGGTCGACCCCCGATCCCGCCCCGATCGGCACCCGCGGTGCCTTCGTCGACGCCCTCACCACCCTGGAGAAGAGAGTCCGGGCGACCGGAGCAAGGAGTAGGACACCATGGCACTTCCTCCCGAGACCCAACTGATGATCGACCAGGCGGCACAGCGTGTGCAGCGCGACTTCGATGGCGTGTTCGGTGTGGAGACGATCGCCCGGTTCATGGCCGAGTCGCAGGAGATGCTCGAGAGCAGGGCGCGGATACTCACCTGGCTCCCCATCCTGATCGAGCGCCTCGCCAGGGACCGCCTCCAGGCCGCCTCACGTCTCCGGACCCCCCCGAGGGACCGCAAGCCGGCGGTGGTGTTCCTCTGTGTCCACAACGCAGGGCGATCGCAGATGGCCGCTGCATGGGCCAGGAGGATCGGTGGCGACGCCATCGAGGTGTTCTCCGGCGGATCGGACCCTGCGAGCGAGGTCAACCCTGCCGTCGTCCAGGCCATGGCCGAGGAGGGCATCGACCTCGCAGGCGAGCGACCACTCCCCTGGACCGACGAGGTGGTCAGGGCGGCCGACGTGGTGGTGACGATGGGCTGCGGGGACGCCTGCCCGGTGTTCCCCGGGATCAGGTACCTCGACTGGGAGATCACCGATCCCGCCGGGATGACCGCCGACCAGGTGCGGCCGATCCGGGACGAGATAAGGGACCGGGTCTCCGGTCTTCTCGCCGAGCTCGGCGTCTTCGAACCGAGGTGAGATCCCTGGGACGTCGCCTCGCCGTCGAGTTCATCGGCACGGCCTTCCTCCTGCTGGCCGTCGTCGGTGCGGCGACGACGGCGGCACGCCTGGGGGCGTCGCCCGCCATCGGCCTCCTCGCCTCGGCGATCACGGTCGGCGGCGTGCTTGCGGCACTGATCGCCGCCCTCGGCACCGTGGGTGACGCCCACTTCAACCCGGCGGTGAGTCTCGGCGCGGTGCTGCTGGGCCACCTTCCGGTGTCGGAGGCGGTTCCCTACGCGTTCGCCCAGGTGGCGGGTGGGGTCCTCGGCGTTGTCGTGGCCCACGCCGGCTTCGGTGATCCGCTGCTGTCGATCTCCGACATGCCGAGAGCGGGGGCCGGTGCCTTCGTGGCCGAGACGGTGGCAACGGCCGGGCTGGTGGCCTTCATCTTCCTCCTGGTCCGGGCCGGTCGCCAGGCGTCCGTCGGTGCCGCCGTCGGGGCGTTCGTGGCCGGAGCTCACCTGTTCGCCGCATCGACCGGGTTCGCCAACCCTGCGGTCACCCTGGCGAGAGTGTTCACCGGATCGCCGGCCGGCATCGACCCCGGATCGGTGTGGGTGTTCCTCGCCGGCGAGGTCCTGGGCTCCCTGGTGGCCGTGTGGTGGGTATGGTCGCTGTCTCCCGTCGACCGTCGGGCTCAGCCATCCAGGATCATTCCGTAGGGAAGCTCCAGCCGGTGGCGCCGCATCAGGGTGGTGTCGCCGAGCAGGTCGCGTGTCGGCCCGTCGGCGACGACCTTGCCCCCATCCATGATCACCGACCGCTCACACACCTCGAGGGCGAACGGCAGGTCGTGGGTGACGACCAGCAGCGTGACGTCCAGCCCGAGGAGGATCCCGGCCAGCTCCCGGCGGGTCGCCGGATCCAGATTGGAGGTCGGCTCGTCAAGGACCAGGATCTCTGGATCCATTGCCATCACGCCGGCTATGGCGGCGCGCCTTCGCTGACCCAGGCTCAGGTGGTTGGGCGGTCGGTCGCCCAGCTCCGACATCTCCATGGCGTCCAATGCCCTCTCCACCCGCCGGTCCAGTTCGGTTCCGGTGAGACCGAGGTTCTGGGGACCGAAGGCCACATCGCGCCACACCGTGGGCATGAACAGCTGATCGTCCGGGTCCTGGAACACCACGCCGACCCGGCAACGCACCTCGATCAGGTCGCCGGCGGCGATGTCCTCGCCGGACACCAGCACCGAGCCACGCTGGGGACGATGGATACCGTTGAGATGGAGGACCAGGCTGGTCTTGCCGGCGCCGTTGGGGCCGAGCAGGGCGACCCGTTCCCCGGGGTGCACGTGCAGGTCGATTCCCCGCAGAGCCTCGGTCCCGTCGGGATGGGTGAACCAGAGCCCGACGACCTCGATCACCGGGATGCTCATGGCGCAGCCAGGGCTGCGGCGAGAACCAGCCAGGCGGCCGCCGCCGGAGCCACCGTCGCCATCGGCGCGACCGAGGCCGCGTCAGGCGGGGCGGGCGGCAGTGACCCGGAATACCCCCGTGCCATCATCGCAAGGTGGATGCGCTCACCACGCTCGTACGACCGCAAGAAGAGGTTGCCTACCCCCCGGCCCAGGGCGCTGGCCCCGCCCAGCCAGCGCGGCCGGTAGGCGCGCGAGCGCATGGCGACGCGCATCCGGCCCATCTCGGCGGCGACAAGGTCCAGGTACCTGATCATGAAGCCGAGGATCGCGGTGACGATCCTGGGGGCGCGCAGCCGCTCCAGCCCTGCGATCAGCTCGGAGGGCTCGGTGGTGGCGGCCAGGGTGATCGAGGCCAGAGTCCCGAGCGTCGCCTTGGCGGCGACATTCCAGGCCGCCCACAGCCCGGGTACGGAGAGGCCCCACGAGTTGTCGGGCGGCGCGGCCAGGAACGGGAGCGTGCCGGCGGCGAGGAGGAAGGGCACGATCACCGTCAAGCGTGCCGCCACGAACTGGGCGGGGATGCGCGCCGCCATGAGGGCGGCCACGGCAACGGCGAGATGGAGACCGAAGGCCCACGCCTGCTCCTTGGGGGTGAGCACCACGGCGACGACGAACCCGAGGGTGGCGAGCACCTTCAGATGGGGCGCTGCCCGGTGCACCGGCGAGGAGCCGTGCCGGTAGAGGGCGTGGAGGTGGCCTCCGGCCACCTCAGCCCTCCCGCGACGCGCTGCTCGGCCGCCTGCCACCGAGCAGCAGCCAGCCGACTCCGATGGTCGCCGACACGCCGACCAGCCCGGCGATGGCGGTGTCGAGGGCGGTGTGGCCGGTGAGGTCGTCGCCGTAGTCGGCAAGAGGCGTGTCGGCGAGGGCGTGATCACGAGCGGTGCCGGCGAAGCCCTCTTGCCCGGCCACGAACTCGAGGCCGTCGGGGGCATCGGAGGCCAGCTGACTCGCGCCGATGGCGACCCCGAGTGTCACCAGAAGGGCGGTGACGGCGAAGCGGCGGTTCACGCCCGCACCCTCGCGGGCTCTCCGAGCACCAGGTCGGGCCGGGAGGCGGCGACGGCGGCGACGACGAAGCCCGTGATCACGCCCTCGCCGATACCGATGAGAATGTGGGTGCCGAGCATCGCCGCGGTCACCGCGCCGAGCGAGACCTCGGCCACCCCGCCCATGGCGAACTGTGCCACGAAGCCGAGGGCACTCAGCGGAACCGAGACGAAGGCGGCGACGGCGGCGAGTGCCGCCACCGGAGCCCGGCGAAGCACCGACCGCAGGAGGCGGAACACCCCGTATCCGCCGAGTCCGCCGATGAGAGCCATGTTGGTGATGTTCAGCCCGATGGCGGTGAGTCCGCCGTCGGCGAACAGCATCGACTGCACCACCAGGACGATGCCTACCACCACCACCCCGGTCGAAGGGCCGACGAACACGCAGGCGAGCACACCGCCGAGGAGATGTCCGCTCATGCCGGCGATGACGGGGAAGTTGACCATCTGGGCGGCGAAGACGAAGGCGGCGGTGAGGGCGGCGAGGGGGACGTGGCGGTCCTCCAGGACCCGGCGGGCGCGCCTCACCGAAGCGCCGAATCCGCCTGCCGCCACCAGGCCGAAGCCGGCCGATGTGGCACCGTTCACGATGCCGTCGGGAATGTGCATCGGATCTTCCTGCGACTGACTCGCAACAGGATATCAGGCGCCGGCGGCGATGCAGGCGGCACAGGTGCCGGAGACGGCGAAGTGGGTGGGATCGGGCACGAAGCCGGTGCGGGCGGTCATCTCGCCGAGGCTGAGCCGGATGACATCCATGTCGACCTCCACCGCCACTCCACAGCTGGAGCACACCAGATGTTGGTGTGGTGGCTCGTCGGCGAAGTGATAGACGGCGGGCCCATGGCCCAGATGGCTGTGGGTGACAACGCCTACCGCCTCGAGCGTGTCCAGGGTCCGGTAGACGGTGGCCGGATCCACCTTGCCGGCGAGAGTCTCCGTGATGGATGGAGCGGTCAGATGACATTGGTGATTCGAGGCGAGAACGGTCAGGACGTGCCGCCGCGGCCCGGTGATCCTCAGCCCCGAGGAGCGCAGACGATCGGCGAGCATCTCCCATGTGACGTGCACGGCCCCAGCCTACGGCCCACACCTGTGCTGTCCGGGAGGAACGGCCAGACCCCGGTCAGGACTCGATCCGCCGGAAGTACTCGAGGAGGTCGCGCACCATGAATGCGGTGGCCCCCCAGAGCACGCCCTCGGGGAACTCGAAGAACCACATCTTCCGACCCGGCCCCCAACTGCGACTCACCCACCTGTCGTCGTCGAGCAGATCATCCACCAGCGGCTCGATGATCGCCGACACCTCCCCCGGCTGCGGGACCAGGCGCTCGGGTCGCTGGACCCGGGCCACCACGGGGGCGATCATCATGGTCACCGAACGAGCATGCACCGGGGTCAATCCGCCGAGGACCTCGACGATGCTGCTGCGCGGCAGGCCGACCTCCTCGGAGGCCTCGCGCATCGCCGCAGCCACCGGGTCGGCATCGCCCGGCTCGATCGTGCCTCCGGGAAACACCACGTCCCCGGGGTGGGCGCGCATGTCGTCGGGGCGCCGGGTCATTATCAGGCGAAGGCGCCCGGCATCCTCGTAGATCGGCACCAACACGGCGGCGCGTACCTCGTCACCGGGCGGAACCGGAGGCAGCGCGGAGAGTGCCTCCCAGGAAGCAACCATCGGCGCATGGTACGGCGATAGGCTCGGCCGCAATGCTGCGGTCCGTTCCCACCAGGGCGAGGGTCACCCCCCGCCTGGAGCTTCGCCCCTTCAGGAGGCGAGACATCGACCCCATGGTCGAAGCGGTGGAGGAGTCATGGCAGGACCTCGCCGCCTGGCTGCCCTGGGCCCACGCCGGCTACGGTCGCCCCGAGGCGGCGCGCTTCGTGCGCGACTCTGCCGCGGCCTGGTCGGAGGGCCGCGCCTACGACCTGGCAATCCGGGGCTCCGACCTGCCCGGTCACCTGGGGAACATCTCGATCTGGCCGCTGTCGCGCCGCGAGCGATCGGGGGAGGTCGGCTACTGGGTGCGCTCGTCGGCGGCCGGCCACGGCATCGGAACCGAGGCCGCCGCCCGGATACTGCAGATGGGCTTCGAGGAGCTGCGAATGCACCGGATCACCCTTCGTATCGCCGCAGGCAACCGCGCCAGTGAGAGGATCGCCGAGAAGCTCGGCTTCGTGCGCGAGGGCCTGCTGCGACGCGAAGTCCACGTCCACGGTGTGTGGATGGACCACGGCCTGTGGGCACTCCTCGAGGACGAGTACCGCACCGAGCACACCCGGTGGGTCGATCGGGGCTGGCTCGAGCCGTAGCCTCCCGCAACGCTTCCAAACGAGAGGGGGCGGGCCCATGCCCGCCCCCTTCCGTGATCGATCGGCTCGATTCGTCTAGAAGTCCATGTCCCCGCCGCCGTGAGGCATGGCGGGAGCAGGCTTGTCTTCCTTCTTCTCGGCGATGATCGCCTCGGTCGTGATCAGCAGCGATGCCACCGAGGCGGCGTTCTGCAGCGTTGACCGGGTCACCTTTGCCGGGTCGGCGATCCCGGCCTTCACCAGGTCGACGTACTCACCGGTGGCGGCGTTGAAGCCGTCGGACCCGGTCAGGGTCCTGACACGCTCCACGATCACGCCACCCTCGTAACCGGCGTTGAAGGCGATCTGGCGCATCGGCTCTTCGAGAGCCTTGCGCACCAGCATGCGCCCCGTCTTCTCATCGGGGGTGCCGCCCCGCATCTTGTCGATCGCCTCCTGCGCCCGGAGCAGGGCCACGCCGCCGCCGGCGACGATGCCCTCCTCCACCGCGGCGCGGGTCGCCTGGATGGCATCCTCGATGCGATGCTTCTTCTCCTTCAGCTCCACCTCGGTGGCGGCGCCGACCTTGATGACCGCAACGCCACCTGCCAGCTTGGCGAGCCGCTCCTGGAGCTTCTCGCGGTCCCAGTCCGAGTCGGAGTTCTCGATCTCACGACGGATCTGCTTGATACGAGCGTCGACATCGCCCTTGGATCCGGCGCCCTCGACGATGGTGGTGTTGTCCTTGCTGACGACCACCTTGCGGGCCTTGCCCAGCATGTCGACGGTGACGCCATCCAGCTTCAGGCCGACCTCCTCGGAGATCACGGTGGCACCGGTGAGGATGGCGATGTCCTGCAGCATGGCCTTGCGACGCTCGCCGAAACCGGGAGCCTTCACCGCCACCGAGGAGAACGTGCCGCGCAGACGGTTGACCACCAGGGTCGCCAGGGCCTCGCCCTCGACGTCCTCGGCGATTATCGCCAGCGGCTTGCCAGCCTGCATCACCTTCTCCAGCACCGGGAGCAGATCGTGCACCGCGGTCACCTTGCCGTTGACGATCAACACGTAGGCATCCTGGAGGACGGCCTCCTGTCGGTCGGCGTCGGTGATGAAGTACGGCGAGATGTAGCCCTTGTCGAACTGCATTCCCTCGGTGAACTCGAGATCGATCCCGAAGGTCTGGCTGTCCTCGACCGTGATCACACCCTCGTTGCCCACCTTCTTCATCGCCTCGGCCAGCTTCTCGCCCACCAGGGCGTCGGCTGCCGAGTTGGCGGCGACGAAGGCGATCTTCTCGCTGTCCTTGGCATCGATCGGGCTGGCGGTGGTGGCGATGAAGTCGACCACCTTCTCCACGGCGTCGGCGATGCCGCGACGGAGCTCCATCGGGTTGGCCCCGGCGGCGACGTTGCGCAGACCCTCGTGGACCATGGCCTGGATCAGGACCGTTGCCGTGGTGGTGCCGTCACCGGCCACGTCGTTGGTCTTGGTGGCCACTTCCTTGGCGAGCTGGGCGCCCATGTTCTCCCATGGGTCGTCGAGCTCGATCTCCTTGGCGATGGTGTATCCGTCGTTCGTGATCGTGGGGGAGCCCCACTTCTTCTCGAGGACGACGTTGCGGCCCTTGGGGCCGAGCGTCACCTTGATCACGTTCGCCAGCTTGTCGACGCCGGCTTCGAGGCCGCGGCGGGCCTCCTCGTTGAACCGAAGTTCCTTTGCGCTCATTCGTTCACTTCCTCCTGAGGACTCAGCGGATGACGGCCAGGACGTCGCGGGATGACAGGATGAGGTACTCGGTTCCCTCGAACTTGACCTCGGTCCCGCCGTACTTCGAGTAGACGACCGTGTCGCCGACCTCGATGTCGAGCGGAACGCGCTCTCCGTCCTGGTAGTCGCCGGGGCCTACGGCGACGACGTCGCCGAGCTGCGGCTTCTCCTTGGCGGTATCCGGGATCACCAGGCCGCTGGGCGTCCTCATGTCCGTCTCCTCCCGGGGCTTGACCGCGACGCGGTCGCCCAGGGGCTGCAGCTTGACCTTCTTGGCGGTTGCTGTTGCCATGTGACGAATCTCCTCCTTCATTGGCACTCGTCGGCTACGATTGCCAAGGCTAGCAGTCGGGAACGCGGAGTGCTAGTCGACCGGCCCGAAGATGAGCGCCATCGACTCAGGTTTCTTGGGAAGGATGCCCTTCAGCCACCCAACCGCAGCGAAGGATCCACTTCGCAGCGATGCGGGGTCGTTTCTCCCCTTGCCAAGCGGAAGGCGGCAGCGGCGGCGATCATCGCCCCGTTGTCGGTGCACAGCGCCGGTGACGGCAGGAACAGGTCGAGACCGCGGCGGCCGCACTCATCCGAGAGTCGCTGCCTCAGCCTTCTGTTGGCCAGGACCCCTCCCCCGCCGCCCACGGCGGGGGAACCGGTCTGCTCGGCGGCGTTCATGGTCTTGTCGACGAGCACGTCGACGATCGCCTCCTGGATGGCGGCGGCGAGGTCGGGCATCGGGGGCAGCGTCCCCTCGGAGTGGCGCCTGCGAACGAACTCCACCACGGCGGTCTTGAGACCGGAGAAGGAGAAATCGGTGGGTCGGTCTGGTATCGCCCTGGGGAAGGACACCGATGACGGATCGCCGCCCTCGGCCTCCCGATCGATGGCGGGGCCGCCGGGGTAGCCCAGGCCAAGGAACCTCGCCAGCTTGTCGAACGCCTCGCCGGCGGCGTCGTCGATGGTGGCCCCCACCACCTCGTACTCGCCCCAGGAGCGCATGTGGACGATCTGGCTGTGCCCGCCCGAGGCCAACAGCACCACCGCCGGTGGCTGGAACCCGTCGTGCTCCAGGCGGGGAGCGAACAGATGCCCCTCCATGTGGTCTATCCCGACGAACGGCTTCCCCAGCGCCCACGCCAGCGCCTTTCCATAGGAGAACCCGACCATGAGCGCCCCGGCGAGGCCCGGACCGCGGGTGGCGGCAACGGCGTCGAGGTCCATCTGATGCACCCCGGCGTCCCGCAGCGCCTTGTGGGTGAGGGATCGGATCGCCTCGACGTGCGCCCTGGCCGCCACCTCGGGCACCACGCCGCCGAACCGGGCGTGCTCGTCCACCTGCGACGAGAGCACGTTGGAGAGGACCGTGCCGTCGCGAACGACGGCGGCCGCCGTCTCGTCACAAGAGGTCTCCAGCCCGAGGATGGTGAGGCTCATGCCGAACCCCGGATGGAGTCGATGCGGGCTCGATACTCGGGGCCGGCGGCGTCCACGACCCACATGATGATCGCGTCCTCGTCCCGGTAGTAGCCGGGACGGGTGCCCACCTCGACGAACCCGAAACGCTCGTAGAGGGTGCGGGCGGCTGTGTTCGAGGGTCGAACCTCGAGCGTCAGGCTCTGCACGCCGCGTTTCAGGGCCACCTCGACCATGCCCAGCATCAGCCGGGTACCCAACCGACGGCGGCGGTCTTCCGGGGCGACGGCGATCGTCATCACGTGGGCGTCCTCCTCGATGATCATGATCCCGCCGTAGCCGGCGACCCGGCCCCCGTCCTCGACAACCAGATAGAGCCTGCTCGGCTGGACGATCTCCTCGAAGAACGCAGCCGCCGACCACGGGTCGGGGAAGGAGGCCGCCTCGAGCTCGGTGACTCCGGCCACGTCGGCGGCGGTCATCGGCCGTACCACCGGGGCGGTCACCGCCATGGCCCCTCCTCCCGGTAGTCGGACCAGTTGATGGCCACGTCCGGCTCGCGCATGTAGAGCGGGCGCACATCGTCGGGGTGAGGAGCCTCGCCGCGGGCGGCGAGACCCCGGGCGATCTCGTGGACCGATGCCGCAGAAGGATGCCGTGGCCGGCCGGTCTTGATGGCATGCAGGCCGAGCAGGGTCCCGTCGGGCAGTGCCTGCCACTCGCCGACGACCAGCCCCTCGGACGGGTCGCTCTCCAACATCGCCCGAAAGGCCTCCGGCGTGCACAGTTCGGCGACGCCGTCGCGCAGGACACCGCCGGGCACGGGCTGGTAGGGGCCGGCCGCCACCTCGCCGCGGCGAACGTCCACCACCGCCCAGATGCGGCGATGACCGGTCCTCGCCTCCAGGGCGACGGCATCCAGCGAGGTCACCGGGAACAGGGGGACGCCGGCAGCCACCGCCAACGCCTGGGCGGTGGCCAGCCCGGCGCGGATCCCGGAGAACAGGCCCGGCCCGACATCGACGGCGACGGCATCGATCTCGTCGGGCAGCCATCCCGCCTGCTCGAAACAGAATTCGAGTGCCGGCACCATGAACCCGACGTGACCCCGACGATCGACCCGTCGTGCCGCGGCCACGATGCCGGAAGCATCGCCGAGAGCCACCGAGGACGCCGCCGTGGCCGTCTCGATGGCGACGATCCTCATGACAGCACCTCGTGGAGAGGGCGATCGATCCATGTTCCGTGCGGCACCAGTTCCACGATGCGGGCCCCCTCGGACCCGACCTCGATACTCACCAGAAGGTGATCCTCGCCGAACGACTGCTCGGCGGCCTGCCCCCACTCGACCACCAGGACGCCGTCCCCCGCCTCCGTGTCCAGATCCAGATCCTCGATCTCGGCCCAGGAGCCGACCCGATAGATGTCGACGTGGACCATCGGCATCAACCCCGAGTAACGCCGTGCCAGGACGAAGGTGGGACTCACCACCGGATCGTCCACGCCCAGCCCCTCTCCCAGTCCCCCGGCGAACACGGTCTTTCCGGCGCCGAGATCGCCGGCGAGGAGTACGACGTCTCCGGGGCGCAACAGCCCGGCAAGGCGACGGCCCAGTGCCCGGGTGTCGGCCTCGGTGGCGCATTCGGCGCGGATCATGAGAACAGCCCCAACTGCTCGCCGTCCCCTTCCGAGCCCGGAGGAGGCTCGTCCTGCAACAGCCCGGCGACGATGGCGAGATCCTGTCGCATCTGGTCGAGCACTCGCTCACCGGACCGCAGGGCGGCAGCCGGGTGGAAGGTGGGGACCAGATGCCTCCGCCACCACGGGTACACCTGGCCCCGCAGGCGGGTGATCCCCACATCCCTCCTGAGCAGGAGACGGGTGGCGAAGTTACCCAGCGTCACCACGACCCGAGGATCGACCAGCTCGATCTGGCGGCGGAGAAAGTGCTTGCACGCCTCGATCTCGTCGGGCTGTGGGTCGCGATTGCCCGGCGGGCGGCACTTGAGCACGTTGGCGATGTAGACATCCTGACGCTGCAGCCCGATCTCGCCGAGCAACCCGTCGAGCAGCCTCCCCGCTGCACCGACGAATGGAACCCCCATCCTGTCCTCGTTGGCTCCCGGCGCCTCACCGATGAGCATCAGGTCGGCACCCTCGCCGCCATCGGCGAACACCACGCTGGTGCGGGTCTCCGCCAGGCGGCAGTCGGTGCAAGACGAGGCTGCGGCCGCCAGGGAAGTCAGATCGGCGAATGCGGTCATCCGACCACCCCCGCCGGTGCTGACCGCATCGCCGCCTCGATCGCCCGCCCGACCACCCGGAAGGTGGCCACACCGAGGGCGTCCGGATCGGCCTCCATCCCTCCGCAGGACACCACGAAGGCGGCGTCCCCGTCGTAGCGTGTGTGGCTGGGCCGGAGGCATACCGCCAGGGCGTCGTGCGCCTGGACGGCAAGCCGGGAGAGGGCGGTGCGGTCGAGCCTGGCGTCGGTGGCCACGACCACCAAGGTGGTGCTCTCCAGGGGACGAGGGGCCACCGGCGGGCCTTCGGGAACCAGCACACCGCCGGTGAGCGGCTCCCCCTCCAGGGTGAACACGTCACCGACGGCGTTGACCACTGCAAGGGCACCCACCGTCGCCCTGCCCACGGGCTCGGAGTGGGAACCGACCCCACCCCTCCTTCGATGGTCGAACCCCCGCCATCCGGCGACCGTGGCCCCGGTACCCGCCCCCACCGATCCCATGACCACGGGCTCCGTCGTCGCCGCCCGGTAGGCGGCGGCACCGGCAGCGGCATCGGGACGGGATCGTCGATCACCGACACCGAGGTCGAAGATGATCGCTGCCGGAACGATCGGGACCACGCCGGCGAACGTGGGGTGGCCCCGGCCCTCGGCCTCCAGGGCGGACACCACGCCGTCTGCGGCGGCCAGCCCGAAGGCGGAGCCGCCGGCGAGCACGATCGCCTGCACCGACTCCACCTTCATCCCCGGGGCGAGGAGTGCTGTCTCTCGGGTTCCCGGTGCAGCCCCGCGTACTTCAACCCCGGTGACGTTGGGCTCGGGCGGAACCACGACGGTCACCCCGGTGAGTCCGACGGGGTCGGTCCAGTGGCCGACACGAACACCGGGGACGGCGGTGAGGGTCACCCCAGGTACCGTCGGGGAAGTCTGGGGCCGAAGCCGCACACCACCTCCCAGTTGATGGTTCCGAGGCGCTGCGCCCACTCGTCGGCGGTGATCTCGGCATCTCCCTGTCGGCCCAGCAGGACGACCTCGTCGCCGATGGCGACCGGGTCGTCACCCAGGTCGACGAGGGCCTGATCCATGGTGATGGTCCCGGCGAACGGATACCGGCGGCCCCGGATGATCACCTCGCCGCCGTTGTGCGAGAGTGCCCGCCTCACCCCGTCGGCGTACCCGATGGGCACGGTGGCGATAGTCGAGTCGGTGGCCAGCGGTCGGATCCGTCCGTAGGAGGGGCGCTCCCCGGCTCGGTGCCGGGCGAGGTGCCCCACCCGGCTCACCACCCGCATCGCCGACCGCAGATCGATCTCGGGGGCGTACCCCGGCGCCGGGCGAAGCCCATAGGTCCCGATACCCACGCGAGCGAGATCGAGCCGGGCGGCGGGGAGGCCCAGGGCACCGGCGGTGTTGGCGGCGTGCAGCATCTCCGGGGCAGCGCCGGCGAGACGGAGGCGGGCGGCGACGTCGAGGAGCGTGGCCACCTGGCCACGGGTGAACTCATGATCGGCCTCGGCGACGGGAAAGTGGGTCCACAGCCCCTCCAGACGCAGGCGAGAGGCGGCGACGGCGGTGGCCAGCGACACCGCGGTCTCAGGCGTGGCGCCCACACGGTGCATCCCGGTGTCCACCTTGACGTGTACCGGATGGCCGTCGGGGGCAACCGCAACCAATGCCTCGAGAAACGACTCGCGGTACACGGTGGGTGTGAGGTCCCAGCGCACGACCTCGCCGGCATCGCCGGCTTCCGGCTCCGAGAGCAGGAGTATCGGACCTTCGATCCCCGCTTCGCGCAGTCCGGCACCCTCCGAGACCAGCGCCACGGCCAGCATCGAGGCCCCCGCTTCGAGTGCAGCCGCCGCCACCGGGACGTCGCCGTGCCCGTAGCCGTCGGCCTTGACCACGGCGCAGAGTCTCGACGGGGCGATGGCCGCAGCCATCTCGGTCACGTTGTGTCGGATGGCGTCGAGATCCACCTCCACCCAAGACGGCCTCACCAAGCCCACCTCCCGATCTCGCCCATGAGCCGCGGAGCGGTGACGGTAGTTGTCTCCGCCAGCCTGCGGCCCGCCCTCCCGTGCCGGTGGGCGGCGGCGCGAGCGGCATCCTCGGGCGGCATCCCTCGCGCCATCAGGGCGGCCACCATCCCGGCCAGGACATCACCCGTGCCGATCGTGGCGAGATCCCTGGTGCCTGAGGTCACGACCCACCGCCGCGTGCCCATCACGAACGTGGGAGCACCCTTGAGCAGGACCACGGCCCCGGTCGAGGACGCCAGCCCGGCGGCGCTCTCGGGGATCGCCGCCTCTCCGGTCAAGGCGGTGAACTCGGCGGCGTGCGGGGTGATCACGGTCGCAGCGGGCCGCCCTGCCAGCATCGAGGGGGTGATCATGCGCAGGGCATCGGCGTCGATCACCATCGGTTTGGGCCAGCCCCGCATCAGGCTTTCGGCGAACCCGCCGCTCTCGGGCCCCAACCCGGGGCCGAGGAGCATCACGTCGAAGCGAGAGGCCCGTTCGAGGACTACGGGGGCGTCACCATCGTCGAAGGACTCGGCGTCCCCGACCGCCTCGGTGGTGAGGCCGGGATCCATCGCCGCCGCGAGCCCGCCCACTCCCCGCGGCACCAGAACCCGTACCGAGCCGGCGCCGAAGTGCAATGCGGCGCCTCCGGCGAGCACCGACGCTCCGACGATTCCCGGGGACCCACCGACCACCGCCACCGAACCGGCCGACCACTTGTGTGCTCGCGATGGCCGCTCCGGTACGCCGGCGTCTGCGTCCTCGCAGAGCAGCCACTCGGGGATCTCGCCGCCGAGGCCGATGTCTGCCACCTCCACCTCACCACACAGGTCGGGCCCGTCCCCCACCAAGTGGCCGGTCTTCAAGGCGTGGAAGGTAACCGTGCGCGACGCCCGGAACACGGGCCCCTGGGCCTCTCCGGTGAGCCCGTCCAGACCCGACGGGAGGTCCACCGCCAGGACCGGTACCTCCAGGCCCGTCCAGGACGCCACTGCGGTGGGCAGCGAGCCGCGGAACCCCGACCCGAACAGGGCGTCGACGATGAGGTCGCACTCATTCGTCTCGCCCAGCAGACGCACCGATACGCCGCTGCGAACGGCGGCGATGGCGGCGGCCCGTCTCGGTGAAGAGTCGCCTCTCGGGTAGCCGAGGGAGTGGACCACCACCTCGGCGCCGCGACGGCGAAGGTGTCGCGCCGCTACCCATCCGTCACCGCCGTTGTTCCCCGGGCCGGTGAGCACGGCGACGCGACGGCCGTACCCGGCGCCCATTCGGACCGCCGCCAGCGCCACCGCCAGACCGGCGCGTTCGAGGAGCAGGCGCCCCGGAGTCCCGGCGGCCTCGTCGAGGCGGGCCGACTCGGCAGGTGTGATCACCGGGCGCATGCCGTGGATCGTACGGCGCTCGGAGCGGGTGAGGCACCGCCGATGGTCCCGGGAACCGGCAGCGAGGCCGGCCCCGTCGAACCGGCATGAAACGCACCGCCCTCATCGCCTCCCTCGTCGTCGCATCGCTCGTACTCGCCTCCTGCGGCCAGGAGGACGACATGGGAGCGGGGAACCCTCTCGGCGACCGCACCTGGGTACTCACCTCGGGCTCGGTCGATGGGGTTTCCCTGCAGCCGATACCCGGACACGCCGTCACGCTGCGGGTCGACGATGGCACAGTGGCCGGGACCGCCGCCTGCAACCACTACGGAGGTCCCGTCTTTCTCGACGGAAGCGAGGTCTCCATCGGAGAGGGCGAGGGACTGGCCCGGACCGAGATGTGGTGCGAGGCGACGGGGGTGATGGACCTCGAAGCAGCGTTCCTCGACGCCCTGGTGCGCGTGCAGCAGGTGATCGCTTCCGGCGGAGGTGTGCTCCTGACCGGCGACGGCGTGGAGCTGCGGTTCGAGCCCGAGCCGTCGGCCGTGGACGCCTCCCTCACCGGTACCCACTGGACGCTGGACACGCTGGTCGACGGGGACTCCACCTCGACGCCGGCGGCATCGGCCTGGATCGTGTTCACCGAGGACGGCGCCGTGAGCGGTCACGACGGGTGCAACGGCTTCGGCGGCTCATACGACCCGGTTCTCGGGTTCACCGAGATCGTCGCCACCCTGATCGCCTGCGACGAGGCGATCATGAACCAGGAACGGCTGATGCTGGGCGTGCTCTCGGGCCCGGCTCATGTCTCGATCGCCGGCGACTCGCTGACCATCACCCACCCCTCGGGGAAGGCGCTACGACTCCTGGCCGTTGAGCCGGATGAGGTTGCTGCCCTGGCCGGCATTGAGTGGAACTTGGAGATGCTCGTCGACGGCGAGGTCGCCACGGCACCGGTGGCGCCCGCATTCCTGCTCTTCGACGCCGATGGCTCGTTCACGGGGAGCAGCGGCTGCAACCAGATCTCGGGGACCCTTGACGACGATCTCGGCTTCGGCCCGACGACTGCCACGGAGATGGCATGCGGGGAGGAGATCATGGCCCAGGAAGCGTTCGTGCTCACCGTGCTCGGCCAAGGCGCAGACCTCGACATCGACGGGGAGACCCTCACCATCCGGGGCCCGGCCGGCAAGAACCTTCAGTACCGCGCAGGTTGACCCTGCAGGGTTAGCCTGCCCCCGGTGAACCTCATCATCGATGTCGCCCGAGGATTCCTGATGGGCTCGGCCGACGTGGTGCCCGGGGTCTCCGGTGGCACCGTGGCCCTCGTGCTCGGCATCTACGAGCGCCTGGTCGCCTCCGTGCATCACGCCGCTTCGTCACTCGGGGCGCTGATCAGGGGGCGCTGGCAGGAGGCAGGGCGCCGCCTCGGAGCGGTCGAGTGGCGACTGCTGGTGCCGTTGCTATCCGGCATCGCGCTGGCGGTGCTCACCCTGTCCTCGCTGATCGACCGCATGCTCGAGGAGCAACCGGTCGAGACCGCCGCCCTCTTCTTCGGCCTCGTACTCGCCTCGATCCTGATCGCCTGGAGGCTGGTGGGCCGCTGGGACCTCGGACGGCTGGTGGTGCTGGCGGCGGTCGCCGTCGCGGCCTTCTTGCTCCTCGGGCTCCGACGGGGCGAGGTGGCGAATCCCGCGGCAGCCGCATTCTTCGTCGCCGGGGCGGTGGCGATAGTGGCGATGATCCTTCCGGGGATATCCGGGTCGTTCATCCTCCTCATGCTGGGGATGTACCAGCCGGTTCTGGATGCCGTGAACGACAGGCGGTTGGGCGTGATCTCGGTGTTCGTCGCCGGTGCCGCAATCGGCCTCTCGTCGTTCGCCACCGTTCTCGATCGACTCCTCCGCCATCATCACGACACCGTGATGGCAGCGCTGATCGGCCTGATGGCAGGCTCGCTTCGCGTCCTCTGGCCCTGGCCCGACGGAACCGCCACCGCCCGCCTGGCGGCGCCACAGGATCCACTCGCTCCCCTGCTGCTGGCTGCGCTGGGACTGGGCGTGGTCCTCGGGATCGGTTGGGTGTCGCGGGTGGGAGGGACGCCCCGGGCGCGATAGCCTGAGCCTGGCACAGCCAGGAGGGGTCGATGCGGATCATCGGACTGGGGGTCGACCTCGCCGAGATCGGGCGCGTCCGCCGGGTGCTCGACCGATACCCGAGGTTCGCCGAACGCTGCTTCACCGAGGCCGAACGCGATTACGCATTTCGGTTCGCCGCCCCCGAACGCCGCCTGGCAGCCCGGTTCGCCGGGAAGGAAGCGGTGATGAAGAGCCTGGGCAGCGGCTGGCGCCGCATTCGATGGCGCGACGTCGAGATCACCGGTGGTGGCAAGCCGACCGTGCGACTCCATCGGACCGCCGCCAGGCGGGCCGAGATGCTCGGAGTCACCGGCGTGGAGATCACCATCACCCACACCGATCGTGACGCCATGGTGTTCGCCATCGCCCTTGGCGAGCACTGATTGCCTGCGGCTACTCGACGGTGACGGACTTGGCCAGGTTGCGCGGCTGGTCGATGTCGTGCCCCCGCTCTGCAGCCAGGTGATAGGCGAGGAGCTGCAGGGGAACGATCGCCACCAACGGCGAGAGGATGTCGGGCACCCGCGGAACCCGCATCACCTCGTCGGCATGCTTCCCGATCTCGGAGTCGTCGTCGAAGGCCACTGCCACCACCTGCGCCCCCCGCGCCTTCACCTCTTGGATCGCGGAGACGGTCTTGTCATATGTCTCCCCCTGAGTGATCACGACCACCACAGGTGTGCCCGGAGTGACCAGGGCTAGCGTGCCGTGCTTCAGCTCACCGGCGGGCATCGCTTCGGAGTGCACATAGGAGATCTCCTTCATCTTCAGGGAGCCCTCCATGGCAACCGCATGATCCAGGCCCCGCCCGATGAAGAAGGCGTGCTCGTGCCCGGCAAGCCGCTTGGCCAGGGCCGCGATCGCCTGCTCGTTGCTCAGGGCCCCGTCGATCCGGGAGGGGATCGAGTGCAGCGCCCCGGTCAGCTCGGCGACGACCGCATCGGGGATCGACCGACGAGCCTGTCCGACGGACAGGGCCAACAGGTACTCGCCGACCAGCATGGTGAGGTAGGCCTTGGTCGAGGCGACGGCGATCTCCGGTCCGGCTCTCGTGTAGAGGACGTCGTCCGCCTCTCGGCTCAGCGTCGAGCCGACCACGTTGGTGAGTGCCAGCAGACGGGAGCCGAGGCTCTTGGCGAGCGTCGCCGCCGCCAGGGTGTCGGCGGTCTCCCCCGACTGGCTGATGGCGATGGTGAGGGTGCCCGGAGTGATCAGCGGGTGGGAGTAGCGAAGCTCATGGGCGTAGGCGACCTCTGTGGGGATGCGAAGCAGGCTCTCGAACACGTGCTTGCCCACCAGCCCGGCATGCAGCGCGGTTCCGCAGGCGGTGATCCACACCTTCTCCAGGCCGGCTGCGAAGCCGCCTGGAAAGGCGACGCCTTCGAGGTCCACCGACCCGTCGGCTTGGACCCGTCCGCTCAAGGTTTCGGTGGCGGCCCGGGACTGCTCATGGATCTCCTTGATCATGAAGTGTGGGAACCCGCCACGCTCTGCCTGCTCGGCGCTCCAGGTGATCTCCATCGGGGATCTCTCCACCCGCTCCCCGCCCAGGGTCTCGATGTGGAACGAGTTGGCGGTGATGTCGACGACCTCGCCGTTCTCGACGATGACGATCTGGCGCGTGTGCGGCAAGAGCGCCGGGACGTCGGAGGCGAGGAACATCTCACCGTCGCCGATCCCCACCACGAGTGGGGAGATCATCCTCACCGCCACCATGCGCCCCGGCTCGTTGCGGGCCATCGCCACCAGGGCGTAGGCGCCCTGAGCCCTGGCCACCGCCCGGCGAACCGCCTCCAGGAGATCGCCGTCGTACTCGGCGGCGACGAGGTGTGCGAGCACCTCGGTGTCGGTCTCGGAGCTGAAATCGGCACCTTCCTCCTCCAGCCCTTCTTTGAGCTCCAGAAAGTTCTCGATGATCCCGTTGTGCACGAGGACGATCTCTCCGTGCGGATCGGCGTGAGGGTGCGCGTTCCGGTCGCTGGGGGCGCCATGGGTCGCCCAGCGCGTGTGGCCGATCCCCCAGGTTCCCGAGAGCGGGTGCTGCTGGAGCAGGTCGTCGAGCCGGGCGAGCTTGCCCTCCGCCTTGGCGACCCCCAGGCGGTCCCCGTCGTGGACGGCGATACCCGCCGAGTCGTATCCGCGGTACTCGAGACGGCGAAGGCCGTCGACGACGATCGGGGACGCCTGACGCGGCCCCACGTAGCCCATGATTCCACACACGAGAGTGTCTCCCTTCGTCGGGAGACCGGAGCCGGGTGCGGGCCGCAACCCGCCTCACTCGCCGTGGTCTCTGTCCACCGGGGTCACCCCCGGGCTTTTCTCCACGACGTCACGACCGTGAGCGGCCGAGAGGGCATCCGCCGAATCTTTCGATGCTCCCTCTTCCTCGTCACCTCCCCGGAAGGAGGCCAGGCGCTGCAGAACTGTGTCTCCGGTCTGCTTCTTCTTGCCGACCACCGTCACCGGCGGCAAACCCAGGTTAGCCCTCGTCGTCGGATGTGGCGCCCAACTCGCGCCGAACGACGGCGGCGATGTCGTCGGCCGCAGAGGCGGCCTCGTGCGGTGCCCGGGCCTCGACCATCACCCGAACCAGAGGCTCGGTCCCCGAGGAGCGCACCAGGACTCGACCCTCGTCACCGAGGCGCTTCTCCACACGCCGCACCGCCTCCCAGATGGCCTCGGCATCACCCAATCGCTCCTTCACGCGGACCCGAACGTTGCGAAGCACCTGGGGGAACGCGGTCATCACCCGGCGCAGCTCCCGAAGCGGCCTGCCCGTGGCTGCCATCACCTCGAGAAGGCGCAGACCGGTGAGCAGGCCGTCACCGGTGGCCCGGCCGCCGAACAGCACGTGGCCGCTCTGCTCACCACCAAGGGCGGCCCCGGTGCGACGCATTGCCTCGAGCACGTACCGATCACCGACGGGGGTCTCCTCGACGGCGACCGACAGGGACGACATCGCGGTGCGGAACCCGAGGTTGGACATGACCGTGGCCACCAGCCGGTCACCGGGCAGCGCCTGGTTCTCCTTCAGGTGCCGGGCGATGATCGCCATGATCACGTCGCCGTCGCACACCTGCCCGTCCTCATCCACGGCGATGCAACGATCGGCGTCGCCGTCGAATGCCAGCCCGACGCCACCCGCCACCCGCGACGCCAGCACCCCGGGCGACACGGCGCCACAGCCGTCGTTGATGTTCATCCCGGATGGGGCCACGAAGAGGGCTTCGGTCTCGGCGCCGAGATGCGAGAAGAGCCTTGGCGCCGCCAGGAAGGCGGCGCCGTTGGCACAATCGAGGGTGACCTTGATGCCGCTCAGCCGGTACTGCGAGAGCGACGCCAGATGGTCGATGTACTCGTCGACGGCCGCCGGGTCCGGCAGCTGAACACCGATCTCTTCACCGCTGAGGCGGCCGCCGGATTCCGACGACCGGAACCGGGCCTCGATCGCAGCCTCTTCCTCGGAAGCGAGCTTGGCCCCATCGGAGCCGAAGAACTTGATTCCGTTGTCCGCTGCCGGGTTGTGGGAGGCCGAGACCATCACGCCGAGGGTGGCACGCCGCTCGATTGTGTGGTGGCTCACCGCCCCGACGGGGACGATTCCCAGGTCGACGGCGTCCAGACCGGCCGAGTTGCACCCCGCCACGACAGCTGCGATCAACATCTGTCCGGAGCGGCGCGTGTCCCGACCCACGACGACCGTGCCCGATCGGCCGGCGGCGGCAGCTCGCGTCAGGCCTACCGCCAGCTCCGGGGTGATCTCGACGTTCGCCAGGCCGCGAACACCGTCGGTTCCAAAGAGTCGATTCTCGGCCATGGGCGGCTCCTTCGCCATGAGGCGCCGCAGCGCTTCAGCGCTTGGTGAACTGTGTTGCCCGGCGAGCCTTGCGCAGACCGTACTTCTTGCGCTCCACGGCGCGAGCATCGCGGGTGAGCAGTCCGGCCCGCTTCAGCGATGGCCGCAGCTCGGGATCTATTTCGATCAGGGCCCGAGCGATTCCCAGCCGCAGCCCGTCGACCTGCCCGGTGACACCACCGCCTTCGAGGATCGCCTCGAGGTCATATCGCCCTTCGAGATTGGCGACCTTGAACACCTCCAGGATCCGGATGCGGTTGGCCATCGTCGGGAAGTAGTCCTCCAGGCTGCGACCGTTGAGGCTCATCTTTCCCGAGCCGTCGCGAAGGCGCACCCGGACCACCGAGGTCTTGCGGCGGCCCACGGTCAGGGCGAGGGGCTTGGTCATGCGGTTTCGACCTTTCTGGCGGTCAGGGTGTACGGCTGCGGCGCCTGTCCGGCGTGGGGATGGGTCGGGCCGGCGTAGACCTTGAGCTTGAGCCCCATGGCGCGACCCAGCCGGTTGTGAGGGAGCATCCCGCGCACCGCCTTCTCGATCACACGCTCGGGGTGCTTGGCCTGCATCGCCAGGAAACCGGTCTCGGTCAGTCCACCGGGGTATCCGGAGTGGCGGAAGTAGCGCTTCTGGTCCGCCTTGGCACCTGTGAGCGTGACCTTCTCGGCGTTGACCACGACGACGAAATCGCCCATGTCCATGTGCGGGGCGAACTTGGGATTGTGCTTGCCCCTCAACAGCGCTGCCACCTCGGAGGCGAGCCGGCCGAGGGGGATGTCGGTGGCATCGACCAGCCACCAGGCGCGGTCGACGTCTACCGGCCGCGGCGTGAATGTCTTCTGCAACTTCATCGGGATGTGGTCCCTTCCGGGGGCGCCGACGGCGCACACAGACGCGCCCCGCGGTGCGGGGCGGCACGACATGGTAACGCCCCGGGAAGGCTCTATGCCAATCGGCCGGGATGGCCGTGGGCGACCGGGGCCGGGCCCGTCATCGGGGATGTTCGCCCCGCGAGTCACCCATAGGAGACCTCCCAGAGGATCAACCCATGGGGCGGTGCCACACCCCGTGCTGCGCTCCGGTCGCGGGCGTCGACTATCGCCGGGACCGCCGAAGCCGGCACCTTCCCTCTGCCCACGTCGACCAGTAGGGCGACCATGGAGCGGACCATCTGCTGGCAGAAGGCGGTGGCGGTCACCCCGAAGGTGAGCAGTTCATCGCGTTGCCAATTCGCCTCGAGCACACGCCTGACCGTCGAACGGCCGGCCGAGGAGCGGCACAACGAGGCGAAGTCGTGCTCACCCACCAGCGCTTGCCCCGCCTGGTTCATCGACGTCAAATCGAGGGTCTCTCCCAGGTGCCACACCCATCTCGCCCGGAGCGGATCGTGCCTGGGCGCCTCCTCGACGAAGTACCGGTAGGAGCGAGCGGTCGCCGAGAAACGCGCGTCGAATCCTTCTGGCGCTGGTGTCACCGAGCGGACCGAGATCTCGGGACCGAGCATGCGCCGCAGGGACCGACCCAATCCGTCGCCGTCGAGTCCTTCGGGTGACTCGAAGGACGCCACCTGGCGTCGGGCATGGACGCCGGCATCGGTGCGGCCGGCAACTGAGAGGGACACCTTCTCGCCGAGCACGGCAGCGAGGGCGTCCTCCATCGCTCCCTGCACGGTTCTGACTCCGGCGTTGCGCGCCCAGCCCCGGAAGCCGGTTCCGTCGTAGGCGAGATCGATCCGGTATACGGCCATCAGAGGCGAAAGAGGAGCGATATCACCACATAGGAGAGCCAGCCACCCGTGGCGGCGGCGGCTGCCCTTGCCGGTGGAAGATCGAGGGCGACCTTGGCCGCCACCCACAGCGTCGCCACCAGCCACACCGAGGCGACCAGCGTGGAGCGCAGCGGGCTGATGAAGGGGGCAAGCAGGAGGGCCGTCAGCAGGACCGGAAAGCCGATCGATGTGGCGGCCATCGTTCCCGCAAATGAGCCGTCGCCTTCGAGCAGGTGGCGACCGATCAGGTAGATGAGCCCGGAGATGACGATCCAGGCGACGACACCGGAGAGCACGACTCGCACCGCCAGGAGGAGACGGCCACCCTCCCAGACGAAGGGGATGGAGAGCAGGGCGTGGGTGATGGCGACCACGATCGCACCGTCGGCGACCCCGTCGGGTCGAACCACCATGATCAGGTAGGGCTCACGGCGGAGCAGTGCCGCCTCGAGTGCTCGCCGGATCATGACCGAGAGCCTAGGTGCGACACGCCGTCGGTCATGCGTTGCGGGCGTCCCTCCAGGCAACCCAACGGTCGAGGAAGCGCAGGTCGAGATCGGTCCCGTCCACTCCGAAGGTGAGCAGGGTGGCTCCCGCTTCCACCAGGGCGTCGCCGTAGGAAGGGTCGTCGAACGAGGCCCGGGGCACGCCCGCCGACCGCTCGATCTCTTCCGGGTCGCGGCCGAAGCGAGTGCAGTGGGCGTCGAGCACGCCGCACTTGCGGCGGATCAGGTCGGGGTCGCCGAACCCGTGCCAGATGTCGGCGTGCTCGGCGGTGATGCGCAGCGTGACCTTCTCTCCGCCGCCTCCGACCAGGATCGGCATTCGCCTCAGCGGTGGCGGGTTGAGGGCTTCGAGCCGCCGACGTATCACCGGTAGGTCGCGTCCAAGCGCCGCCACCCTCTTGGGCCCGGTGCCGAAGTCGTAGCCGTACTCCTCGTAGTCCCGCTGGAACCAACCGGCACCGATTCCGAGTATCACCCGGCCTCCCGAGATGTGGTCCACGGTGCGGGCCATGTCGGCGACGAGTGACGGGTTTCGATACGAGTTGCATGCCACCAGGGGTCCGACCTCGACCCGGCTGGTCACCTCGGCGAACGAGGCCAGCTGTGTCCAGCACTCGAAGTGGGGGCCGTCCGCCTCCCCCCAGAGTGGGAAGAAGTGATCCCAGTTCATGAGGATGTCTGCGCCCCGCTCCTCGACCTCGATGGCAGCATCGCGCAGGGCGCCGTATGAAGCGTGTTGCGGCTGCACCTGGACTGCAAGCCGGACAGGACGGGTCATCGGTCGTCTCCTCTCGGGGCGCGTGAGGGCACGCTAGACGGCCCCGCCACCATCACCCTGGGGTGCCGAAGCCTGAAGACGCTCTACGAACGTGCGGCGTGACACCGACCGGGCGAACACCGTGAGTACGTCGCCGCCATGCAAGATCGTGCCCCCGTCGGGCACGATCACATCTGCGCGGCGCCGCACCGAGACCACGGTGCACCCGCCGGGGATGGCCACCTCGCGAATCGGCCTTCCGTCGGCCACCGACCCGACCGGGACTTCGACATCGAAGAAGCGGGCGCCATCATCGGCGATGAGATCCAGCTCGGCGGTGTCGCCGGCGTGAAGCCGCTCCAGCAGGCGAACGTCGAGCCCGGGTCTGGCGAAGACGGTGAGGACGTCGCCGGCGAGCAGTGCGGTGCTTCCGTCGGGTACCAGCACCTCGGTGCCGCGGCGCACCGAGACCACCGTCGCCCCGCCGGGAATCGGGATCTCACGCAGCGCTCGCCCATCGGCCACCGAGCCTGCGGGAATGGTGACCTCATGGAAGCCGGCATCGGAGCCGATCCGTACCTGAAGGCGCGACCGGCCCAGGTCGTGGTCGACCTCCCGCCCCAGGGCGGCGTGGTAGGCGCGCACCGCGTCCTCACGCCTGAAGACCGCCAGCAGACGGGTCGAATCATCCTCGGCGACGATGGGGATGCGCCCCACCCCGAGTGCAGCCATCCGCTCCAGCACGGCCGACACCGGCGTGGATGGCGTCGCCGTGGACGGTCGCGGGGTCATGACATCGGCGACGGTCGCCCCCTCCGCCGTGGCGCGCAGCAGGTCGGTGACGGTCACGATCCCTACCAGGTGTCCCTTATCCACCACCGGGAGTCCGTGGAGGCGACCCTCGTCCATGAGCCGGCGCGCATCGTCTACCGACACCCCGGGCGCGACGACCATCGGATCGAGGGCGACGACGTCACCTGCCGCCACCGTATCGAGCAGATCGACCTCGGAGCGCCGCGAGAGGCGAATCCCTCGCCGGACCAGGGCCATGGTGTACACGGACTCGGGATGGAGCCTGTCGGCCAGGTAGGTGGCGAGGGAGGCGGCGAGCATCAAGGGCAGCACCAACCCGTAGTCCTGGGTGATCTCGAAGACGATCAGGATCGAGGTCAACGGCGCACGGGCCACGGCGGCGAACGTGGCGGCCATGCCGACGACGGCGAAGGCGCCGGGGGCAAGCGGGGAGATGGTCCACACCTCGGCCGCAAGTCCGGCGAACCCGGCGCCGAGGGCGGCGCCGATGAACAGGCTGGGCATGAAGGCACCGCCCGAGGCCCCGGACCCGATGGTGAGGGTTGTCGCCAGCACCTTGGCCAGGGCGATGGCACCGAGGGTGTACCAGATGACGGCGCTGGTGCTTAGCTCGGTGAGCAGCCCGCGCACGAAGGTCTGACCGGTTCCGAGCACGTCGGGCTCGAGCCAGCCGATCCCGGCCACGGCGAGCCCGAGAAGGGCCGGTCGCACCCAGGACCGTCCGGGAAGCGGATGACGCTCGGCGAGGTCGAGCAGCCTCAGGAACAGCCAGCCCACGACGGCGGCCAGCACTCCCAACACGGCGTAGAGGAGGAGTTCCCGGGCGTCCTTCACCCGATGGGGAAAGGCCCGCAGGATGAGCTCCTCGCCGACGATCGACCGGGTGGTGACGGCAGCCGATACCGAGGCGATGACCACGGCGTTCAGATGCCTCACGGCGAAGTTCCCGAGAATGACCTCCATGGCGAAGAGCATCCCGGCGATGGGGGCGTTGAAGGAGGCGCCGATGGCGGCGCCGGCGCCTGCCGCCACCAGGCTGCGCACGCGATCCTCGCCGAGACCGGTGGCACGAGCGATCGACGAACCGATCGAAGAACCCACCAGGACTATCGGCCCCTCGCGCCCCCCTGAGCCCCCCGTGCCGACGGTGAGGCCCGTGACCAGGATCTTGAGTGGTGCTGCCCGGGCGGGCACCACGCCGGACCGCAGCGCCAGCGCCGCCATGGCCTCGGGTGCGCCGTCGCCTGCCACCTCGGGAGCGAAACGACGGGCGATCCACCAGGCGAGAAGAAACCCGGCGGGAATCGTGATCAGGAACACCGCCTTGGGGGCACCGAGGGCATCACCGAACTCATGGACACCCTCGGCCACGGCCTCGATCAACCCGATCATGGCAGCGGCAGCCACTCCCACGATCACCCCTATGGCGGCCGCCAGCGCAAGGAACACGGCCGGGCCGCGGCGTCGGAGAAGGCCGGCGATCATCGATCCGAGTCTGGAGAACACGCCTCCGACGATACTGCCCCTCACGAGCAGGGACTGGTGATGCCGCATCGGACGATCCGCACGTAGATGAGCCGTGACTGGTCGATCGAACGGGACTCGACTCCCGCCCGCATCGCCGCAGTCGCCGGTTCCTCGCTGACCACCGACCACGGGATGAGCAGCAGACGGCGATCGTTCGACTCCATGCACCGGCCCTCCACAGCCGAGCACCCGGTTTCATGCCACCCGGTCGCCAGGAGCGACCCGGCCAGGAGATCGAGGGCAGCGGCGGTGGATCGCCCGGGGAGATCGAAGACGGCGCCCTCGCCGTCACAGGCGTCGGCGGTACAGGTCTGATGTGAGCCCATGATCCGGTAGCCGACAGGTATCGCCAGATCGTCGATCCTGGCGGGAGACGGCACCTCGTCTTGCAGCACCGAGACGATGGTTGCGGCGGCGATGGCGAAGAAGCCAAGGGCCAGGACGACCGCCACGGCGAGCATCGAAGGATGGAGTCGCCGGGCCGCTTGAATCATCGGCTCCGACGAACCTCAGACCAGCTCGACGATGGCCATCTCCGCGCCGTCGCCACGGCGGGGACCGAGGCGGGTCATGCGGGTGTAACCCCCGGGACGATCTGAATACCGCGGCGCCACCTCGTCGAAGAGACGGGTGACGACCTCGGTGTCCTCGATCTTGCGCAGGACGGTGCGGCGGGCGTGCAGGGTGCCCGTCCTGGCCTTGGTGATCAGGTGCTCTGCGTACGGCCTGAGCGCCTTGGCCTTGGCCACGGTGGTGGTCACCTTGTCGTCCCAGAACAGTTCCTGGGCGAGGTTGCTGAGCAGGGCCTTCTGGTGGGCGGCATCACCGCCGAAGCGGCGTCCACGCTTGGGACGCGGCATCAGACCCCGCCTTCGCTGTCGCGCGACACGGTGAGCGACAGGCCCAGCTCGTCCAGCTTGGCGATCACCTCTTCGAGGCTCTTCTGCCCGAAGTTGGTGATGTTGAGCAGGTCCTCTTCGCTCTTGAGCACGAGCTCGCCCACGGTCTGGATCTGTGCGCGGCGAAGGCAGTTGCGGGGACGCTCCGAGAGATCGAGAGCCTCGATGGGAAGGTCGAGGTCTGGCGAAGCGGACTCCGTGGTGATGACGTCGCCGAGCTCCAGCCCGATGCCCTCACCGAAGTCGGCGAACAGGCCGAGCAGCTCACCGAGAGTCTTTCCCGCCGACGACAGTGCCTCGTTCGGGCTCACGGCGCCGTCGGTGTACACGTCGAGCACCAGCTTGTCGAAGTTGGTCATCTGACCGACCTGGGTGGACTCGACGGTGTAGGCCACCTTGCGGACCGGTGAGAAGATCGAGTCGATAGGGATCACCCCGATGCCTTCGCCGCGCTTGTTGCGATCGGCGCTGCGGTATCCGACGCCGCGCTCACATGACATCTCGATCTCGAGCTTTCCAGAGGACGAGAGCGAGGCGATGTGGAGGTCGGGATTGACGACCTCGACTCCTGCGGGCGCCTTGATGTCTCCGGCGGTGACGTCGCCCTTGCCGCGCGCCGAGAGGTAGAGAGTCTGCGGTCCGTCGACCTCGACACGAAGCACCACACCCTTGAGGTTGAGGATGATGTCGACGACGTCCTCGACGATCCCGGGCACGGTGGAGAACTCGTGCTGCACGCCCTCGATGCGCACCGAGGTGATGGCCGCTCCCGGGATACGGGAGAGCAGGGTGCGGCGCAGGGTGTTGCCCAGCGTGTAGCCGAACCCCGGCTCGAGCGGCTCCACGATGAAACGGGAGCGACACTCGTCGACGACTACTTCTTCGATCTGTGGACGCTGGACGATCAGCACTTGGACGACCCCTTACTTCGAGTACAACTCGACGATCAACTGCTCCTGAACCTGGGTGTCGATCTGAGCCCTGCTCGGCAGGCTCACGACGGTGATCTTGCGATCGGCTACCTCCACGTCCAGCCACTCGACTGCGGCACGCCGAGAGGCGGTGTCGACCGAGTGCTGTACGGGGAGGATCCCCTTGCTGCGCTCCCGCATCGTGATCACGTCGCCGGGCCGGACGCGGTACGAAGGAATGTCGACCCGGCGGCCGTTCACCCGGAAGTGGGCGTGGTTGACCAGCTGCCGGGCCTGAGCCCGGGACTCGGCGAAGTGGGCGCGGAACACCACGTTGTCGAGCCGGCTCTCGAGGATCTGGAGGAGGCTCTCGCCCGTGATCCCCTTGCTGCGCGCCGCTTCGGCGTAGTACCTGCGGAACTGCTTCTCGAGCACGCCGTAGATGCGGCGCGTCTTCTGCTTCTCGCGAAGCTGGATCAGGTACTGGGTCTCACGGATCCGTCCCTTGCCGTGCTCCCCCGGCGGATAGGGCTTGCGCTCGATCGCGCACTTGCTCGACTCGCAACGCGCTCCCTTGAGGAACAGCTTGGTGCGCTCACGGCGACAAAGCCGGCAGGCGGGTCCGACGTAGCGTGCCATCTAGCCCTTCCTCCGCCGCTTGTTGAGGCGCACACCGTTGTGGGCCAGAGGAGTGACGTCCTTGATGCCTGTGACCTCCATGCCCATGGTCTGCAGGGTACGAATGGCGGTCTCACGGCCGGCACCCGAACCCCGAACGATCACGTCCACCTTGCGCATCCCGTACTCACCGGCACGGCGTGCCGCCTGTTCGGCGGCGACCTGGGCGGCGTACGGGGTGGATTTCCGGGATCCCTTGAACCCGACCGTCCCCCCCGAGGTCCATACGACGGTGTTCCCATCGAGGTCGGTGATGTTGATGATCGTGTTGTTGAAACTGGCGGTGATGTGCGCTTCGCCGTGGAGGATGTTCCTCCGTTCCCGGCGCCTCGACTTCTTCTTCTCTACCAACTGGTGCACTCCTCCGAGCCGACTACTTCTTCACGGCCTTCTTCTTGCCGGCGATGGCGACGCGCGGCCCCTTCCGGGTGCGCGCATTGGTGTGGGTGCGCTGGCCGTTCACCGGGAGGTTGCGACGATGCCGCACCCCCTGGTAGCTGCCGATCTCGACCTTGCGCTTGATGTTCTGGGCGACCTCACGACGCAGGTCGCCTTCGACTCGGAACTCGGAGTCGTCGAGGGTCCGTCGCAGACGGTTGACCTCGTCGTCGGTGAGGTCGCGTACCTTGGTGTCGGGGGAGACCTTGGCCGCATGGCAGGTCTCCAGGGCGCGGCTGTTGCCCACCCCGAAGATGTAGGTAAGGCCGATCACAACTCGCTTGTCGCGGGGCAGGTCCACCCCGGAGATTCGTGCCATCTGACTACCCCTGCCGCTGCTTGTGACGCGGGTTGGAACAGATCACCCATACGCGCCCGCGCCGCCTGATGATGCGACATTTCTCGCACATCTTCTTGGCACTGGGACGTACTTTCATGATCTCTCCCGGGCACTGTCGGCGGGCGCACCGGTCACCCACGAAGGGTGATCTGGAGGTCCCGACGACGACGCCCGAATCGCGCTGGTTGGTTTCGTCTAGCCGGACAGCAGGCACACCCGGGGGCACGCCGCTGCACACACACCAAATGGGCCCCGAAGGGCCGGACCGGAAGAGTAACGCGAGCGGCGGATTGTCACAAGTCCGGGGATCGGGGTGCGACCGCCATCGATCGGTCGAGCGAACCTACTCTACGGGCGTGCCGAAGACGCTCCTGGCACTGGTGCTCGTCGTCGCCGCCTGCGGGTCGAACGGCGGCATCGATGCCACCACCCCGTCCCCCACAGTCGGTGGCCCCTACGGGTCCGAAACGCTTTTCGGCTTCACTCCGTTTCCGGCACGACCCTCCCTGGATGGGGTCCTCACCTCGTATCGGATAGCGGCAGAGCACGGCGACCTCGTCGCCCACCACCTCGACGACTGCGTTCCCTGGGGCGCCCTCACCAGCGGTTCGCCCCTGCCGGACTCGGTGGAGGCGGCCCTGCGCCTTCGCCAGGAGCAGACCCCCGAAGGATCGGCGGTGTACCTGGCCACCTCGTTCTCGGCGATCGGCCGCGACGCCATGGCCCCGGACTGCGCCGAGGGCGGCGTCCCGCCACCGCCCGATTCGTCCGAGGCACTCGATGCGGCCAGGGCCTGGATCGACCTGCTCGTCGAACGGCTGCACCCGGCCTGGGTGAACGTCGGCGTGGAGATCAACCTCGTGGCCCAACACGACGAGGCGCTCGGGGCCGCTCTCGAGCAGCTGGCGGTCGACCTTGGCGAGCACATCGACGCCACCCACCCCGACATCGAGACGCTGGTCTCGCTGCAGGCCGACAGCCCGATCGACCCCGATTCGTCGGCGACCCTCGCCGCGGCGATGGACCTCATCGGCTTGTCCATCTACCCCACCGTGTTCGGAGCGACCGATGTGCCCCCCGACGACGCCCTGGACGAGCTCGCCCGTCTGGGAAGGCCGCTCGTGGTGGCCGAGACGGGTTGGCCCGGCGACGACGACCCGGCGGGTCAGGCGGAGTACGTCACCTGGCTGGGGCGAGTTGCCGACCGCCATCGCATGGCCTTCGTGGTGTGGTTCTTTCCTGCCGATCCCGATCCGTTGTTCGTCGACGCCCCCCCAGACCTGGCCGTCACCGCGGCCCTCTTCTCGGGGATGGGCCTGATCACGGCCGAAGGATCGGAAAGGCCGGCGCTGGCGGAGTGGGACCGCCTCCGTCTGGGCGGCTGAGGACAGCAGTCGCCACCTCCGTCCGAGAGGCGCCCGCTCAGGCCAGTGTCAGCACCTGCGGCCCATCGGGAGTGATGGCGACGGTGTGCTCGAAGTGGGCCGAGAGCGAACCGTCGGCGGTGACGACGGTCCAGCCATCTTCGAGGACGCGGGTGTCGTCGCCGCCGAGGTTGAACATCGGTTCGAGACACACCGCCATCCCCCGTCGGAGGCGCATTCCGGTTCCGGGCCGTCCGAAGTTGGGGATCTGAGGCTCCTCGTGCATCGCCCGGCCGATGCCGTGTCCCGTGTAGTCGCGCACGATCCCGTAGCCGGCCTCTTCGGCGACGGCTCCGATGACCGCTCCCAGGTCGCCGATCCGGGTGCCGATGGTCGCCGCCTCGATTCCGGCCCACATGGCCTTCTCGGTCACCGCCAGCAGCCGACTGGTCTCTTCGGGTACGGCACCCACCGGGAAGGTGATCGCCCCATCGGCGTGCCAGCCTTCGTACACGGCACCGGCGTCGACACTGAGGATGTCGCCCTCCTCGAGGCGCCTGGCCGAGGGGATGCCGTGAACGATCTCCTCGTTGACCGACAGGCAGGTCACGGCCGGAAAGCCGTGGTACCCGAGAAAGTTGGAGGTCGTCTTGCCGTCTCGAACGATCCGGGCGGCGATGGCATCCAGATCGAGCAGACTGACCCCTGGTGACGCCGCATCGCGAAGTGCCTCGTGGATCCGGGCGACGATGCGGCCGGCGCGCCGCATCGCGGCGAAGTCGGCCTCAGACTTGATGGTCATCATGAGGCCAGGGTGGCGACGATCCTGCTCAGGACCTCGTCGATGGCACCGACGCCATCGACCTCCCGGACGACTCGCCCCGATCGGCGGTAGTGGTCGATGAGGGGCTCAGTGTCGCGCCGGTAGACATCCAACCGGTTGCGAATGGAAGAGACGCTGTCATCGCTGCGGCCACGAGCAAGGGCTCGGGCCACGAGCTCCTCTTCAGGCACCTCGATGGCGATCACGGCATCGAGTGCCTCGGCGCCGACGGCGGCATCGAGTGCCTCGGCCTGATTCAGGGTGCGCGGGAATCCGTCGAGCAGGAAGCCACAAGCGGCGTCGGGACGGGCCAGGCGCTCGTCGACCATGGCCACCACCAGGTCGTCTGGCACCAGATCGCCCGCCTCCATGATCGCCGCCGCCCGCAGTCCCAGGGCGGTGCCGTCGGCCACGTGCTCCCTGAGCATCGCACCGGTGGAGATGTGGGGAACTCCAAGGGCTCGACAGAGCAGCTCCGCCTGGGTGCCCTTGCCGGCACCCGGGGCCCCGAGGAGCAGGATCCGCCTACCCATCTGCCTGCAACCGGGCACGACTCCCACCCGGCGCCCGTCGAAAGATCCCCTCCGGCCGCCTCCCCGACTCGAGGGGAGCGCCACACCTCACGACAGGAATCCCTCGTAGTTGCGCATCATCAGCTGGCTCTCGATCTGTTTCATCGTCTCCAGCGCCACGCCGACGACGATCAGGATGGAGATCCCGGAGAACCCGAGCGAGAGGCCGAAGAAGATCGCCACGATCGACGGCAGCACCGCCACCGCCGCCAGGAACAGCGAACCGGGCAGCGTGATCCGGCTGAGGATGTGCTCCAGGTAGCGCGTGGTCTGCGAGCCCGGCCTGATGCCGGGGATGAACCCGCCCTGCCGCTGGATCATGTCCGATTGTCGGGCCGGATCGAACTGGATGGCCGTGTAGAAGTAGGTGAAGAAGATGATGAGCAGGCCGAACAGGATCACATACCACCACGAGTTTCCGCTCACGAGGTTGTTGTCGATGAACCGCCGGATCGGCCCGAAGAACCCCTCCGCCGGAATCGACGAGGCGACCAGTGCCGGGAAGTAGAGGAAGCTGGAGGCGAAGATCACCGGAATCACCCCGGCCGTGTTCACCTTCAACGGGATGTAGGTGCTCTGTCCGCCCAGCATGCGCCGCCCCCGGATCCGCTTGGAGAACTGGATCGGAATCCGGCGCTGTCCCTGATCCACGAAGATGATCCCGGCGGTGAGCACCAGGAACATCAGCGACACGCCGATGAATTTGGCGTTGGCGTAACCGCCGGCCGAGGTCGCCAGGATGGCGAACTGAGCCGGGATCTGGCTGACGATGCTCACGAAGATGATCAACGACATGCCGTTGCCGACGCCGCGCTGCGAGATGAGCTCACCCAGCCACATGATGAAAGCCGTCCCGGCGGTGAGGGTGATGGCGATGATCAAGACCCGTCCCGGGGTGTAGTTGGGGACCAGGTCGATTCCACCGGTGAGGGTGCCCCGGTGGAACAGGTAGGTGAGGCCGGTCGATTGCAGCAGGGCGAGGATCACCGTGATGTACCGGGTCCACTGGGTGATCACCTTGCGGCCCGCCTCACCCTCCTCCTGCAGCCGCTGCAGCTTGGGGATGACCACGGCGAGCAGCTGCATGATGATCGACGAGGTGATGTAGGGCATGATCCCCAGGGAGAACACCGAGAAGGTCTCCAGGGCGCCTCCGGAGAAGAGGTTGAGAAGGCCCACGATCCCGGCCGACTCCGCCTGGTCGGCGAAGGCCTTGACGGCATCGAGGTCGACGCCGGGCACCGGAATGGCGGCACCCAACCGGTAGACGGCGAAGATGCCGAGCGTGAACAGCACCTTGTTCCGGAGATCCCGGATCCGGAACATGTTGCGGTAGACGGAGAGCACTGCTCGGGCCCCTCTCTAGGACTTCGGGTGGTGGGTGCCGGCGACCGGGGCTTCGGGGACGGCGACCGGCGGCATCTCCGCCCGCGGCCCGGCGAGTCGCTGCCGACCGTTCATTCGATGACTTCGGCGGTGCCACCCGCCGCCAGAATACGCTCGATGGCGCCGACACTGAAGGCGTGGGCCCTGATGGTCAGCTCCTTGTCGAGCTCGCCCTGTCCCAGCACCTTGACCAAACCGCGCTTCTTGATCAGTCCGGCGGCGCGCAGCTCGTCGGGTCCGACGACGCTCCCCTTGCGGAAGTCGTTGAGGCGTCCGACGTTCACCACGGCGTACTCGACCCGGTTGATGTTCTTGAAACCCTTGAGCTTCGGCAGCCGCCGGTAGATCGGCATCTGCCCACCCTCGAACCAGGCCGGCGTGCTGCCCCGGGCCTTGTCGCCCTTGGTGCCCCGTCCGGCGGTCTTTCCGCGCCGGCCGCCTTCACCGCGTCCGACGCGAATCCGATCCTTCTTCGAGCCGGCTGCCGGCTTCAGATGATGCAACTTCATTCGGATTCGACCTCCACGAGATGGGCCACTGCGGCGATCAGGCCACGGACGTCCGGGGTGTCCGGTCGTTCGGTCACCTGGTCGATGCGTCGCAGCCCGAGGCTGCGCACGGCGCCGCGCGTCTTCGGCTTCTCGCCGATGGTGCTGCGCACGAGCCTGATCTTGAGCATTCCCTTGGCCATCGCCTATCCCCTCAGGTATCCGACCGGGCGGCGCGGCCCAGCTCGGCGGCCCGGTAGGCGGCGAGAAGTGCAGGAGGGGTGACCTCCTCGGCGGTCTTGCCACGTCGCTTGGCAACCTGGTCCGGTCGCCGCTGCGAACGAAGCGCATCGAGCGTGGCTCGCGCCACGTTGATGTGGGTTGCCGATCCAAGCGACTTGGCCAGCACGTCGCGAATGCCTGCAGCCTCGAGGATCTGACGTACCGCCCCGCCGGCGATCACACCGGTCCCGGGGGCGGCAGGCTTCACCAGGACGCGCGAAGCCCCGTGGACGCCGATCACCTCGTGGATGATCGAGGTCCCCGCCATCGGCACCGGCTTCATCGTCTTGCGGGCGCTCTCGATCCCCTTCTGGATGGCGGTGGGGACCTCCTTGGCCTTGCCGTAACCGACACCCACCTTTCCGGCACCGTCGCCCACGGCGACCAGTGCCGTGAAGGAGAAGCGACGACCGCCCTTCACCACCTTGGACACACGATTGATGTGGATGACGCGTTCCTCGAACTGGGGACCATCGGCGGCGTAGCCGTCACCCCTGCGTCTGTCACGCGAATCTCTCGACGTCAAAACTCAAGACCTCCCTCGCGAGCCGCATCGGCCAGCGCTTTGATCCGTCCGTGGTAGGCGAATCCGCCACGGTCGAAGACCACCGTGGTCACCTTCGCCGCCTTGCAGCGCTCTGCCAGCAGACGGCCGACCTCGGCGGCGGTGCCCACGGAGAGCGTCCGCTCCCTCAGCGCCGGCTCCTGGGAGGAAGCCGCCGCCACGGTGCGACCCGACTCGTCGTCGATCACCTGGGCATATATGTAACGGTTGCTGCGAAACACCGCCAATCGCGGCCGTGCCGTGGAACCGCTCAGCTTGCGCCGTACCCGAAGGTGGCGGCGGGTGCGCGCCTTGTCCCTGGTCTTCATCGTGAAACTCCCGACTTGCCGGCCTTGCGGCGAATGGTCTCGTCCGAGTACCGAATCCCCTTGCCCTTGTATGGCTCCGGGGGACGAACCGACCGGATGTCGGCGGCCACCTGCCCCACCAACTCCTTGTCGATCCCGGAGACGACGATCTTCGTCGGCTCGGGAACCTCGAGTTCCACCCCGTCGACGGCATCGATCTTCACCGGGTGGGAGAATCCGACCTGTAGTTCGACTCCATTCCCCTGCTGGGCGGCGCGATATCCGACACCGACCAGCGACAGCTCGCGGCGAAAGCCGCTGGAGACACCGGTGACCATGTTGGCCAGCAGGGCGCGGCTGAGCCCGTGCATCGCCTTCGACCGGCGCTCGTCATCGGCGCGCGACACGGTGACCACGCCCTCGTCGACGGTGAACGACACCAGGTCGGGGAAGGAACGCGTCAGCGACCCGCGCGGGCCCTTGACCGTCACGCGTACGCCGTCGACGGCAACCTCCACCCCGGAGGGCACGGCGACGGGGGCGTTGCCGATCCGGCTCATCACCACACCTCGCAGAGGACTTCGCCGCCGAGACGGCGCCGACGCGCCTCGCGGTCCGGGAGCAGGCCCTGGGAAGTGGAGACGACGGCGACGCCGAGGCCGCCGTTGACCCTGGGAATCTCGTCGGCCCCCACGTAGATGCGGCTTCCCGGGCTCGACACCCGCCGCAGGCCCTCGATGACCCGCTTGCGGTCTGCGCCGTAGCGCAGGGTCAGCTCGAGAGTGCGTCGCACCCCGGAACCCTTCACTTCGTACGAGGCCACGTAGCCCTCGGCCACGAGGATGCGGGCGATCTCCTCCTTGAGTTTGGATGCGGGCATCGCAACCGTGGCGTGGAGCGCCTGGGAGGCGTTGCGGATCCGTGTGAGCATGTCGGCAACCGGGTCGGTCATCATCACCAGGACGCCTTTCTCACGCCGGGAAGCTCGCCGCGATGGGCCAGCTGCCTCACACAGATCCGGCACATGCCGAAACGACGGAGGAAGGCTCGCGACCTTCCGCACCGCCCGCAACGGCTGTACCCGCGCACCTTGAACTTGGGCTCGCGACTCGCCTTGGCGATAAGGGACTTCTTTGCCATCAAACACCTGCCTGCTGGGTCTGGGGGCGGCGGAAGGGGAAACCGAAGGCGTCGAGGAGGGCCTTGCCGCCCTCGTCGTCGCCCGCCGTCGTGCAGATGGTGATGTCCATCCCTCTCACCTTCGCCACCTTGTCGTAGTCGATCTCGGGAAAGATCAGTTGCTCGGTCACGCCGAACGTGTAGTTTCCGCGCCCGTCGAACGACTTCGGGTTGAGCCCGCGAAAGTCGCGAATCCGTGGGATCGCCACCGAGATGAGTCGATCGAAGAACTCCCACATGCGGTCACCACGCATGGTCACCGAGACGCCGATCGGCATGCCCTCACGCAGCTTGAAGTTGGCCACCGAACGCCGAGCCCGGTTGACACGCGGCTTCTGCCCGGTGATGGTGGCGAGGTCGGTGAGTGCCGACTCGACGACGTTCTTGTCATTGACGGCATCCCCAAGGCCCATGTTGACCACGATCTTGGAGAGGCGGGGCACCAGCATCGGGTTGTCGAGACCCAGCGACTCCTTGATCTCGCTCGCCACTCGATCGGCGTACTCCTGCTTGAGCCGCGGAATCACAGGTCACCTCCACACTTGACGCAGACGCGACGCTTGTGGCCGTCGCCATCGAACCGCTGCCCGATGCGCGTCGGACCGCAGGTGGGACAGACGATCATCACATTGGAAGCGTCGATGGGCATGTCCTTGTCCACGATGCCGCCCTGCATGGTCTGCCCGCGGGGCTTGGTGTGACGCTTGGCGGTGGCGACACCCTCCACGATCAGCTTGCCCTCCTTGGGCATCACCCGGGCGATGCGGGACTCCTTGCCCTTGTCCTTGCCCGAGACCACCTTCACGGTGTCGCCCTTTCGCAATCGCATCACAGCACCTCCGGGGCGAGCGAAACGATTCTCATGAACTTCTTGTCGCGCAGCTCGCGGCCAACCGGCCCGAAGATGCGGGTGCCGCGCGGCTGCTGCTGATCGTTGATGATCACACAGGCATTGTCGTCGAACCGGATGTAGGTTCCGTCCGGCCGGCGACGCTCCTTGTGGGTGCGAACCACGACCGCCTTCACGACCTCGCCGCGCTTCACCGTGCCGCCGGGGACGGCGTCCTTCACGGTGGCGACGATGACGTCACCGATCCCGGCGTACCTGCGACCGGAGCCGCCCAGCACCCGGATGCAAAGCACCTCACGGGCACCGGTGTTGTCGGCCACCTTCAGCCTGCTCTCCTGGCCGATCATCGGGCACGCTCCACGATCTCGACCAGACGCCAGCGCTTGGTCTTGGACAGCGGACGGGTCTCCATCACCTTGACCGTGTCACCGATGTGGGCGTCGTTGGCCTCATCGTGCACGTGCAGCCGCTTGGTCGAGCGAACCGTCTTGTGATAGATCGGATGGCGGCTCAGTTCCACGATCTCGACGATGGCGGTCTTCTCGGCTCCATCAGAGACCACGACACCGGTGAGCACCTTGCGGCGTGCGCGCTCGTTCATCGCTGTTCTTCCTCCATCCGCGTGTAGGCCTCGATCTCCTGCTCCCGCATCACGGTGGCGATACGGGCGGCCTCGCGGCGCACGGTCCTGATCCGGGCAATGTTGTCCAACTGGTTGGTGGCGAGCTGAAACCGGAGGTTGAAGAGCTCGGTCTTCGCCTCGTCCAGCTTCGCAGTCAACTCCTCATAGGAGAGGTCGCGCAGGTCGGTGGCCTTCATGCTTCCTCCCGTGTCACGAACTTGGTCCGCACCGGCAGCTTGTGGCCGGCGAGTCGAAGCGCCTCTCTGGCGAGCGGCTCATCCACCCCGGAGAGCTCGAACATGATCCGCCCGGGCTTGACCACGGCGACCCAGAACTCGGGGTTGCCCTTGCCCGACCCCATCCGGGTCTCGGCCGGCTTCTGAGTGACCGGCTTGTCCGGGAAGATCGTGATCCAGACCTTCCCGCCGCGCTTGATGTGACGGGTCATGGCGACACGAGCGGCCTCGATCTGGCGGGCGGTGATCCAGGCCGGTTCGAGGGCCTGAAGGCCGAAGTCGCCGAAGGAGACCCTGGTACCGCCCTTGGCGGAGCCGGTCATGCTCCCTCGCTGCTGCTTGCGCCATTTGGTGCGCTTGGGCATCAGCATGGCTCAGCTCTTCCCTTCTTCCTCGTCGGCTGCCGGGGCATCCGCCGCAGCATCCTCGCCGGCGGCCTTGCGGCGCCGAACGGGCTTCTTCTTGGGCGACGCCTCCTCCGCCGGAGGGCTCGTCGGAGCCTCGGCGGCCTCTGCGGCCTCGGTGGCCTCTGCAGGCTCGGTGGCCGGCGTCTCGTCCGCCGACTTGACGTCGATCGTCTCGTCGGCGGTCGCCCTCTCTTCCTCGAACTCTGCCTCGGCCGAATCGGCGTCGACGCGACGGCCGCCCCCTGCCTCGACCAGGCGCTTGCCGCCCCCTGCCTCGACCAGGCGCTTGCCGCCGCCTGCCTCGATCAGGGTGCGCGGCCTCTCACCGGCGGCCTGCTCGGCGCGCGCCTTGGCGGGTGCGCGACGCGAAGCCGGACCACCGGCGGCGAGCGCCGCCTCGGCGGCGATCTTCTCCCGGGTGGCCGACAACGAGGCGACGACGTCGCCCTTGTAGACGTGAACCTTCACCCCGATGGCGCCGACCGTGGTTCGTGCCGTCGCCTGTCCGAAGTCGATGTCGGCTCGCAGGGTGTGCAGCGGAACTCGACCCTCGCGGTACCACTCGCGCCGGCCCATGTCGGAGCCACCGAGGCGACCAGATGCCTCGACGCGCACACCCTGGGCACCGGCCTTCATCGCCGTCTGAACGGCTCGCTTCAGCGCCCGCCGGAACGAGACCCGGCCCTGGAGCTGATCGGCGATGCTGCGTGCCAGCAGTTGGGCATCGGTCTCCGGGTCCTGCACCTCGATGACGTTGATCTTGATCTCGCGCCCGGTCAGCTGCTCCAGGAGGCTGCGGAGCCGATCGACTTCGGTGCCGCTGCGCCCGATCACCACCCCGGGACGGGCGGTGTGGATGTCCACCTGCACCTTCTTGTCCCCGATCCGCTCGATCTCGACACGCGACACGGCGCCGCGCACGAGTTCCGCATCGAGGAGGTCTCGAACCTTCGAGTCCTCGACCACCTGGCGGGCGTAGTCCTTCTCGCTGTACCAGCGCGACTTCCAGTCGGTGACGATGCCGAGCCTCAGCCCGTACGGGTGGATCTTCTGTCCCATCAGGCGTTCTCCTCGTCGTGTCCGTCACCGACCACGATCGTGATGTGGCTGGTTCGCTTCAGGATCTTGGTGGCGCGGCCCCGTGCCCGCGGGCGGAACCTCTTGAGCATCGGCCCCTCGTCGGCGAAGGCCTCGACCACCCGCAGCTCGCCGGCGTCCAGAGCGTGGTTGTGCGAGGCGTTGGCCACGGCCGAATCGAGGACCTTCAGGACCGGCTCGGTGCCACGGTGGTTGGTGAGTGTCAGGACCTCCCGGGCGCGTGGCACCGGCAGGCCCCTCACCAGGTCGAGCACCTGGCGAATCTTGAACGGCGACTGCCGGATGTACGAGGCGCGGGCGCGGACCTTCATCGCTTCCTCGCCGCCTTGTCGCCACCGTGGCCACGGAAGGTGCGGGTGGGGGCGAACTCGCCCAGCTTGTGGCCGACCATCGACTCGGTGACGTAAACCGGCACGTGCTTGCGGCCATCGTGAACCGCAATGGTCTGACCGACCATCTCCGGAATGACCGTGGACCGGCGACTCCAGGTGCGAATGACCCGCTTGTCGCCGCTCTTGACAGCCCGCTCCACCTTCTTGAGAAGGTGTTCGTCGACGAACGGCCCCTTCTTGAGGGATCGGCTCATGGCCTACCTCCGCCCTTTCTTGGTGCGTCGACGTACGATCATCGAGTCGCTCGCCTTCTTCTTCTTGCGGGTGCGGCCCTCGGGCTTGCCCCATGGACTCACCGGATGGCGCCCACCACTGGACTTCCCTTCGCCGCCGCCGAGCGGATGGTCGACCGGGTTCATGGCGACGCCGCGTGACTGGGGCCTCACTCCGCGCCAGCGGCTGCGACCCGCCTTGCCTGACTTGACCAGTTCGGCCTCCGGATTGCCGACCTCACCGATCGTGGCGCGGCAGTCGAGCGGCACGTTGCGCATCTCACCCGAAGGCAGCCGCAGCAGCGCCACGGAGCCCTCCTTGGCGACGAGCTGGATACCGACACCGGCCGACCGACCCATCTTGGCTCCGCCTCCGGGTCGCAGTTCGACGGCGTGCACGACGGTGCCCGCCGGGATGTTGCGCAGGGGCAATGCATTGCCGGGACGGATCTCGGACCCGGCACCCGACTCGAGCATGTCACCCACGCCCACCTTCTGGGGAGCGAGGATGTACGCCTTCTCCCCGTCCAGGTAGTGGAGTAGGGCGATGCGGGAGTTCCGATTCGGGTCGTACTCGATGGCGGCGACCTTGGCGGGAACGCCGTCCTTGGTGCGGCGGAAGTCGATGATCCGATAGCGGCGCTTGTGACCGCCGCCGCGGTGGCGCGACGTCATGCGGCCGTACGAGTTGCGGCCGCCGGTGGAGCCGTGCTTGGCGATCAGGCTCTTCTCCGGCGAGTCCTTGGTGATCTCGGCGAAGTCGGAGACGGTGCGAAAACGCCGCCCTGGAGAGGTCGGCTTGTACTTCTTCACTGCCATCAGCCGACCTCCTGCAGGTTCGAGGCCAGGGCGCGACCGGCGGCGGCCATCGGCCGGTGGCAGATCATGTGGGGGTGCCTGTTCGCCATGTCTACTTCACTCCGAAGATGTCGATCTCGGCTCCGGGGGCCAAGGTCACCAGGGCGCGCTTTGAGTCCGGCCGGCGTCCGAAGACGTAGCCGGTGCGCTTGCGCTTCCCCTTGCGGTTGATCGTGTTCACCCGAGTGACCTTCACCTTGAAGATCACCTCGACCGCCTGCTTGATCTCTGTCTTGCTGGCGCGAGGGTCCACGCGGAAGGTGTAGGTCCCGGCCTGTTCCATCAGGTCGTACGACTTCTCCGAGACGACCGGGGCGATGATGATGTCGCGCGGGTTCTTCATGTCTCGCTCCCGTCGTCCTCGATCACGAAGTCGTCCTCGGCCACCCGGAACCTGCGCTCACCGATGCCCTGGACCGTCGCCGAACTGAACACGAGCGTGTCAGCCCACAGGACGTCGTAGGCGTTGAGCTGGTCCGAAGGCAGCACCCGCACGTGCGGAAGATTGCGGACCGACTTCTCGGCGGTGCGATCCGCCCGGCCGATCACGAACAGGGCCTTGCCGGCGACTCCCATGCCCTCGAGCAGGGCGACCGCCGCCTTGGTCTTCGGGGTCTCCCAGTCGAATGCCGACACCACCTTCACCTCGCCCGAAGCGGCACGATCGGAGAGTGCGCTGTAGAGGGCCAGGCGGCGCATCTTGCGCGGTGTGCGCTGCGCGTAGTCCCGCGGCTTGGGTCCGAACACCACCCCACCGCCCTTCCACTGCGGCGAACGGGTAGAGCCTTGCCGGGCACGGCCCAGGCCCTTCTGCCGCCACGGCTTCTTGCCCCCGCCCCGAACCTCGCCCCTGGTCTTGGTGGACGAAGTGCCGGCGCGAGCGGCAGCCAGTTGAGCGGTGATCACCTGATGCATCACCGCGGTGTTCGGCTCGATCCCGAACACGGCGGCGTCGAGCGTCACCTCTCCGGTGAGACTGCCGGCCGAATCGAACAGGGGTGCCTTGGGCGCTTCAGCCATTCGACTTCACCGCCTCACGAACCAGTACGACGGCGCCTTTGGCGCCGGGAACGGCACCTCGCAGCATGAGAAGGCCGCGCGCCGAGTCGACCTCGACGATCTCGAGATTGAGGACCGTGACCTTCTCCCCACCCATTCGACCCGGCAACCGCATCCCCTTGAAGACCCGCGACGGAGTGGCGCAGGCCCCGATCGAACCTGGAGCGCGGTGGACGCGGTGCGCTCCGTGGCTGGCACCCTGCCCGCTGAAGTTGTGGCGCTTCATGACGCCTTGGAATCCCTTGCCCCGGCTGACGCCGGCGACGTCGGCGCGGCCCCCCTTGGTGAGCACGTCGGCCACCGAGATCTCCTGGCCAATGCTGTACGAGCCCGGGTCGTCGACCCGCAGCTCGACGAGATGGCGGTGCGGCGTCACCCCGGCCCGCTCGTAGTGCCCTCGCATCGGCTTGGTGACCCGGCCGGGCACCATCTCGCGATAGGCGATCTGGATGGCGCCGTAGCCGTCGATCTCCGGACGCTTCACCTGGACGACGCGGCACGGCCCGGCCTTGATGACGGTCACCGGAACGGCCCGTGACTGCTCATCGAAGATCTGGGTCATGCCCAGCTTCTCGCCGAGGATCGCCTTCACGTCTTGATCTCCACTTCCACTCCGGCAGGAAGGTCGAGGCGCATCAGCGAGTCCACGGTCTTGGGCGTCGGGTCGATGATGTCGAGCAGCCGCTTGTGGATTCGCATCTCGTAGTGCTCGCGCGAGTCCTTGTGGACGTGGGGGCCACGGATCACTGCGTAACGATGAACCTCGGTCGGCAACGGAACCGGGCCCTTCACCGTGGCCTGGGTGCGGACCACGGTCTCGGCGATCTTGCGCGCCGACTCGTCGACCACTTCGTGGTCGTACGCCTTGAGGCGTATCCGGATCCTGTGCTGCGTTGCCATCTGCGTGGTCTCGTTTCTTGTCGCGTTACTTATGGATCTTGACGACGCGGCCGGCGCCCACGGTACGGCCACCCTCACGGATGGCGAACCGCAGACCCTCGTCCATGGCAATCGGGTTCAACAACGTCACCCGCATCTCGGTGTTGTCACCAGGCATCACCATCTCGGTACCCCCAGGCAACTCGATCGACCCGGTCACATCCGTCGTCCGGAAATAGAACTGCGGCCGATACCCCGAAAAGAACGGATTGTGACGACCACCCTCCTCCTTGGTCAACACATACACCTGAGCATCGAACTCGGTATGAGGCGTGATCGAACCAGGAGCACACACCACCTGACCCCGCTCCACATCCTCCTTACCCACCCCCCGCAACAACAACCCCACATTGTCACCAGCACGAGCCTCATCCAACAGCTTGCGGAACATCTCGACCCCGGTCACCGTGGACTTCTGCGTCGCACGAATACCAACGATCTCCACCTCCGAACCCACCGTCAACATGCCCTGCTCCACACGCCCGGTCACAACCGTGCCCCGACCCGTGATCGAAAACACATCCTCAACCGGCATCTGAAACGGCTTATCCACAGCACGCTGAGGCTCAGGAACATACGAATCCACAGCAGCCATCAACTCCAGGACCTGACCCGCAGCCTCGGCATCACCCTCGAGCGCCTTCAACGCCGACCCCCGAACCACCGGAACCTCATCACCCGGGAACTCATAAGCCGACAACAGCTCCCGAACCTCCAACTCCACCAGATCCAACAACTCGGGATCATCGACCATGTCGACCTTGTTCAAGAACACCACGATGTAAGGCACACCCACCTGACGCGCCAACAACACATGCTCCCGGGTCTGGGGCATCGGACCATCAGCAGCCGACACCACCAGAATCGCCCCATCCACCTGAGCCGCACCCGTGATCATGTTCTTCACATAATCAGCATGACCCGGCATATCCACATGCGCGTAATGCCGATTCTCCGTCTCATACTCCACATGAGCAATCGCGATCGTGATCCCACGCTCACGCTCCTCAGGAGCCTTATCGATCTGATCAAACGCCGTAAACGACGTCCCCCCAACACCCGACTCCGACAACACCTTCGTGATCGCAGCCGTCAACGTCGTCTTCCCATGATCGATATGACCCATCGTCCCCACATTCACATGAGGCTTCGACCGCTCAAACTTCTCCTTACCCATCCGTCATGTCTCCTGTTTCACTCGCCGCGGACCTTCGCCACCACTTCGGCGGCGATGCCCTCCGGAACCGGCATGTACGAATCGAACTGCATCGTGTAGGCCGCCCGTCCCTGGGTACGGGACCTCAGGTCGGTGGCGTATCCGAACATCTCGGCGAGCGGAACGATCGCCGAGATCACGCGGCTGTTGCCGCGCTGGCCCATCTCGCCGATCTGGCCGCGACGGGAGTTGAGGTCGCCGATGACGTCGCCCATGTACTCCTCGGGCGTCACCACCTCCACCGACATCACCGGCTCCAGGAGCTGCAGACCTGCCCTGCGGGTGGCCTCCTGGAGAGCCATCGAGCCGGCGATCTTGAAGGCCATCTCGGAGGAGTCGACGGCGTGCGAGGAGCCGTCGACGAGCACGGCGCGCACGTCGACGATCGGGTATCCGGCGAGCACCCCCGCCTCGAGGGCGGCCTCGATTCCGGCGTCGACGGCCGGGATGTACTCCTTGGGTACGGCACCGCCCTTGGTCTGGTCGACGAACTCGTACCCGCCGCCGGGCCCGGTGGGCTCGATGCTGATCACGACATGGGCGAACTGGCCCTTACCGCCAGTCTGCTTCACATGGCGGTACACGACCTCGCTCACCGCCTTCTTGATCGTCTCCCGATAGGCGACCTGCGGCCGGCCCACGTTGGCATCGACCTTGAACTCCCGGCGCAGCCGATCGACGAGGACGTCGAGGTGGAGCTCGCCCATGCCCGAGATGATCGTCTGGCCGGTCTCCTCGTCGGTCCGCACCAGGAACGTCGGGTCCTCGTCGGCGAGTCGATGAAGCCCGTCACCCAGCTTGTCCTGGTCCGACTTGGTCTTGGGCTCGATGGCCACCGAGATGACCGGGGCAGGAAAGGTCATCGACTCCAGCTGGATCGGCTTCTCAGGAGCGCACAGGGTGTCGCCGGTGGTGACCGACTTGAGACCGACCACGGCGACGATGTCACCGGTGAACACGTCGTCGATGTCCTCGCGATGGTTGGCGTGCATGCGCAGCAGGCGGCCCACCCGATCCTTCTTGCCGCTGGTGGAGTTGAGGACGCTGTCGCCCTTGGAGAGGTGCCCCGAGTAGACCCGCATGTAGGTGAGCTTGCCGACGTAGGGGTCGGTCATGATCTTGAAGGCGATGGCGGAGAACGGCTCGGTGTCGGCGGGACGGCGCTCCATCGCCACCTCCTCGTCACCTGGCTTGAAACCGGTCACCGGCATCAGGTCCACCGGGCTCGGCAGGTACCAGACGACGGCGTCGAGCAGCGGCTGAACACCCTTGTTCTTGAATGCGGCCCCGGTGAGCACCGGCACGAACAGGTTGCCGATGGTGCCGGCCCGCAGGGCGGCGCGAACCTCGTCGGCGGAGATCTCCAGGTCCTCGAGGTACTTCTCCAGGAGCTTCTCGTCGACCTCGGCACAGGCCTCGAGCAGCTTGCCGCGCCACTGGCGGGCCTGGTCCATGTGCTCGGCGGGGATGTCGACGGTCTCCCACCGCTCACCGGTCTCGTCGGGCCAGATGTGGGCCTTCATCTCCACCAGATCGATGACGCCGGTGAAGGCGCTCTCGGCGCCGATGGGGAGTTGCACCGCCACGGCGTGGGCGCCGAGGCGACGGACGATGGATTCGAAGGCGGCATGGAAGTCGGCTCCGATCCGGTCCATCTTGTTGATGAAGCAGACACGGGGAACCTTGTACCGGTCGGCCTGACGCCACACGGTCTCGGTCTGCGGCTCGACCCCGGCGACGGCGTCGAACACGGCGACGGCGCCATCGAGCACGCGCAGCGACCGCTCCACCTCGACCGTGAAGTCGACGTGGCCGGGCGTGTCGATGATGTTGATCCAGGTGTCCTTCCAGAAGCAGGTCGTCGCAGCCGAGGTGATGGTGATGCCCCGCTCCTGCTCCTGCTCCATCCAGTCCATGACGGCTGCGCCTTCGTGGACCTCGCCCATCTTGTAGGTCTTACCGGTGTAGTAGAGGATCCGCTCGGTCGTCGTCGTCTTGCCCGCGTCGATGTGGGCCATGATCCCGATGTTTCGGGTCCGGCTCAGGGGATACTGACGAAGGTGGGATAGCTCGGTAGACATGGGGTGTTACCAGCGATAGTGGGCGAAGGCCTTGTTCGACTCCGCCATCTTGTGGACGTCTTCCTTGCGCTTGAATGCGGCGCCCTGACGCGTCGAGGCGTCGAGGATCTCGTTGGCGAGCCGCTCGATCATCGTGTTCTCGCGCCGCTTGCGGGCGTAGTCGACCATCCAGCGCACGGCAAGGGTGCTCGAACGCCTGGGGCGTACCTCGACGGGCACCTGATACGCAGAGCCACCCACACGGCGCGATCGCACCTCGAGTGTCGGGCGCACGTTGTCCACGGCCTTCTTGAGAACGCCGATCGGATCCTGACCCGATCGCTTCTCCACCAACTCCAGCGCGCCGTAGACGATGGCACGCGCCCGGTCCTTCTTGCCCTTCCACAGGATCTTGTTGATGAACTGGGAGACGAGGACGCTGCGGAACACCGGATCCGGCTCGAGGCGCTTGACTACGGCGGGGGCGCGACGCATGGCTACGAACCTCTCTTGGCGCCGTATCGGGAACGAGCCTGCTTGCGGGCGGATACGCCGGCGGCGTCGAGGGTTCCCCGCACCACCTTGTAACGGATGCCGGGAAGATCCTTCACCCGACCTCCCCGGATGAGCACGATCGAGTGCTCCTGCAGGTTGTGGCCCTCGCCGGGGATGTATGCGGTGACCTCGGTGCCGGTCGAGAGGCGCACCCGGCAGACCTTACGCAGGGCCGAGTTGGGCTTCTTGGGGGTGACGGTGTAGACACGAGTGCACACGCCGCGTCGCTGCGGCGCCCCGGCCAGGCCCGGCGTCTTGTCCTTCTTCGACTTCTCCTGCCGCCCCTGACGGACCAGCTGCTGAATGGTCGGCACTCTGCCCTCTCCACTATCTCGTTGTCGGCGCAGCGCAGCCCCGAACCCGGGACGCTGCACGGCGAGAGTCGGCAACCTGCCCCGAAGGGGAGGCGTCGACCCGTATGAACCCCTTACTCAGGCATCTAGCCCGGCTTGAGGCAGCCGGGCCAACCCTTCACGAGAAGGGGGGTCGGGACCGAAGTCGCGGTGTGCGATCATAGCGACTCGCGCCACGGCGACGCAAAGCGGGAAATCCAGGCGAATCGGTCGCTCCAGCCGGTTGCCGCTACTCCTCTTCGCCACCCTCTTCGAGATCGTCGTCCCCGTCGGTTCCACCACCGAGCGACGCCAGCCATTCGGCCGGATTGGACGGGAGAGAGTCCTCGCCCCGAACACCGGCCGGCGCCTCGCCGAACAGCCCGAGGGCACTGACCACGGTGGCGCCCGGCAGCGAAGGCTGCACCGACTGATACGGGTCGGCTCCGGTTCCGGCCGGGATCAGCTTGCCGATGATCACGTTCTCCTTGAGGCCCCGCAGGAAGTCGCTCTTGCCCTGGATGGCCGCCTCGGTGAGCACCCGGGTCGTCTCCTGGAAGGAAGCCGCCGAGAGCCAGGAGTCGGTCGCCAGAGACGCCTTGGTGATCCCCATCAGCTCGGGACGGCCCTCGGCGGGGCGCTTGCCTTCGGCCACCAGCTGTCGGTTGATCTCCCTGAACTCCTGGCCGTCGATCAGCTCGGCGGGGAGGAAGTTCGAATCACCAGGGTTGACCACACGGATCCGCCGCAGCATCTGGCGCACGATCAGCTCGATGTGCTTGTCGTGGATGTCCACGCCCTGGCTGCGGTACACCTCCTGCACCTCGTCCACGAGGTAGCGCTGCGTGGCCCGGACGCCCATGATCTCGAGGACTTCCTTGGGGTCGAGCGGGCCCTCCGTGAGCGGCGTACCCGGTTCGATGATCTCGCCGTCACGCACCCTGAGGCGGGCACGACGGGTGATCTTGTACTCGGCCTCCTCGTCCTTGGCGGTGACCACGATGCGGCGGCCCTCCTCGTCGTCCACGATCTTCACCGTGCCCCCCACCGCCGAGATCGGCGCCTTCCCCTTGGGCTCTCGCGCCTCGAACAGCTCGGTGACCCTGGGGAGGCCGTGGGTGATGTCCTCGCCGGCGACGCCGCCGGTGTGGAAGGTGCGCATCGTCAGCTGGGTGCCCGGCTCGCCGATCGACTGGGCGGCCATGATCCCCACCGCCTCGCCCGGCTCCACCATTCGCCCGGTGGCAAGGCTCAGCCCGTAGGAGGCGACGCTGACCCCGTGGCGCGAGGTGTCGGTGAGCGGGGAACGAACCCGGACCTCCGCCACCTCCTCGGCGGCCTCGATGGCCACCATGGCGTCACGATCGATCAGCTCGCCGGCCTTCAGCTTGCGACCCGAGGCGGTCTCGATCACGGTGCGACCCACCTTCACGTCCTCGGCCAGGATGCGCCCGAAGATCCGGTTGCGAAGAAGGCGCACCGGTCGACCGTTCTCCCGCACCGGGACCGCGATGCCCGGATCCTCCGACTCCTCACTGTGGATCAGCACCTCCTGGGACACGTCCACCAGACGCCTGGTCAGATAGCCGGAGTCGGCGGTGCGCAGGGCGGTGTCGGCGAGACCCTTGCGGGCGCCGTGGGTGGAGATGAAGTACTCCAGGACCGAGAGCCCCTCGCGGAAGTTCGCCTTGATCGGCCGCGGGATGATGTCGCCCTTCGGGTTGGCCACCAGGCCGCGCATGCCGGCGATCTGGCGCACCTGCATGATGTTCCCGCGTGCACCGGAGCGAACCATCATGTCGATCGGGTTGAAGCGGTCGGCCTTGAGGCTCACCTCCATGGCATCCTTGACCTTGTCGGTGGCTTCGGTCCAGATGACGATCAGCTCCTGGCGGCGTTCGTCGTCGGTGATGATCCCCATCTGGTACTGCTCCTCGACGCGAGCCGCTCGATCCTCGTAGGCCTCGAGGATCTGCACCTTGTTCGCCGGGGTCTTCACATCGCTGAGCCCGATGGTCAACCCGGAACGGGTCGAGAAGGTGAATCCGAGATCCTTGACGGCGTCGAGGAACGCCCCGACCTGCGACTTGTCGTAGTAGTCGATGACCTCTTCGATGAGGGTCCTCATGTCGGACTTGAGGACCACCCCGTTGACGTATGGGAAGTCCTTGGGCAGGGCCGTGTTGATCAGCGCCCTGCCGAACGTCGTCTCGAAGGGCTTGGAGCCGTCGACCGGCTTCTCCGGGATCAGTGCCCCCAGATGATCGCGCAGCTCGGTGTATCGCTCCGGGTCGCCGGCGAGATCGCCGACGCGCAGGTGGATCGGAGCATGCACGCTCAACTCGCCCAGGTCGTAGGCCATCTGCGCCTCATCCAGGTCGGCGAAGTACCTGCCGGCGCCGGGAGCATCCTCGACCAGCTCGGAGAGATAGAAGACGCCGATGACCATGTCCTGGCTGGGGGTGACGATCGGCCTGCCACTTGCAGGCGAGAGCACGTTGTTGGCGGAGAGCATCAGCACGCGCGCCTCGGCCTGCGCCTCGGCGGACAGCGGAAGGTGAACCGCCATCTGATCCCCGTCGAAGTCGGCGTTGAACGCCTCGCACACCAGCGGATGGATCTGAATCGCCTTGCCCTCGACCAGCACGGGCTCGAAGGCCTGGATGCCGAGGCGGTGCAGCGTCGGAGCGCGGTTGAGGAGCACCGGATGCTCCTCGATCACCTTGGCCAGCACGTCCCAGACCTGGGGACGCTGCCGCTCCACCATGCGCTTGGCCGCCTTGATGTTCTGTGCCAGGTCGAGATCGACGAGGCGCTTCATGACGAATGGCTTGAAGAGCTCGAGCGCCATCGCCTTGGGAAGGCCGCACTGGTGGAGCTTCAACTGAGGCCCGACCACGATCACCGAGCGACCCGAGTAGTCGACCCGCTTGCCGAGGAGGTTCTGACGGAAGCGACCCTGCTTGCCCTTGAGCATGTCGGAGAGGGACTTGAGGGGTCGGTTGCCGGGACCGGTCACCGCCCGGCCGCGGCGGCCGTTGTCGAACAGGGCGTCGACGGCCTCCTGAAGCATCCGCTTCTCGTTGTTGACGATGATCTCCGGTGCCCCGAGGTCGAGCAGTCGCTTGAGCCGGTTGTTGCGGTTGATCACCCGTCGGTACAGGTCGTTGAGGTCGGAGGTGGCGAACCGCCCACCGTCGAGCTGAACCATCGGGCGCAGATCGGGCGGGAGTACAGGAACGGCCTCCAGGGTCATCGCCTCCAGGCCGTTGGTGCCCTGCTGGAACGGGGTGACCACCTTGAGGCGCTTGGTGGCGCGCTGCCGGCGCTGCGCCGACTTGGCCTCCAGATCCTCGTGGAGACGGGCGATCTCGGCGTCGAGGTCGAGGCGGGAGAGGAGGTCCTTGATCGCCTCGGCACCCATCCCACCCTCGTAGTACTCGCCGTATCGGTCGCGCACCTCACGCCACAGCTGCTCCGACTCGACCAGGTCCTTGACCTTCATCCCGCGGAAGAAGTCGAAGGCCTCGCGGATCAGATCCTCTTCGAAGTCGGCGCGCTCCTTGCGATCCTTGATCTCGCGATCGGCCTCGCGACGGTGTGCGGAGATCTCCTGTGCCTTGGCGCCACCCTCTTCCATCCCGGTTATCTCGGCCTCGAGGCGCTCGAGCCGGGTCGCCTGCCAGTCGCCGAACTCCTTGCGGACCAACTCGATCTCGGTGTCACGCGCCACCTCGAGCTCGGGGAGGTCCTTGTGGCGGCGCTCCTCGTCGACGTCGGTGATGAGGTAGGCGGCGAAGTAGATCACCTTCTCCAGGTCCTTCGGGGACATGTCGATCAGGTAGCCGAGCCGGCTGGGGACGCCCTTGAAGTACCAGATGTGGGTGACAGGGGCCGCCAGTTCGATGTGCCCCATCCGCTCGCGACGCACCTTGTTTCGGGTCACTTCGACGCCGCAGCGCTCGCAGATGACACCGCGGAAACGGACCCGCTTGTACTTGCCGCAGTAGCACTCCCAGTCGCGCGTCGGACCGAAGATGCGCTCGTCGAAGAGACCGTCCTTCTCCGGCTTGAGCGTCCGGTAGTTGATGGTCTCTGGCTTCTTCACCTCACCGTGCGACCAGGCCCTGATCTGGCTGGCGGTGGCGAGGCCGATCTTCAGCTCGTCGAAGAACTGCGGCACCCGTACTCCTTGTTGGTCGTATCTCTGAACTCGTCCACGAAAACCGTCAGTCGCCCCGCTCTGGCCTTGAGATGTCGATCCCGAGCGATTCGGCGGTGCGGAAGGCGTCGTCGTCCAACTCGCGCAGCTCCACCTCTTCACCGGCAGAGAGCATCTCCACGTTGAGGCACAGGCTCTGCATCTCCTTCAGCAGAACCTTGAACGACTCGGGCACACCCGGCTCGGGGATGTTCTCCCCCTTGACGATCGCCTCATAGACCTTGACGCGTCCCTTGACGTCGTCCGACTTGATGGTGAGGAGCTCCTGGAGGGCGTAGGCGGCGCCGTACGCCTCCAGGGCCCACACCTCCATCTCGCCGAAGCGCTGGCCGCCGAACTGCGCCTTGCCACCCAGAGGCTGCTGGGTGATCATCGAGTAAGGGCCGGTGGAGCGGGCGTGGATCTTGTCGTCCACCAGGTGCAACAGTTTCAGCACGTAGATGTAGCCGACCGTCACCGGCGAGTCGAACGGCTCACCGTTGCGACCGTCGTACAGGATGGCCTTGCCGTCACCGTCGATCAGGGGCGTGCCGTCCTCGGCCGGGAAGGCACTCTCCAAGACCTGGGCGATCTCTTCTTCACGGGCGCCGTCGAACACCGGAGTCGCCACAGTCGTCCACGGATCGGCTCCGGCAGCCGGAGCGCCCTTGCCATCGAATGGTCGCCAGCCGCGGGCGGCGGCCCAACCGAGATGGGTCTCGAGCACCTGCCCCAGGTTCATGCGGGAGGGAACACCCAGCGGCGACAGGATGATGTCCACCGGTGTGCCATCGGGCAGGAACGGCATGTCCTCCTCGGGGAGGATCTTGGCGATCACACCCTTGTTGCCGTGACGACCGGCAAGCTTGTCGCCCTCGGAGATCTTGCGCTGCTGGGCCACGTAGACCCGAACCAGCTCGTTCATCCCCGGTGGCAGGTCGTCGCCGTTCTCGCGACGGAAGACCTTGACGTCGATGGCCTTTCCGGTCTCGCCGTGGGGGACCTTGAGCGACATGTCGCGCACTTCGCGCGCCTTCTCACCGAAGATGGCACGAAGCAGCCGCTCCTCCGGCGTCAGCTCGGTCTCACCCTTGGGGGTGACCTTTCCGACCAGATAATCACCGGGGCCCACCTCGGCCCCGATGCGGATGATCCCCTCCTCGTCGAGGTCCCTGAGGGCCTCCTCGGCCACATTGGGGATGTCGCGGGTGATCTCCTCGGCACCGAGCTTGGTGTCGCGGGCCTCGATCTCGTACTCCTCGATGTGGATCGAGGTGAGGATGTCCTCCTTGACCAACCGCTCGGACACGACGATGGCGTCCTCGAAGTTGTGGCCGCGCCACGGCATGAACGCCACCAGCAGGTTCTTGCCCAGAGCGAGCTCACCGTCCTCGGTCGAAGGCCCGTCGGCGATCACCTGATCCTTCTTCACCTTGTCGCCCTCACGCACCAGGACCTTCTGGTTGAGCGAAGTCCCCTGATTGGAACGCTCGAACTTCTTGAGCGGATACTCGGCGCGACGGTCGGCGTGGCGGACCACCACGTGGGTTCCGGTCACCTCGACCACCTCTCCGTCGTCGGCGGCGATCACCACCTCACCCGAGTCCATGGCCACGCGGCGCTCGACGCCCGTGCCCACCAGGGGTGCCTCTGCCCGCAGCAGCGGCACCGCCTGGCGCTGCATGTTGGAGCCCATCAAGGCGCGGTTGGCATCGTCGTGCTCGAGGAAAGGAATCAATGCGGTCGCCACCGAGACCACCTGCTTGGGCGACACGTCCATGTAGTCCACGGCCGTCGGCGCCACGTAGTCGACCTCGCCTCCGCTCGACCGAACCAGGACGCGGTCGGCGGCGAATGTGCCGTCCTCGCGCAGCACGGCGTTGGCCTGGGCGATGACGTGACGCTCCTCTTCGGTCGCAGTGAGGTAGTCGATCTGGTTGGTGACCTTGCCCCCGACCCGGCGGTAGGGGGTCTCGATGAACCCGAAACGGTTCACCTTGGCAAAAGTCGCCAGCGATCCGATGAGCCCGATGTTGGGACCCTCGGGAGTCTCGATCGGGCACATCCGCCCGTAGTGGGAGGAGTGGACGTCGCGCACTTCGAATCCGGCGCGCTCGCGGGAGAGCCCTCCGGGCCCTAGCGCCGAGAGACGCCTGCGATGGGTGAGGCCGGCAAGCGGATTGGGCTGGTCCATGAACTGGCTCAGCTGGCTGGTACCGAAGAACTCCTTGATCGAGGCGACGACCGGACGGATGTTGATGAGGGACTGGGGCGTGATCGCCTCCGGATCCTGCGTCGTCATCCGCTCCCGAACCACGCGCTCCAAACGGGTGAGGCCCACTCGAATCTGGTTCTGAATGAGCTCGCCCACCGTCCGGACCCGGCGGTTGCCGAAGTGGTCGATGTCGTCCGGGCTGTAGCCCGGGGCGCCCTCATGGAGTTTGATCAGGTACTTGATGCCATCGAGGATGTCGTCGCGCGACAGCAGCCCGAGACCTTCCGCCCGATAGCGGTCGATGTCGTCCAGATCTCCTGCTTCCCTTCCGAACTTCTGGCTCAGCTTGTAGCGCCCGACCCGGGTCAGGTCGTACCGCTTCGGGTTGTAGAACAGGGTGTTGACCAGGCTCCGGGCCGACTCGATGGTCGTGAGCTCGCCAGGACGCAGCTTGCGATAGAGGTCGAGCAGCGCCTCTTCGCGGTCGGTCGTGGTGTCCTTGTCGACGGTCTCGCGCACGACCTCGGCGCCGTCGAACAGGGCGATGATGTCCTCGTCCGACTGGGCGAAGTCGAGGGCCCGCAGAAAGGTCGAAACCAACTGGCGGCGCTTGCGGTCGACCCGCACCCCGAGGGTGCCCTTCTTGTCGATGTCGAACTCCAGCCAGGCGCCTCGACCGGGGATCACCTTGGCCGAGAACAGGTCGCGATCGGAAGTCTTGTCGATCGTCGTGTCGTAGTACACGCCGGGCGAGCGCACCAGCTGCGAGACGACGACCCTCTCGGTGCCGTTGATGATGAATGTGCCGTTGGGCGTCATCATCGGGAAGTCGCCGAGGAAGACCTGCTGCTCCTTGATCTCCCCGGTCTGACGGTTCATGAACCTGGCTGTCACGAACAGCGGTCGGGCGAAGTTGGAGTCGCGCTCCTTGGCGGCGGCGATGGCGAACTCGAGCTTCTCGTCGGCAGTCATGCGACGCCAGATGCCCTCCTCGGCGTGAGCCGGGATCGGATCCTCGAATCGGTGGTCGGTGAGCTCCAGGGCAAGGCTGCCGGTGAAGTCTTCGATCGGGGAGACCTCTTCGAAGATCTCCTTCAAGCCGCGCTCGATGAACCAGTTGAACGAGTCGTGCTGAACGTCGAGAAGGTTGGGAAGGGGGAGTACTTCTGAGATCTTGCCGAACGAGATCCGCTCGGTGCGCGCACGGGCCAAGGGCGCTTCCTCCTCGATGTCGAATCGCTGGCGGGCAGGGGTGGACGGTGAAGGCTAACAGGTGATGACGACGACGAAAAACCAGGATAGCAGGGGGCTACCCCGGCACGGTGGGACCGGCGCTCCTCGAAGAACCGGCGCGGTCCCTATGAATGTCTCCGGACAAGATACCAGCCAGGAAGGGTCGGTCAAGGAAGGACGGCCCTGCGGGTGGCAGACCCTGACAGGGCGCTGTCGCGGCTCGCCCCCTCCGGCCCTCCGGGCAACCTCCCCCGTCGGGGGAGGGAATGCGACACACGCCTTGTCGCGGCTCGTCCCCTCCGGCCCTCCGGGCCACCTCCCCCTACGGGGGAACGAACGCGACACACGCCGTGTCGCGTCCTTCTCCCTCGGCAACGCAGACGGGGGGCAGGCCGAAGCCCACCCCCCGTTCCAAAGGACTCGGTGACTACTTGATCTCGACCGAGGCGCCGGCACCCTCGAGGGTGGCCTTGGCCTTCTCGGCGGTCTCCTTGTCGACCCCTTGGAGGACCGGCTTCGGGGCGCCGTCCACCAACTCCTTGGCCTCCTTGAGGCCGAGGCTGGTGATGGCACGCACCTCTTTGATCACCTGGATCTTCTGGTCGCCGGCGGCGTTCAGGATGACGTCGAACTCGTACTGCTCCTCCTCGGCGGCAGCTGCGCCACCTCCGACAGGCATCATCGCCATGGCGGCCATCGGTGCAGCCGCAGTCACCTCGAACTTCTCCTCGAACGCCTTGAGGAACTCGGAGAGCTCCAGCACGGTCATCCCGGCGAAGACCTCGAGCAGGTCGTCCTTGCTCATCTTCGTGGCCATGTCTATTCCTCCTCGGCCGGGTCGGCCGTCTCGTCATCGTTGGCGACGGCCTCGGTGGCCGGCGCCTCGTCTGTGGTGGCTACGGCCTCGGTGGCCGGCGCCTCGTCTGTGGTGGCTACGGCCTCGGTGGCCGGCGCCTCGTCTGTGGTGGCTACGGCCTCGGTGGCCGGCGCCTCGTCTGTGGTGGCTGCGGCCTCGGTGGCCGGCGCCTCGTCTGTGGTGGCTGCGGCCTCGGTGGCCGGCGCCTCCGGGGACTTGTCGATCAGCTGCTGGATGACGGTTGCCAGGTTCCGGGGCAAGGCAGCCAGGAGGCCGGCCATCCTCGCCATCGGTGCCTGGAACACTCCGGCCACCTTCGCCAGGAGGACCTCGCGGGGCTCCAGATCCGCCATCTCGGCGACCTTCTCCGGTGGCAGCACCTCGGTGCCCAGCAGGGCACCCTTGATCACCAGCCGCTCGTGGGCCTTGGCAAAGTCGCGCAGCACCTTGGCGGCAGAGGCGGCGTCGTCGGCAAAGGTCAAGCCCGAAGGCCCGACCAGCAGTTCGAGCAGGCCATCCCTGCCGGCCTCGGTGGCGGCCCGCCGAGCCAGGGTCATCTTGTAGACCTTGAACTCACCGGCCACGGCGCGCAGCCCGCGGCGGAGTTCCTGCTGCTCCTTGACGGAGAGGCCGGAGTACTCGGCGACGAACACGGCACGCGCCCCTTCGAGGCGTTCCTTGATGTCGGCGACCGCCTGGACCTTCTCGGGTCTTGGCATGTTGCTCCTCACTTGGTTTCCGGTGATCCGGAAACGCAATCGCTCCCGACGCGAGGCCATGCGGGAGCGAGAGAAGTCTCTGCGCCACCTGCGCCGGCGGCCTTGCGGCCATTGGCCCTTGCGGGCACCGGACGGTCTCGGGTCGGCTGTCGCACGGAGGGTAGCACGAGGGGTCGCGCACCCTGTCGGTGTGTCAGTCCTTGAGCTCGTCCAGGGCGGTCACGTCGACCCGGATTCCCGGTCCCATCGTCGAGGACAGGGCCAGCTTGCGAAGGAAGCGGCCCTTGGCGGCGGACGGCTTGACCCTGTTGAGCTCGGACACCAGTGCCGACAGGTTCTCCCGGAGCTGCGACGGTTCGAACGAAACCTTGCCGATCCCCACTGCGACGTTCCCATAGCGGTCGTTGCGGTACTCCACGCGCCCGCCCTTGAACTCGGTGACCGCCTTGCCGACGTCCGGTGTGACCGTCCCGGCCTTGGGGTTCGGCATCAGACCGCGGGGGCCGAGGGCCTTGCCCAGTTTCCCGACCTCGGACATGAGCGACGGATGGGCGATGGTGACGTCCCAGTCGAGCGCCTGCTGCCCCGACTCGACGGCGGCCAGCAGGTCGGAGTCGCCGACCAGATCGGCACCCGCCTCGCGCGCGGCGCGAGCGTCCTCACCTGAGGCGAACACCGCCACCTTCACGGCCTTTCCGGTGCCCTGGGGCAGGGAAACGGTGCCCCTCACCCCCTGGTCTGCCTGCTTGGGATCGATCCCGAGCACGAAGGTCGCCTCGACGGTCTCGTCGAAGTTGGCCGAGGCCAACTGCTTGACCAGGTCGATGGCCTGGAGCGGCCCGTAGTGGGTCTCGCGATCGAACTTCTTCGTCGCATCGACACGCTTCTTGCTCATCTCTGACTCTCCTCACGGTACGCGGCCCGGCGGGCCTCCCGTTGGTGTGTTGGGCGGCACCCATGGCGCCACTGTCTGCTGCTAACCCTCCACCATGATTCCCATCGAACGGGCGGTGCCCTCGATGATCTTCATGGCCCCGTCGATGTCGTTGGCGTTCAGATCCACCAGCTTGGTCTCGGCGATGTGGCGAACCTGATCGCGGGTGACGCTGCCCACCTTCTCGGTGTGCGGCGTCGCCGATCCCTTCTCGACGCGAGCCGCCTGGCGCAGCATCACGGCTGCGGGCGGCGTCTTGGTCACGAAGGTGAAGGACCGGTCCTCGTACACCGTGATCTCGACGGGCACGATCGTGCCGATCTGGCTCTCCGTCGCCGCGTTGTACGCCTTGACGAAATCCATGATGTTCACGGCGTGCTGGCCCAACGCCGGACCCACCGGCGGCGCCGGCGTCGCCTGGCCCGCCGGAATCTGAAGCTTGAGGATGGCGGCTACCCGCTTACGGCCCATTTCGTCTTTCTCCTAACCGGTCAGAACTTCTGGATCTGCTCGAAGTTGAGCTCGACCGGGGTCTCCCGGCCGAAGATGTCGACCAACACCCGCACCTTCGACTGGTCGAGGTTGATGTCCTCGATGACACCGTTGAAGTCGGCGAACGGCCCATCGATGACCCGGACGGTCTCCCCCACCTCCCAGTCGGGCTTGAAGCGAGGCGCCTTCTTCTCCTCGTCCTTGCGCACGCCGAGGATGCGCTCCACTTCGCGCCGCGAGAGCGGGTTGGGACGGATGCCGGAGCCGACGAAGCCGGTCACCCCTGGCGTGTTGCGGACCACGCTCCAGGACTCGTCGTCCAGGTACATGCGCACCAGCAGGTAGCCGGGGAACTGTTTGCGGGGGATGGTGACCTTGCGCCCCCCCTTGATCTCGACGACATCCTCCATGGGAATTGCCACGTCGAAGATCGAATCCTCCATGTGCATCGACTTGATGCGGGTCGCCAGGTTGGCCTTCACCTTGTTCTCGTACCCGCTGTAGCAGTGGATCACGAACCACGAGCCGGGGAGATCGTAAGGGCTCGCCGGAAGCGCGGGAGCCGCCGCATCGGACTCGTCGGCGTCGGGCGCGGCCGAACCAGCCGGTGCCCGGTCGGTCGCGGCCGCAGGCTCGGCCTCCGCCGCGGCATCCGGCTCGGCGATCCCTGCGGAATCGACCTCCACTGCCTCCTCCGGCTCGGAAGCCTCCTCGGTCTCGGGCTCCGACCGCTCTTCGGTGGCGACCGCCGCTGCCAGCAGGGCCGCAGCGCGGGCGAACGGATTGTCCGGATTGGCGTCGGCGTCCGAGAGGACCTCGTTCTCGTCGCTCATCGCAGCTCCAACAGCTTGAGCATCGCCTGTTTGAAGGTGATGTCGAGACCAAACGTGAAGGCGGTGACGAACCCGGCCGTGATCAGGGTCACCAGCGTGAAGGTGACCACCTCGCGTCGGCTGGGCCAGGCCACTCGCTTCAGTTCGGTACGCACCTCGGAGACGAACTGGCGAAAGCCGACGCGCTGCTTGCGCCGCCGCTGCTGCACTGCGGCAGCCCGACGTTCCTTGGCCCTCTCCTCTTCCTTCGCCTGCAATCGGCGCAGTTCTCGATTCATGACTTCCTTACTTGACGGGCTTTCGAAGACCCCTCCACAAAGGCGACACCGCCCCTCCGGGCAGAGCCGCCTCCAGCCCACCGAGCAGGGGCGGAGGGACTCGAACCCCCAACCGCTGGTTTTGGAGACCAGTGCTCTGCCAAATTGAGCTACGCCCCTTGGGGTGTTCGAACCCGCGCGCGAACCATGGGACGAACGGGCGGCATTGTAGGGGTCTGCCCGCCGTTGGAAGCAAACTCAAGAGCCAGGCGCACCCCGACGCAGCCTGGTCCACAGGCCGGTGACCAGCGCCACCAGGGTGGCCACCGCCACCAGAGCGGCGGCCGCCCACCTCACGATCAGCCGGACCACAAGGGGCCGGCGCGGGTCGGAACCGTCCTGAGGCCCGAGTCGGATCATCACTCCGCTGGCGAGCCCCTCCGGCGCAGGCACCGTCTCCTCGCCCATTCCGGCCAGCTCCCGGGCCAAGCCGGTGGTCTCGGCGCCCTCGGCGCGGCATCGGGGGCACGATGAACGGTGCCTGCGCAACACACCGGTGAGAGGGGCATCCGTAGGAAGCGCCGAGATCATCCGGCAGGTGAGGCTCCTCATCGGGAGGACTCCAGGATCTCGCGCAGCCGGCGCCGCGCCCGATGGAGGCGCACCTTGGAGGTGGTCTGGGTGATGCCGAGCTCCCGCCCGATCTCGGAGTGACTCCACCCGTAGATGTCACGGAGCACGACCACCGCCCGCTGGCCCGGTGTGAGACGCTCCAGCGCATCCCTGAGTTCGGCACGAATCCCGACCATGACCCCGGCGTGCTCCGGGCCGCGCCCGGGATCGGGGATGGTGTCCTCCAGCTGGATCGCCTCGTGCCTACTCGCCCGGCGACGCATCGTCCAGGCGGTGTTCACTGTGATCCGGTGAAGCCAGGTCCCCAAGGCGGCATCGCCCCGAAACCGGGGCATCGCCCGCCAGGCGCGGATCAGGGACTCCTGGGTCACATCAGGGGCGAGATCGGGCCCCACCAGCCTCACTGCGAGCGTGTACACGGAGTCGCGATACCTCCATACCAGTTCGCCGAACGCCTCCACGTCACCGCGACGCGCCCGCTCGACGAGAGCTTCCTCGGATTCGACCCCGTTCCCGGTCATGCCGTTACCCGAGCCCGAGCCGTCACCAGTCGATCGCCGGCACCCGACTCGAGCACCAGATCGAGCACCGCCGAGCCCGGACCCCTCGAGGTGACGGTCCCACCGGCGCGGGCGGGCGTCGCCGGACGCAGCGGGCTGCGGAAACGCAGCGCGATCTCGTGAAGGGGGTGGGGCCCAGGTGAGTGGCGGGTGGCGGCATCGGCCAGCCAGGAAGCCATCAGGAGTCCATGCACGATTGTCCCCGGCAGACCCGCGTCACGCGCCGACTCGTGGTCCCAGTGGATCGGGTTCCAATCACCGGTGGCTGCGGCGTACCTGACCAGATCGGCCCGGGAGGCACCGCGATCGACCCACGGGAGGCCCTCGCCGGGATCGGGAAGGGGTAGAACTCCTGGCGACGGCGCCGGCGTCGAACCCTCGCCGACACCAGGTTCCCGCTCCTCGCCGGCACTGGCGGCGGCGCCTTCGGCCATCACGAACACCGACGACGACACCAGCCACGGCCCGGTGGACGATCCCGCAGTGAGGCCGAACCCGACGAGGTGCAGCGGTCCACGCGATCGAACCGACTCCACGACGGCCTCGATCGTCAACTCTTCGCCCGTGGACAAGGCCCGCGACCAGGTGAACGATTGCTCGGAGTGGATCAGGGATCGGGTGTATCCGACGACCTCCGGATCCTCCAAGAAGCGTGGAGCCACAGCGAAGAGGACGGCGTTGGCCAGCATCGGCGGGGCGTGCTCGGACCACCTCTCGGAGTCGGAGCGTGTGGCCTCCACGAAGGCGGCCACTCGCTCCGGAGTGACCCGGAACGTGGCCGGCCCGAACCTGCGCCCGACCAAGGTGTCGAGGCGTGCCATCGGTCGCCGCGGTTAGCGGGTCTCCTTGTGGGCGGTGTGCTGACGGCAGAAGCGGCAGTACTTCATCAGCTCGATCCGCTCACGCGTGTTTCCCTTGTTCTTGGTCGTGACGTAGTTGCGCCGCTTGCACGTCTCGCAGGCGAGCGTGATCGGCGGCCTCTTGTCGGAAGGCATGTCTGGTCCTCGGTCCTGTCGTGATGTCGGCGGGCGGCCATCGCGTGACCGCCGCCCGCCATCGGCCTACTTGTGGATCTTGACGACGCGGCCGGCGCCCACGGTACGGCCACCCTCACGGATGGCGAACCGCAGACCCTCGTCCATGGCAATCGGGTTCAACAACGTCACCCGCATCTCGGTGTTGTCACCAGGCATCACCATCTCGGTACCCCCAGGCAACTCGATCGACCCGGTCACATCCGTCGTCCGGAAATAGAACTGCGGCCGATACCCCGAAAAGAACGGATTGTGACGACCACCCTCCTCCTTGGTCAACACATACACCTGAGCATCGAACTCGGTATGAGGAGTGATCGAACCAGGAGCACACACCACCTGACCCCGCTCCACATCCTCCTTACCCACCCCCCGCAACAACAACCCCACATTGTCACCAGCACGAGCCTCATCCAACAGCTTGCGGAACATCTCGACCCCGGTCACCGTGGACTTCTGCGTCGCACGAATACCAACGATCTCCACCTCCGAACCCACCGTCAACATGCCCTGCTCCACACGCCCGGTCACAACCGTGCCCCGACCCGTGATCGAAAACACATCCTCAACCGGCATCTGAAACGGCTTATCCACAGCACGCTGAGGCTCAGGAACATACGAATCCACAGCAGCCATCAACTCCAGGACCTGACCCGCAGCCTCGGCATCACCCTCGAGCGCCTTCAACGCCGACCCCCGAACCACCGGAACCTCATCACCCGGGAACTCATAAGCCGACAACAGCTCCCGAACCTCCAACTCCACCAGATCCAACAACTCGGGATCATCGACCATGTCGACCTTGTTCAAGAACACCACGATGTAAGGCACACCCACCTGACGCGCCAACAACACATGCTCCCGGGTCTGGGGCATCGGACCATCAGCAGCCGACACCACCAGAATCGCCCCATCCACCTGAGCCGCACCCGTGATCATGTTCTTCACATAATCAGCATGACCCGGCATATCCACATGCGCGTAATGCCGATTCTCCGTCTCATACTCCACATGAGCAATCGCGATCGTGATCCCACGCTCACGCTCCTCAGGAGCCTTATCGATCTGATCAAACGCCGTAAACGACGTCCCCCCAACACCCGACTCCGACAACACCTTCGTGATCGCAGCCGTCAACGTCGTCTTCCCATGATCGATATGACCCATCGTCCCCACATTCACATGAGGCTTCGACCGCTCAAACTTCTCCTTACCCATGACTCTTCTCCTGTTGGTGATCGTTCTCGTAGCGGCGGGTGGACTCGAACCACCGACAACCCGATTATGAGCCGGGTGCTCTACCTCTGAGCTACGCCGCCCGGCAGCCGGCCCACTCGGACCGACCTCTAGGCCCTGCACCTTGCCGGACCCGAGCCCCCTCCCGGGTTCGAACCGGGGACCCCTTCCTTACCATGGAAGTGCTCTACCACTGAGCTAAGGGGGCGGCGGCGAAAGGATAGTCGCGGCGCGCCGACCACCGGCTATCGCACGACCCGAGCCCGCGGGCCTGAGGGGGCAGCACGCGACACAGGTCTGGCGCCATTCCCTCCCCCGCAGGGGGAGGCGGCCCGAAGGGCAGAAGGGGGCAACACGCGAAGGCTGGAAACGAGATTCGCCGCCAGGAAGGCGGCGAATCGATGACGGCACGCGAAACCGCGTGGGGGGCAAAGGATTCGAACCGTCTTCTATGGTCTAGGCGAGTCGTCGGGATCGACTCCCAACGGCGACCACGGTCCGATACGCCTGGAAGAGACCAGACGACAACCCTGGTGACGAGGTCCGATCCCGATCAGGGATCGGACCGAGCGGAGCGGGGCCGTGGGTGGGGGGCGAAGGATTCGAACCGTCTTCTATGGGTCTAGGCGAGTCGTCGGGATCGACTCCCGACGGCGACCACGGTCCGATACGCCTGGAAGAGACCAGACGACAACCCTGGTGACGAGGTCCGATCCCGATCAGGGATCGGACCGAGCGGAGCGGGGCCGTGGGTGGGGGGCGAAGGATTCGAACCGTCTTCTATGGGTCTAGGCGAGTCGTCGGGATCGACTCCCGACGGCGACCACGGTCCGATACGCCTGGAAGAGACCAGACGACAACCCTGGTGACGAGGTCCGATCCCGATCAGGGATCGGACCGAGCGGAGCGGGGCCGTGGGTGGGGGGCGAAGGATTCGAACCGTCTTCTATGGGTCTAGGCGAGTCGTCGGGATCGACTCCCGACGGCGACCACGGTCCGATACGCCTGGAAGAGACCAGACGACAACCCTGGTGACGAGGTCCGATCCCGATCAGGGATCGGACCGAGCGGAGCGGGGCCGTGGGTGGGGGGCGAAGGATTCGAACCGTCTTCTATGGGTCTAGGCGAGTCGTCGGGATCGACTCCCGACGGCGACCACGGTCCGATACGCCTGGAAGAGACCAGACGACAACCCTGGTGACGAGGTCCGATCCCGATCAGGGATCGGACCGAGCGGAGCGGGGCCGTGGGTGGGGGGCGAAGGATTCGAACCTCCGTAGGCGTACGCCGGCAGATTTACAGTCTGCTCCCTTTGGCCGCTCGGGCAGCCCCCCGGAGCCAGCGGAGGATAGCCTCCTCGCGCGCTCGGCCTGCCCGGCGTAACCTGGAGTACCCGAGCGGAGAGGTGCGCATGACCCAGCAGCACGAGGCGGTGAGATCCGGCCACATTTCGTTTGAACAGGCTGAGGGCATCGAGGGCCGCAGATCACCCGAGGCTCCAGGCGGGCCACGCACGGTCGAGGTTCTCGGCTTCTTCGGCGCCGCCGCCCTGGCGATCGCCACCCTCATCCTCACCTTCGACGTGACCCTCGGCGAAGAACTGGCAGACATCTTCCTGGGCACGATCGACAACGTCGGCGGCGGGCTGGTCTCGCTCGCCGGGGCAGCCGTCCTGCTCGCCGTAGGGGTTCGCCTGACGGCGGGCGACGCCGGCGCGATACGCCGCAGCGGTGGGTTCGTCCTGCTCGCCGGCTACGCCCTGGCGTCGGTGGCGTTCGCCCTGCTGCTGCTCGACCTCGACGCAGGCGACTTCACTCCCCTCATCCGGGCGACACCGGTCGCCGTCATCGCAGTGGCCGTCTGGCGGCGTGCCCCTTCCGTTCCGACGCAGGTGGCGATCTTCACAGCCGCCGTCCAGGTGGTCGGGGCGCTGCTCATCCTGTTCCAGTTGGACGACCCGATCACCCCGGCATCGATCGCCACCTCTGCCGCCCTCGGATCCACCCCGGAGCTGCAGAGCTGGGTCTCGCTGCTGATCGGCACCGGGCTCGGTCTGGTGTGGATCTGGATGGGGGCGACGGGGCCGATGAGGCCGCGCAACGCCGCGTTCGCCCTCGGCGCCGTCTACGCCTGGCTGGAGGCGATCCAGCTGTTCGCCAGCGACGACGCTTGGGTGATGCTCTCCATCGTGGTTGCCGCCGGATTCGCCGCCGGTGCCCTGCGGTGGCGGTCGTCGGTGCTCGCCGGATTCGCAACCGTGGCGACCCTGGCCCTGATACTGCAGGTGATCATGGTGGCCGTGGACGAACCGTCGGTGTCCACCTTCTACCTCTGGTACGGGTTCACCGGCGCCGCCGCCCTCCTCGGGGCGCTTCTGTTGCAACGCAGAGAGGCCTCCGGGCCGGCCGCCGCCGCCCCGACCGAAAGAGCCTGAGAAAGGCGATCAGGCGTCGGTCGGGACCTCCAGGCCGAGCTCGTCGGACCGCCGCACCCAGCGGGTGATGTCGCGCGCCGTGATGATCCCGACCACGCGACCCGACTCGACGACCAGCACCCGCTCGTGGTCGTGCTCACGCAGGCGCTGCAGCACCTCGTCCATGGGCAGGTCGCCGCCGACGGTGCAGGCATCCTCGATCGGAGTCATCGCCGCCCACGCCTGGCGCAGCTCCCATTGATCTCGCGGCACCTGCCGCACCGCCCGCAGGGTGAGGATCCCGACGATTGCGCCGGTCTCGTCCTCGACCGGGAAGGCGGAGTGGTCGTAGCGGAGGAAGTGGTCGTCGACGGCGTCGCGCAGCGTCGCCGTCGCCGGAAGTGTGACCGGATTCGGCGACATCAGGTCGCCTGCGGTGACGCCGCGCAGCATGCGCTGCAGCACCACCTCCTGCCCGGCCCCGGTCGCCGCCTGCATGAGGAACCATCCGATGGCGGCGTACCAGAGCCCTCCCAGGTTTCCGCCGAACACCACCAGGATGCCGACGGCGATCAGCATGGCACCCAGCACCCGGCCCGCTCCGGCGGCTGCCGTGGTGGCCCGGCCGGCCGACCCGGTCGCCTTCCACAGGATGGACCGCAGCACCCGCCCACCGTCGAGCGGGAATCCGGGGAGCATGTTGAACACGCCCACCGCCAGGTTGATCCATCCCAGGTAGCCCAGTCCGAATGCGACCGAAGGGGCGAACAGGTCACCCGTGAGCTCGACGAGCGCCCAGAAGATCCCGGCGAGGGCGACACTCGTCAGGGGGCCGACGATGGCCACCGCCAGCTCCTGACCGGGTGAGCGCGCCTCCTGGGTGGTGCGGGTGACCCCGCCGAACACGAACAGGGTGATCCCTTCGACCGGGATCCCCAGCGAGCGCGCCACGACCGAATGGCTCAGCTCGTGGAGCAGCACCGAGAGGAAGAAGAGGAGGGCGGTCGAGCCACCGAGGACGATGGCGCGCGAGGTCTGCAGGGTCGGGAACTCGGTGATGTACACCGAGTAGAAGGACCAGGAGACGAGGAAGGCGATCACCAGCCAGGAGAGGTCGATGGTGACCTCGATCCCGAACCATCTGCCCAGTTTGATCCCGTTCCCGGTCATTCTTGCCCCATCCTGGCCTGCATCCGGACTGTACCGGCGGACCGCCCGGCGGCTAACGGATGAGCCCGCCCTGGGCCATCTCCTCGAGGCGGGCGATCCGCTCGGCGATGGGCGGGTGGGTGGAGAACATCCGGGTCATCCCGCCCATCCCACCCGAGCCCCGCCGGCCGAACGCCTTGAGGGGGTCGGCGATGAACAGCTGGGCGGTGGAGGGGTCGACCTGCATCGGGATCCGGGAGGTGCCCTCCTCGAGGCGGGCGAGTGCCCGGGCGAGTGTCAGAGGCGAGCCGGTCATCTCGGCACCGCTGCGGTCCGCCTCGTACTCCCGGGAGCGGCTGATGGCCATCTGGATGACCATGGCCGCCAGCGGGGCGAGGATGATGGCCAGGATCCCCACCACCGCCGACACCGGGTTGTTCTCGCGCCGGTCGTTCCCCATCCCGGTCCAGAAGGCGATCCGCACCAGGAAGGACAGGGCCACGGCCACGGTGGCGGCCACCGAGGCGATGAGGATGTCCCGATTGCGCACGTGCGACAGCTCGTGGGCGAGGACGCCTTCCAGTTCGGCGTGGTCCATGAGGGCGACGATCCCGGTCGTCACCGCAACGGCGGCGTGCGACGGGTTGCGCCCGGTGGCGAATGCGTTGGGCTGCGGGGAGTCGATCAGGTAGATCTTCGGCATGGGGAGGTCCTGGCGCTGTGCCAGGGAGCGAACGATCTGATACACCTGCGGCAGCTCGTGCTCCTCGACCGCCTTGGCCCGGGCCCCGGCCAGGGCAATCTTGTCGGAGAAGAAGTACATGGCGAAGTTCATCAGCCCGGCGATGACCAGGGCGGTGGTCGCTCCCCCGGTCCCGCCGATGAGCTGGCCTACGCCGACGAAGAGGGCTCCCAGGGTGGCCATCAGGACCACGGTCTTGAAGTTGTTGCGCATGGGCTCAGGTTACCGGGACGGGCCAACAATCACGGATGACGCGAGGGAGGCCCGGGGCGTCCCGGGCCTCCCTGCATCAGTTACGACTACTCCTAGAACCCGAAAGTGGCCAGCCACGCCAGGTCGTCGGCGCGGTCGATGCGATAGACACCGCCGGTGCCGGCGCAGTTGCCGTTGATCCCGAAGGAGGTGACTCCGCCGATGACGTTGGTGTCACCGATGAAGTTCGGTCCGCCGCTGTCGCCGAAGCAGGTGCCTCCGGTCGAGTGGTTGTTCGACAGCAGGATGGAGAAGTCGCCGGTGAAACCGGGGACGTTCTTCATGATCAGATGCGGCGTCGCGACCATTCGCACCCGCTCCGCCTGCACGAACACCGGATTGATCAGCTGTAGTCCGTAGCCCACCGCGGTGAACGTTGTCTTCTTGCCCCTCTTGAACCCGTCGATGACATCCTGGGCAGGCAGGGCGCCGTACCCGGACATCACCACCGGCTCGTCGAGCACCACCATGCCCAGATCGGCGAGGAAGAAGGCATTGTCGTCATAGTCCGGGTGGGTGTACGGGGTGCCACCGACATCACCGGTGAACGGATAGCCGTTGCCCGGGATCCCGGACTCGACATCCGCGTCGAACCAGATCTCGACGTGATCCGCGCCGCTGGTGCAGTGCCCGGCGGTGAGGAAGTGGGTCGAGTCGAGCAGTGTGCCGCTGCACCTCCACTGCGGAGCACCACCAATCGATGCCACCATCAACCCGACATAGGGATGGTCGTCTCCGTCCAACTCACCATCGGTGATGGCGCTCACCGGGACCGCCATCGCCACGGCGACCAGTGCGGCCACCAGCGAGACGAGGATTCTTCGCTTCATGTTTTCCCTTCCTGTCTTCGGGAGGCCTTCGCTCCGGCCGGGCCTCCCCGCAACAGGGGGCTGTTGGCACCCTCGGCCGAAGGCGAAACCTAGCACCGGTGCTCGTTCGCCGCGCCGGTACCGAGGGTGGTTTTCTGGCGACCGAACGTGGTGATCATGGCACCCCCTCACCGTCCACCTGGACCCGCGCCACCAGCACCCGGAAGTCGCCCAGGCCGCGGGGGTGGAGCAAGGTCTCGGCCTCGGTGAGGCGGCTCCGCAGGCGGAGGCGCTCCATGGCGTCCCCGGACCTCGCCGCCTCCAGTTCGTCACGCCGCAGTTCGGCCACCACCTCCACCAGGCCCCAGCACTCCAGGAACTCACGCTGGGTGATCACCTCGACCTCGGCGCCGCAACCGCGAGCCGTATCGGCGAGGGCGCCGAAGTCGACGTCGACGGTGATGTCGGCCGAACCCGGATCCAACAGCGGGTCGGGCCCTAGATGGTGACCCCGGTAGGTGCGCACCGTGCCCTCGGTGCGCCGGGACAGGAGCCCGGCGGCGTCGTCGCCGTAGTCGATCGCCACCACCGTTCCGGCCTCGAGCACGGAGAGGGCCTGCTCGACCCAGGCTCCGGCGGCGAGCTGCACCTCGACCCGGGCACCCTCGGGGACCCGACCGGCGTGGCGGGCGGCCCAGGCGGCCACCTCGGGTCTTGCCGGCACCTCCACCGGCACCAGCCCGCCTTCCCCCAGGGTCACCATCTCCTCCATCCAGACGGTGTCACGCCGAATCGCCACCGCCGCCGGCAGGTTGTCGAGCAGCTCGTTGGCGATCACCACCCCCCGTAGACCGCCGGGAACCCGGTCGAGACGATCCACCACCTCGACCCCAGGGATCGCCGCCAGGCGTTCCCGTGCGGCCGGGGACACCTCGACCGCCCAGGCGGCGACGCCGGGCAGTGCCTCGAGCAGCGGCCGCAGCAGCGACCCGCCCCCGGCGCCGCACTCGACCACGGTGAACGGCTCCCCCAGGCGTTCCCTCTCGGTGGCGACGAACCGGGCGATGGTCGACCCGAACAGCGGGCTCACCTCGGGACTGGTGAGGAAGTCGCCCGACCGCTCCGAGCGCAACGCTCCCGTCGTGTAGTAGCCGCCGTCGGGGTCGTAGAGGGCGAGCTCCATGAACCGATCGAACGGCATGGGCCCGGACTCGGCGATCTCGGCGCGGATCCGCTCCAGCATCACTCCCCGCCTGCCGGCCCCGGCGTCACGCCCGGCCCGCCGTCACCTCGAGCCCGAGCAGGCGAAGCACCTGGCCGGCCAACCGCTCCGGGTCACCCGTGGTGAGGTAGGTGGTCCGCCCGGAACCTGGCGCAGGGGCGATCCTCGCCGCATGCCGGGCGACCGCATCGACCGGATCGACCACCGTCACGCTCGGGCCCATGGCGTCTGCGATCGGTCGGGCGAGAAACGAGTAGTGGGTGCAGGCCAGCACCACGGTGTCCACACCGGAGGCGATCAGCGGGGCCAGGTGCTCCGCCACCCGGTCTCCTGCCGCCTCCGGCCAGTCCTCCTCCACGGCCGCCGCCCAGCCGGGGCAGGGGTGGGCGATCACCTCGGCATCGGCCGCGTACCTACCCACGAGATCCTCGAAGCGGGCTGCGGCGAAGGTCGCCTCGGTGGCCAGCACTGCGATCCGACCGTTGCGGGTGGTGGCGGCCGCCGGCTTCACCGCCGGTTCCATCCCCACGATCTCCACGGCCGGGAACGCCTGGCGCAGTTCGGCGAGGGCGGCGGCAGTCGCCGTGTTGCAGGCCACCACCACCGTGTCGGCGCCGAGATCGACCAGGCGACGCACCGCCGCCAACGCCAGGATCCTGATCTCGGGGAGAGGTCGTTCGCCGTATGGCACGTTGGCCTGGTCGGCCAGGTACACGATGTCGGCGGCGGGTAGCAGTCGGCGGATCTCCCGGAGCACCGCCAGCCCGCCCACGCCCGAGTCGTACACCCCGATCATTGCGGGCAGCGTACCGGGGGGCGGCGGCGCGCTGTCCGGCCGAACCTACGAGCCTGTAGACTCGGACGCATGCGCTTGGTAGACTGGTGGCATGGCGACCACCACCATCCGGGTCGACTCCGAGACCCACGCCCGGTTGCGTCGTCTCAGTGAAGCGAGCGGGGCTTCGCTCATGGATACCGTCCGCTCCGCCGCCGACGCGCTGTGGCGAGAGCAGCTGGCACAAAAGGTTCAGGAGGAGATGAGCGGCTTGAGGGGCGACCCCGAGGCGTGGCGCTCGTACCTGGCGGACGCGGAGGCGACGGCGGTGTCCGATGGCATCGCCTGACGAGGTCTGGCTGGTCGACTTCGGAGACCCCCACCCGGGAGAACCGGCATCGCTGCGCCCCGGCTTGGTGATCGGACCGCACCCCTCCTTCGGTGCAGACTTCCCGTTCGTGATCCTGATCCCCCTGACCACGGCGCGACGCGGGCTATCGATTCACGTCGAGATCGAACCGACACCCGAAACCGGGCTCGATGAGACCAGCTACGCCCAATGCGAGCTGACCCGATCGGTGCACCGCAGGCGACTGGTACAGGGCCTCGGAGCCATCGACCGTGAGACCGCCGAAGCGGTGACGGTGGTGGTGCGCACCCTCCTCGGACATTGACCGCCTCGGACGGCGACACCGCCCGAGACGGGTCTCAGTCCCCGATCAGGTCGACCAGCTCGGCCGCCCAGGGGCAGAACCGGTCGCCGTGCTGGGAGACGAACTCCTCGTACCCGAGGTCGTCCACGTACGACACGGTCCCGTCGCAGACCTCGATGGTGAAGTCGGCGAACTCGACCTCGATGACGTGCCAGTCGTGACCGGTGTTGACGCCTCCGTCACCGGGCTGGATGACGCCGTTGGGGATTCCGGGCCGCTCGCCCGCGGCGAACGCCTGCCTCGCCTGCTCTGCGGCGGTGCCGGTGAGCAGCACCCGATAGGTCTCACCGTCGGGCGTCTCGAACACGGCGATCACAGAGCCGTCGGGAAGAGTGGTCGTCGGCACGGTGCTCACCGGCGGCAGTGTCGTGGCGGGTGGTGCCGTGGTCGTGGTGTCGGCGGCGTCGCCGCCGCAGGCGGCGATCGACAGGGACAGGATGATGGCGCCGATGATGACGCCGGCTCTTGGTCTGGTCATGCCCCTTGGACGGCGGCACACACCGGACGGTTCCTGCAACCGACCCGCACCGACGAGAGGCGGATCAGCCCCCCAGGGCCCGGCTGGCATCGCCGAGCACTGCGAGGATCTGCGGGAAGAATCCGGTCACCACGATCACGGCGGTGGTGATCGCCAGTGCCAACGCCAGAGGCGGCTCCACGGTCGTCGCCTCGGCGTCCACCCCCTCAGGGGCGTCGTCCATGAAGGCGGTCTTCACCACCCGGGCGTAGTAGTAGAGCCCGATGACGGCGTTCACGGCGGCGATGGCCGCCAGCGCCACCGCCCAGCCACTCTCGAAGGCGCCCAGCACGGCGCGGAACATGACGAACTTGGCGAACCACCCCGCCAGCGGAGGAATCCCGGCGAGAGCGAAGAAGAACACCACCAGCAGGCCGGCGATCATCGGCGAGTGGCGGCTCATGCCGGCCCAGTCGGCCACCTCTCCGGAGCGGATCCGTGAGGACCCGGCGATCACCACGGCGAATGCGCCCAGGTTCATGAAGGCGTAGATCAGCAGGTAGGTGATCGACCCGAAGAAGGCATCCTCCAGGCCCACGCCGTCGTAGGTGGCGGCCATGGCGAACGGGACCAGGATGAACCCGGCGTGGGCGATCGACGAGTAGCCGAGCAGCCGCACCAGATTGGTCTGGCGCATCGCCACCAGGTTGCCCAGGGTCATGGAGGCGGCGGCCAGCACCCAGAGGATCGGCCCCCAGATCTCGGGCACGGCGGCAAAGGCCAGGTAGCAGAGAGTGAGCAGCCCGACGAAGCCGGCCGCCTTGGAACCGACCGACAGGTAGGCGGCGACCGGCAGCGGCGCCCCCTGATAGGTGTCGGGGGCCCAGAAGTGGAACGGCACCGCCGACACCTTGAAGCCGAAGCCGACGATCACGAAGATCACGGCGAGCACGAACGCCGGCTCCGAGCCGAGGTCCAGGGCGGCCGTCTGAGAGGCGATCCCGGCGAAGGTGACCTCGCCGGTGAGCCCGAACACCAGGCTCATCCCGAACAGCATCACCGCAGAGGAGAGCACGCCGGTCAAGAAGAACTTGAGGGCGGCCTCGTTGGAGCGGAGGTCGCCCTTGCGCCAACCGGCCAGGAGGAAGGCGGGGATCGAGACCAGCTCCAGCCCGACGAACATGGTGATCAGATCCCGTGACGAGGCCATGATCACCGCCCCGGTCACCGAGGCGACCAGCAGGAGGTAGAACTCCCCCTGGTGGTAGTCGTCGCTCTCGAGATGGCCCACCGACAACAGCAGGGTGATCGCCCCGCTCACCAGGAACAGCCCCTTCAAGACCAGGGCGAAGTCGTCCACCACGAAGGAACCCCCGAACAGGACCCGCGCCCCCTCGTCGGCACAACCCTGCAGCTCGCCACAGAACGCCAGCGTGAGCAGCGGGAACAGGGCAGCCGACATCCCCACCAGAGCGGTCACCCCCACCAGGTACTTGCGGCCCTCGGACAGGACCAGGTCGGCGGCGATCACCGCCATCATGGTGATGCCGAGGATCAGCTCAGGGGCGAGGGCGTGGTAGTCGAACACTCAGCCTCCGAACGCCTTCTGCACCAGGGAGACCACGGCGTCGTTGGTGGCGCCGAAGATCAGCTTCGGGTAGACGCCGATGACGAGGATCAAGGCGACCAGGGGTGTCCAGGCGATCAGCTCGAACCGGTCGGCATCGTGCAGATCCTTCCCCGTCCACTCGTCCGACGGCTCGCCCAGGTTCACCTTCTGCAGCATCCACAGCAGGTAGCCGGCAGTGAGCACGGTGCCGATCGCCCCGACGACCATGGCGGTGCGGAACACACCGATGCTCAGGCCGGCGAGCGGGTTGTAGGAGCCGAGCAGCGCAATGAACTCCCCCCAGAACCCGGCCAGGCCGGGGAGCCCGAGCGAGGCCATCACCGTGAAGCCGAGCAGTCCGCCGATCACGGGCAGCAGCTTCTGGTTGCCCCCCAGCCGGGCCATCTCCCGGGTGTGATAGCGGTGCTGGATCGACCCGGCCAGGAAGAACAGCATCCCGGTGATCAGGCCGTGGGCCACCATTCCGATCACGGCGGCGTTGATGCCGATGTCGGTGAGGGTGGCGATTCCCAGCATCACGAAGCCCATGTGCCCTACCGAGGAGAAGGCGATCAGCCGCTTCATGTCGGTCTGGGCGAGGCAGGCCAGCGAGCCGTAGATGATGGCGATCACCGCCAGCACGGCGATCCAAGGCGCCCACTGCTGCGCCTGCTCGGGCAGGATCGGAAGGCTGATCCGGATGAACCCGTACGAGCCGAGCTTCAGGAGGACGGCGGCCAGCAGCACCGAGCCCACCGTGGGGGCGGCGGTGTGGGCGTCGGGGAGCCAGGTGTGCAGCGGCCACATCGGGACCTTCACCGCGAACCCGAGGAAGAGGGCGGCGAACACCCAGGCGCCGAAGGTCCCGGCGAAGGCGCCCATCTGCCCCGCCTCGGCCAGCGCCACCATGTCGAAGGTGTGCGGATCCGACTTGAAGTACAGGGCCAGGAACCCGAGCAGCATGAACGCCGAGCCGAACAGGGTGAACAGGAAGAACTTGATCGAGGCGTAGAGGCGGGTCTCCACCTCGCGTTTGAACCCGGGGAGCCGGATCTTGGTGCGATCCCCCCAGATCCCGATCATGAAGTACATCGGCAGCAGCACCAGCTCGAAGAAGATGAAGAACAGCACCAGGTCGAGGGCGACGAAGGTGCCGTTCATCCCGGTGGCCAGCACCAGCATCAGCACCAGGAACGCCTTCGGGTTGTGCGGCTCGGGCCAGTGGTTCCACGAGTAGACGATGGCGAGCACCGTCATCAGCGTGGCCAGGATGAGGAGAGGGAGACTGATGCCGTCGACACCGACGTGATAACGCGCCGCGATTGCGGAGATCCACGAGACGTCGGTGCCCATCTGGAACTCGGCGGAGGAACCGAGGTCGAAGGCGAAGGCGGCGTACACCGAGAGGGCGAACGAGGCCAGGGCGAACCCGAGCGCCGTCAGCTTGGCCACCTGCTCCTTGGCACGCGGCAGCATCAGCACCAGGAACGCCCCCACCAGGGGCAGGAACACGATGAGGCTCAGGCCCCACCCGTTTTCGAACCAGTCCATCTCCTCGCTCCTCCTCCTAGGTGAAGATCAGGAAACCAACCACCAGCAGCACCGCTCCGAGGAACAGCGCCGCGGCGTACTGCTGGACCCTGCCCGTCGTCGTGTGACGAAGGGCTTCGCCCGCCTCGTTGGTCGCCGCCGACACGGCGTTGACCGCCAGGTCGATACCCCTTTGATCGATTCCCCCGTACACGAACCGCCCCAGCACCCGGGCGCCACCGGCGACGCCGTTGACCACGGCGTCGATGACGTAGGTGTTGGTCCAGTTGGTGAACCGGGCTATCGGGCCCTTTATCGGCCCCACGATGCCCTTCAGGTACAGGTCATCGATGTAGTACTTGTTCTCCAGCAGCGGGTACAGCACCGGGATGCGGAAGGTGTCCCGCTCAGCCTGCGAGGCGGCGGGCCGGTTCCACAACCGGGTGCCCGCAGCGATGCCGGCGAGGGCCACGGCGAGACCGATCCCGGCGAGGAGGAAGTCGATCGACTCGGCGTGGTGGTCGCCCATCGGGAAGGGTCGCGCAGCAAGCCACTCGGTGAAGCCGGTGAACACCCCGGGGATGTTGGCCAGGCCGGCCACCGCCGAGAGTGCCGCCAGCCCGATCAGGGGGTAGGTCATGATCCTGGTCTCATGAGGATGGCCGTGGCCGCGGTACTCGCCGAAGAAGGTGAGGTAGACGGCGCGCGCCATGTAGAAGGCGGTGATGAACGCCCCGGCGATGGCGACCACCAGCACCACCGAGGCGATGGTTCCCCCACCGTGCCCGGCGTCGTAGGAGATGGATGCCAGGATCTCGTCCTTCGACCAGAAACCGGCCAGCGGGAAGATCCCCGCCAGGGCGAGCGAGCCCACCAGGAAGGTCCGATAGGTCCAAGGCAGGTACTTGCGCAACCCTCCCATGTCGGTCATGTCGTTGGAGTGGACGGCGTGGATCACCGAGCCTGCGGCCAGGAAGAGCAGGGCCTTGAAGAAGGCGTGGGTGAAGAGGTGGAACAGCCCTGCGGTGTAGGCACCGGCACCCATGGCCACCGTCATGTAGCCGAGCTGGGAGAGGGTCGAGTAGGCGAGAACCTTCTTGATGTCCTTCTGCACCAGGGCGATGAGCCCGGTGAGGAACAGGGTGAGGGCACCGATCACGATGATGATCGCCTTCACGTCGACGGCGAAGCCCTCGGTCTGGAACAGCGGGAACATCCTGCCGATCAGGTACACCCCCGCGGTCACCATCGTGGCGGCGTGCATCAGCGACGACACCGGGGTGGGGCCGGCCATGGCGTCGGGGAGCCAGACATGGAACGGGAACTGTGCGCTCTTCCCCATCGCCCCGATGAACAGGGCGAGCCCGGCCCAGAACGCCACCTGCGCCAGGGCGCTGTCGCCGGCGGCGATCGCCGAGAGCACGTCGTCGAACCGGAAGGAGCCGACGGTGACTCCGATGATGATCACGCCGATGAACAGCCCGACGTCGGCCACCTTGTTGGTGATGAAAGCCTTGATGGCGGCGGCGTTGTTGGCGTGATCCTCCCAGTAGTGCCCGATGAGCAGGTAGGACGCCACCCCGACCAGCTCCCAGCCGACGATCAGCTGGATCATGTTGGCCGCCGATACCAGCACCAGCATCGCCCCGGCGAACAGGGTGAATGCGGCGAAGAACCAGGTGAAGCGGACGTCGCCCTCCATGTAGCCCTTGGCGTATGTGAACACCGCCAGGCCGACCACGCCCACGACGGCGTACATCATGATCGAGAGGCCGTCGACCACCCAGCCCCACTCGATCACCAGCGTCCCGAGGCGGGCGATCTCCACCGAGCCCTCGTGGTAGATCCCGTTGGATGCGTTGGCGATGAACAGGGCGACGCCGTACACGGCGACGAAGGCCATCGCCGCCTCGGCCAGCTCCCAACCCTTCTTGGGAAGCCGCTTGCCGAAGAAGACGATGCCGAACATCAGGACCAGCGGAACCACGGGGATCAGCCATGCCCAGGCAGCCAGCCAGCCGCCGTCGGAGAGGGCTTCGGCACCGTGCGGGGCCTCCTCTCCGAAGTATGCGATGAGGGGGGCGAACTTCACCATTTCATCAGGTCCAACTCGTCGACGTTGGCCGAGGCCCGGTTGCGGAAGATGAGCAGCACGATGGCGAGCCCGACCCCGACCTCGGCGGCGGCAACGGTGATCACGAACAGGGCGAACACCTGCCCGGAGTGGAGGGCGTCCTGGACGTGCTGGGCGAATGCGACCAGGTTGATGTTGACCGCGGTCAGCATCAGCTCGATGGAGAGCAGCACCAGAACTGCATTGCGCCGTACCAGCACGCCGTAGATCCCGAGGGAGAACAGCAGGGCGGCGAGGATCAGGAACTGGTTGACGATCATCGCTCCGGGTCCTTCCGGGCGAGGACGATCCCGCCGATCAGGGCGGCGAGCAGCACGAACGAAACCGCCTCGAAGGGGATCACGTACCGACTGAAGAGCACGTCACCGATCTCGCCGGTGCGGACGACCCCCTCTCCAAGGGTGGTGTCGCCGAAGGCTGCAGTCGTCACCCAGGCGATGGTCACGAAGGTGGTGGCGGCCACCAGGGCCGCCGGCCAGCGCCGGTCGTGATCGAGGCGCACGGGATCGGTCCGGGTGGGTGCCCGGGTGATCATGATGCCGAACAGGAAGAGCACGATCACGGCGCCGATGTAGATCAGCACCAGGGTCCAGGCCACGAACTCTGCGCCGAGCATGAGGAACAGGGCGGCGGTCCCCGCCAGTGCGGCGACGAGGCCCAGGGCGGCATGGACCAGGTTGCGGCTGACCACCACCAGCGCCGCCGAGGCGACGATCACCAGCGAGATCACCAGGAAGACGATGTTGCGGGCGTCGGAGATCCAGTCGGAGAACTCCATCACTTCGCCTCCAGGGCGGGAGGCTGGGGAACCTTCCCCAGCCATACGGTGAGTCGCTCCTTGTCGTGGAGCATCTTGGAGATGGAGCCCTCGGCGTACTCGTACTCGGGCGACCAGAACAGGGCGTCGAACGGGCACACCTCGACGCAGATGCCGCAGTACATGCACAGGGCGTAGTCGATGTCGAAGCGATCCAGGGTCGCCCTGCTCCGGGGGCGCCCACCCGGCTTGCTCGGCGGCTGCAGCTCCTTGTGGCCCTCGATGTAGATGCACCAGTCGGGGCACTCACGGGCACAGAGCATGCACACGGTGCACGCCTCGACGTCGAGGGCGATCACCCCGCGTGCCCGCGGAACCGGGATCTCCTTCTCCTTCGGGTAGTTGACCGTGATCGGCCACTTGAAGAGGTTGCGCAGCGTCACCCACAGGCCCTTGGCCAGCCCCACTCCAGGAATGCGGCTCTGCATCAGAACACCACCTTGGCGATGCCGGTACCCAGGATGTTGGCCAAGCCCAGCGGCACCAGCCACCGCCAGGCGAACGACTGAAGCTGATCCTGTCGCAGGCGGGGGAACGTCCAGCGGAACCAGATGACGAGGAACACCAGGAATCCCACCTTGGCCATCAGGATCAGCGGCCCGAGGAACTCGAGGGCCCCGATGCTCAGCCCCGGCAGGTACCACCCGCCGAGGTAGAGGGTGGCGGCGATGGCCGACATCGAGAACATGCCGGCGTACTCGCCAAGGAAGAACATCGTGAAACGGAGGCCCGAGTACTCGGTCAGGTAGCCCATGACCAGCTCCGACTCGGCGATGGGCAGGTCGAACGGCGTCCGGCTCAGCTCGGCGAGCATGGCGATCACGAAGATGGTGAACCCGATCACCTGGCCCTGGAGCAGGAACGGCAGGCGGATGGCGAAGTCGCCGATGAGGAACACCGGCTCCGCCTGGGCGGCGACGATGCCGTTCATCGACATGGTCCCCGCCTGGATGACCACCCCGACCACAGCCAGGACCAGCGGGAGTTCGTAGGCGACCAGCTGGGCGGCGGCGCGCAGCCCGCCCATCAGCGAGTACTTGTTGGCCGACGCCCAACCGGCGATGAGCACCGCGATGCTGGAGATCGATCCGATGGCGAGCAGGTAGAAGACCCCGATATCCAGATCGGCCACGATCAGCTTGGGACTGAACGGGATCACCACGAAGGTGGCGATGGTGCCCATGAGCATCACCATCGGCGCCGCCTTGAACACCGCCCGGTCGGCGTCGGCCGGGATCAGATCCTCCTTCTGCATGAACTTGAGCCCGTCGGCGAGAGGCTGGGCCCAACCCCAGCGGCCGCCTGCGAAGTACGGGCCGATCCGGTTCTGCATGTGTGCCGAGACCTTCAGCTCGGCGAAGATGATCACCAGGGACACGCCCGGCACCACCAAGGCGATGATCAGCACCTTGAGGACCAGCAGCACCCAGAAGTTGTCGAGAAGGCTCATCGGTCGACGTCCCCCAGCACGAAGTCCAGGCTGCCCAGGATGGCGATCAGGTCGGGGACGACCTGGCCCACGAGCAGCCAGGGGAGGACCGAGAGGTTGGAGAACGACGCCGAGCGGATCTTGAGCCGGTAGGGGCCCCGCCCGCCCTCGGAGACCACGTAGTAGCCCATCTCCCCCTTCGGATTCTCGGCACGCACATAGGTCTCGCCCGCCGGGACCTTGATCACCCGCGGGACCTTGGCCTGGAGTTCGCCGTCGGGAATGGTGTCGACAGCCTGGCGGATGATCCGCGTCGCCTGGCGGATCTCGTCGAGCCGAACCCGGTAGCGGTCGAAGCAGTCGCCGTTGCGCCCGGTGGGGATGTCGAACTCGATCCCCCCGTAGGGCAGGTAGTCGTCGGTCTTGCGCAGGTCGAACGCCACCCCTGAGGCCCGCAGGTTCGGACCCGACACCCCGAACTCGGCGGCCCTGTCGGCGGGGATGATCCCCACCCCCCGGGTTCGCTGCTGGAAGATCTCGTTGCCCAGGACCAGATCCACCATGTCGTCGCACACCTCGTCAACCTTGTCCATGGCGGCGCGGGTATCGGCGAGGAACCCGGCGGGCAGATCCTGGGACACCTTCTTCTGGTTGGTCCCGCCACCTGCCGCCGGCTTCACCCCGCCGATGCGGTTGAAGTTGGGATGGAATCGGCCACCGGTCACACCCTCGAGGAGGTCGAGCACACGCTCCCGTTCCCGGAGGGCGTACATCAGAGGGGTCGGGGCGCCGAGCTCCACCGGGAAGGACGAGAGGAACACCAGGTGCGAGGAGATGCGGGCCATCTCGGTGAGGATGAGGCGAATCTGCTGGGCCCGGGGCGGCGCCTCGATACCCATCAGGCGCTCGGTGGCCACCATCAGCGGGATCTCGTTGGCGAACCCCGACACCCAGTCGATCCGATTGACCAGGGCCGTGATCTGCGGGTAGGTGCGCACCTCGGCGAGCTTCTCGTACCCACGATGCATGTAGCCGATCATCGGATCGGCGGACTCGATGATCTCGCCGTTCACCCTGGCCACGATCCGCAGCACCCCGTGGGTGGAAGGATGCTGGGGGCCGAGGTTGAGGGTCATCTCCGGGGTCTCCAGCTCCACCGAGACCTGGACGTCGGAGCGGTGCATGGCGAGGAGATGCCGGTCGGTCATTCGGCCTCACCCCCCTCCGTCTCCTCGTCTCCGGCCTCGGCGTTGACGGTGGACGGCATGTCCTCCACGTCGACCGTCCCCGGCCAAGGCTTCACCTCGCGGCTGAGCAGGGGGAATGTCTTGCGCAGTGGATGGCCCTCGAACCCGTCGGGGAGGTAGAGCTTCTCGAGGTGGGGATGGCCCTGGAAGACGATGCCGAACATCTCGGCGGCCTCCCGCTCGTGCCAGTCGGCCCCACCGAACACATCCACCAGAGACGCCAGACGGGCGTCTTCCTTGGGCAGGTCGGTGGAGAGGATCACACCGGCGCCCTCACCGACATCGGAGAGTCGGGAGATGACCTCGTAGCGCTCCTCCACCGGGCCCTCGGCGGGGTCACCCACGGCGCGGTCGTTAGCCCAGTCGATGGCGGAGAGGAACGAGAAGAAGGGGAGGTGGGGCTTCAACGCCCGATGGGCGTCGACCCATCGTTCCCGCTCGACGAAGAGCTTCCCGATGCCGTGCTCGAAGGCGAACCGGCCGGCGCCCGCCACCTCGGCGAAACGCTCCGTGGCCTCAGACTGGTTCACGGTCGCGCTCGTTCCATTTGTCCCGGATGTTCTCGTTCTTGATCTTCTGCTGAAGCAGCACGATGCCGTCCATCAGAGCCTCGGGCCGAGGCGGGCATCCGGGCACGTACACGTCGACCGGAATCACCTGATCTACACCCTTGGTGACGCTGTAGGAGTCCCAGTAGGGACCGCCGCAGTTGGAGCAGGAACCCATCGAGATCACGTACTTGGGCTCCGGCATCTGGTCGTAGAGCCTGCGCACCACCGGAGCCATCTTGTCGGTCACCGTTCCCGCCACCACCATCAGGTCGGCCTGACGCGGTGAAGCCGGCAGGGGGATGATCCCGAAGCGCATCATGTCGAACCGTGGGCCGGCCGCGGCCATCATCTCGATGGCGCAGCAGGCGAGCCCGAACTGGAAGAGCCAGAGCGAGTAGCGACGTCCCCAGTTGAGGAGCCAGGAGAGCGGTTTGGGGGCGTCGAACCGCTCTAGGACTCCCAACGAAGCACCCCCTTGCGGGCGGCGTACACCAGCCCGGCGAGAAGTATCGCTATGAAGATCGCCATCTCGACCAGGGCGAAGGTGCCCAGAGACTCCAGGTTGATCGCCCACGGAAAGATGTAGATCGCCTCGACGTCGAAGATGAGGAAGAGCAGGGCGAAGACGTAGTAGCGGATCTGGGTCTGGCTCCAGCCCTCACCCACGGGGTCGATGCCGCACTCGTATGTGAGCCGCTTGGCGTCGGTCGGCTTCTTGGGCCGGAGCAGGGCGCTCGCCCCCAGGGCGGCGGCGACCAGCAGGACGCCGGCAGCGGCGAAGGTGGCGACCGTGATGTATTCCTGGAAGTAGTCCGTCACGTCTTCCTCGGGGCCGTGCGTCCGGCCGGGAGTATAGGAAGGGGGTACCTGGCGCCGAAACCGGCCAGTCCCCCGTTCCGACGATCGCGAAACCCGCCACTGATGAGCCGGATGGCCTAGAGTCGGCAGCCAGCGGGCGGCGCCGAGACGATGGCAGCGCGCCGCCCATGGGCAGGTTGCACCATCGATCCGGCGCCCCGAGGCAACGGAGGATCGGCATGGCCGCAGGGGCATCGAAGAAGCCACGAAGGCTCGCCGCCCTGCTCGACGACGCCCTGATCCACCAGGTGCTCGATTCGATGCCGATCATCGTGTGGACCTGTCGCCCGGACGGCGCCACCGACTTCTTCAACCGGCGGGGCGTCGAGTACACCGGGATCCCCGCCCAAGACCTGACCGGTGACGGCTGGTTGGGGGTGGTCCACCCCGAGGACCGCCAGGCGGCCGAGACGACTTGGCGAGATGCGTCGCAGGGCGGCGCCGTGCACGAGAACCAGTACCGGGTGCGACGCGCCGACGGCGAGTACCGGTGGACGGCGACCCGCGGCCTCCCAATTCTCGACGAAGACGAGGCCGTCATCAGATGGATCGGCACCTGGACCGACGTCCACGAGCAGCGCCTGGCGGCGCATCAGGCCGCCGAGAGCCTGGCCCTGACCGAGGCGGTCACCGTCGCCGCCCCGATCTCCCTCTTCTTCACCGACCTCGAGTTCCGGCTGCTGCGCTGGAACGAGACGATGGCCTGGATGCACGGGCTCACCGAGGAGCATCGGGGAAGGCACGTCGCCGAGATCTCACCCTCCGGATGGGAGGAGCTCGAGGCGGTGTACCGGAAGGTCGCCGAGACCGGCGAGCCGGTGCTCAACGTGGAGGTCTCGCGCCGGCGCCCCGACGGGGAGATGAGCCACTGGATCAACTCCTACTACCCGGTCCGAACCGCAGGCGAGATCGTGGGCGTCGGCGTGGTGGGCAGGGACATCTCCAATCGGGTCAGGCTCGAAGAGCTCTCCCGCACCGTCCTGGAGAACATGACCGAGGGCCTCTACTCCCTCGATGCCGACGGTCGGATCACGATGCTCAACCGCGCCGCCGAGCGCCTGCTCGGCTGGACCGAGGCCGAGGTGCGCGGGCAGCGCGCCCATGCGCTGTGGCACCACCAACGAAGCGACGGTTCCCCACTGCCGGAGAGCGAGTGCGACCTGCTGCGGGTCAGGCTCACCGGCGAGCCATTGCGCAGCGAGGGTGCCTTCACCAACCGTGACGGGACCATCGTTCCGGTCTCTTACTCGGCGGGCCCGCTGCAGGGCGATGGGAGTGACCACGGCGTGGTGGTGGTGTTTCGCGACATCAGTGCAGAGCACACCGCCCGGTCGCGCGTGCGCCGGGAGCTCGACTCGCTCACCTGGGTGGGCCGAATCCAGGACGCCCTGGACGAGGACCGCTTCACGCTCTTCTCGCAGCCGATAGTCACCGTTGCCACGCGGGAGCAGGTCTCAGAGGAGCTGTTGATCCGGATGCGAAACCGCCAGGGCGAGATCGTGCTCCCTGGTTCGTTCCTCCCAGTGGCCGAGAAGTACGGGATGGTGGCCGACATCGATCGCTGGGTGGTCACCAGGGCTGCCCACCTGGCCGCATCGGGCAGGCGGGTGGAGGTGAACCTCTCCGCCTGGTCGATCGTGAACGTCGACCTGCTCCCGCACATCGATCGGGCCCTGCGCGATGCCGGCGCCGACCCGGCGGACATGGTGTTCGAGATCACCGAGACGGCGCTGATGCAGGACATCGACCGCGGCGAGCGTTTCGCTCGCGGGGTCACCGAGATGGGGTGCAAGGTGGCGCTCGACGACTTTGGCACCGGGTTCGCCGGATTCACCCATCTGAAGCGGATCCCGATCTCGTTCCTCAAGATCGACATGGAGTTCGTGCGCGACCTGGCCTCGACACCGGCCAACCGAAACGTCGTCGAGGCGATCGTCAGCCTGGCTCGCGCCTTCGGGCACCAGACCATCGCCGAAGGTGTCGAGGATGAGGACACGATGGCCCTGCTCGGCAAGCTCGGTGTCGACCTGGCCCAGGGTTACCTGTTGGGCCGTCCCCGGCCGGCTCAGGAAGACCACACCCTCCCGCTCTGGTGATCGCCGGGCCTAGGGTCTGCGCTCATGAGCCCGACTCTGCCGCCTGGACCGGATCACGACGGCGGCTCCCTGGTCAACCTCGCCGCCGAGCTGGAGCGGCGCTTGATCGGGACCGCCCGCAACCCGGGCCTGCACGCCGAGGTCGCGGCAGCGATCCCTGCGGCCGACTCCTACGTGGTCATGCTGTTCGACGGTCTCGGCGATCACCAACTCAACCACCAGGCGGCGGAACCGCTACGCCACAGCCGGGCCGCAGCGATCGATGCCGGATGGCCGACCACCACCACGGTCAGTCTCGCCACCATCGCCACCGGGTCCACCCCGGCCCAACACGGCCTGCTCGGCTACCAGATGCGCCTGCCCGAGACGGGGCTGGTGGTGAACACCATCAAGTGGACCACCCAGTGGGGAGCGCCGCTCGAGTTCGACCCTGAGGGGCTCCTGCCGTCCCCCAACCTCTGGGAGCGGTTACGGGCGGCGGGAAGAGAACCGGTCACCCTGCAGCCCTGGAACTTCGACGACTCCCCGATGAGCCGCATGCTGTACCGGGGATGTCGGTTCGAGCCCTGGGACGACGAGGACGCCGCCGCCGACGCCGCCGCCGACCTGGCCAGGGTTCCGGGACGCCTGGTCTTGCTCTACTTCCCCCACGTCGACTTCGCCGCCCACGTCGCCGGACAGGACTCGGAGGACTACGCCGAGGCGATGGTGGCGGCGGGTCGGGCCTGGGAGCGGCTGTGCCGCCGGCTCCCCGCCGGTGCGGTGGCGATCGGGACCGCCGACCACGGACACGTGGACGTACCCGAGCAACACCAGATCCGCATCCCCGAGCGGGCCCACGACGATCGTGACTTCGGAGGCGACCCCCGGGCACCGTTCGTCTACGGAGAGGTGGAGTCGCTGGCTGCTGAGCTCGGGGTGGAGTGGGCGAGCCGCCAGGACATGGCTCATTGGTGGGGTCCAGGGCCGCGGCACAGGTCGTTCGCCGACCGGGCCCCCGACGGAGTCCTCCTCCCCCCTCAGGGAAAGATCGTGTTGCATCGCCACGCCGACGAGCGGCTCATCGGACAGCACGGCGGCCTCACCGCCGAGGAGATGCGGGTGCCCTTGCTGGTGTCCGGGGGGTGATCGACCCGCCTACGCCACCAGGAACACGCGCTCGGCTAGGTAGTGGGAGATCCCGATCGGCTCGCCGCCACCGATCCGTACCGTGAGCGCCCCCTGGGGGGAACGGTCGAGCACCTCGACCTGAGTGCCCGGGCGCAGGCCGCTGCGGTCGAGGAACCCCATCATCTCGTCGTCCATCTCCAACTCCTCGGAGAGGCGCTCGATGGGGCGGGCGGCCCCATCGGCGACGTCGGCCAGAGGCACCATGGGAGGAGGGCTGTACCCCGAACCGGGGATGGGGTTGCCGTGAGGGCAGGTGGTGGGTCGGTCGAGCACCTTCCACATCGCCGCCTCCACGTCGTCGGAGATCATCGTCTCCCACACCTCGGCCTCGGGATGGACCTTGTCCCAGGTGAGGCCGAGCACGTCGGTCAGAAACCTCTCCGTGAGGCGATGTCTGCGGACGATCACCTCGGCGAGGTGGCGGCCGGCCTCGGTGAGGCGGATGTCGGCGCCGACCTCGATCAGGCCCTCGGCCTCCAGCTTCCGGACGTTCTCGGAGACACTGGCCCGGCTCACCCCGAGCCACTCGGCGATACGCGCCTGGATCACCGGGATTCCTTCGGCCTGGATCTCCCAGATGGCTCCCGCGTACTCGCGATGTGTCGCCGGATACAACTGTTCCTTCACCGGACCCATCGTAAGGTCTGCGGTGCCGGTACTGCACTTGTTCGGGTACCGAACATCCGATGCTCGGCAACTTGACATGGCGGATTCGGTGCCTAACCTCGCCCTCATGAATCACAACACCAATCGAGTTCGCCTGCTCGCTGGCGCCTTGGCCCTGGCCCTGGTGGCGGTCGCCTGCGGCGACGACGACACGGCAGACCAGGCCATCACCGTGTACTCGGGTCGCAGCGAAGAGCTGGTCGGCTCACTGATCACCGAGTTCCAGGAGGAGACCGGGATCACGGTCGAGGTCCGCTACGCCTCGAGCACCGACCTCGCCGCCACGCTGCGGGAGGAGGGCTCCAACTCCCCCGCCGACGTCTTCCTCGCCCAGGATCCGGCCTCGCTGGGGACGATCGCCGAGGAGGGACTGTTCGCCACGCTCCCCGACGACCTCCTCGCCATGGTCCCCTCCCGATTCTCCGACTCCGAAGGCCGGTGGGTAGGCGTCAGCGGACGGTCGCGGGTCGTGGTGTACGACTCAACCCGGATCTCCCCCGAGGACCTGCCCGCCACCGTGGACGGCTTCACCGACCCGGCATGGAAGGGCCGGTTGGCCATCGCCCCCTCCAACGGCTCATTCCTGGCGTTCGTGGCGGCGATGATCCTGGAGCGAGGCGAGGACGGCACCCGGGAGTGGCTGGAGGCGATCGCCGCCAACCAGCCGCAGACCTTCTCGAGCAACTCTCCGATCGTGGCCGCCGCCGACGAGGGCACCGTCGAGGTCGGCCTGGTGAACCACTACTACCTGCTGGGGCTGGTCGCCGACAAGGGAAGCAGCACCGCCCGCAACCACTTCTTCACCGAGGCGGGGCCCGGGTCGCTGGTGATGCCGGCCGGAGCGGGGATCCTCGCCTCGTCGGACAGCACCGAGGCGGCGAAGCGCTTCGTCGAGTTCCTCCTCTCCAAGGAGGCCCAGGAGCACTTCGCAACGGAGACATTCGAGTACCCGCTGGTCGAGGGGGTTGCCACCGACCCGTCGCTGCCGCCCCTCGACTCGCTGGCGCCGCCCGTCATCGACCTCTCCGACCTGGCTTCGGTCCTCGACCGTGCCACCGACCTGGTGGCGGAGGCCGGCCTGCTGTGACCACCCCGCCGGCGGTGGTGACACCCCAGGCGGCTGCGCCCCATCCTGCAGAGGATGGGGCGCTGCCGCGCCGGCGCCCGCCTGCATGGCTGTGGATCCCGGCGGCAGTCGCCCTGATCCCGGCCGTGGTCCCGTTCGCCTTCCTGGCGGCTCGCGTCGTCGGCGCCGGAAGCCGGGCCATCGACATCGCCATCTCCGTCGAGACGCTCCGGCTGGTTTTCAACACGACCGCCCTGGCGGTGGCGGTGATGACCCTGGCAGCCGCCATAGGCGTCGGAGCGGCGTGGCTGACCGAGAGCACCGACCTGCCAATGAGGCGCCTGTTCCGGGTGACGGTGGCGCTCCCCCTGGTGATTCCGTCATATGTGCTCGCCCTCACCCTCCTTGCCGCCACCGGGCCGAGCGGAGTGCTGAGCGAGGCCCTGGGAACCACCATTCCGACCCCTCGCGGGTTCCTCGGGGCACTTCTGGCGCTCACGCTGTCCACCTACCCGTTCGTCTACCTCACCGCTGCGGCCGCACTCAGACGCATGGACCCCGCACATGAGGAGGCGGCACGCGGCCTGGGGGCCGGTCCCGGTCGGGCTTTCCGCACCATCGTCCTGCCACAACTCCGACCATCGGTGGCCGCCGGGCTCCTCCTGGTCGCCCTCTACACGCTCTCCGACTTTGGCGCCGTCTCGCTGATGCGGTTCGACTCGTTCACCAGGGTGATATACGCCCAGTATGCCGGGAGGCTCGATCGCACCCCGGCTGCGGTGCTGGCCGTGGTTCTGGTTCTCATCGCCCTCCTCGTGGTCTGGGCGGAGCGAGCCACCCGTGGCCGGGCGGCGTATCACGGGCGCCCCGTGAGCCGCCCGGCGCGCGAAGGCGCGATCTCCCCTGCTGGAAAGGCGGGGGGTGTCGTTGCGCTCGGCCTCCTCGGCGTGATCGCTCTCGGCATCCCCCTCGCCTCCTTGATCTCCTGGTGGGGACGCCCCGGGCGCGGCGCCGTCGGCTTTCCCTGGGACGCAGTTGCCGGCTCGATCACCGCCGCCACGCTGGCAGCGGTGATCGCCGCCGCCCTGGCCCTGCCCACGGCGGTGTTGGTCACCCGCCACCCCTCGCCGGCGTCGTCATGGGTGGAGCGATCCTCCTACGCCGTGTTCGCCCTGCCCCACATCACAGTCGGCCTGGGAATGGTCTTCTTCGCCTCCCGGTATCTCGGCTCCCTGTACCAGAGCCTCACGATCCTGGTACTGGTGTACGCCTCCATCTTCTTCGCCCAGGCCCTCGGACCCGCCCGGGCCGCCCTGCTCCAGGTGAGCCCTTCGATCGAAGAGGCGGCGCGCAGCCTGGGATCGGGCCCGATGCGGGTCATGACCAGGATCACCGGACCGCTGGTGCGACGCGGCCTGCTGGCCGGTGCAGTCATGGTGTTCCTCACCACGATGAAGGAGCTCCCCGCCACCCTGTTGTTGCGGCCCACCGGATTCTCCACGCTCGCCGTCGACATCTGGTCGGCGGCCGACGCCGTGCGGTACTCGCGTGCCGCCGGGCCGGCGTTACTGTTGATCGCCGTGTCGGCGATACCCATGTACCTCCTCTCGGTGCGCCGCTCGTGAGCGACGCCATCGTCTGTCGGTCCGTCGGCAAGGCGTACGGCGGAGTCACGGCACTGCACGGATTCGATCTCACCGTCCCTGCCGGACAGATCCTCTCCCTGGTCGGACCGTCCGGCTCGGGGAAGACCACCGCCCTCCGGGTGATCGCCGGGTTCGAGCGACCCGACTCGGGCACGGTGGTGATCGCCGGGGACACCGTCGTCGACGATGCCGTCTTCCTTCCCCCCGAGCGACGCCGGGTCGGGATGGTGTTCCAGGACTTCGCCCTGTTCCCCCACATGTCGGTCGGCGGCAACGTCGGCTACGGCCTGGGCCGGGAGGGCAGGGTCGAGAGGGTGGCCGGGGTGCTGGCCATGGTCGGCCTCGCCGGGATGGAACACCGGATGCCCCACGAGCTGTCGGGCGGTGAGCAGCAGCGGGTGGCCCTCGCCCGGGCCCTCGCCCCCTCACCGGCCGTGGTGCTGCTCGACGAGCCCTTCTCCAACCTCGATGCGCCCCAGCGGGAGAAGGTCCGCCGCGAAGTCCGGGGGATCCTCACCGAGGCGCGTGCCACTGCGGTGTTCGTCACCCACGATCAAGAGGAAGCGCTTGCGGTGAGCGACGTGATGGCGGTCATGCGAGCCGGGTCGGTCGTGCAGTCGGCGGCGCCGCACGATCTCTATCGCAACCCCCGTGATCGATGGGTGGCTGAGTTCCTGGGCGAGGGGGAGTTCATCGAAGGCACGGTCGGCGTCGGTGTCGTCGAGACCCCGTTGGGGCGGTTCCCGGCTGACACCGGCCTCACGGGGCAGGTGGAGGTGCTGATCCGGCCCGAGTTCGTGCGCCTCGGGGCCGAGGAAGGCGCCCTGGCGCTGGTGGTGGACCGCGAGTTCTACGGCCACGACCAATTGGTGACCCTGCACCTCGACGGCGGCCGGCGTCTGCTGGCGCGCGCCGGACCCGACCCGGTGTACCAGCCGGGAGATCGAATCCGCTTCGCCGTGGAAGAGGTCCTGGTCTTTCCCTCAGGGTGAGGTCGGGACGGTGTGCCGGCTCCGCAGCGCCCAGGCGGCGCTCCCGTACCCGCCGAGTCCGACGAGCAAGGCACCCAGATAGAGCAGGCCGGCCAGGACCGGGAACAGCCACATCGCACCCCGCCATGCCAGGACGCCGACGAGCAGCGCCAGAGCGGCACCGCCGCGGCCCCGAACCAGGCGACCGCCTGCTGCCGTGACCGCCGGCAGCGGGCCGAGGAAGAGGGCGACCAGCCATACGACGAGCAGCAGCAGCGCCACGGGGATTCCGATCAGGCTGAGGAACAAAGGCAGCACCATCAGTGGCGGCAACAGCAACACCCCGGCGCCGATGAGCGCCGAACGGCCGGGAGCCGACCGAACCCTCTCTTCGGCGCCGGCGCTGAGTCCGGGAAAGGCCCACATGGCCAGGAATCCGGCGAACAGGAGACCCAGCAGCGAGAGCAAGGCGAACACCCGGCCCACCGCAGAGGCCCACAGCGGGGTGATGGTTCGGATGCGGGTGAGGCGCCCGATGACCGAGGCACCCGGATCGACTGCAGCATCGGAGGAGGCCCGATAGAGGACGTCGCCCGCCACCTCTGCCGAGGCTCCCAGCGTCAAGCGGTCGATGCGAAGCAGCACGTCGCGGCCCACCCGGCCGTCAACCGATGCCGTGAAGGAGTGGGAGCGGACGTCGCGGCCAACGCTCCCGCCGACGCCTAGCCGCACGGTCATGGCCAGCAGGTCGCGTCCCACCGCCCCGCCGAAGGTCGCCTCGCCGGCCACGGCGGCAACGTCGTCCCCCACCGTCCCCCCGACGTCCAGGTCGGCGGCCACGATGCGAACCGATCCGGTCACCTCGCCGGAGATGGATGCCGGGCCGCCCACCAGACCCATGACGTCTCCCTCGACCCGCCCGGTGACGTCGAGGCGACCGGTGACCACGAACAGGTCGCCCTGGAGCACGCCCTCGATGATGGTGTGCTCGGCGAAGACGTAGAGGTCCTCGGTGACCACCTCTCCTTCGGGCACGATGAGCCTGTTGGCGGTGCGCACCCCGGCGACCATCAAGGGCAGGGCGACGACGGCACCGACCAGCGTCAGGCCGAGCAGGGCGGCCGGCCGGCGCTCAGAGGGGGAGCGCATCGCCGAGCCACTCGAGCAGCGGCCACGGGGCGACTCCGGCGGCAACGGTAACCGCCGCGACGGCGCCCAGGGAGAGCCGGGCGGCGAGCGGCACCGGGAGCGATTCGCCGGCCGAGGGACCCGAGGCGGGCTGCATGTACATGAGCACTATCACCCGAAGGTAGGCGAAGAGGCCCGCCACCGCTGCCACCACGGCCAGGATCACCAGCCAGAGGTGGTCGCCGTCGATGGCGGCCCGGAACACAGCAACCTTGCCCACGAAACCGGCGGTGAGCGGGATACCTCCCATTGCCAGCATCATCAGACCCAGACCGGCCGCCAGCCCGGGGGAACGGCCGGCCAGCCCTGCGTAGTCGGTCAACGGCGCCTCGTCCGGGCCCATCCCCGAGACCAGGGCCACGACGGTGAAGGCGCCGACGACCTGGACGGTGTAGGTGGCCAGGTAGAACCACATGTCGGGGATGCCGGCGCCGCCGACGAGGGCGGTGAGTATGAAACCGGCGTGGGCCACGCCCGAGTAGGCGAGCATCCGTTTCAGGTCGGTCTGCGCCAGGGCGAACAGCGTGCCGATCACGATGGACGCCGCCGCCATCGCCGCCAGCGCCGGCGCCCAGTCGTCGAGACGTGATCCGAGGGCGACAGTCATCACCCGGGCCAGGGCGGCGAAGCCGCCGACCTTCGCCGAGGCCACCAGGAATGCGGTGATCCCGCCCGGAGCCCCCTGGTAGACGTCGGGTGCCCACGAGTGGAACGGCACCGCCGAAACCTTGAACCCGAGACCGACCAGGGTGAGCGCCATCCCGGCGAGCAGGATGCCGGGGCGAAGCAGCAGCGTCGAGTTCAGGTAGCGAGCGATCCCACCGATCGAAGTCGTGCCGGTGGCGGCGAACAGCAACGCCACCCCATAGAGGAAGATCGCCGAGGCCAGAGCCCCGAGCAGGAAGTACTTGAGCGCTGCCTCACCCGACCGAGCACGCCCCCGCGTGAAGCCGGCGAGTACGTAAAGGCTGAGAGAGAACACCTCCAGAGCGATGAAGAGCATCACGAGATCGGCCGAGGCCGCCATGAGGTGGGCGCCGGCGGCGGCGATCAGCACCAGGGCCACGAACTCGGCGCCGCGCCGGCGCAGCGATCGCACCAGTGGCCATCCCCCCATGAGCGCCAGTCCGGCGATCGGGAAGATCAGCATCCCGGCGAAGGCGGAGAACCCGTCCACCGCCAGCATGCCGTCCCAGGCGAGGCTTCCCTCCCCGCCGCCATGACGCGCCCACTGGAACGCCGAAGCGACTGTGCCACCGATAGCGCCTGCGGCGGCGGCGAGTGCCCACAGTCTGGGGCCGGGGCTCCACTGCACGTCGACAAGCAGGAGCACGACCACCACGGCGCCGACCACCAGCAGCGGGGAGATGGCGAGCCAGTTCACTGGTCCACCTCCCCGGCCAGGTCATCGGGCCACCCCCACTGCGGGACCTCGTGGTCGGTGACCTGTTCGATGCGCTCCAGCACTGCATCGACCGACGGTTCGATCCGGTCGAGGGCAGGCTTGGGGTACAGCCCCAGGAACAGGATCAGGGCGATCAGGGGTGCCATGATCAACACCTCGCGCACCTTGAGGTCGGTCAGCACCCGGTTCTCCTCGATCGACAAGGGTCCGGTGAACATCCGCTGATAGGCCCACAACAGGTACACCGCCGCCAGGACGACCCCGAAGGCACCGATGACGGCGTAGGCGGGAAGCGACAGGAAAGATCCGACCAGGATGTAGAACTCGCCGACGAACCCGTTCAGCCCGGGCAGCCCGATCGAGGCGAAGGCGGTGAACAGGAACACGCCGGCGTAGATCGGCATCACTGAGGCCAGCCCCCCGAACTGGGAGATCTCCCGGGTGTGCCTCCGTTCGTAGATCATTCCCACCAGCAGGAAGAGCGCCCCGGTGGTGAGCCCGTGGTTGACCATCTGCAGTACCCCACCCTGGAGCCCCTGTGAGGTGAGGGCAAAGATGCCCAGCACCACGAAGCCGAGGTGGCTCACCGAGGAGTAGGCGACCAGCCGCTTGATGTCGCTCTGCACGATCGCCACGATCGCCCCGTAGACGATCCCGATCACTGCGAGCACCGCCAGCACCGGCACCAGGTCGACCGCCGCCTCGGGGAACAGCGTCAGGTTGAAGCGGATCAGGCCGTAGGCACCGAGCTTCAGCAACACCCCTGCCAGGATCACCGACCCGGCGGTTGGCGCCTCGACGTGGGCGTCGGGGAGCCAGGTGTGGAATGGGAACACCGGCACCTTGACGGCGAACGAGATCCCGAAGGCGGCGAACAGCCAGAACTGCGCGTTGCGCGACAGGTCGGCCCCGAGCAGCTCGACGAAGTCGAAGGTGGGCGAGCCGTCGCCACCGATCAGCCCGAGGGCCAGGATGCCGGCGAACATGAGGGCCGAGCCCAGGGCGGTGTATAGGAAGAACTTGATGGCGGCATGCACCCGCCGCTCTCCGCCCCAGATGCCGATGATGAAGTACATCGGCACCAGCATCGCCTCCCAGAACACGAAGAAGACGAGCAAGTCGAGGGCGAGAAACACGCCGATGATCCCGGCTTCGAGCAGCAGCATCGCCACCGCGAACTCGCGGACCCGATGCTTCACACCGGTGCTGGCGGCGAGGGCGATGGGGAAGAGCAAGGCGGTGAGCACCACCAGCAGCAGCGAGATCCCGTCGACCCCGAGGTGCCATCCGACACCCCAGGGCTCGTACCAGGTCGACCTCTCGGCGAACTGGAACCCGGCCGCCCCCGTCTCGAACTCGACCAGCAGCCAGCCGGCGGCACCCAGCGTCACCAGTGAGCAGGCCACCGCCACCGGAAGCACGATCTGAGACCTACGCGAAGGGATCGCCAGCAGGGCCAACGCCCCGGCCACCGGGAGCACCACCAGGGCGGTGAGGATGGGGAACCCGGTCATGGGCGGACCCCCTCCCACTCGCTCGCCTGGCAGACGGCATCCAGCGAGCGACGCGTCGGGCGATCGCTGCACTTCGGTGAGAGGTCGCCCCGGGTGTGGATCACAGCGCCCCCCTGGTCAGGAACCAGGCGAGGAGGGCCACGCCGCCGAGCACCACGCCCAGGCCGTAGGTGCGCACCAACCCGGTCTGCAGAGGGCGCAGCCATCCCCCGACCCGCCGCACCAACCCACCGGCGCCTTCCACGGCTCCGTCGATCACCTCGGCATCGAAGCGGAACGCCATCCACGCCGCTCCCAACTTCCCTGCCCGGGCGAAGACCTGTCCGTAGACGTCGTCCACGTAGTAACCCCGGCCCAGCATCTGCCACAGACCGCCCTGCTCTTGGCGATAGGCCCGGTACCGGATGGCCGCCAGGCCGATCCCGACGACCGCCGCCAGCACCGACACCCCTGCCAGCATCACAGCGGTGGTCCCCGATGCCGGATGGGCCAGGTGGACCAGCTCGAACGCCGGGTCCAGGAAGTGCTCCAGGGCGGTGCGGAACGGTGTGTTGACCAGGCCACCGATCACCGAGAGCCCGGCCAGCAACACCAGTGGGGCCTTCATCGCCATGCCGGGATCGTGGGGCTCGACTCCGTCCGCCCACCGCGGGGTCCCGAAGAAGGTGAGCCACATCATGCGGGTCATGTAGAAGGCGGTGAGGGCAGCGGTGACCAGACCGACGCCGAAGAGCAGGCTCCAGCCCCCTCCTCTTTCGAACAGGGTCCCCAGGATCTCGTCCTTCGACCAGAACCCGGCCAGCGGCGGGAGGCCGGAGATGGCCAGCCAGGCGATCCCCATGGTGGCGAAGGTGACCGGCATGTGGCGGGCCAGGCCCCCCATCCGTCGCATGTCCTGCTCGTCGTGCATGCCGTGGATCACCGCACCGGCCCCGAGAAAGAGCAGCGCCTTGAAGAAGGCGTGGGTCATCAGGTGGAAGATCCCGGCGACGTACCCGGCGGCGCCGACCGCCATGAACATGTACCCCAGCTGCGAGATCGTCGAGTACGCCAGCACCTTCTTGATGTCGTTCTGGGCGAGGGCGATGGTGGCGGCGAACAGTGCGGTTGCCGCTCCGACGATCGCCACCGCGGCGCCGGCCACCTCGGAGGCGGCGAACACCGGGGCCGCCCGGGCCACCAGATACACGCCGGCGGTGACCATGGTGGCGGCATGGATCAGAGCCGAAACCGGCGTCGGCCCCTCCATGGCGTCGGGAAGCCACACATACAGCGGGAGCTGTGCCGACTTCCCGGCCGCTCCCACCAGGAACAGCAGGCCGATGGCGGTGGCGGTGCCTCCGGCGAGGCCATGGGCGCCCTCGAGCACCCGGTCGAAGTCGAGCCCGCCGAACTCGGAGAAGAGCAGCATGAGGGCGACGATGAACCCGACGTCGCCGACCCGGTTGACGATGAAGGCCTTCTTCCCGGCTGCGGCGGCGCTTTCCCGTTCGAACCAGAACGAGATCAACAGGTAGGAGCACAGGCCCACCAGTTCCCATCCCACGAAGAGCACGGCGAAGTCGTTGGCCAGCACCAGCGTGAGCATCGAGGCGACGAACAGGTTCAGGTAGGCGAAGAAGCGGGCGAAGCGGGGGTCGCCGTGCATGTAGCCGATGGAGAACAGGTGGATCAACGAGCCCACGCCGGTGACCACCAGGGTCATCAGCGCCGACAGAGGATCCCAGCGCAGTGCAAAGGTGACGCCGAAACCGGGCAGCCAGTCGAACCACTCCACGATCACCGTCTCGCCGTTCCCGGCGAAGAAGCCACCGGCGGCGATGGCGGCGCCGGCGAACGCCACGGCCACCGTGGCGGTCCCCAGCCACCCGGCGCGCGGTTCACCGATCCTCCGACCGGCGAAGAGCAGGAGGAGGGCGCCGGCGGCGGGCACCAGGATGGCTGCGGAGACGAGCGCTTCGGTCATCCGCGCATCTCCGCCAGCTCGTCCACCGATGCGCTGCGGCGGCGGCGGAACACGGTGACGATGATCGCCAGCCCGACCACCACCTCGGCGGCGGCGACCACCATCACGAACAGCACCGCCACCTGCCCGGAGATGGCGCCCAACTCGCGTCCCGCCGCCACGAAGGTGAGGTTGACCGCGTTGAGCATGAGCTCAACAGACATGAACATGACCAGGGCGTTGCGCCGCAGCAGCATCCCCCCGGTCCCGATGACGAAGAGGACCGCCGCCAGGGCCATGTACCAGCCGGGGGTGACGGTCATTCGCCCGCCTCCTCGCCGTCGCGGAACAGGGCCAGCGAGATGGCGCCGATCGCAGCCACGATCAGCAGCAGGGCGGTGACCTCGAACGGCAGCAGCCAGTTGCGCAACAGCTCCTGGCCGATGGCCTCGATGGTCCCCTCGGCGCCGCCGACGGTGGCGGTGGCACCGGTGACCCAGGCGTGGCGGCCGGCGAGCATCACTCCGGCGGCCAGCAGGACGATCAGGGTGATGGCCATCGGCCGCTGCAGGGGGAGGTTCTCCGAACGATCCTCGGCCTTGTCCACCCCGATCAGCATGATCACGAACAAAAACAGGGTCATCACCGCCCCGGCGTAGATGATCACCTGGACCACGCCGATGAAGTGCGCCGCGTTGGACACGTAGAACACGGCGATGGAGAACATGGTGAGCATCAGGCCGAGCGCCGAGTACACGGGGTTGCGGGCCCACACCATGGTCACGGCTCCGAAGAGGGCGACCAGGGCGAACACGACGAAGATCACGGTCTCAGCCATCGCCCGCCTCGCTCTCTGCAGGTGAGATGCTCTCGTCGGTGGCCTCGGAAGCGGCGCCGGCCGACTGGCCCTGCTCCGGCGGCCGGGTCCCGACACCGGCGGTGGGGCTCCAACCCACGACCCCCTGGTAGGCGGCCCGCCCGGATGGGGCGGTCGCCCGCATCCACCCGTCGGCGATGCGCAGCTCGCCGCGATCGAAGAGGATGCTGTCCGGCTGGGGGTGGGGCACGGCGCCGTCGGGATCCATGAGCAGCTCCGAACGGGTGTAGATGGCGTCCTCGCGGCTCGACACCGACATCTCGAACAGCTGCGTCATGGTGATCGCCTCGGTGGGGCATGCCTCGACGCAGAGCCCGCAGAAGATGCAGCGCAGCATGTTGATCTCGTACACGAAGCCGTAACGCTCACCGGCACTGACCGGGGCGTCCGCCGGGTTGTCCTTGCCCCGCACGTAGATGCACCTGGCGGGGCACACCCCGGCGCACAGCTCGCAGCCGATGCACTTCTCCATCCCGTCGGGAGCCCGGTTGAGCACATGACGGCCATGGAACCGCTGTGGCTTGACCCGCTTCTCCTCCGGGTACTGGATGGTCACCTTGGGTCGGAACATCTGGCGGAGGGTCACCAGGAATCCGGAGAATGGCCCGCTCATGGGTGTCGCCTCCTCATGACCAGGGCGCTCCGAAGGACTGCCACGCCCGCACCAGTGCGAACAGCACCAGCCACACAAGCGAGAGGGGTATCAGCCGCTTCCAGCCGAGGCTCATCAGTTGGTCGTATCGCAGCCGGGGAAGGCTGGCCCGGATCCAGATGAAGACGAACACGAAGGTGTAGGTCTTGAGGAGGAACCACGCAGTGGGCATAGCCCAGGCGATCCACGACGGGAGGCCGAAGTCGGGACCGAGCCATCCCCCGAAGAAGAGGGTGACGGCGATCGCCGAGACGTTGAACATGTTGATGTACTCGGCGAGGAAGAAGAGGGCGAACCGGATGCCCGAGTACTCGGTGTGGTACCCGCCGACGATCTCGCTCTCCGCCTCGACCAAGTCGAAAGGAGGCCGGTTGGTCTCGGCGACGGCGGCGACGAAGAAGATCAGGAACGAAGGCAACAGCCAGAACACGAACCACCCGGGGATGAAACCGCGGAACGAACCCGACTGCAGGGCGACGATCTGGGAGAACGACATCGTGCCGATCGTCGATACGCCGTTGGCGAGCTTGGCCGACGCCAGCACCACCACCGGGACCAGCGCCAGGCCCATCGCCGCCTCATAGGAGATCATCTGGGCGGTGGCCCGCACCCCGCCCAGCAGCGGGTACTTGGATCCCGAAGCCCATCCCGCCAACACCACGGCGTACACCGCCATCGAGGACATGGCGAGGATGAACAGCAGGGCCACGTTGAGGTCGGTCACCTGAAGATCGACGACGGTGGATCCGATGGTGATCGGCGCCCCGATCGGGACCACCAGGAACACCAGGAACGCCGGGATGGCGGCGGCGACCGGCGCCAGCAGGTAAAGGCCCAGCTCGACCTTGCGCGGCCTGATGCTCTCCTTGAAGAACAGCTTCACGCCGTCGGCGACCGTCTGCAGGATGCCGAAAGGACCCGCCCGGTTGGGCCCGTACCGGTTCTGCATGAGGGCGACCACGCGCCGCTCCATCCACACCAGCAGCAGGGTGGTCACCATGAGCAGGCCGAAGGCGACCACCGATTTCACCACTGCCGACCAGAACGGCGAGGCGAACAGGGTCTCGAGGAATCCCGTCATGACGGATCTCCGGCGGTCACCGACACCGCAGGATCTGTGCCCAGAGCGGTGGCCGGAGTCAGCGGGACGAAGACGGTGCCCTGGGGCAGGCCCGAGTCGATCTCGACCGGAGCCGTGATGGTGACGCCCCCGCTCTTCACGGTGGCCCTGTCCCCGGAGGCAAGGCCGAGGCGATCGGCGTCGTCGGGGTGCATGGCGACAGTGGGATCGGCGAGCAGCGGCGCCAGTGATGGCCCGGCGATCATCGTGGTGCCCCCCGAGTACAACCGGCGAGCCGAGTGCAGGGCCAGCGCGCCCGGGTCGGTGGCCTTCGCCGCGGCCGGCTCGTACCCCGGAAGGGACTCCTCGATGACGACCCCGTCGCGACCCTCACCCCAGTCGAGGCTCTCCCAGGAGACCCTGGAGTACCCGGGTACGCACTGCGTGATCTCCTTCGCCAGCAGCGCCGCAGAGGCAGGGATGGCACCGCCGAGCCTCTCGGCGAGGTCGGCCAGGGCCTCGACCGCGGGCCGGGAGGCACCGACACCCGGGGCCACACGGTTGACCTTCTGCACCCGTCCCTCGAAGTTGGTGACCGTGCCCTCCACCTCGGCGAACCCGTCGACGGGGAACACCACCGCCGCATTTCGATTGGAGTCGTTGAGGAACATGTCGAACGAGACCACGAAGGCGCCGGAGGAGAAGGCGGAAGTGGCAAGGAGCCGCTCGGGGTGATCGCCCGCCGGGTCCGACCCGAGCAGGAGCAGCGCTCGTACCGAGCCGTCGCTCATGCCGGCAAGGATCTCGGAGGCGTTCCTTCCCGGGCCGGCCACAGGTGAGCCCCATGCGGAGGCCTGGGACTCCAATGCTGCGGCGTCTTCCGCGCGGCGACGGCCCGGAAGGAGGCCGGGCGAGATCCCCATGTCCAGGGCCCCGAACAGGTTTCCGCGGCGGGCGACCGGAAGCACCCGGGCGTCGGCGAGGCCGACCACGAACCGGGCGACCGCATCCGGCAGCTCCCGAGTGTCGGTGACCCCGGTGCGCCCGATCACCGCCACCACCGGACCCGAATCGAGTGCCGAACGGACCGCCTTCAAGTCGCCCTCCCCGGCGGCGAGACTTTGGAGCAGAGCGGGGCCCTCGCCGGGTCGGTACCGAAGCACGTGGTCGGCGTCCGGGTCGAGGCCGGTGGCGCCTGGAGCCACCACGATCAGGGTGGCTCCCAGTGCGGTGGCGGCGCGGCGCACCCGGAGGTGGAGCACAGGGAGCTCCTCCTTCAGGTCGGGACCCCACACCAGCACGGTTCGAGCCTGCTCCAGGTCTGCGATGACCGCACGCGGCGTGACACCGAGCAGGAAGTCGGCGGAAGGATCGTCACCCAGAGAGGCGTCGAGGCTGCCGGTCCCGATCACCGAGCGCAGGAGCCGGGAGAAGGCGTAGGCCTCTTCGTTGGTGCTGCGGGCGCCGCCGATGCCGGCGACCGAACCCGGACCATGTTCGGCGATGGTGGCACCGAGCCCGGCGGCTGCGGCCTCGAGCGCCTCCGGCCACGAGGCAGGAACCAGCTCGCCGTCCCGCCTCACCATGGGGGTGTCGAGCCGGGACGGAGACCTCAGGTGCTCGAACCCGAAACGCCCCCGGTCACACAGCCAGCCCTGATTGGTGGCGTCCACATCGACACCAATGATGCGGACCACCTCGTTGTGGGAGGCCTGGACCGACACCCGGCAGCCCACGGCACAGGTGGTACAAGTGCTCTCGGCGGCCTCCAGGTCCCAGGGCCGAGCCTTGAACCGGAAGGGCTTGGCGGTCAAAGCCCCCACGGGACACAGCTGCACAGTGTTTCCGGAGAAGTAGGAGGCGAACGGATCATCGGGAAAGGTGTTGACCTGGGTGTGGTTCCCCCGGTCGATGAACTCGATCAGCGGGTCCCCGGCGATCTCGTCGGCGAACCGGGTGCAGCGGGCGCAGAGGATGCAGCGCTCCCGGTCGAGCAGCACCAGGTCGTTGATCGGTATCGGCTTCTCGAAGTGGCGCTTCTCCTCGACATAGCGGCTCTCTCCGGGGCCGTGCGACATCGTCTGATCCTGAAGCGGACACTCCCCGCCCTTGTCGCACACCGGACAGTCGAGGGGGTGGTTGATGAGGAGGAACTCGAGGACACCTTCCTGGGCCTTCTTCACCGTCTCGGAGGCGGTGTGGACCACCATCCCTTCCCCAACCGGCGTGGTGCACGACGTTGTGAGCATCCGCCCGCGTGGTCCCTCGACCTCGACGAGGCACATCCGGCACATTCCCACCGGGTCCATGCGGGCGTGCCAGCAGAAGCGGGGGATGTAGGTGCCCGCCTTCTCTGCGGCGGCTATCAGCAGCTCGCCCGCCTCCGCCTCGACCTCGCGGCCGTCGAGCGTGATCTTCACGACCTCAGCCACCGCTGCCCACCCCCTCCGGGATCATCGCCGCCACCTCGTCGCGGAAGTGGGTCATGATCGAGACGATCGGCGACACCGCCGACGGGCCGAGAGGGCAGATCGTGGTCATCACCGGCGGCCATCTCAGCCCGGCGCTGATGCCGCCGCCAACCTCGAGCAGCAGGTCGAGATCGGCGCGACGGCCGCTGCCTGAGATGATCCGTTGCAGGATCCTCTCCAACCATGTGGTCCCCTCGCGACAGGGAGTGCACTGCCCGCAGGACTCGTGGGCGAAGAAGCGCACGATGCTGAGGGCCGCCGAGACCACGTTGGTGGTCTCGTCCATGACCACGACCGCCCCCGACCCGAGCATCGAACCGAGGCGGGCGGCGTCGTCGTTGGTGACCGGCTCGTCGAGCATCGCCGGCGTGAACCAGGGGGCGGATGCACCGCCCGGGATCCAGCACTTGAGCTCCCGGCCGTCGCGAATGCCCCCGCCCAGTCCGTAGATCATGTCGCGCCAGGTCATTCCCATGACGACCTCGTGGTTGCCGGGCCGCGCCACGTGGCCGGACAGAGAGAACAACCGCGTGCCCCGCGAGCCCTCGGGCCCGATGGCGTCGTAGGCGGCCCCGCCGTTGAGCACGATCCAGGGCAGATTGGACAGCGTCTCCACGTTGTTGACGATCGTGGGACGGGAGTACAGCCCGGCGACTGCGGGGAACGGGGGCTTGATCCGTGGCTCTCCCCGCTTCCCCTCCAGGCTGTTGAGCAGAGCGGTCTCCTCGCCGCAGATGTACGCCCCACCGCCGAGATGAACGGTCACCTCGAGCGAGAAGCCTCCCCCCATCACCGACCTGCCCAGGTAGCCGGCGGCGTATGCCTCTTCGACCGCCCGCTGCACGCGACGCGCCGGTCGGGCGTACTCGCCTCTGACGTAGACGAAGGCATGGTTGACGCCGAGGGCGTAGGCGGTGATGACGATGCCCTCGACCAGCTGGTGCGGGTCCCGCTCGAGGAGTTGGCGGTCCTTGAAGGTGCCCGGCTCCGACTCGTCGGCGTTGATCACCAGGTAGCGGGGCTGGGCGGAGGCGAGGAAGCCCCACTTGACACCGGTGGGGAAGCCGGCACCACCACGGCCCTTGAGGTTGGACGACTTGATCTCGGCGATCAGGTCGTCGGGCTCCATCGCCAGCGCCTTCTCCAGTGCCTTGTAACCGCCCGTCTCGAGATACCGCTTCAGGGTGTGCGAGTCCTCGCGGTGGGCCTCCATCCGTTCGGTGAGGATCTTCACGGCGCCACCGTCCCGAACGGCTCGAACGCCGGGAACGGGCCCCGAGCAGCAGCCTCCTCCTCCGGGCCCCAGTCGAAGGCCCGGTCGCCGCCGAAACGCTCCTGAAGGTCGTCGCCGCGTACCTCGGCGGGTTTCGCCTGGCGCAGCCAGTGAACCAGCTCGGCGACCTTCTCCGGGGTGAGCCCTTCCACCGTCTCGTAATCGACCTGGATCGCAGGTGCGCCCCCGCAGGCACCGATGCACTCCGCCGACTCGACGGTGACCGTCCCATCTTCCGAAGTGCCGCCAGGATGGGTGCCGGCGGCATCGACGGCTGCGTCGAGCACCTCGCCGGCGCCGCGCAGGTGACACGAGATCGATCGGCACACCGACACCAGATGGGCGCCCACCTCCTGCTTGAACATGTTGTAGAACGACGCCACCGACTCCACCTGCACCGGAGTCATCCCGGTGAGGACCCCCACCTGCCGCATCCCCTCCTCGGTGAGCCGTCCTTCGATCCCCATCACCAGGTAGAGGAGGGGCATCACCGCCGAGCGACGATCCGGATAGCGGGCGATGATCGCCTCGGCCCGCTCGTCGGCGGAGGCGTCCCAGATCATCGGTCCACGTCCCCGATCACCGTGTCCACCGAGGCGAGGGTGGCGATGGTGTCGGCAAGGAGCGATCCGGCGAGCATCGCCGGAACCGCCTGCAGGTTGGCGAACGAGGGCCCGCGAACGTGGAGTCGCCACGGCTTCGACCCTCCGGACGAGACCAGGTACATCCCCAACTCGCCGCGCGCCGACTCCACGGCCTGGTAGGTCTCCCCGGCAGGGACCTTGAACCCTTCGGTGAAGATCTTGAAATGGTGGATCAGGGCCTCCATCGACTGGTCTATGCGGGCCCGGGGCGGCGGCGTCACCTTGCGGTCCTCGGTGCGCCAGTCCCCTGCAGGGATGGTGTCGCGTACCTGCTCCACGATCCGGAGGGACTGGCGGATCTCCTCGAAGCGGACCAGGAACCGATCGTGCACGTCGCAGCCGGAGAACACCGGGACCTCGAACTGGTATTGCTCGATGCCCGAGTACGGGAAGTGGGTGCGCACGTCGTAGTCGATCCCGGAGGCGCGCGCCACCGGGCCGGTGACCCCGTAGGCGCGGCACTCGTCGGCGGTGACCAACCCGACGCCAACTGTTCGTTCCAGGAAGATCGGGTTGCCGAGAAGCAGCTCCTCGTACTCGGCGAGGCCCCGCTCCACGCCGGTGACGATGCCGGTTATGTCGTCCTCCCAGCCGTCGGGTAGATCGGCGGCGACGCCCCCGGGGCGGATGTAGTTGTGGTTCATCCGCAGTCCGGTCGTCTTCTCGAAGAAGCCGAGGACCAGCTCCCGGTCGCGCCACCCGTAGAGCATCATCGAGATGGCCCCGATGTCCATGCCGGTGGTGGCGCTCCACAGCAGGTGGCTGGCCACCCGGTTCAACTCGGTCATCAGGATGCGGATCGCCTGGGCGCGCACCGGCACCTCGACACCGAGCAATCGCTCCGTCGCAAGCGAGAAGCACAGCTCGTTGTGCAGGGGCGAGAGATAGTCCATCCGGGTGACGTTGGTCGGGCCCTGCATGAAGGTGAGGGCCTCGGCCGTCTTCTCCATCCCGGTGTGGAGGTAGCCGATGATCGGCTTGACGCGACGAATGGTCTCGCCATCCATCTCCACCTGGAGCCGTAGCACCCCGTGGGTGGCCGGATGCTGCGGGCCGAGGTTGACGATCTGGGTCTCGTCGTCGTCGCTGCCGGCGGTGTCGTAGTCGTCGAGGACCGAGGTGCCCATCTGCGCCTTGCGGGTCGCCTCCGACTCATCGGGAACCATCTCCTGGCCGCCCTCCGAGGTGAACCCGGCGAGGTCGGCAGGGGTGTCGGTGCCGGTAAGCCATAGGTCGTGCATGGCGGTGCGGCCGGAGCCTGCGGAGGCGGGACCAGCCGACGGGCCGACCTGGGCGCCATGCGGCGCCTCCAGGTCTCCGGTAACGAGGTCGGGGGGTTTGCTCACGTCGCTCGGTTCGCTTCCTTGAACTGCACCGGAACCGATCCCACCGCAGCGTCCTTGCGAAGCGGATGGCCCACCCACTCGTCGGGGAGCAGGATCCTGGTCAGGTCGGGATGGCCCTCGAACTCGATCCCGAACAAGTCGAACGCCTCGCGCTCGAAGAAGTTGGCTCCGGCGAACACGCCGGTAAGCGTGGGGACCACCGGATCCTCGGCGGGCACTCCGACGAGGATGCGAAGCAACTCGGGAGGTTCGAGCGAGAGCAGATGCACGACGACCTCGAACCTCGGGCTGCGGGTGAGGTGATCGACGCCGCAGAGATCGATCCAGGTGTCGAAGCCGGCGCCGCGTGCCGACTCGGCGAAGGCGGCCATCGACTCGCGCGGCAGGCGCACCACCGCCTGCCCGAGGGAGTCCTCGACCGAGGCCCCCGGGAAGCCGGCCACCAGGGCGTCGATGCGCTCGCTCACGCTCGCCTCCCTGCGGCAGCCCGCACCTGTTCGTGGAGGGTGAGGATGCCGTGCATCAGCGACTGTGGCCCCGGCGGGCACCCCGGCACGTAGACGTCGACCGGCACCACCTGGTCGACACCCTGCACCAGGGCGTAGTTGTTGAACATTCCCCCACTCGAAGCGCAGGCACCCATCGAGATCACCCACTTGGGCTCGGGCATCTGGTCGTACACCTGGCGAAGGACCGGAGCCATCTTCTGCGACACCCTGCCCGCCACGATCATCAGGTCGGCCTGGCGCGGGGAGGCGCGAAACACCTCCATTCCGAATCGGGCCAGGTCGTTGTGGGCGGCGCCGGTGGCCATCATCTCGATGGCGCAGCACGCCAGCCCGAACGAGGCGGGCCACATGGAGCGGGTACGAGCCCAGGCCACCGCCTTCTCCAGGGTGGCGGTGAGCAGGTTCGGCGGCCCCGACGCCCCAGCCACTAGGCGGCCTCCCCGAGAGGCTCGGTGGCCTCTGCCCGATACCGCTGCCGCACGGGGACGTTCCAGTCGAGCGCCCCGCGCTTCCAAACGTACACCAGGGTCTCGATGAGCAGCAGCGTGAACACTCCCACGGCGCCGACCCCGTACCAACCGAGGCTGTGGAACACCACGGCCCAGGCGAACAGGAAAACGATCTCGATGTCGAACAGGACGAACAGCATCGCCACCAGATAGAACCTCACCGGAAAGCGCTGAACCGGTTCCTGCAGTGGGACGATGCCGCACTCGTACGGCTCCAGCTTCTCCGGGGTGGGCCGGCTGACGGTGAGCAGCCGGGAGGCCAGCACCGAGATCACGGCGAAGGCGACCACGATCCCGAACATGATGGCGATGGGGAGGTACGCGGTGAGCGACATGTCTCCGGGTTGTGACGGTCGCGGCGGAGATTAGGTCCCCGTTCCGGCCGGTCGAAACCGAGCGTTCTGCCCGACGCGGCCCTCCGTCGTCAGTTAGCGTCCGGGCTGCAACCGACCGGAAGGGAAGACCGTGACGTTCAGCAACTTCTTCGACTCGCTCGGAGACCTCGACTGGCTGGCGGTGCTTGCGGGCACCGTGGCCATCTTCGTACTCGGGTGGCTCTGGTACGGGCCGCTCCTCGGCAAGGCCTGGGCACGGGAGAACAACGTGTCGGCCGACGGATCGTTCGAGCCCAAGGAGATGATCCTCGGGTTCGTCCAGTTCCTCGTGCTCAACATCGGAATCGCCTACTTCATCCCGGCGCTCCATGTGGCGTTCCAGAACCCGGCGTCGTTCGAGACGCTGGTGATGTCGTCGCTGGCACTCGGGATCTTCGTGGTAGGCGCCTTCGCCGTGAGCTCGGTGATCTGGCTGAAGAAGTCGTGGACCGGCTTCGCCATCGATGCCGGCTTCGCCGTCGTCGGGATCGCACTGGCCTCGTGGGTGCAGGACCTGGTCGCCTGACACCGACACCGTTGCCAACTGGCCGGCCCCCATGGGGCCGGCCAGTTGCGCGCCAGGACCCTGCTCCCGGTGGAGGCGCCTACCTTTGACCCGATGAGCAGCCCCCGGATCGTCCCCTACTCCTCGGAGCAGTACGACGCCTGCCGCTCCCTGTGGGTGGAACTCACCGAGCATCACCGCCTGATCTACGGCGCCCCGGGCATCGGTGGCGACGATCCTGGCGGCGACTGGGACCGCCATCTGGCATCACCGCTTCGGCTGGGCACCTGGGTGGCGGTCGTCGACGGGGTGGTGGTCGGCCTGGTCGGCCTGCAGCGCACCGATCGCGACGGTGTGGAGGTCGAGCCGATGGTGGTCGGCGCGACCCACCGCGGCGCAGGCGTGGGCGGGGCACTCCTGGGACGGGTTCTCGACGAGTGCCACAGGATCGGCGAGTCCTCGATCTCCGTGCGACCGGTCGCCCGCAACACCGCCGCCCTGGCAGCCTTCAAGGCGATGGGCTTCACCACCGTGGGCATGGTCGAGCTCTTCATGGATCTCGACAGGCGCCAGGGAGGGTGGATCGAAGGGGTCACGATCGACGGGGTCGACCTCGACCGCTGAACGGGGCCCTCGCGATCCAGGGGCCGGAGAACGCCGGTCGCCGCTCGCGCATTCTCGGGTCAGGAGGCTCCTCGACCTACGGCTCGGGGCCCAGCCTTACCAACCGCTCCACCATCCCGAAAGCCGCCTCGGCGAGGTGGCGCTCGCCGGGCCGGAGCAGGTTGGCCATCACCCGCAGCGTCCATTCCATGAGGGTCCGGTTGCGCAGCCCGGTCCTGGTCAGTGCGCGCATCACGCCGGGGCGACCCACGGCTCGCACGAACGCCCGAGCCACGCGGTAGTACTGGTCGTAGGTGTCCACCACCTCGTCGCGATATCCCCACAACCGGCCGGGCTCGCCCGACTCCAGGGCAGCGGCGACATGGCTCGCAGCCATCCTCCCCGTCTCGTAGGCATAGGCGATGCCCTCTCCGTTGAACGGATTGATCGCCCCGGCGGCGTCGCCCACCAGCACCCAGTTGCGACCCACCAGCGGTCCCACGGAGAACGACATGGGCAGCTTGCCTCCCCGTTCCTCACCCAGTTGAGACTCCGGGCCCACCTCCCAATGGGGCGGGGCGGAGGCGACCATGGCCCGCATCAGGGTCGAGGTGTTCAGCTCCTTCCAGCGATGGAATGTGGAGAGGACGCCCACCCCGATGTTGACGGTGCCGTCGCCCATCGGGAACACCCACCCGTACCCGGGCACGGTGGCCCCGGCCTCGTCGTGCAGGTTGAGCTGGCTCTCCATGAACCCGTCCGACGACATCGGGCTGGAGAAGTAGGCCCGAGCCGCCAGGCCGTACGGAAGTCGGCGGTCCCGGACCGCTCCGAGCGCCCTGCCGAATCTGGAGAGTGAGCCGTCGGCCACGACCACGAACCCGGGGGTGATCCGGTCGACCCCGCCACCCGAACTCAACTCCACGGCGGCGATCCGGCCGCCCTCCATGACCGGATGCGCCGTGGTGTGCTGGATGACCTCGACACCCTGCTTTTCGGCGAGCCCCGCCACCTGCTGATCCAGGTCGGCACGCCTGATCACGCCTCCCCACGCCGGATAGACCGGATGGTCCGGCCACTCCATCTCGAGCACCAGCTCGCCGGCGTAGGCCCGCAGGCCGTCTACCCGGTGGAACTCGGCGGCGTCGAAGTCGAACCCCATCTCCGTGAGCTGGTGGATCGACCGGGGAGTGAGGCCGTCACCACAGGTCTTCTCCCGTGGATACTCCTTCTTCTCCACGAGCACGACCGAGTACCCGGCGCGGGCCAGCCAGTGTGCCGCCGCCGAACCACCCGGACCGCCTCCTACGACGAGGACGTCTCTCTTGACCATGGAGCCCAGCAGGCTAGGTGTCTCACCGGCACTCCCGGGATCGGCTAGCCCTATCGTTGCCATCCTCATGATCGACCTGTTCTCCGACACCCACACCCTTCCCGACCGCGGGATGCGCAAGGCGATGGCGGAAGCCGATGTAGGCGACGAGCAACTCGGGGAGGACCCCACGACCCGCCGCCTGGAGGAACGCGTGGCCGAGATCCTCGGGATGGAGAAGGCCGCCTTCCTTCCGTCGGGTTCGATGTGCAACAAGGTCGGGATCTCCGCCCTCACCCGACCCGGGGATGCGGTGGTCTGCGACCACCGGGCCCACCTGTTCCGCTCCGAGGCAGGCGGGTCGGCGGTGCTGTCGGGGATCGTCTACGAGCCCATCGCCACCGAGTCGGGGTGGTTCACCGCCGAGCAGCTGGGGGCGGCCCTGGACCCGGGAAGCCTATACCAGCCCCGGACTTCGGTGGTGAGCCTGGAGCAGACCCACAACTTCGCCGGGGGGACGGTGTGGCCGCTGGACGAGTACCTCGCCGTCTGCGACCTGGGGAGGCGGAGCGGGGCGAGGGTGCATGTCGACGGTGCCCGTCTGTTCAACGCGGTCGTCGCCACCGGGGTGCCGGCCGATCGCTGGGCGGCCCCGGCAGACTCGATCTGGGTGGACTTCTCCAAGGGTCTGGGCGGCCCGGGTGGGGCGGCGATCGCCGGAAGCGAGGAGTTCATCGCCGAGGCCACCCGCTTCAAGTACATGTACGGCGGGGCCATGCGCCAGTCGGGGATCCTGGCGGCGGCGGCACTCCATGGGCTGGAACACAACCTGGACCGCCTCACCGAAGACCACGCCAACGCCGCCCGTCTCGCAGGGGGGCTCTCCGAGGTCGGGCTGGCGGTGTCGGCCCCCGAGACCAACATGGTCTACTTCGATCCGCCTCCAGGCAGGACGCTCGGGGAGTTCCTAGACGCCCTGCGGCTCGAAGGGGTACGCGCCTCTGGAATCCAGGGACGGGTGAGGATGGTGACCCATCTCGGGGTCGACGATGCTGCCGTGGCCGCCGCGGTCACGACGGTCGGTCGGGTGGTCGGCGGCGCCTAGAGGGCCCGCCCGTTTCAGTCCCCGGCAGCGGCTTCTGCGGTGGCGAAACAGTCGGCCTCGGCCGCTTCCAGGTCCTCGCCCCCGAAGGCCACCCGCTCGTACAGGGCCACCGCTGCCAGCTCCTCGTCGCTGAGTGTGCTCCCGAAACCCGGCATGGCGCTTCCCGAACCGCCCACCGGCTTGCCCGGGGCGCCGTAGGTCTCCTCGGGCCATCCGATCGACCCCAGCCGGATCCACTCGGTCTGATCCGAGCAGTACCCACCGGGGAAGGTCGTGAGCAGGGCCCCGCCGGTGAACGCCGGGAAGGTGCCGGCGCCGCCACCGGTGGCTCCGTGACAGGCGGTGCATCCTGCCGAGGTGTAGACCTCCTGGCCGATGGCGAAGAAGTCCTTGTCGCTGGATCCGAAGGCGCTGCCGTCGCAGTTCACAGCCTCGCCCGAGACCGGATCGATCGCCAGCAGCCCGGCATCGCCACAGTTGGGCCCGTTGGGGAAGAAGGCCAGGTAGGCGAGCGCCATCGCCGGCACCACCACGAAGAGGGCGGCCAGCCATCTGGGGATGGCTCCGGCCGGCACGACAAGGTCCTCGGCAGGCTCATCCCGAGGCTCCTCGGCAGCAGGTGCCGGCTCCTTGGACGCCGGCGGGGCTTCGCCCTTCACCTCCACTTCGAAACCGGAGCCGGTTTCCCCGGCCGCCTCGGCCTCGTCGGCGGGAGCCTTCTCGCCGGCCGGAGCGGCGGAGGCGGCTCCTTCGGGTACCGGCACGCCGGCCCATTCGGCGAGGACGGCCTCGACGGTGGTTCCCTGCGCCTTGGCCCGGGCGGCGGCGGAACGCTTGACCATGCTCTCGGGCATCCCGGTGGCTGCTGCGGCGGCGGCGATCAGCTCGTCCAAGGTCACTCCAATCCCGCGACGTAGGCGGCAAGGGCGTTCATCTCGTCGGCACTGAGGTGCCGGTATGAGGGCATCGTCGACCACGGGCGCTGATCACGCGGATCGGCCAGGTGGCGCCTCAGGAAGGCGACATCGTTGGTGTTGGGCCTGACGCCGGCATGGGCCAGATCGGGACCGACGCGGGCGTACCCGGCAACCCCCACCGGATCGAAGGCCAGGTCACCGGCCAGGGTCACCGGGCCCAGCCCGACGTCGGTCACCACCTGGCGCACCTGCTGGGTGTGGCACAGCCAGCAGCCTTCGGCGAGGTAGATCTGGCGCCCCAGGTCGGCCTGGGCGTCGTCGGCGAGATCGCGGCTGGTCTCGGCGAGCTCGGTGGGGCCGGCATCGGCGTCGACGGCGGGGAGGGCGAACGCTCCGACTGCCCCCAAGAGGAAGATGGCGACGGCGACGCGCAGCAGGCCGGTGACGGGCGCCACCGCTCCCGCAGCGGGCCGAACCGATTCGGTGACACCCCCACCTCCGGCGAGGCTCCCCAGGCGCACCGCGAATGCCGTCGCTCCGATCAGAACCAGGGCGATGCCCACTGCCTGAGCGGCGTTGGCACCCTGCAGTGGCACCACCGACACCTCGAACCCGTCGCCCAGGTTGGCCCAGGAACCCGACTGCACCCCGGAGAGCCATCCGAAGCCCTGCTGCACTCCGGCGACGAAGCGGCTGCCGGCGGCGATGACGACTCCGGCCACGACCGGCCACAGTGCCAGCCTGCCCCAGGATCGGCCCCACTCCTTGCCCCGGGTTGCGGAGGCGACGTGGATCACCGCGGCCATGGCGAACATCGTGAAGGCTCCGAGCAACAGCATCACCTCCACGCCCGACTCCCAGGGCGTGAAGCGCAGCACCGACGCCACCGATCGCAACGAGGCCACCACCGCAGCGATCACGCCGGTGAGCAAGAAGACCAGACCGACGCCGACCATGCGCAGGGCAGGCGCGGCGGCGACTTCACCCCGTCTCCCCCGCCAGGCCATGGCGAAGTCGGCCACCACGGTCACCACGGCGACGACCAGCCCGGCGCCGAAGACCACCGGGATCGTCTCCACCCAGTCGGGGGTGGGAGCGAACTGAAGGGTCCGTCCCGCCGTCCACAGCCATGTGAGGGAGAGGGACCAGAACCCGATTCGTCCCAGGCTCTCGTGGAAAGTGGCATCGGGTAACAGCCGTCCGGAGAGGTAGTAGGCGACGCCGATGCCGGCCGCTCCGGCCCACAGCCCCCAGAGGGCCGATCCGACGAACCCCGACTGGATCTCGCCGGGAAGCCCATCGAGCGCCGGAAGGGCCGCCACGGCCACGGTGAGGAACAGCCACACCGGTGCGGCGGTCAGGTACCAGCCGGCGACCGGCAGCCCCGCCCCCGACCCGTCCCGCACGGTGGCCACCAGTAGGGCGGCGACGCCGAGGCAGCCGGCGAAAAGGGCGGCGTCGACCACCGCCGGGAACTCCAGCCACCGTCCGCCTTCACCGTCACCGAGAAGGATCGCCCCCACTCCGGCGGCGGTGGCGACCGCAATGAGCCCGGTGGCGCCGATGGCGGCGAGCGGAGAGCGAAGCCTGGCGTCCACCATCCTCGGGACCGCATGGAACGACACTCCGAGCAGGGCAAGGGTGAGCCAGCCGAAGACGAGAGCGGCCGAGCCCGCAGGCAGCAACCGCCCGTAGCTGAGGTTCGCCGAACCCTCGAAGACCCCGGGCCAGGCGAGCTGGGTGGCGGCCAGGCCGTAGAGGGCGAGCCCGATGATCAGGAACGCCGCTGCGGCGACGAAGCACGACCTGACGAGAGCCGAAGTCAAGCGTGCGGAAGCTTCGGGCAATCCGCTACCGGTCTCCTGCGCTGGCACTCCCCGTTCCCTCCGTGTCCTGATCGGCGCGGAAGGTTAGCCCCGCGAGCGACCGCCCCGGAGCCAGTCCACCCCAGGACCGCGACGGGCGGTCCGGGGGTGGCGGTGCGGGTTTCCCGGCCCCACCCGTCTGCGTACAATGCCGCCCGGTCTGAACAGGAGTCGCAACGGTGACGGAAGACAAGAGGCGGCGGATCGGCATCCTCGGGATTGCCATCGGCGCCGCCCTCTTCACCATCGGCGTGCTGATCGCCCACTTCACCGGGCTTGCCGCACAGGATGCCGTGGGCCGAGACATCTACTCCTGGATCCCGCGCTGTGCCTTCTTCGAGAACGACCCGGCCACCTGCTGGGTGATCCCCACTTCGGGTCAGCTGATCGCCTTCCTCGGCTCACAGATCGCCCTCGGCGGAGCGATCATGGGTTGGATCTACGGACGCCGGCTCACCTGGGCGCTGGCGACGGTCGCCGCCTTCCTGTTCACGCTGGAGATGTTGATCCTCTTCGGGATCGTCCCCAATCAGTTCCTCGGTCTCGCCCAGGGCACGCTCGACTGGTCCCAGCAGAAGACCTTCCTCACCATCCCCAAGTGGCTGATGCTCAACAACGAGGTGAGCATCTCCTACGGGGCACTCAAGGACATGATCGCCGCCGGCTACTCCACCACCATGCTCATCGTGGTGGCGGTCGGCGCCTACCAACTACAAGAGCGGTCGAAGCGTGCCGGCCAGGCGGCGACGCCGGGCTCTTCGGTGTACGGCCGCCCCGTGGTCAAGGGAAGGGGCTGAGGTGGCACGCGCCGAGGTCTGGTTCGAGACCCCACCGTTTCGCGACGACTACCAGCTGACCCTGGTCGAGGGCGAGTATCTGACGGCGGCCGTGAAGCCGAAGCAATTCCTTCACATCGACCAGGTCGAGTGCATCCTCTGCGAGGGGTGCGTCGACATCTGCCCGTGGAAGTGCATCCACTACCTCTCCATCGACGCCATCGCCGAGGCGGCAAACGTGGGGGATCCCAGGGACAGCGCCGCCAACCTGGGTTTCTTCGTCGTGGACGAGGACGAGTGCACGCGGTGCGCCTTGTGCGTGGACCGGTGCCCCACCGGGGTCATCTCGCTGGGCAAGTACGACGGCTCCGTGGCCGCCCAGGCCGACGCCCGAGGCGTGGCCACACCGTGGGAGGTGGACAGCGGCCAGCGCGACCACAAGAACGGCTACGCCTACGGGATGCGGTTCTAGGACACGTGATTTGACCGGCCGCGCGCCGGGACTGAGACTGAGAAGGGTACGGAGGAAGAGTGGCCAGCAACGGAGAAGGAAAGAGGACGCTGGGAGATCGCATCTCCGGCCTCGGCGACCGCATCCGCGGCTCCGAGGCGTGGGAGTCGCTGTTCCGGCCCGGTTCTCCCTTCCGCAAGGGCTACTCGGACAGCCCCCGGAACCGCTCGTACGTCATCATGAACAACCTCCTGTACCACCTCCACCCGGTGAAGGTGAAGCGCCACGGGGTCCGCCTCTCCTACACGCTGTGTCTCGGCGGGTTGTCCTTCTTCTTGTTCATCGTGCTGACGATCACCGGCATCTTCCTCATGTTCTATTACACGCCGTCGGCCGAGCAGGCGTACCCCGACATCGCCGCCCTCTCCACCGACATCGCCTTCGGGCAGCTGGTACGCAACCTGCATCGTTGGGGCGCCCACCTGATGGTGATCACCGTGTTCCTGCACATGACCCGGGTCTTCTATCACGGCGCCTACAAGCCGCCGCGTGAGTTCAACTGGGTGGTCGGCGTCATCCTGCTGTTCCTCACCCTCCTCCTCTCATTCACCGGGTACCTGCTGCCCTGGGACCAGCTGGCGCTGTGGGCGGTGACCGTCGGCACCAACATGGGCGGATACACCCCGGTGTTCGGCGAGCAGGTCTCGTTCGTCCTGCTCGGAGGGATCCAGGTGGGCGCACCCACCCTGCTGCGCTTCTACGTGTTGCACGTGCTGGCGCTGCCGTTTCTCATCGTCATCTTCATGGCCGTGCACTTCTGGCGGGTCCGCAAGGACGGCGGCATCTCGGGGCCGTTGTAAGGAGCACCATGGCAAACGTTCCCGAACACCTGCTGCGGAGATCGGCCCAGGCGAAGGCCAAGGCCACCGGCGTGCCGTTCGAACAGGTCTGGGCCGAGATGACCGGCGGCGACGCACCGGCTCCCGCTGCGGTTGGCGAGACGGCGTCCACCGCCACCGCCACCGCCACCGCCGCCCCGCCTCGCCCCCCGGCGGCTCCCGCCATCCCCGAAGGCGTGCGCACCCAGCGCATGCTCACCGTCGTCAAGGCCAAGGCGATCCAACAGGTGAAGCGGGAGCCGACCGACAAGGTGAACGTCTGGCCCCACCTGCTGGCCATCGAATTCGTCGCCCTGCTGGTCGTGCTCGGACTGCTGATCGTCTTCTCGATCTTCCAGGACGCCCCGTTGCTGGAACTGGCCAACCCCAACGCCCAGCCCAACCCGTCGAAGGCACCGTGGTACTTCCTCGGCCTTCAGGAGCTGCTCTCCTACTTCGATCCCCAGATCGCCGGAGTGCTGATCCCCGGTCTCGGCCTCGCCGGCCTGGCCCTCATCCCTTATGTGGACCGCAACCGCTCCACGAGGCCGGCCGACCGCAAGTTCGCCATCATGGTGTTCACCTTCTTCGTGGTGGCCTCGGCCATCCTCACCATCATCGGGTCGTTCTACCGGGGGAAGGGCTTCAACTTCACCTTCCCATGGAGAGACGGGATCTTCTTCGACCTATGAGCGCCACCCAGATCGTCATCCTCGCCTTCGCCGCCATCGGCCTCATCGGCGGCCTGGCCGTCGCCAGCATCGCGGCGCGCCGCGGCGGCGCCCCGGGTCCGGTCACGGGCCGTCTCGATCGCAAGGCGATGCGGCGCGACCGCAAGGCGAGTCGGGCCCGGCAGCCGGTGTCGGTGCCGGAGCCAGCCGACCCCGGGGCCGAAGAACCGGTGCCGGTGGACCCGCTCGAGGAGCGCATGGAGGTGGACCCGAACGAGTTCGGGGTCACCCGCCGCCAGTTCTTCAACCGGGGCATCCTCGGCGTGTTCGGCCTGTTCCTGGCCCAGATGGGGATCTTCTCGCTCGGCTTCATGTGGCCCAAGTTGAAGGCAGGCGGTTTCGGCTCCAAGGTGATCGCCGGAAAGCTCGACGATCTCGCCGCCCAGGTGTTCCTTCCCGACGGTCGTGTCAGCCCGCTGTTCCTCCCGGCCGCTCAGGCGTACCTGGTTCCGTTCCAGGGGCAGATGGAGGGCTCCTCATTCGACGGGTTGCCGGTGGTCGAAGGCGGCCTGATGGCCCTGTGGCAGCGTTGCGTACACCTGGGCTGCCGGGTTCCCCAGTGCGAATCCTCCCAGGGGTTCGAGTGCCCCTGCCACGGCTCCAAGTACAACTACCACGGCGAGTACGAGGACGGGCCCGCTCCCCGCAACCTCGACCGGTTCGCTCTGAGCGTCGACGAGTCGGGCCAGCTGGTCATCGACACCGGGACGGTGATCGAGACCTCTCGGGCCACGGTGAAGACGGCCGAGTACCCACAGGGGCCGTCGTGCATTTGAGGAAGGACTCCTGATGGGCCTCGGCGCCTTCGTGCTGGCCGTGGTCGCCGCCCTCGTCGTCGGCTGGCTCGCCTTCTTGGTTCGCCAGACGCGCGTCGCCCACCGCCGACAGGCGCCGCCACCGAACCTGTCGCCGTACCTCACCGACGACGAGTTGGAGAACCGCCGCCTCGACAAGATCCTGCTCTACTCCCTGATCGCCACGGCTGCGATGGCCGTCGTCCTGCCGATCTACTACCTCAACGAGAGCACCCGACAGGCGGCGGCGGCCGAGAGGTTCGAACACATCGCCGAAGAACGCGGCCACGAATGGTGGATCGAGTACGGATGCGGGGGCTGTCACGGCGCCGACGGCGGCGGCGGGGCAGCCCCCTACATCGAAGGACGCAGCGGGTTGAGCACCTCGTGGGAGGCCCCCTCGGTCAACGATGTCTTCTATCGATACTCCGAGGAAGAGGCCCGCTTCTGGCTGGTGTACGGGCGGCCCGGCACCCCGATGCCGGCCTGGGGTGTCGAGGGCGGCGGGCCGCTCAACAGCCAGCAGATCGACGAGCTGCTCGCCTACCTGGAGTCGATCCAGATCCCCCAGTCCGAGGTCGTGGCCAAGGCCGACGAGAAGGTGACGGCCGAGATCGCCCGAATCGCCCGGGCCGACGACTCGGTCGCCGCCGCCGTGGCCACACAGGCGGCCGACATCGTCGCCCTGCGCCTCGTTCCCCATCAGTACGAAATGATCGAGGACCTCCCCGACCGGCTCGCCGAGATCCTCACCTCCCCGGCGACCTGCACCGATGCCAGCGCAGCCGTGGTGGCGGCACCGTGTGACGGGACCGCCGCCGATGGCGACCGGGACGGTGTCAGCGACCTCGCCGAAGCCCAGCTCAACCTGCTCACGGCGGCGATGGTGGCAGCCGCCCCACCGTCGGACGCACGCACCGCGATCGAGGCCGCCTTCTTCGACCCGACCGACGCCTACAGCACCATGGATGGACCGACACCGATCCCCGATCTCACCCTGTTGGGGCCTCTGGTCACCGAGTTCGACTCGATCGAGCGCGACCTTCGCCTCACCACGGCCAACCTGGAGAACCTGCTCGCCGCAGCCGCCACCGGACTCGAGTTCCTCGAGACGGCGCAACAGGAGCGCCTCTACGCCTTCGACGTCGAGGCTGTCGCCGCCGCCGGATTCGACGGCAACGTCACCGACGCCCGGCGTGCCATCGGCCTGTACAACTCCTACTGCGCCCGGTGCCACACCGCCGGCTGGTCGGCTGGGTTCCAGTTCACCAAGGCCGCCGGCTCGGGCGCCTTCGGCCCCGCCCTCGGCGGCGGCAGGTCGCTCACCCAGTTCCCGGTGGAGCAGGATCACTACGACTTCATCGTCAAGGGGTCCGACGAGGCCGTGGCGTACGGCGTCAATGGGATCGGACGCGGCTGGATGCCCGGGTTCGGCGCAGTGCTCAGCGCCGAGGACATCATGCTGATAGTCAGGCTGGAGAGGGCGCTGCCATGATCCGCCGCATCCACGAGGACGACCAGGGGCTCACCCGGCTGGAGTGGCTGGGGGTGGCCCTGACCGTCCTGGTGCTGGCCTCGATGATCCCCCAGTTCCGGGCGCTGCTCGACGTCGCCTACGAGAACCTGGTCGGCAAGAACAACGTGGGACCGGACGGCAACCCCGCCCCCGGCGTGCTGGTGCGGGGCCTCATCGTCGCCATCTCGTCGCTGGCGGTGTTCTGGGGAACGATCTTCATCATCAACTACACCAACCTGGGTCGGCGCCTCGCCTTCCTCACCACGGGAGCGGCGTTCTTCGGGTTCCTGGCGATCGTCGGGCTGCTGTACACCCTGTACTCGCCCCGTGGCCTTCGCCCCACGCTGGTCGAAGGATTGAACGCCTTCCAGCTGCGGATCCTGCCGGGGGCCCTGATGCTGGCCTCCCTGCTGCTCTTCGCCATGTTCCTGACCGCCCTCAGCCGCTACGAGGCGGAGCAGGAGGGCGAGTAGCCCGGTCTCAGCCGGTGCGCACCTGATAGAAGGTGAGCACCTGCAACTCCATGGAGAGATCGACCCGGCGCACCTCCACACCGTCTGGCGCCTTCAGGACGGTCGGGGCGAAGTTGAGCACCGACCGGATGCCTGCCTCCACCAGGTCGTCGAGCACCTCCTGGGCCGCATGGGCAGGAGTGGTGATGATCCCGATGGTGGCTCCCCGGGCGGCGATGGCCGACGCCAGCGACTCCACGGGTTCGACGGTGAGGCCGGCGACGCGGGTTCCGGCCTTCTTCGGATCACGATCGAAGAGTCCGACGATCTGAAACCTGCGCTCCCCGAGGCCGGCGTAGTTGGCCAGGGCCCTGCCCAGGTTGCCGATGCCGACGATCACCACCGCCCACTCACGTGTGAGGCCGAGAACCATCCGGATCTCCCGTTTCAGGTGGTCGACGTCGTAACCGACGCCCCGCACCCCCTGCAGGCGCAGATAGGAGAGATCCTTTCGGATCTTGGCGGCGAGCACACCCGCCAGCCCGGCAAGCTGCTCCGAGGAGATCTGCTTCTGATCCGGAGCGAGGCTCTCCAGGCAGCGCAGATAGACGGGAAGTCGCTGCACCGTGACGCGGGGGATGTTGCTCACCACCGCGCAATATAGGTGCCGCCCCGAAGGTCCAATCCGGTGGGCCGCGCCAGCACCAGGCTCTCAGCGCAGGGCGCGCGCCACCGTTCGCCGGCGGAGCCTTCCCCAGGCGACCTCCACGCCGTCACGCAGCACCACCGGCACGCGATCCCCGTAGCGTGATGCCAACCCGGCATCGTCCACGTCGACCACTTCCAGGCAGTGGCCGCGGCGCATCGCCGCCGCCTCCACCAGCGGGAAGGCGGCGGAGCACAGCGTGCAGCCGCGGCGCGTGATGAAGGTCACCTCGCTCATCGCGATATCGTCTCCCTGCCGATGCGTCCCGGGACAACGATCGTGATCATCCTGCTGCTGCTCACCCTGATGGTGACGGGGGTGGTGTTCGTCGTTCGTCTGGTGTCGGTGACCTGAACACGACCGACGACCCGGCCTGCAGCCCGAGACGCTCATCGGCTCGCCCCCCGGCGATGGCAAGCGTCATCAAGCCGTGAGAGTCGACGTGAACCACCGGGTTCCTGCCGTCCCCGTATCCGTTCACCCACTCCATGGTGTGCGTCGCCGCCCCGATCCGAACCTCGACCGGCTTTCCGGGCAGGAGGCCGGCGAGTGCCATGTCGTCCGGGGAGACGTTGGTCTGAGCGTTGCCGAAGAGATCTATCCACCACACCTCGCCGGATGCGAACCCGTCCCCGGTTTCGACCAGAGGAAGCAGCAGCGGGCTGATCGATCCGGGATCCACCTGCGGTCCCAGGTCCTCCAGACGCGCCTCGCCAGATGCGAGCACGGCCGCCGCAGGAGCGAAGACGTCGCGGGCGTCGAAGGTTCCCCCGGCGGCTGCCAGGCGGAACTCGGGGGCCTCGAGCGACACGAACCTGCCGGCTCCTCCGACCATGGCCACCGCAGGGGCGAGCAGGCCGTTGTCCGGTCCCACGAAGAACCCCCTGGCGGTATCCACCCCCAGGGCTCGCCGGGCGGTGCCGACCCCGGGGTCGACCACTGCCAGCACCACTCCGTCGGGCAGATACTGAACGGCGCGCAGCAGCGCAAGTGCCCCGGCCCGGACGTCGCCCCTCGGTATCCCGTGGGTGACGTCCAAGACCCGGGTGCCGGGAGCGACCCGCTCGATGACGCCGTGAACCACGCCGACGAACTCGTCGACGGCGCCGAAGTCACTTAGGAAGGAGACCGGGAGTCCGGGCATGGGCGATCGAGGATACCGGTCGATCCGAGGCGACCTCCGACAACTACGATCGGCCGCCCACCTCCCGGACCTCATGGCCGATCACTTTCACGCCGGACTCGTCGACGACCTGGCCCGTGGTCGCGGCGTCGTGATGCTCCTCGGCGCCAGGGACACCGGGAAGTCGACCTTCGCCCGCCACCTCGTGGGCGCCGCCATCGGAAACGGAACGACCGCAGCCCTGGTCGACGCCGACATCGACCAGACCACGGTCGGCCCTCCGGCGTGCGTCGGCCTGCGCCTCTTCTCATCCGGTGACGATCCGACCGCCGCCATCGAGCCGGACCGGCTGCACTTCGTGGGAGCGATCGGCCCGGAGCGCGTCGTCCTGCAGCAGGTGGTGGCGACTGCGGCCCTGACCTCTCATGCCAGGGGATCGGCCGATCTCGTCGTCGTGGACACCACCGGGGTCATCTCGGGCGTAGCCGGCGAGACGCTCAAGTATCACAAGATGGAGCTCTGCCGCCCCGAGGTGGTGGTCGCCTTCCAACGAGGAGCCGAGGCAGAACCCCTGGCGGGAATGCTGCGGCGCTTCTTCGGAGCCGAAGTCGTGCTGGTGGCGGTCGACCCTGAGGTCCGGCCTTCCGATCCTGAGCGCCGCCGGGAGCATCGCGCGGCCGCCTTCGCAGCCGCCCTCGGCCCGCCACTCCAGAAGTGGCGGGTTCGCGACACCGTGTTCGCACCGACCCTCCCCGACGGCCTCGACCTCACCCGCCTCGACGGGATACTCGTCGGGCTCCAAGACGGCACCGGCACCTGCCTCGGTCTCGGGATCCTGGAACACGACGACGGAGGGGTCCGGGTGATGACCAGGCACGGCGAAGGGATGCGAGGGCTGCGCCTGGGCACCCTTCGGATCGACCCGGAGACCTTCGACACGCGCAGGGTACGGCTCGGTGAGCTCATGTTCGGCGTGTGATCGGTCGACGAGCGCGCCAAGGCCCAAGGAACCTCTACCGCATCGATCCCCGCACTTCCCCGAACGAGTCACTCTGCTGCATCGGCACCTTGGGCCTTGCACCTCCGAAACTACGGCCCGGAGACGGTGCGGTCAACCGGCTCGCCCCAGACCGGTTTTCGCGTTCCCGGCCACGCAGTTCGCCAGGAACGACCCCGACGCCCGCAGTGTCCGCCCACCTGCCCGACTTGCCCACATGTCCACAGCAATCCACAGGCAGTTGTGCACAAGGCGTGTCGACAACCAACGGTCAGGCATCTTTTTCGCGACCGAACCCGGCGGCGACCATGGGACGAAAGGCCACCTCGATCAGCTCCCAGGCCTCGCCGAGCACCAGATCCAGCTCCTGCTCGTCCAGGTGTTCCACCGGGATCCTTCCCACCAGGATCACCTCTCCTTCGGGGTCCATGGCGAAGTGAAGCCGTCGAGTCCGGCGGTTGCGAACCAGGCACTGCCGGTACACCTCCTCGACCCGAAACCGTGGGGCGGGCAGGACTCCGGCCTCGATGGTCAAGGTCCGTTCGCCGACCTCGAACCAGACGGTGGTGAAGTCGCGTGTGCGCTGGCGCATCCGGACACCTCGCCGTCCCTCGTGATCGCCGGTCCACACCACGTCGGATTCTTCGTCCGCCAGCCACCGCTCGGTGACCTCCTCCACCAGACGCTTCGGGTTCACTCCAACAGTCCCCGATACAGCTCGAGGAGGCGGGCGGTGGTGGCGTCCCACGAGTACTGGCTGGCGTGGATCACGGCGCCGGCCGAGAGCCTCTCCCACTCGCCGCGGTCGAACAGGATCGGGTGCAGGGCGGAGGCGACCCCTTCGGCGTCGGTGTTGCGCACCAGGCGGCCCGATTCGCCGTCGGCCACCGAGTACACCAGCCCACCGACCGCCGACGCCACTACCGGCGTCCCACACGCCTGGGCCTCGACGGCCACCAGGCCGAACGACTCGGACCGGGACGGGACCACCAGGGCATCGACCCCGCGATACACATCGGCGATCTCGGCGTGGGGTCGGGGAGGGAGAAACCGGACTCGTCCCGGGGCGACAGTCTCCGCCAGGGCACGCAGCCGCCCGAGTTCGGTCCGACCCGACGGGCCACTGGGACCACCGACCACGATCAGATCCACGCCATCGAGGAGGCCGACCGCCTCGACGGCAATGTCGACACCCTTGAGAGCCTGGATGCGCCCGACGAACGCCACCGTCGGGCGATCTCCGAGACCCAACCGCTCCCGGGCGAGTCGGCGGTCTCCAGGATGGAACAGCCCGTGGTCGACGCCCGGAGGCGACACACAGATCCGCTCCGGGTTGGCCTGATAGTGCTCGATCAGGTCGGCGGCCTCGGCAGGGGTCGAGGCGATCACACATCCGGCCCGTGCCACGACTTCGGCCTCGGCGGCGATTCGAACGAGCGACTGGCGCGGCTCCCCGGGAATGCGGGATGCCTCCTTGACCCGGCCCAGGGTGTGGAAGGAGATGGCCAGCGGGATGCCCAGCACGTCCTGGAGGAGCGCTCCGACCCATCCCGACAGCCAGTAGTGGCTGTGAATCACCTCGGGATGCAGGTCGCTCGACACCAGGCACTTGGCGACACCCTCGGAGAAGGCGCCGATCATCTCTGCCCGATCCGACCCTTCGGCGTCCACGTTGATCACCCGGTAGCCGGGAGCGACATCGATCTCGTGGGGTGCATCTCTGTCGACGCGTCGGGTGAACACATCGACGGCGACCCCACGATCGGCCAGGTGGCGGGCCAGGGCGTCCACGTACACGTTCATGCCGCCGCCATCGCCCGTTCCCGGCGTGGCCAGCGGCGACGTGTGGACGCTGACGAAGGCGACTCTCCGGATCACACCGCTGCCTCCACCACGAAGAGAGGGCGAGGCTCCGCCCCCAACCGACCCTTGTAGCTCTCACTCCCCTTGAGGAAGTCGAATCGGGTCCGGCCGCTGGCGATCGTCCTCTCGACGAGGGCGTGGACCAGCACCACGCCCGGGGAGATACCCCCGTGCTCGGGATCGAAGGCCGAGTTGTACAGGTAGTAGGCCCGATCGTCCTCGAACCCGAAGGCGGCTGCGACCGGTCGACCCTCACCGTCGACGAGGACGTCGAGCACCGCCCCGGCTTCATTCAGCAGCGAGCCGAAGAACCCTTCCATCGACGGGGTCATGAAGCCTCCCTTGTCGCCCTCGGCGGCACGATGCATCGACACGAACCGGTCGATGAGGGAAGCATCGCGCACCAGCCGAGGCTCGCCGGCGGCATCGACGAACCGGCGCCGCTTGCGACGCACCTCATGACGCTGCTTGGCATCGAGCCGCGCCAGGTAGAGATCGGGGTCGGCCGGCAGGTCGAGGACCATCGCCACGGCGTGTTCACGCGAGGAAACGGTCAGACCGGCGACCTCGAGGCCGGCGGTCACCGCCTCGAGTGCCTCGCGCGGAAGGGAGTCGAGCACGAGACGGGTTCCCGGATCGAGCATGGACACGGTGGCGGCGATCACGGACTCGGGGTGCTGACCCAGCGGAGAGTGGTAGTCGGTCAGATCGGCGTCGCCGGGCAGGCGTGCCGTCCCCCGGTCTACGACGAGGGCGAACGCCGCCTCTTCGGATCGCTCCATCACAGGATCACCGACCCCGAATGCCCCCCACCAGGCGGCAACGAAGCCGGACAGCGGAAAGGGACCGGTGAGTGGCGCCGTGGCTTCCAACTCATCCGGAAGCGACCAGGAGGTCATCTCTCCACGACCGCAAGACGCCCCACCGGTCTTCCCCCGCCCTTGACCACCGGGGAGCGAACCTCGTCGAGATGTTCCAACGGGTGACCGCCGAGGATCCCCAGGTCGCAGAGCAGCGTCACCACCGCGGCGATGGCGGCGGCGCCGGATCCGCTCCACGCCTTGGCGGCCAGCCCGATCCCTCCTTCGACCCAGGCCACGCCGATGCATCCTGCTGCACCACCCTTGGCCACCACCGGCAGCCACCTGGCGAGCGTCGCCTCCGGGGCCTCACCGTCCCTGGTGAGCGGGGCAAGACGCCGGGCGGCGTCCCGGACGCAAGAGAGTCGAGAATCGGTCGCCACCGCGCCGAACGCCCGCGCCAGCCCCATCACGTCGCTGCGCATCGTCGGTACGCCACAGCCGTCCACTCCCACCGGACCCACCGGTCGCCCGGTGAGCTCCTCGGCGATAGCCAGGATCTCCACCTGGAGCGGGTGGTCGGCCGGCGTGTACTCCAACGACCAGCCCTGGGTGATACATGCCCGCAGCATGGCGGCGTGCTTGCCCGAACAGTTGTGCAGAACCCGCTGCGGACCGGCAACACCCATCTCGACCCACACCCGGTCGGCGCCTGAGGACGACGGGCGATCCGGCGGACAACGAAGTGCCGTTTCGTCCAGTCCGACGCCGGCGAGCATCGCCCGCACCAGCGCCACGTGGACCGGCCAGCCTCCGTGGCTGGCGGAGGCCACCGCCCTCTGCTCTGCCGTCAGCGGCGTCCCGAATCGCTCCGAGACGGCGGCCTGAACCGGCTTGATGGCCGAGCGCATGAAGAACTCCCGCGCGGTCTCGCCCGAGGTGGCGAGGACGGCGCCGTCCGGCCCCACCGCCGCCACCGACACCGGGTGCACGGCCTCGATCAGGCCGTCCCTGGTGGAGGCGACCATCACTCCGAGGTCAGCAACCCGCCCGAGTCGGCGAGGCCCTCCCGATATCTGCGGGTGAGTTCCCGGTGCAACACGTCCAGGGCATCGTGCACCAGCCGCCGCTGCCGGGAGACGTCTGCCTCGACCTCGTCGAGGAACGCCTGCGTCTGGCGCAGCTCCTCGTCGTCGAGTGATGGGAGCCGGGCCAGGAAGTCGCCTTCGAGAGCACGGTCCACCAGCCTGCGTCCGGGGGAAGGGATGTCGGGCACATCCAACGACAGCGACCGGGCCGGAAGGCCGGGCTGGGACAGATAGGCCCCTTCGGAGAGGATCCTCGGCAGGGCCTCGAGGAGGCTCTGGTGCTCCTCACCGGCGCGACGACGCAACTCGAATGCCAGCAGATCGAGCCGACCGTGGATCATCCTGCGATAGAAGGAGAGCTCCACGTCGAGGTCGCTGCACATGGTGCGGCGCCCCCTCAGCTCCTCCAACGGCACCGCGGCGAGGGACTCCAGGAACTCGGGATCCTGGATGATGTCGATCCGGCGGCGGGTTTCGGTCACAGTGGGAGGGTAGATGATGGTGGCGCCCCTCAGGGGCACACGGCACGAACCGTAGGATACGGGTTCACCATCATGATTCCACCCGGCCTGATGCCGAAGTGGACGTGGTACGCCCCGGGGGCGGCGTTGCCGGTGTCGCCGTTGTAGCCGATCAGGGTCCCCCTGGTCACTCGCTGTCCGTTGGTCAGCCCGTCGGCGTACCCATCCAGATGGGCGTAGAAGTACTCGACGCCATGGTCTGCGTACAGCCAGAGCGTGTTTCCGCCCAGGGCGCTGAAAGACAGCTTCACGGTGCCGTCGGCCACAGCCACCAACGGGGCGCGGAAGGCGGCGAACATGTCGGTGCCGCTGTGGCGACGGCCCCCGGCGCGCGGGGCGCCCCAGGTGTCGGTGAACCAGGTGGGGGCTGCGATGGGGCAGATGAAGCCGGGCGTGACGTAGAGGGGCACCCCCTCGGCCGGAGCCCCGAGCGCCGCCCTGACCTCCTGGCGACGCTTCTCCTCCGCCTCGCGACGCCGCCGCTCCTCCTCTTCGCGACGCCGCTTCTCGGCAAGGGCGGCGGACGCCTCCTGATAGGTGGTGTCGGCCTCTTGATAGGTGGCCGCCGCCTCGGCGAAGAGCTGGTTCATCCGCTCCACCACCGCCTCCGACTCCACCCGCAGGAGTGAGACCCGTTCGGTGTCGGCGGCCAGTTCCTCCTGGAGCCGCTCCATCTCGGCGGTTGCGGCCATCAGGTCGTCGAGAGCGGCTCGATCGGTGTCCACGGCGAGGGCCAGCACCTCGCGGGCGAGGATCGACTGCTGCGCCTCCTCGGGGCTGAACACCCTGGCGATCTCGTCGCGCTCGGGACCGCTCATGTAGGACTCGACGGCACGATCCCGAATCAGGAGACGGAGCTCCCTGTTGCGCGCCTCATAGGTGTCGAGCCGGGAACGGAGCCTTCCCACCTTGAAGGTGAGGTCCTGCAGCTCGGCGTTGAGTGCCTCGTAGGAGGCGATCGCCGCTTCGACGTCGGTGAGGGCGGCCGCCCTCAGACGGGCCGCCTCCTCCCTCTCCAGCCGGGCCTCCTCGACATCCTGCTCGGAGATGTCGAAGGCGTGGGCGGACAGTCCTGCCGACGGCAGGACGACGAGGATCACAAGGGCCACCAGCCGGTGACCAAGGCGGAGCATGGGTCTCATGGTATGGACGGGTGCGGTTTATCCACGGCATTCCCATCGGCAGGCGCAGGAGCCCGGTGAACCGGATGATCGCCGGGACACCGAACCACCCGGACCGTGGCCGCAGGTGGGTCCATGGGCTCTAAGGTCTCTGCCTCAGAATGACCGTCAGGTTCCGCAGCGACATCGACCGCATCGAGCCCTACCGGCCTGGGCGCTCCATCGCATCCGTCGCCGCCGAGTTCGGGCTGGATCGTGTCGTCAAGCTGGCCTCCAACGAGTACCCCGATCCGCCGTTCCCCGAGGTGATCGAGGTGCTCACCCGACACCTGGCCGGCCTCAATCGATACCCGGACGACGCCCGCTCCTTGCTCACCCCGGCACTTGCCGAGCACCTTGCGGTGCCACCGGAGTGGATCTGGTGCGGCGGGGCGTCCAACGAGCTCGCACTGGTGGCGGCGCTGGCCATGGGTGGCGAGGGCACCTCGGCGGTGTTCGGGTGGCCCTCGTTCGGGTTGTACCAGATCGGGACCCGCACCGCATTCGCCACCGACATCGCCGTCCCGCTCGATGAGGAGCACCGCTTCGACCTGGAGGCCATGGCCGGTGCAGTTCGCGGGGACACCACCCTGGTCTATGTCTGCAACCCCAACAACCCTTCCTCGACTCATGTGTCGGGGGCATCGCTGACCGAATTCATCGAGTCGCTTCCCAGCCACGTGCTGGTCCTGGTCGATGAGGCCTACGCCGAGTTCGCCACCGCCGACGACTACTCCTCGATGATCCCTCTGGCGGTGAGCCGGGAGAACGTGGTCGTGACCCGCACATTCTCCAAGGTGTACGGGCTGGCCGGGCTGAGGATCGGGTATGCGGTCGCCCATCCCGACCTGATCGCCGCCTTTCGTCGGATCCAGCTCCCGTTCAGCGTGGGCACCCTGGCCGAGGTGGCTGCCACCGAGGCACTCCGCCATCAGGATCGGGTGCGGGAGAGAGCAGCCCGCAACGCAGCCGCCATCGCCTACCTGATGGAGGAGCTACGCAAACGGGAGATCGAGGTGGCCAACAGCCAGACCAACTTCGTCTACGCAGGCTTCGGCGACGCCGCCGGCCGAGTGGTCGACGGGCTCCTCCGCCGCGGCTTCATCGTGCGGCCGGTGGCTCCCGAGGGTTGGCTGCGGATCACGGCAGGTGCGCCGGAGGAGAACGAGGCCCTGCTCTCGGCCATCGACCGGATCTGAGCGAAAACGAGTCGATCGCCGACTCAGGCGAGCACCACCAGGACCGACCAGAAGGCCGTGGCGGCCAGCAGCGCCCCGTCGAAGTAGGAAAGGCTGCCCGGCACCGGACCCGGGGCGAATAGCCCCCCCACCCGCAACAGCATCCCGAGATTGCGGCCTGCCACGAGAGCGATGGATGCGGCGACGGCGGCTCCGAGTGCGTCGAGCAGATCGGGAGCCCAGAGTGCCCCGCCGATCGCCCCGGCCAGCACCGCCCCGACCACGAGGCCGGCGAGCGGGTCGACGAGAGGCCTCTCGGTGCGGTCCGACAGCCACGCCACCATGACCCCGGCCGACAGGACCATCAGAAACACCAGGGTGAGGTCCTCGGACCCCATGCGAAGCAGAACCATGGCCGACGATCCCAGCGAGGCCGCCACCGCCAGGGCGCCGCCGGCGGCGAAGGAGTCGACGGGACGCAGCCCGGCGACGGCGACGCTCCAGACCAGGACCAGCAGCAGAGATCCGACGGCGGCTGCCGCCATCCCGGCCACCCCGAATCGATAGGAGGCCGCCACCGCCGCACCGACCGAGAGCAGGACGGGTATGTGGGCCAGGGGGATGCCGCGCCGCTCGGACGATGTGGATACGTCGAAGACCCACACGCCTCCCACCAGGACCACCGCCACCGCGTACCACTGCAGCGACATGCGACTGGAGATCACCAGGGCCGCCAGGAAGGCGGCAACCAGCCCGATCTCCATGAGGATCGGGGACCGCACCACCGTGGTCCCGCCGGAGACCGGCGGGATGACCGCCACCTCCGACGCCGGACCCACCGCGGATTCCTGATCGGCACGATCGCCATCCACCCACACCGCCGCCGGGGACAGGGCCCGGGTGAACTCGTCACCGAACCGCTCCGAGGCGCCGGCAAGGACCTCGGCGACCGTGGTGCCCTCGATCTCGACCGAACCGGTCCCGGCGATCTCACGCAGGTTGGCGAAGAGGCGAAGGCGGGCCATCAGTCGGCGACCTGCAGCCAGCCGGTCATGACCGCCGCGCCGTCGGGACGAACCGTCTCGAACAGGTGACCTTCGGCCCCCTCCCAGACCGTCGTGGAGAGGGAGGACCCGGGGAGCACCACCTCGGTGAAACGGGCGCCGATGCGGGTAAGGCGCTCCGGATCGCCGGCGGCGAGGTCGCGTACCAGACCGGCGGCGACCAACGAGAGCGTCCCCAGGCCGTGGTTGATGATGCCGGGGAGGCCGACCATCTTGGCCACCGCATCGTCGAGATGGATCGGATTGTGGTCGCCCGAGGCCTCGGCGTAGCGGGCGGGCATCTCCGGGGCCACATGGCTGGTGAACTCGGCGACCGCCGCCCCCTTCACCGGATCGGCCGGCGGGTCCGCCTTGGGACGGTCGGTTCCGCTCCCGCCCCCCCTGACGAACACGGTGGCGTACTGGTCGTTGACCGGGGCTCCGTCTGGGTCGTGGGCGGAGACCCGAACCACGAAGGTCGCACCGCGCCCCTTGTCCTCCACTGAGAGCAGCGTCGGAGTGAAGGTGAGACCGTCACCGGGGCGGATAGGGCGGTGGTGCACGACCTCCTCCTCCCCATGGACGATCATCAGCGGGTTCTCCACGCCCAGCTCGGGGTCGAGGCCGACGGTCGCCACCAGCGGCAGGCCCGGGACCACCGCAAACAGAGGTGAGGCCACCTGGTCGGGACCCGGGCGGTGTCGAGGGTTGTCGTCCCCCGAGGCGGCGGCGTACGCGGCGATCTCGTCGGCGGTGATGGTCCGGGTCACCGACGGATAGGTCTTCCCGCCGAGTCCGAAGTTGAGCGGCATCCCCAAAGGCTACCCCGGTAGGCGCCCAGCCTCCCGCCAACCGGGCTGCGCCGCCGCCACCGGTCGTCACCGGCGGGAGGCTCACGGGGATCCGGACCGCTTCCTCGACGAAGCCCACCCGAGCCGGCCGAACCCCGTCCCTGCCGCCGGAGCCACGCGAGAATGCCGCCGACAGCGGCGGAGGGGCACAGTGAGGCTCGACGAGATCATCGTGGAACGGACCATCCCCGGCCCGCTCGTCGAGCCGGGAAGGATCGGCCCCCGGGCGCAGCGGCCCGAGCGGGACTTCGGATCCTTTCGACCCCACCGCCGGTGCGAAGGGGTCATCAACACCGGCTCGTCCAACCCGACACCGACGGTCGCACCTGTCGGCGCGGACACGGTCGACCTGCCACCCTTCGCGCAGGAGAGGCGAGGACACCAATGATCGGCATCGTCGAGGTCGGGCCCCGCGACGGGCTGCAGAGCGAGACCGCGGTTCTGACTCCGGAGCGGAGGGTCGAGCTCATCCGCCGCCTCGCAGCCTGCGGCCTGAAGCGGATCGAGACCGTGTCCTTTGCCGACCCCGGCCGGGTGCCCCAGATGGCGGGCGCCGAAGAGATCAGCGCCGCCCTCACGCCCCGCTCCTTCTCGGCTATCGGCCTGGTGCTCAATGGGCGGGGGATGGATCGCGCCCTGGACTGTGACCTCGACGAGGTCAACGTCGTGGCGTACGCCTCCGACGGATACGCCTTGAAGAACACCGGAGCCGAAGCCGTCAGGCGGAACTCGGAGGCGGCCGCTCTGATCGAGCGGGCCCGAGCGACCGGACTGAGGGTCTCGGCGACGATCGCCGTGGCGTTCGGTGATCCGATCGAGGGAGTGGTCGAGGTGGGGACGGTGACGGACCTCGCCTCCCGCCTCGCCGCGGCGGGATGTCACGAGATCGCCCTGGGCGACACCATCGGTGTGGCGAATCCCGTGGCCGTGGAGCGCCTCTTCACGGCGGTGGCCGAGGCGGTGCCCGACTGCACGCGGCGCGCCCACTTCCACAACACGCGCAACACCGGGTACGCCAATGCGGTTGCGGCACTGAGGTCGGGGGTCGAGTCCCTCGACGCCGCCGTGGGAGGGTTCGGGGGGAGCCCGTTCGCCCCCGGGGCCGGCGGCAACGTGGCCACCGAGGATCTGACGGCGATGCTCGCCGCAATGGGAGAGGACACCGGCGTAGACCACGACGGGGTCGCCGAGGTGGGCGGCTGGCTGGCGGGGCTGCTGGGCTGCGAACGGCCCCACTCGATGCTGGGACGGGTGCCACCCTGGCCGCCCACCCGAGGGGGCTCTACTCCTCCTCGATGACGGTCACCGTCAGCGACACCTCGATGGCGGTGCCGCCCGCTTCTGCGAGGGCGGGGAGATCGCCCGCCGAGAGAGCCCCGTCTCCGTCGAACTCCACCCACAGGCGGAGCCACAGCCGGTCGCCCGAGGTGAAGCCATCCGGCAGGTCGACCGACAGGTCGGTGAAACTGCCGATGCCCACGGGAACCACGGCGACCCGTTCGCCCGGTTCGCCGGAGGCGTCGCTCAACACCTCCAGGAAGCCTGTGGCCGGCGACTCCACGGAGGCGACGACGAAACTGTTTCCCGTCACCTCCTGATCGTCGGCCTCTACGGCGGCAGGTGACGTCGGGATGACCGTCATGACCACCTCGGCGACGGCGAGTCCGCCGTCGGACCGGATCGCCACCGCATCGGTGCCCTCGCCGGGGGCGAAGACGCCGTCCTCGTCCCGGTCGACCCACACCACGACGAAGACGATTCCGGTGGTGGCCAGAGGCGGATCCACCTCGAAGGCGAACTCGGTCACCTCGCCGGCTTCGAGCAGGTCGGTCACCGCCAGCACCTCGCCCGGCTCTCCCCCCTCGTTGGCATGCAGCGCCACGAAGCCGGCAGCGGGGAGCAAGGCGCTCGCCACATCGAGCGTGGTGCCATCGGTGGTCTGCTCCTCGACGAAGGCGTCGCCCGGGCTCAAAGGAGGCAACAGGGTCACCCGCACCACCGCGGTGACCGGATCCCCTTCGGTGGTGGTGGCGATGCCGTCCACGAAGGCGTCGGGCGGCTCGAATACGAATGAGCCGTCGTCGTCGACGTCGACGTGCAGGGCGAGGTGCACGGTGGCGTCCTCCGCCAGCGGTATCAGGAGCGGGACGGTGACGCCGGTGATGAACCCGGCGGGGAGTCGGTCGCTGATCCCGATCAGCTCCCCCGGGCTGCCGCCCGAGTCGGCCCGCAACACCACCCATCCGGGCGAGGGCAAGGCGACCGAGTCGATGGTCACGGACGACCCCTCGGACCGCTGGTCGCTCACGATCAGTGATCCCGGGCTGGTGGGAGCGGGGCGGTCCTCCACGGCGACGGTGGTCGTGGTCGTGGTGCCCGAGGACTCGTATGTGCACCCCGCCGCCACCAGGGCGAACATCGCCAGGGCGGAAAGGAGTCGACGGGGAGCCATGGTGGCCAGGCTAATGGCCCGGGCTCGATGCGATCCCGTTCCGGCCCCATCGGGTCGAAAGACCCGGTACCCAGGGGACCTTGGCCACTGAGCGCCGGGTCGGATTTGTGAAAGGGTTCACGAAGTTGCGGACTACGCAACTCAGGGAATGAGACTCGAAGCGACCCAACGCACCGATCTGGCAAAACGAGCCATCGACGCCCTCGACCGGGATGGTCGAGGGCTCAAGGGGCCCGACCTGGCCCGGCGCATCGGCACCACGATCCACTACCTGCCCCACGTCATGCGACCGCTGGTGACCAGCGGCTGGGTGACTTCCGAACCAGGGCCGGCGGGGGGCTACCGGCTCGACCCATCGGCGCAGGCGGGAACCATGTTGGAACTGATCGAGGCGGTCGAGGGGCCAGTCGACGACGGGAAGTGCGTGCTGCATCACGCCGCGTGTCCGTCACCCGAGCCTTGCGCCCTGCACGAGACCTGGAAACGGGCGCGCGACGTGATGGCGGCCGAGCTGCGGGCGGTGCCCCTGCTCGACCACACCGGAACGCCGGGCGGCGGTACAGGGACGACAAAGGGAGGAAACCAATGACCAACGCAACGCCTCCCCGGCTGCGGGCAGGACGAAGTCGCGCCATGGTGGCGCTTCTCGCCGTCCTGCTGGTGCTGGGGGCGTGCAGCGACGACGACTCGGGTAGCGGGTCCGACATCGCAGTCGAGAGGGGCTTCACCCAGGACCAGATCGACGCCGCACTGACGACGTGGATGCCGTCGGGTGAGATCGACCCCTACATCATGTTCGCTTCGGGCGGCCAGGGCGGCCAGGTGGCCGTCATCGGCGTGCCCTCGATGCGCCTGCTCAAGCTGATCGGCGTGTTCACCCCGGAGCCCTGGCAGGGCTGGGGCTACGGCGCCGAGGGGACCATGGAGGTCCTCGCCGAGGGGCAGGTCGACGGCAAGGAGGTCCTCTGGGGCGACACCCACCACCCGGCGCTCTCGGAGACGGCGGGGGATTATGACGGACAGTTCCTCTTCATCAACGACAAGGCGAACGCCCGTGTGGCCGTGATCGACCTGCGCGACTTCGAGACCAAGCAGATCGTGAAGAACCCCATCGCCATCAACGACCATGGCGGCACCAAGGTGACCCCCGACACCGAGTGGGTGATCGAGGGCGGTCAGTACGCCACGCCTCTCGGCTGGGAGTACGCCCCGATCGGTGAGTACGAGACCACCTACCGGGGAATGGTGACGTTCTGGAAGTTCGACCGAGAGGCAGGCCGGATCGACCCCGAGGCCTCGTTCGCCATGGAGCTGCCGCCCTACTGGCAGGACCTGTGCGACGCCGGCAAGCTGGTGTCGGAAGGCTGGGTGTTCTGCGGATCGCTCAACACCGAGATGGCCACCGGAGGCATCGAAGACGGCAACCCGCCTTTCGAGGCCGGTGTGTCGGCCCGTGACAACGACTATCTGCATGTGATCAACCTGGATGCGGCCGCCGCGGTGGCCGCCGCCGGAGGCACCGTCGAGGTGAACGGCTTCCCGGTGATCCCACTGCAGACCACGATCGATGAGGGCCTCCTCTACTTCGTGCCCGAGCCGAAGAGCCCGCACGGGGCGGACGTGGCGCCGAAGGGCGACTACATCGTCGTATCCGGGAAGCTCGATCCGCACGTCACGATCTACTCGTTCGAGAAGATCCAGGCGGCGATCGCCGCGGAGAACTGGGTGCTCGACCCGTTCGGGATCCCGGTGCTCGACTTCGACTCGGTGATGGAGGCGCAGGTCGAGCTCGGCCTGGGGCCGCTCCACACCGAGTTCGACGACAAGGGGTACGCGTACACCAGCCTGTTCCTGGACAGCGCCGTGGCTCGATGGAGCCTGGGGCCGCCGTACACGGACTCATGGGAGCTGGTCACCAAGACCCCCGTGCAGTACAACATCGGACACCTGGTGGCTGCGGAGGGCGACACGGTTTCGCCCGACGGCAACTGGCTGGTGGCACTGAACAAGTGGTCGATCGACCGCTTCTTCCACCCCGGGCCGCTGCTGCCGCAGAACTTCCAGCTGATCGACATCAGCCAGTCCGGCGAGATCATGCCGGTGCTGTACGACATGCCGATCGGATGGGGCGAGCCGCATTACGTGCAGATGATCAAGGCCGACAAGCTTCAGCCCTGGTCGATCTACCCGGAGGTCGGTTGGGATCCGCACACCATGAGCGTCAGCCCCGAGGCGCCGAAGAGCGGCGATGAGCGGGTGGTTCGCAATGGAGACACCGTCGAGGTGTTCATGACCGTGGTGCGCAGCCACTACAACCCGGAACGGGTCGAGGTGAAGGCCGGCGACCGCGTGATCTGGCACCTGACCAACATCGAGCAGTCGGTGGACGCCACCCACGGGTTCGCCGTTCCCGGCTACAACATCAACCTGAGCCTCGAGCCCGGGGAGTACGCCAAGGTGGAGTTCGTGGCAGACCAGAGCGGGGTGTTCCCGTTCTACTGCACCGAGTTCTGCTCGGCGCTGCACCTCGAGATGATGGGCTATTTCATGGTGACGCCGTAGGAGGGTGAGGAAGGTGAAGCTCGACCGGATACTGGGTCCCAGGGTCCCCAAGGACCTGGAGGCGTCGGAACTCAAGGCGTACCGCACCCCCACGGTGCTGTTCACCCTCTCGGCGCTGCTGCTGGCGGTCTCGGTGGTCCTGCCCTACTGGACCCTGAACCTGAAGGCGCCTCAGTATCCGGACGGGCTCACCGTCCAGGCCTACGTCAACCGCCTCGAAGGCGACGTCGGCGAACTCGAAGGCCTCAACCACTACGTGGGGCTGGCCTCCTTCGAGGACGCCGCCCTCTTCGAGCGGTCGGTGGCCGTGGCCTCCATCCTGACCCTGGCCGGACTGCTCATAGCCGGCCTGTTCATCCACAGCCGGTGGGTGCTGCCTCTGGTGGCACCCGCCGTGCTGTTCCCGCTCTTCTTCCTGGCCGACCTCCAATACTGGTTGTGGAAGTTCGGCCACAACCTCGACCCGGCGGCTCCATTCGCCGATGCCGTCGGCGAGTTCACGCCCCCCGTCCTGGGTCCGGCCAAGATCGCCCAGTTCGACACCCTTGCACTGCCCGCCATCGGACTGATCGTGGCCACCGCAGCCGCCGTCCTGGCGGCGGTCGGGCTGTGGAAGCACCGCCAGGCCTGGAAGCCGCTGATCGAGAGCCAGGAAGCGGCAGAGACGTGAGTGCCTTCATCCCGGCGATCGGGGCGTCGCTGCTGGCCGCTTCGCTGGCGTTCTCGTCGGGATCCCCCGTCGTGGCCGAAGCGAATGTCGACCTGCAGGCCCTGATCGACGCCACGCCTTCGTGGGGAACCCTGACCCTCGCCCCGGGGACCTACCGGGGAAGGGTCGTCATCGACAAGCCGATCACGATCGACGGCGGGGGTGTGGCGATAGTGGACGGGCTCGGCGAAGGCAACACCATCGAGGTGACCTCCGGCGGCGTCGTCCTCAAGCGCCTTGAGATCCGGTCCACCGGGGACTCCCTGGACCGGGAGAACGCCGCCGTCAGCGCCACGGCGGCACCCGGACTCACCGTCGAGGACTGCGTCTTCGAGGACGTGTTGTTCGGAGTCTTCTCGCGGGAGTCTCCGGGAACGGTGGTGCGCCGCAACGTCATCGGGGCCAAGGATCTCGAGGTGGGACGGAGGGGCGACGCCCTGAGGCTGTGGGAGAGCCCCGGTTCGCTGGTCGAGGGCAACACCGTTGCCGGCGGTCGCGACAGCGTGATCTGGTTCTCGGACGGGACCGTGGTCCGCGACAATCGTTTCACCGGAGGCAGGTACGGGCTGCACTTCATGTACGACCATGGTGTGATCGTCGAGAGGAACCAACTCGAGGGGAACTCGGTCGGCGCCTACCTCATGTACTCGAGCGACATCGAGTTCCGGGACAACGTGGTGGCGGGCAACCACGGTCCCTCCGGTTACGGGCTCGGCCTCAAGGATGTCGACGGCGTCACCGCAGATGGGAACCGCTTCGTGGGGAACCGCGTGGGGATCTACCTCGACAACTCCCCGGTCGGATACGACGTCCACCAGTACTTCAGCGGGAACCTGGTCGCCTTCAACCAGGTGGGGGTGCTGTTCACACCCTCGGTGCAACGCAACCACTTCTCCGGCAACGCCTTCGTGGACAACCGGGAGCAGGTGGGTGTAAGCGGAACCGGAACCTTCACGGGCAATGAGTGGACCATCGACGGCGTGGGCAACCATTGGGACGACTTCGGGGGTTACGACGCCGACGGGGACGGCATCGGTGACATCCCCTACCGCCTCGCCGATCTCTACTCGACCCTGACCGACCGGCATCCCGAGATCGTCTTCTTCGCCGAGACCCCGGCAGCGAGTGCCATCGCCCTCACCGCCCGGCTCTTCCCCGCCCTGCGGCCGGAACCCAAGGTGATCGACGAGGCCCCGCTCATCTCCATGCCGGAGATGGAGCCGCCCGTCGCCGGCATGGAGGCGCCCCACGCCCGGGGCCTGATCTCGGCATCGCTGGCGATGCTCGCCATGTCCGCACTCCTGGTGACGGCGTCGCGCCCGGCCCGAAGGTTGCGCCCATGATCCGGATCGAGGGGCTCACCAAGCGTTACGGGAAGTCGACCGTCGTCGACGGGTTCGACCTGCAAGTCGGTGGTGGCTCGACCGTCGCCCTCTGGGGGCCCAACGGGGCCGGCAAGACCACCGTGCTGCTCTGCATCCTCGGCTTCCTCCACTACGAGGGGACGGTCGAGGTGGGCGGGTTCGACGCCCGATCCGAGGGAAAACGGGTCCGGTCCCTCGTCGGGTATGTGCCCCAGCGCCCGGGGTTCTACGACGACCTGACCGTCGAGGACACCCTCGCCTTCTCGTCGGGACTGCGCCGCCTGCAAGGCGCCGGCGTCTCCGAGGCGGTCGAGCGGGTCGGGCTCGGTCCGCACCGCAACAAGCGGGTGGGGGCGCTCTCGGGCGGAATGCGCCAGCGCCTGGCACTGGCCGTCGCCCTGCTCCCCGACCCGCCGGTCCTGCTCCTCGACGAGCCGACCTCGAACCTCGATGCCGCCTCGCGCGAGTCGACGGTCCGCCTGCTCGAAGACCTGAGGGGCCCGGATCGGCTGCTGGTGATCACGTCGCATCACCTCGAGGAGGTGGCGATGCTCGTCGACCGGGTGGTGGTGATGGACGAGGGCCGCACCGTCGACGAGTGTGCCCCTCACGAGCTCTCGGAGAGGCTCGGTCTGCGCTCCTGGCTCCACCTGGTCCTCGACCCGGAGGCGGTGGAGCCCGCCTCGCTGATCCTGGCGGCGCTCGGATACACGGCGCGCCTCAACGGCCGCGGGCTGCTCGTCGACCTGCCTCCGGAGGCCAAGGGAAAGGCGGTCGCCGCCCTCGAAGGCGCCGGGATCGCGGTGCTCGACCTGGAGGTGTGGCGATGACCACGGCCGTGCGCGCTGCCCCGCCCGCCTTCGAGGCATCCCTGGTGGGCACGATCGCCCGCAAGGAGCTGCGCGACGCCATCCGCAACCGGTGGTTCTGGCTGTACGCCGCGGCGTTCGCCGGCCTGGCCGCGGTCCTGGCCAACCTGGCCCTTCCCGGCGCCACCGTCGCCGGATACGGGGCCTTCGGCCGGAGCGCATCGTCCCTGGTCGCCCTGGTCCAGCTGATCGTCCCGCTGATGGGCCTCACCCTCGGCGCCCAGGCCATCACCGGCCAACAGGAGCGGGGGACGCTGCGGTTCCTGCTCTCCCACCCGATCAGCCGCACCGAGGCATTCCTCGGCACCTACCTCGGGCTGGTGCTGGCGCTGTTCGCCACGATCGCCGCCGGGTTCGGCGCCGCCGGGCTGGTCACCGGGCTGCGAGGCGGGGCGGCCGACGCCGCCGCCTTCACCCGCATCGCCGCCCTCTCCTGGGTGCTCGCCGCCGGGATGCTGGCACTCGGGATGCTGGTCTCCTCGTTCACCCGGAAGTCGGGGGTGGCGATGGGCTCGGCGCTGTTCCTGTGGCTGGGCCTGGTCTTCCTCGGAGACCTGGGGCTGATGGGCACCGCCGTCGCCACCAGGATGCCGGTGTCGGTCCTGTTCTTCTCGGCGGCGGCCAATCCGGTCGAGGCGTTCCGGCTGGCCACCCTCACCTCTTTCCAGGGATCGCTCGACGTGCTCGGGCCGGCGGGGACCTATGCAGTCGACCGCTTCGGCGATGCGCTCGACCCGATCCTGATCGGGGTGCTCGTCCTGTGGGTGATGCTTCCGGTGACGGCGGCATGGGCCCGGTTCACGAGAGGAAAGGACATATGAGAAGAGCTCTCCTGCTGCTGCTGGCGCTGGGTCTCACCGCCTGCGGCGGCGACGACGGCGCCGGCCGACCCCCCGAGATCGTGTACGGACGGGATGTCTGTACCGAGTGCGGGATGATCATCTCCGAGGAGCGGTTCGCAGCCGCCTACGAAGTGGAAGGGGAGGACAAGGCCTTCGACGACGTCGGCGACATGCTCGCCCACGGTCTGCGCCAGGGCGAGCTCGGTTCGGAGACCGCCGCCTGGGTCCACGACCACGACACCTCGGAGTGGCTCGATGCGGCCACGGCCTGGTTCGTCCACGACGCCGATATCGTGACCCCGATGGGCCACGGCATAGCCGCCTTCTCCACCCGGGAGCGGGCGACGAGCTTCGCCACCGAGTTCGGTGGCGAGGTCATGACCTGGGACGATCTGCTGCTGACTGCAGGCTCCATGCCGGCCGACCACGACCACTCCACCCACGACCAGACACCATGAACACGAAAGGGAGACAGATGAGACGACCGATGATCGCCCTGGCGGCGCTCGCCATCGCAGTCGCCGCATGCGGCGGAGGCGACGGCGGCGACACCACGGCGGCCACCACCACGACCGCCGCCGCCACCGGGGACGCCACCAACGGCCTGGCCCTGTTCAACGGGACCTGCATCGCCTGCCATGGCGAGGGCGGGGTCGGTGTCGAGGGCCTGGGCAAGCCGTTCGTGAACTCCGAGTTCATCGGCGGGATGTCCGATGCCGATCTGGTGGCGTTCGTCACCGTCGGCCGTGACACCTCCGACCCGGAGAACACCACCGGTGTGGCGATGCCGGCCAAGGGCGGCAACCCGGCGCTGACCGAGGCCGACCTGTACGACATAGTCGCCTACCTGCGAACCCTCCAGGGCTGAGCCACAGCGACGCGCCGGTGCCGCCTCGAGGGGCGGCACCGGCGCGTCTGGAGCCCTCGACCCTCGCCGCCGCGGGCCCGGTGGCGTACTGTGCCCCCATGGCACCCGAAACCATCACCTGCATGGAGTGCGCCGGTACCGCCCATAGGGTCACCACACCGCCACCCGATCTCGGCTTCGAGCCGGGAGACGTCATCACCTACGTCTGCGAGGACTGTGGTCAGCGAATCGATCTGGTCGCCGGCGACGATGACGAGCAGCCTTCGTGACCGTGGGCTAGCGTTCCGCAGTAGGACGAGCAGGGACGGAAACATGCGAAGACTGGGCAGGTTGCTCCTCGCCATCGCCATGGTGGTGGTGGTGGGAGTGCCGCAGCTGGCGTTGGCTCAGGAGGATCAGGAACCCGTCGTCGACCTGATGGAGTTCATCCCGGAGCAGTTCCGCGACGACTTCACGGATCGAAACGGCGACGGCATCCCGGACATCGGTGAGCTTCCCCCCGAGGGGATCGCCGGAATCTGGGACGACAAGGTGGGCGAGGTATCCGAGGACGGCTTCCTCGAAGCGGTGAGTGGTGATTTCGACGACGCCGACGACGGCTCGAGCCTCACCGGGCCCTGCAAGGGGGTCGTCATCTCGTACGACGACAAGGGCAACTCGGTCGATGCCATGTTCGATCGTGGCGGCCCGGACCCGCTCTACGACGTCTACGGCAACCAGAAGATGACCCGCAGCAACCCGCTGAAGGTCGACACCCGGGGAGTGCTGGTCTACTACGGGTCGAGCATCCCGGAGACCTTCCACGACCACCGCTGGTTCCTCAAGGCCGAGGGCGTGTTCCAGGACGACGGCGGTGATCCCAACCCCAGGGACAAGAACCGCAACGCCGGTTCTGTCGACTTCGGTGACCTTCTGCCGTTCTCCTTCACCGCCCTCATCAAGGCGAAGGGGGCATGGGTGGACCAGTGGGGCGCCGCCGAGCTGCCCGAGATGGAGTCCTACCCGGAGCCCAACTGCGTCGGTGAGGGGTGGGTGCAGTTCGTCGGGCCCAACCCGCTGAGCACCCCACCCGGGATCCTCGCCCTGATGCTGGCAGCGGCCGGCTTCACCGGGGTGCTGTTCAACGCACGACCCGCACTCTCCTGGAGGGAATGACGATGAGCGAGATGACACTGCAACGTCACCCGATAAGGGGTTTCATCTGGGGGCTGGTGACAGGAGCCGGAGTGGGTCTGCTGCTGATGGTGCTCAGCGTCGTGCCCCTGTCGATCCCGGCGCTCATCACCTACACGGGCGTGTCGGCGGTCCTGGGAGTCCTGTGGGGCTCGTTCGCACCGCCGAAGAAGCCCAAGGGGGCGCCGGCCGCCCCGCCGGCGGCGGCGTACGAGCCTCCGGCGGCAGCGTACGAGCCTCCGGCGGCGTACGAGCCTCCGGCGGCGTACGAGCCACCACCGGAGACCGAGGCGGATCCGACCGAGGACTGAGAATGCCACGCACCTGCGGCCCGAGCGCTGCGACCCGGGCCGCAGCGCGTCGCGCAAGGTCCCGGCAGATCAGACCGGGTCGCGTTCGACGGGTTGGGTGAGACAACGGCTCCCGCCCCGGCCGCGGCACAGCTCGGACGAGTCCAGCTCGAGCACCTCGATGCCCGCCTCTCGCAGCCGCTTGTTGGTCTCCACGTTGCGGGCGTATGCGATCACCACACCCGGCTCCACCGCCAGGGTGTTGTTGCCGTCGTCCCACTGCTCACGCGCCTGCCCGACGGCGTCGCCGCCGGTGGTGATCACCCGCAGGTGGGTGCCGAGCGCCGCCTCGATCTCGGCCAGCAGCCCATCGGTCTCCGAGACCTGCAGTCCGCCCATCGGGCCGGGCTCCACCCGAAACACCTGCATCTCGGTGAGGATCCCGGGGAAGACGTTCACCGCATCCCGATCGACGAGCGTGATGACCGTGTCCAGGTGCATGAAGCTGCGCTCCCGGGGGAATCGGGCGACGATCACCCGCTCGGCGGCCCTGGCCTCGAAGAGCCGGCCGGCGATGGCCTCGATGGCGGCCGGTGAGGTCCGCTCGCCCGAACCGATGAGGACGGTGGTGTCGTCGACCACGAGGATGTCGCCACCCTCGATTGTGGCCGGGAAGGTGTCGAACTCCCGGTCCCCATACCAGACGGGGAAGCCGACGTCCCGGAACCGAGGGTGGTTGCGGTAGACGGAGGACACGATGAGCGACTCGGGACGGCGCACCGGCCAGGCGAGGATCGAGAACACCAGTCCGCCATCGACCCAGGCGGCGTTGTCGCGCATGAACATCATGTTGGGCAGCGGTCTGATCACCGCCTGATGACGGTCGGCGGCGAAGTCGGCGAAAAGCCCCCCTAGCCCCCAGTCGGAGAGCTCCGAGGCGAGGACTCCGGAGAAGAGGGCGTCGAGGAGGCGCTCGGTGTCGGCCTGGCGGAACTCGTGGCGCAGGTGCTCGGAGAGGCGCTCTCCCACCAGCGACGGGGTGACCACACGATCGATCACTGTTCCACGGGTTCCCGGATCGTCGAGGACGTCGCGCAGGAGATCCCGCACCTGGAGCACCTCGACCCCCCTGCCCTCGAGCAGTCCTACCAGCCGGTCGTGTTCCTCCTGGGCGCGCTGCAGCCACAGGATGTCGTCGAACAGGTATCGCTCCCGGTTCTCGGGGGTGAGACGAGCCAGTTCGGGGCCGGGGCGATGCACCATCACGGTGCGAAGTCGACCTATCTCGGAGGTGATGGAGGGCATGGCGACAGTCTGCCACGGAGTCTGGGCCTCCCTGGTCTACGCTGACCGCCAACCGACTGGAGGAGACGATGATGCGCCGGCGCACGATGCTCGTGGCCGTCGTTGCGGTGGCGATGCTCGCCGCAGCCTGCGGCGACGACGACAACGGGGGTTACTCCGACGAGATCCGCAACTCGTACCTGGGCGGATGCACCACCGAGCAGAACCAGGCGTTCTGCGAGTGCACCCTGGACGAGATCGAGAAGCGGTGGAGTGAGGAGGAGTTCATCAAGTTCGCCATCGAGGCGTCCGAGGAGCCCCCGGAGGAGTTCTTCGAGATCGCCTTCGCCTGCCTGGGCGACGCCGACCTCGGCGGCTGATGATCCGAGTTCGTGATGAGGGCCCCGGGTCACCCGGGGCCCTCATCCGTTTCCTGGCCGCCGTGCTCGTGGTGGCTGCGTGTGGAGGCTCGACTTCGACCACCGCCTCCACCATCGCTCCGACTGCCTCCGCTGCGACGACGCTCCCGGCGGCCACCACCACGGTGGCCCCTTCTACCTCCACCACGACCACCACCCTGGCGGCGGTCCCCCTTCCCACCCCCTTCGACCCCCTGGGAGCCACCATCCAGGAGATCCAGGACGCCATGGAAGACGGCACGATCACCTCCGTCGCCTTGGTCGAGTTCTACCTGAACCGAATAGCCGCCTACGACGACCGGGGACCCTCGCTCAACGCAGTCCTCACCCTCGACCCGAGCGCCAGAGAAGAGGCAGCCGCCCTCGACGCCGAGCGTCGACGGCAAGGGCCGCGCAGTCCGCTCCACGGCATCCCGATCCTCCTCAAGGACAACATCGGGACCGCCGACATGCCGACCACCGCCGGGACGGTTGCGCTCGCAGGGTTCGTCCCGGTGGCCGATGCCTTCCAGGTTGCCAGGCTGCGCGCCGCCGGGGCGATCATCCTGGGCAAGACCAACCTCCACGAGTTCGCCCGGGACATCACCACCGTCTCCTCGCTGGGCGGCCAGACCCGCAACCCCTTCGACCCGACCCGCAACCCGGGGGGGTCCAGCGGCGGCACCGGCGCCGCCATCGCCGCCGAGTTCGCCACCGTGGGCCTGGGCACCGACACCTGCGGCTCGATCCGGGTGCCGTCGGCCCACAACCACCTCTACGGCCTACGTCCAACGCAGGGGCTCTCGTCACGCACCGGGGTGATGCCGCTCTCCTTCTCCGAGGACACCGTCGGGCCGATGGCCCGCTCGGTGGCCGACCTGGCGATCGTGCTCGACCTCACCGCCGGCTACGACCCCGACGACCCGCAGAGCGTCGTCACCAACGGTTCCTACCTGGAGGCGGCGGTCCCCACCGGTCTGGAAGGCAAGCGGATCGGCGTCCTGGAGTCCCTGTTCGCCGACGCCGACCCCGAGGTGGTCCGGGAGGTCCGGGCGGCACTCGACCTGATGGAGGCCCACGGGGCCGAGGTGGTGAACGGCGACGTCCCCGGCCTGGCGGGGCTCAGGGGCAGTGCCACGTCGGTGTTCCTCCGGGAGTTCCGCACCGCCTTCGATGCCTACCTCGCCGGGCAGCCCGAGGCCCCGTTCGCCTCGCTGGCCGCCATCGTTGCCACCGGGATGTACCACCCGTCCCTCGACGATCGCCTGCAGTCGGCCCTGTCGGCCACCATCGACGACGCCGCCTATCGCGACGCCCTGCGGAGGCGGGAGCAGGTCCGCAGCGCCGTGGAGTCGTTCATGGAGGCCCACGACCTCGACGCCCTCGCCTACCCGGCGATCCGTCGCCCGGCTGCGAAGATCGGGCAGCGCCAGTCGGGGAGCAACTGCGCCACGGCCTCGCTCGGCGGGCTGCCAGCTCTGGTGGTCCCGGCCGGCTTCACCGACGCCGGGCTGCCCGTCGGCCTGGAGCTCCTCGGGTCCTCGTTCACCGAGGAGACGCTGATCGCCATTGCCGCCGGCTACGAGGCGCAGGCGCCTCCACGGAGTCTCCCTCCGACAGCGCCGCCGCTCTTCTGGGCGGATCCGTGGCATCCGGCACTCCCTTGAGGCGGACGCGAAAACTCCCCAGCCCGTCACCTTGACCGACGCCACCCCGGTGCGCTACAACCGGTGCGCGGACCCCTTCGGCCCCGGAGAGGTCATCTTCCCCGCACTCGGATGGGCGTCGGCGCGCCGTTTCCGAAACTGCTTGACGCATGACACGCGTGTAATTACAATCGCTGGTTACCTCAAGCAGTGGTGGTAGGTAGAACCATCACCACAACATGTAGGGGGTGTGGACAAGTTTCCCTCTTCGGGAGCACCACGGGAAGCGGCGGGCGAGGCGAGCACGGGAGGCATCATGGGAGACGGGCTGCGGGTCAGGCGATACTTCACGAAGGCCGGTGAGGACCCCTTCGCCTCGGTGGAGTGGGTGCGGCGCGACTCCCGTATCACCAACCCCGACGGTTCGGTCGTCTTCGAGTTGAAGGATGCCGAGGTGCCGGCCTCGTGGTCGCAGGTGGCCGCCGACATCATGGTCTCCAAGTACTTCCGCAAGGCGGGGGTCCCCCAGCAGAACGCCGACGGCACCTGGAAGGTCGACGACCAGGGCCGCCCGGTGCTGGGCGCCGAATCAAGTGCCCGCCAGGTCATCCACCGCCTCGCCGCCACCTGGCGCCATTGGGGCGAGCGCAATGGCTACTTCGCCACCGACGCCGATGCCCAGGCATTCCAGGACGAGCTCTCCTACATGCTGGTCAACCAGATCGCCGCTCCCAACAGCCCGCAGTGGTTCAACACCGGGCTCAACCACGCCTACGGCCTCACCGGCCCCGCCCAGGGCTTCTGGTACGTCGACCCGGAGACCGGCGCCGTGGAGCTCTCCCCCGACTCCTACACCCGCCCCGCCCCCCACGCCTGCTTCATCCAGTCGGTCAACGACGACCTGGTCAACGAGGGCGGGATCATGGACCTGTGGATCCGTGAGGCCCGGCTGTTCAAGTTCGGGTCGGGCACCGGGACCAACTTCTCCAGCCTGCGCGCCGAGAACGAGCCCCTCTCCGGCGGCGGCAAGTCCTCGGGGATCATGTCGTTCCTCAAGATCGGCGATCGCGCCGCCGGGGCCATCAAGTCCGGGGGGACGACCCGGCGCGCCGCCAAGATGGTGATCCTCGACGTCGACCACCCCGACATCGAGGAGTTCGTCGACTGGAAGAAGGTCGAGGAGGACAAGGTGCGGGCGCTGATCGCCGCCGGGTACCCCTCCGACTTCAACGGCGACGCCTATCAGACGGTCTCCGGCCAGAACTCGAACAACTCGGTGCGGGTGACCGAGGAGTTCCTGCGCGCCGTCGAGGAGGACGGCGACTGGAATCTCACCGCCCGCACCGACGGGAAGGTCATGAAGACCGTGAAGGCCCGCCACCTGTGGCGGAAGATCGCCGAGGCGGCGTGGGCCTGTGCCGACCCCGGGATCCAGTTCGACACCGCGATCAACCAGTGGCACACCTCGCCGGCGGGCGGCCGGATTCGGGCGTCCAACCCTTGCTTCACCGCGGACACGCGGATCGCCACCGATCGGGGTCTGATCCGGTTCGACGACCTGGTGCGTCGCTCGGCGGACGGCGAGACGTTCGAGGTGTACACGCACGATGCCACCAACCCCGAGGCGCCTGCCGAGACGGTTCGTGTCTCGCAGCCGACTCAGGTCATGGTCACCGGCCGCAACGAGATCCTCCGCCTCGAGTTCGCCGACGGGCGCACGATTCGCTGTACCCCCAACCACCGGTTCTGGACCCGCAACCGCGGGTGGGCGCGGGCCGATGAGCTGGGTGGCGACGACGAGATCCGCCTGCTCGACCAGCCCGTCGACTTTGGCATGGCCTCGTGGTCGATCCCGGTCTCCACGGAGCCCGCCGTGTATCAGGCCCAGACCTCCCGCCGCTACCGGGTGGAGCTGCCCGAGAAGTGGACCGAAGAGCTCGGGCACTACCTCGGGTGGCTCGTCGGCGATGGATCCCTCACCGCCTCGGCCGCCGTGACCGTCTACGGCACCGAGACCGAGCAGCAGACGGCCATGCTCCTCCATCGTGAGCTGTTGGCCGGCTTCAACGGTGGATATGCACCGAAGCCCGTCCGCATGTCCAACGGGACCATGCAGCTCCGAGCCGGCCGCGGTGCGATTCGGAAGTTCTTCGAGGCCCTGGGCGTGAACCCGTCGAGGTCGGCGGCGAAGCGGATCCCCTGGTCGATCTTCGCGGCACCCAAGCCGATCGTCGCCGCCTTCCTGCGTGGCCTGTACGACGCCGACGGGTGTGCCCACACCGGGTCCAAGAACCGCTACGTGGGTCTAGCGAGCGCCTCACAGGAACTGCTGCGCGACGTCCAGCAGCTGATCGACACCTTCGGCATACATGGACACATCTACGACGTCCAGGGAGGGGGAGACGGCTTCACCTACACCAACGCCAATGGTGAAGTGCAAGCGTACGCCTCGAGCCCGATGTTCGACCTGCGCATCACGGGAACCCACCTCGAGCGATTCTCGGCACTGATCGGGTTCGGTCTCAGTGAGAAGCAGGATGTGCTCACCCAGATGTTGCGCGAGCACGGACGTTACGCCACCAAGACCTGGACCGCGTTGCGGTCGGCAGAGCACGACGGGTTCGAGGTGACCTACAACCTCACCGAGCCGGTGAACCACTCGTACCTGGCGAATGGCGTGCTGGTCAGCAACTGCAGTGAGTACATGTTCGTCGACAACACCGCCTGCAACCTGGCCAGCCTCAACCTGGTGTCGTTCTGGGACGAGGACACCGGCGAGTTCGACGTCGAGGGGTACAAGCACGCCATCAGGCTGTGGACCGTGGTTCTGGAGATCTCGGTCACCATGGCGCACTTCCCGTCGAAGGAAATCGCCCAGGGGTCCTACGACTACCGCACCGTGGGCCTGGGGTACGCCAACCTGGGCTCGCTGCTGATGCGCCAGGGCGTCCCCTACGACTCCGACCGGGCGCGGGCGATCACCGGGGCGCTCACCGCCGTTCTCACCGGCGACTCCTACGCCGCCTCGGCGGAGATGGCAGAGGTGCTCGGCCCGTTCCCCAAGTACCCGGAGAACCGGGAGGCGATGCTGCGGGTGATGCGCAACCACCGCCGGGCCGCCCACGCCGCCGACCCCTCCGAGTATGAGGGGGTGACCCACCACGTCGAGGCGATCGACCCCGAGCACTGCCCGCCCGACCTGCTCGACGCCGCCCGTAACTCGTGGGACGTCGCCGTGGCCATGGGCGAGGAGCACGGGTACCGCAACGCCCAGGCGACGGTGCTGGCGCCTACGGGCACCATCGGCCTGCTCATGGACTGCGACACCACCGGTGTCGAGCCCGACTTCGCCCTGGTCAAGTTCAAGAAGCTGGCCGGCGGCGGCTACTTCAAGATCGCCAACCAGTCGATCGACCCGGCACTGCGCCGCCTCGGCTACGACGCCGAGCAGCGGCGCCAGATCGTCGAGCACGTCGTGGGCACCATGTCCCTGGAGGGCGACACCCCGGTGAGTCGGGCGTCGCTCCTGGCCAAGGGGTTCACCTCCGACGAGGTGGACGCCTTCGCCGCCACCCTCCCCGGGGTGTTCGAGCTGCGCCACGCCTTCAACGTGTTCGTCGTGGGCGAAGAGGCGTTGCAGCGGCTCGGGATCTCCGAGGGCGAGTACACCGGGTTCGAGTTCGACCTGCTGGCCACACTCGGATACACGCCGGAGGAGATCGAGGAGTCGAACCGGGTGATCTGCGGGGTGCAGACCATCGAGGGTGCGCCCCACCTGGACCCCGAGCACCTGCCGGTGTTCGACACCGCCAACCGCAACGGCAAGCACGGGAAGCGATTCATCCACTACACCGGTCACATCCGGGCGATGGCGGCGGCGCAGCCGTTCATCTCGGGAGCCATCTCGAAGTGCGTCACCGGCGAGACCCTGCTCGCCACCGGCGACGGCCTGATCCGGATCGGCAGCCTGCACCGCGACGAGTCCGCCGACTCGTTCCGGGACGAGATCATCGAGGTGGTGTCGCTGCACGGGACCCACAAGACCGACGCCTTCTACTACGGGGGTGTCCGCCAGGTGCGCTCGGCGGTGCTGCGGTCAGGCCATCGGATCACCGGCACCCCCAACCATCGCCTGCTGACGGCTCGCGACGGTGACCTGGTGTGGAGGCGTCTGGACGAGATCGAGGAGGGCGACCAGGTCGCCACCGCGTACGGAGCCGACCTCTGGTCGCCGCTGCCCGCCCGCTTCGACGACTTCGTCCCGTCACCGCCCTACGGGAACCAGAAGGCGGTGCGGCTTCCGGATGAGATGACCGACGACCTGGCGTTCCTGCTCGGTGCGTACGTCGCCGAAGGCCACATCGACCGCTCCACCTGGAGCATCACCGTCACCAACTCCGATGAGGGAGTCCTGAAGAGGGTGGCGGCGGCCTGGCGGTCGGAGTTCGGCGTGGAGCCGAGGATCACCCGCCCGGTCGATCGCTGCCCGGCCGTGGTCGTGTCGTCGAAGACCCTGGCCGAGTTCCTGGAACACCTCGGCTGTGGAACCGGTGCCGCCGCCAAGAGGATCCCCGACGCCGTGCTCCGTTCCCCCCGGTCGATGGTGCTCTCGTTCCTGTCGGGTCTCTTCCTGGACGGCTATGTGACCCTCGACCACACCGATCGGATGGCGATCTGCGTCTCCTCCAACGGTCTCCTCGACGATCTCCAGGCGGTGCTCACCAACCTGGGGGTGGTCCACGGGCGGGTGACCAAGCACGACTCGGTGTACGACAAGGACTTCGACGAGGTCTACGCCGCGGGAAGGTACGCCCGAATGCTGGCCCGCCTGGTGCCCTTCGCCGAGGCCCACAAGGCGGCCCGGGCCGAGGAGCTGATGGCCCGCCAGCACGCCCAGAGCACCGCCGACATCGTCCCCGGCATCGATCCGCGCCGGCTGTACGAGATGATCCCCCGGGGTCGATCGGGACGACACGGCTGGGGAGATCGCAGCCGGTTCTCGTTCCTGCTCGATCCCCGCACCGAGCATGTCTCGCGTCGCACGCTGGAACGGGTGGCGGCGCTGCCCGGGGTGGACCTCCCCGAGTGGCTGCACACCGTGCTCGCCGACGGGCTCCACTTCTCCCCGGTGGTCGCCGTCGGTGACGCCGGCGAACGAGAGGTGTTCGACCTGTCGGTTCCCGGGACGCATGCCTTCGTCGGCAACGGGATCGTCAACCACAACACCACGAACATGCCCAACGAGGTGACCGTCGAGGACATCGAGGAGGCCTACGCCCTGTCGGCCAAGCTCGGTCTCAAGGCGATGGCGCTGTACCGGGACGGGTCGAAGGCGAGCCAGCCCCTCTCGTCGACTTCGGCGGCGGGTGACACCAACGAAGAGGAGGACGAGGCGGTCGCCGAGGCGATCGAGCAGGAGGCCAGACTGGTCACCGGCACCTTCGCCCCCGGCGTGAGCCCCAGCCAGGCGTATCACGGGGTCAACCGGCCCCGGTTCCTGCTCCCGCTGCGTCGCAGCGGCTGGACGCAGGAGGCGAAGGTGGGCGGCCACAAGGTCTTCCTGCGGACCGGGGAGTACGACGACGGAACCCTCGGAGAGGTGTTCATCGACCTGGCCAAGGAAGGGGCGACCCTGCGCGGCATCCTCGGATGTTTCGCCATCGCCGTCTCCAAGGGCCTGCAGTACGGGGTGCCGCTCGAGGAGTTCGTCGAGTCGTTCACCTTCCAGACCTTCGAGCCCCGCGGGATGGTGGAGGGCCACCCCAACATCAAGATGGCGTCGTCGATCATCGACTACGTCTTCCGGACGCTGGGGCTCGAGTACCTGGGGCGCACCGACCTGGTCCAGGTCCCACCCAAGGACATCGGCGAGCTCCCCGAGCCGCCCAGCGGCATCGCCGTCGACGCCGGGGTGCAGCTCGGCCTGGACGAAGGCTCCCCGCTGGGCGCCACCGCCCCGATCAGCCACCCGGCGGTGGCCCCGGAGCCGGTGGAGACCGCAAATGGGAACGGTCACTCCAACGGCAACGGGCACACCGTGGCCAGGGAGGGAGTCGTGGCGGTGAGGACCGCCACCGCCACCCAGATGGCCTCGGTGCAGGCGGCGCTGAGCGACATGATGGGGGACGCCCCGCTGTGCGACACCTGCGGGCACATCACGGTGCGCAACGGGTCGTGCTACCGGTGCCTGAACTGCGGCAACTCGATGGGGTGCTCGTAGTCGGTTGCAACTCGCTTTAGTTTCTTGCGTTGATTGCACGGTCCTACTACACTTTTGCCCATGTACGAGGACATTATCTCGATCCCAATACACCTCCCACCCGGGCTCCTGCCGTCCATGATCCAGGCCGTGCGACGGGCACACGACCTGGCGGCCGATGATCATGTGCTCGAAGACGGCTACGACAACCAGACCTATGGGACGAGTGCGTACCGGCTCGCCTGGTACCACATTGAGCAGGAGGTCGCTGGAATCCCGGGGGTGTCGACGGTGCGTCGTGTTCCCGGCGTCCCTGGCGAGTCGTTCAGGGTGATCGTCGGTCACCACACGATCGGGGTGTACACCGGCAACTCGATGATGGGCAAGGATCCATACGCCTATGATTTCTCGCGAACGCCCCGACGTGCCCACGCGGCGCGATCCAATCAGCCACTATGGGACGAGGCGTATCTGGCGGGGCTCCAGCGGAAGGCATCGAACCCTGCCGACCTCAGAGAGCTTCATCTCGTCCACTACGGCGATCCCCTGCTCGGTGGGTGCCAGCACATCCACCTTGGCGCGCCCACCATGTACCTCGGCAACGAAACCTGGGGATGGGTGGAACGAGTGTGGGCGCTCGACGATGAGCGGGGCGGCACGAGCCGCATCTGGGATGATCGGACCCCACCGCAGCTACCCTCCCACGACGAACTGCAGGAACCGCAAGTCGAACTTCGCCTGAAGCATTAGGAGAGGTCATGAAGGCCCGTGCGATTGCTGCGGCTTTCGATCCGCGGCGTCTTGAGCTCGCGAGAACGGCGGCGGGGATCCTGAAGAAGGACCTCGCGGCCATGATCCAGGTAACGCCTTCGGCCGTGTCGCAATTCGAGGCCGGGCTTGCTCGACCGAGTCCCATCACAGTGCAGCGACTAGCGCTCGCGCTGGGCTTTCCGCCAACTTTCTTCGCTCACCGGCACGCCGTCCCAGAGGTCGGGAGCGCTGCCCATTTCCGGAGCCTCCGATCCACGACGCAGCGCGAACGGAGAATGGCGCTGGCACATGCAGTCCTGCTTTGGGATCTAGTACAGGAACTCGCGAAGTCTGTCGAGTTCCCCGATGTCGGTATTCCGCAGTTCGACGTTGGTGCGGGTGCCGGTCTCGAGGTGATTGAGGAGATAGCAGCTGTCACCCGACAGGAGTGGAGCATCGCACCCGGTCCCGTCTCGAATGTCGTCCGACATCTTGAGGCGAAAGGGACCCTGGTCACGCGCCTAACCCTCGATACCGAACGCGTAAACGCGTTCTCGTGTGACATTGGCAGCCGTCCGATGGTCGTACTAGCGGCTGACAAGAACAACAAGGAACGGTCAAGGTTCGATGCAGCGCATGAGTTGGGGCACCTGGTCATGCACCAGGATGCTGAGCCGGCCAATCCAGATGCGGAGCGACAGGCCAACTCGTTCGCTGCCGCGTTCCTCATGCCCGAGGGCGATATCCGCGATGAGCTGCCCAGCCGGTATGACCTACCGCGGTTCATCGAACTCAAGGGCCGATGGGGTGTCTCGATCCAAGCGCTGCTATACCGGTGCCGCACTTTGGGCCGGGTTTCAGACTCTGGATTCCGTCGTTCCATGGCGGCGTTCAGCTCCCAGTTCGGCCGCCGCACTGAGCCCGGGCCCGTTGGCACCGCTGAGCGCCCCACGCTTATCCGCAATGCGGTCGACCTCTACATCTCTTCCGGCCGCACGCTTGAACAGCTAGCTGACGCCAGCCAAGTACCAGTCCGCGTAATCGCGGACATTGCAGCATTGGAACCCGCTCTCCCCTCGGCCCGTCCAGATGGACCCTGGGAGAGTGCGTGAGACAGCGCGTCAGGCGACGCCCGGGCATGGACAGTTACTCCGCCCCCCTCTTCTCCCAGTAACTACCCTCCGCTCCGTGGCGCGGGATGTTCGTATCGACAATCCGATTCTGAACTCGCCGTTCGACGCGCCCAGCCGCCATCACAAGTTCGACGACGACGGGATCACCGACGAGATCGCCGAGTTCCGCCGACCCTCCTCGTACTTCGTACCGATCCCGGCGGCGAAGCGGAAGGGTGGGCAGCGAGCATTCGACACCGAGTGGACCGCCGACCGCGTGGAACCCAACCCGACCATCAACCGGATCCGGGAGCGGGTCGATCTATGGCACCGCGGCGGCTGGCTTCATGTCACCCCGACCACGCGCCGCCTCCTCGAGTACTGGAGCGACCCCGAACGGGAGCGCCGCCTCTTCTTCGCCCAGATCGAGGCGCTGGAGACCGCGATCTACATCACCGAGGTCGCCACCAAGGTCGGTGACGCCTGGATCCCCAACCTGCTGGCCGAGGAGTCCGCCAACGCCAACCCCGGCGTCCACCGGGTGGCCCACAAGATGGCCACCGGGTCGGGCAAGACGGTGGTGATGGGGATGCTCATCGCCTGGCATACGCTGAACAAGGCGGCCTCGCCGCAGGATGCCCGGTTCACCGATCGCTTTCTGATCGTCACTCCGGGTATCACCATCCGCGATCGGCTGCGGGTGGTGTTGCCGTCCGACCCGAACAACTACTACCGGGTCATGGACCTGGTACCGCCCGAGTTGCGGGAGCACCTGGGCCGGGCCCGGATCGTGATCACCAACTTCCACGCCTTCCAGCAGCGGGCCAAGCAGCAGTTGTCGAAGGTGCACAAGGCGCTGCTCCCCGAAGGCGCATTCGTGGAGTCACCCGACGAGATGGTGCGCCGGGTCACCCGGGAACTCGGCACCTCGTCGAAGCAGATCGTTGTGATCAACGACGAGGCCCACCACTGCTATCGCAGCAAGCCCGACCCGGTGCCCGACGAGCCGAAACTGGTGGGTGACGACCGCAAGGAGGCCGAGACCCGCGAGAAGGAGGCCCGGGTGTGGTTGTCGGGCCTGGAGGGGGTGCAGGCAAAACTGGGCATCAAGACGGTGTACGACCTGTCGGCCACCCCGTTCTTCCTGCGCGGCTCGGGGTACTCGGAGGGGACGCTGTTCCCGTGGGTGGTGTCGGACTTCTCGCTGATCGATGCCATCGAGGCCGGGGTGGTCAAGGTGCCCCGGGTGCCGGTGTCCGACGACCAGATGGCCGGTGACGGGGTTGCCTACCGCGATCTGTGGGTCCGCATCCGCGACCAGTTGCCCAGGAAGGGCCGCAAGGCCTCCGACGCCGAGGCCGATGTGCTGCCCGCCGAACTCGAAGGCGCCCTCCACAGCCTGTACTCGGACTATGAGAAGGCCTACCGCCGCTGGGAGGACTCCGCGGCCCGCACCCACGACGGGTCGACCCCGCCGGTGTTCATCGTGGTGTGCAACAACACCTCGGTGTCGAAGATGGTCTACGACTGGATCGCCGGCCGCGCGGTGCCCGGCCCCGACGGCGGCACGGTGGTGCAGGCCGGCGAGTTGCCGATCTTCTCCAACGCCGAGCGGGGTGCCTGGATCGACCGGCCCAACACCATCCTCATCGACTCCAAGCAGTTGGAGTCGGGCGACGCGATGTCGGCCGAGTTCAAGGCTGCGGCCGCTGCGGAGATCGAGGAGTTCAAGCGGGAGATCCGTCTGCGCTTCCCCGGCCGCGACCCCGACGAGATGACCGACGAGGATCTGCTGCGTGAGGTGATGAACACGGTGGGCAAGCCGGGCCGCCTCGGCGAGCAGGTGAAGTGCGTGGTGTCGGTGTCGATGCTCACCGAGGGCTGGGACGCCAACACTGTCACCCACATCCTCGGGGTGCGGGCGTTCTCCACCCAGTTGCTGTGCGAGCAGGTGATCGGCCGCGGCCTGCGCCGCCGCGCCTACACCCTCAACGACGAGGGCCGCTTCGACGCCGAATACGCCGAGGTGTACGGGGTGCCGTTCTCGTTCATCCCCGCCGCCGGGCAGACCACCGACCCCAAGCCGGGACCGATGCCCACCCGGGTGCGGGCCCTGCCCGACCGCGCCGACCGCGAGATCGCCTTCCCCCGGGTCATCGGCTACCGCTACCGCCTCGACGGGGAGCGTCTCGACGCCGACTTCGCCCCCGAACACCATCTCACCCTCACCGCCCGCGACTTGCCGACGAAGGTGGAGGTGGCCGGGATCGTCGGCGAGACCGCCACCCACACCCTCGACGACATCAAGCAGTGGCGGATGCAGCAGGTGGAGTTCGCCCTCGCCCGGCGGCTGGCGATGCGCTGCTTCCGCACCGAGGACGAGGCCGACAAGCCCTGGCTGTTCCCGCAGCTGCTGCGCATCGTGCGACAGTGGATAGCCGAGTGCGTCCACCTGGCCGACGGCGCCTTCCCGCAACTGCTGCGCATCGGCCGCTACGAGTCCGACGCCCTCGACAAGATCTACCGGGCCGTCGCCGGGTCCGAGGACGGCGACCTCCGCATCGAGGCCGTGGTGCTGCCCAACGACGCCGTCGGCACCACCGCGTTCGTGGACTTCGACACCACCAAACCGGTGTACGCCACTGCCGCCGACAGGTGCCACATCTCGCATGTGGTGGCCGACACCGAGTCGTGGGAGCAGAAGATGGCCCAGGTGCTCGAGACGATGCCCGAGGTGGACCGCTACGTGAAGAACCAGGCTCTCGGCTTCGCCATCCCCTACACCATCGACGGGCAGCACCGCTCCTACTACCCCGACTTCATCGCAGTGCTCGACGACGGACTCAACCTGATCGTCGAGGTGTCGGGGGAACGCAAGCGCGACAAGGAGGCCAAGGTGGACACGACCCGCAGCCTGTGGGTGCCGGCGGTCAACCGCCACGGCGGCTTCGGCCGCTGGGCCTTCGTCGAGATCACCGACCCCTGGGACGCCGAAGGCCCCATTCGCGGCGTGCTTGCCGGGGCACGGGGGGCTTGACCATGGCCGGCACGCCCCGTAAGAAGACCACCAAGCAGGTCGACACCCTCCGCCACGGCGACACCCGTCCCAACATCCCGACCGCCGAACTCGCCGACTTTGCCGCCGACCACGAGAAGCACCCCTCCACCATGCTCTACCCCCGCGACCCCTCCCTCGACCCGCAACTGGTGTGGCAGGGCAAGGACGAACAGGACGCCGCCGACCTCGCCGTCCCGGTCGTCCCGATCTACATCCAGGAGAAGATCGAACCCCGGGTGATCATCGACGACCTCCGCCGCGACTCGTCACAGCGCGAACCCGAGATGAGCCTGTTCGCCCAGTTCGACGGGGTCGAACCCGAGCATGTCCTCGACTTCTACCACCACGGCGCCAACTGGTCGAACCGCATGATCCTGGGCGACTCGCTGCTGGTGATGGCCAGCCTCGCCGAGAAGGAGCACCTGCGGGGCAAGGTGCAGATGATCTACCTCGACCCACCCTACGGCATCGAGTTCAGATCGAATTGGCAGGTGAGTACACGGGATCGCGACGTGCGCGACGGTGAGGCGAAAGACTTGGTTCGACAACCAGAGCAGGTCAAGGCTTTCCGCGACACCTGGGAGAAAGGCATCCACTCCTACCTCGCCTACCTGCGCGACCGCCTGGTTGCAGCGCGGGAGTTGCTCACGGAGTCGGGCAGCGTGTTCGTGCAGATCGGAGACGCGAATCTGCATGTGGTTCGCAGCCTGATGGACGAGGTGTTTGGCACCGAAAGCTTCGTGGTCACGATTCCATTCAAGAAGAAGGGGTCACAGAGGTCTGGCTACATCGATCCTGTTAACGATTACCTGCTTTGGTACACCAAGGAGCCGAGGAGCGCGAGGCCCGGTCCAAAGTTCCGGCCCCTATTCGCACCTCGCGGCTATTCAGGCGACGTCTTGAGGACATTCAGGCTCGTCGAGATGCCCGACGGCACAATCACGACCATCTCGGCTGTGCCAGCCGCGGAGACCGGGGAACTTGCCGACCTGCGGCTGGACCCGAGTCGCCTGGCGAGGGTGGCACCAGGAGCACGCCTACTGACTTCGGAGAACCTCACTGGGGGAGGCGTCTATCGAACGCAGGCTGTCCCTTTCAGTTGGGAGGGTATGACCTACTCGCCAAAGCAGGGGAACTCGTGGAAGCACTCCGCCATCACGGATGACGGCGCGTTGCCTGGGATGGCAAGACTCGGACTCGCCGGACGGCTGCTGGCAGCCGAGACAACCTGGCGATACAGAAGGTATTACGACGATTTCCCCTTTGTCGCCCTTGACAACTGGTGGGACAACCTCGGCGGTGCTGCCGACCCGATCTACGCGGTGCAAACCAACACGACGGTGGTCGAACGGTGCATCCTCATGACCACCGACCCCGGCGACCTCGTCCTCGACCCCACCTGCGGTTCGGGCACCACCGCCTACGCAGCCGAACAGTGGGGACGGCGCTGGATCACCATCGATACCTCCCGGGTGGCGATCGCCCTGGCCCGCACCCGGCTGATGTCCGCCCGCTACCCCTGGTACCTGCTTACCGACTCGAGGGAGGGTCGACTGCAGGAGGCGGAGATCACCCATGTCCCTCCGGCCGACTCGCCCACCGGCGACGACATCAAGCAGGGATTCGTCTACAAGCGGGCCCTCCACATCACGTCCACCACGATCGCCAACAACCCGGACATCACGGAGGGCATGACCCGCGAGGAGATCGACGCCGCCATCGCCCGCCACGCCGACCAGGAACTCCTCGTCGACCAACCCTACGAGGACAACAAGCGGGTGAGGGTGACCGGGCGGTTCACCGTCGAGTCGTTGTCGCCCCACCGGGTGCTCGACCCCGAGGCGGTGGAACGCACCGCCGCCGAAGTGTCCGCCGAACAGGACCCCCGCCGCGAGGGTTATGTGCCAATGATCCTCGCCAACCTGCGCAAGGCCGGTGTCCAGAACCGGGTGAAGCAGGAGCGGATGACGTTCGACACCCTCGAGCCTCACGCCGGCGAGTGGATCCAGGGCGCCGCCACCTACACCGACGCCACCGGCGAGACCCGCCGGGTGGCGATCTCGGTGGGCCCCGAACACGGCACGGTGGGACCGCTGCAGGTGAAGGAGGCCGCCAAGGAGGCGGTCAAGGGCGTCGGGTTCGATGTGCTCGTCGTGTGCGGCTTCGCCTTCGACGCCTCGGTGGACCAGATGGTCGGCCAGTTCGGCGACCTCACCATCCTCCCCACCCGCATGAACCCCGACCTGGCCATGGGCGACGACCTGCTCAAGAAGACCGGCGCCGGCAACCTGTTCATGGTGTTCGGCGAACCCGACATCCGCATCGAGGTGGGCAAGGACGGCCAGGTGGTCGCCGAGGTCAGGGGCATCGACGTCTACGACCCCACCACCGGCGAGATTCGCTCCGACACGGTGGACGACATCGCGGTGTGGTTCATCGACACCGACTACAACGGCGAGTCGTTCTTCGTCCGCCACGCCTACTTCACCGGTGCCGACGAACCCTACGACCGCCTGAAGAAGGCGCTCAAGGCCGAGATCGACGAGGAAGCCTGGTCCACCCTCTACCGCACCGAGAGCCGCCCCTTCCCCAAGCCGTCGACCGGCAAGATCGCCGTCAAGGTGATCAACCACTACGGCGACGAAGTGATGAAGGTCTACGAGGTGGGGTGACCAACGTTCGGAACGTGTCACGGCCACGGCATACGTTGCGCCAATGGAAGGGGCACAGGCCACGATGAGCAACGGCACCGGCATCGAATGGACCGAGGCGACCTGGAATCCGACGACCGGATGCGACCGGGTCTCACCTGGCTGCGACAACTGTTACGCGCTCACCCTCGCCAAGCGGCTCAAGGCGATGGGGTCGACCAAGTACCAGCGGGACGGCGACCCACGCACCTCGGGACCCGGGTTCGGGCTCACGCTCCACCCCGACACCCTCGACCTGCCCCACCGGTGGGTGAGGCCGCGCATCGTGTTCGTCAACTCGATGAGCGACCTGTTCCACCCGGAGGTACCCGAGTCGTTCGTCTACGAGGTATTCGAGGTGATGGCGGCGACGCCGCGGCACACCTATCAGATCCTTACCAAGCGTTCCAAGCGGTTGGCCACGCTCGGACCGGAGCTGACCTGGCCGCCGAATGTGTGGATGGGAGTGAGCGTGGAGACCATCGCCTACCGGTTCCGGGTCGACCATCTGCGTCGGGTGCCGGCCGCAGTGCGGTTCCTCAGCCTCGAGCCGCTCCTCGGTGCGCTGCCGGGGCTGGACCTGGAAGGCATCGATTGGGTCATCGTAGGTGGCGAGAGTGGACCCCAGGCCCGTCCGATGCGTGAGCAATGGGCCCTCGATATCCGCGACCAATGTGCCGCTGCCGAGGTCCCCTTCTTCTTCAAGCAGTGGGGCGGGCGCACCCCGAAAGCGGGTGGCCGCCTCCTCGCCGGCCGCCTTCACGACGGGATGCCCCGGGTCCCGGTGGCGTCGTGAGCGGCGAGCGCCTCTGGGGATGGTGGACCGAGTGGAAGCTGGAATTGCTGCGTGACTACCTGTCCGCATTCACCACGGCGTCGAAATCGGTGAGCGAGACAACCTACCTCGACCTCTTTGCTGGGACACCGGGGAGCCGCAGCCGTGAGACACGCGAGCCGCTCCAGAGCGGCGCGGAGATCGCCCTGGAGGTCGACCCCCCATTCACTCACCTTCGGCTATTCGAACTCACTCGAGCCGACGAACTCGCCGCCGACCTGGGATCCCGCTTCCCCGGTAGAGACCTCGAGGTCATCCAGGGCGACTGCAACGAAGAGCTGAGAGCAATACTCGCGAAGGGCGACCTACCTCCGTGGGCACCGACGTTTGCGTTCATCGATCCCGATGGACCCGATTGCTGGTGGTCCACGCTCAGGACCATCGCAGAGTTCAAGCAGTCGACCAGCAAGTACAAGGTCGAGCTATGGATGCTGTTCCCTCACGCCTCGATGACACGGCTCCTCAAGAAGACTGGAACCCTTCGCCCGGACTTCGCCGACAGGATCACGCGCGTGTTCGGCACCGATGATTGGCAGCGAATCTACAAAGAGAGAGTGCGAGGTCGGATCAGGCCGCGTGCGGCCCGGTTCGAGTACGTCAACCTCATGCGCTGGCGAGTCGAAAGGATCCTCGGTTACACCTACACGCATGCCTATACCGTTCGCACGTCGCGGGGTCCGCTGTATGACATGATCTTCGCTACGGACCACTCAGCGGGACACCGAATCATGGGCGACACTTACCGAAAGTTCGCGGCCCGGTTCCCTCAGATGGCCCAAGAGGCCAAGCAGCGGCGATCCGCACAGGGGGTCCTGTTCACAGTGGCTCCCGAGTCAGCCGAGTACCGACACGAGCCGCCCCTGGCACCCTACGGCTCCCCCGAGAGGCGCCGGACCTGACACCACCTCATCTTCTTCTCGCCTCCCGGGCCGCCCTGGCCCGGGCCACGAACTCCTCGACCGGCAGATTGGCGATAGCCCGGGCGACCAGTTCGAGCGGGAGGTCTTCGAGCCTCTTGAATCGGATGCACGACTTCCCTGCGTCGTAGCGCTTCCCGGTTGCTCGGTACTCCTCCTCGAAGGTCGCCCGTACCGCCTCGTCCAGGTACACCGCCATCAGGTATACCGCCATGTGGCGCTTCTGCGAGGCGAGACCGGCGTAGAGCAAGGGCTTCCCGTTGTAGGTGTCCGGGTACACGGAGAGTGGCACCCGATAGGAGAGCATCCCCCACTCCACCGCCTCTTCGTACCCGTCGGGCAAGCTGTCGAGGATGACCCGCCGCACCTCCTCCATCGCCGGGCGTCGATCAGGCGGCAAGGAAGCCAGATACCCGTCGACCGTGGGCTCACCGTCGCACATCACTGCCCCCTCGTCGCGAACTGGACGGAGATCGTCTCAGGTGTGGCGGCTATCAATCGGCAAGTGGCCGGCAGCGCTTCGGACAACATCGCGACCTGCCATTCGCTTTGATGGGATGTGCCGAGCACAGTCCACAGTGATACCGGAAACACCAGTAGAGGATCGTGAGCACCCACACGGCTGCTAACGATGCGCCGTGGCACCAGAAGTGCTGGCGGCCGAACGCCCCGATCCCTGCCACCGCGAATGCCGCCTCGACCAGACCCAACATGGCCATCAGCCAGCCGAACACCTCGAAGTGAGGCTTCTGCCACACCTCACCCGGGTCGGTTCTTCGCATCCGCTCCAGAAACCAGGTGTAGTTGTTCTTGTGCTCCACGATGTAGGCACCAGCGAACGCGATGAAAAGCTCCATCCCCGCGAGCAGTGCAAGCGACCAGGAATAGCCGAACCTACCGATCAGCCCTTCATCGTCGGTGAGAACCCACCCCAGGACGGCACCGGCCAGAACTGACACAACACCAGCCATTTGGAAGCGAAGGCTCTCAACGTGCCTTAGATAGGCCCAGTACTCTCGGTATCTGTCCGCCGCGGTTGGATCGCCCACTGCCATTCGCCGTCCCACCTCCCCCGCTCTCGCTGCGCTTCTCCCGTGTCAAGCGGCCCGTGAGGAGACGATCCTACGAATCCGGACCGTCCCAGGTGGCCCTCAGGCCGCCCGCTCCCACACCCTCCAATGCCACAGGGCGGTCTCGCCCCCCGCCACCGGCAACAGGCCCGCCGCCTCCACGCGAGCAGCGATCGAGTCGGGGTCGTGGACGAACACCCGGAACGGGACCTTGCGCATGCGCAGGAACAGGTTCACCACCTTCACCCCAAAACGGACCCGCAGGCGGTCACGGGGGTAGGCGAGAGCCAGCAGCCTCCGGGAACGACCGGTGGCGGCGTCGACCAGAGGCTCCATCTCCGGGTAGCAGCACACCACCCGGTTGGCGAACACCACCGCCGCCTCGGGAGCGTCGGCGGCGGCCGTGAAGTCGCCGGTGTGCCAGTCGACCCGATCCGTGAGCCCCCTGCCGGCGAGAAGTGCACCCGCCACCCGCTCGTACGACGGGGAGATGTCGTAAGCCGTGGAGCGCTGCGCTCCCGCCTCGAGCAGCGCCACCTGGGCGGTTCCCGAACCTGCCCCAACCTCCAGCACCGTGGCGCCCTCGATCCCCCGCTTGCTCAGCGCGTCGACCATGAGGCGGGCGGTGGCGTCGAGGCCCTTGCGCTCGAAGCGCCTCACGGCTCGCCTCGCCTCGCGCTCGGAGAACACCATGCGATAGCCCCGGGGATCACAGCATCCGGCCATGGCCTCACGGTAGGTGCAACCCCGAGCCAAGGCACGGGGTTCATGGGAGCATGACGACGATGGAGATCGACACCCTCCCGGCGGACCTGGCCGGCGACCTGGACGCCGCCTTCCCCCGACTTGTGTCGGCCCTCCAGGACGGCGTCTACTCGGGCGTCCTGCGAATGGTGGGCGACTCCCACGACGCCGAGGAGATCGCCCAGGAGGCCTTCCTGCGCGCCTACCGGGCGCTGCGCACCTACCCACCCGAGCGGATCCGCGACCTGCGGCCCGCCCCGTGGGTGTGGACCATCGCCATCAACCTGTGTCGCAACCACTACCGCACCCGGGCGCGCCGGGGCACCCCCTCGCCGCTTCCCGACGACCTCGCCGCGAGTGATCGCACCCCCGAGGACGAGGCCGCGAACCGCCACCTCGGAGACGCCCTGGCCCGGCACCTGGCCGAACTCCCCTGGGAGATGCGCCGCGCCGTGGTTCTCCGCCACGTCGTCGGCCTCCCCTACGAGGAGATCGGCGAGGTGCTCCGCCGGCCGGTGGGGACGGTGAAGTCCGACGTCCATCGCGGCCTCGCCCGCCTGCGCCGCACCATCCCCCAGGAGGTCGACCGATGACCCGCGACCCGATCCTCGAAGCCCTCACCGGCCTCGGCGCCACCGCCCCCGACCACCTGCTGCCCGCCGTCCTCACCGGCGCCGGGATCGCCGACGGCTTCGTCACCCGCCCCAGCGTCGTCGGAGAACTCCTGGTCGCCTTCGGCCCTCGCGGTGTCACCTCGGTCGGCCTCGCCAACGAGTTCGACCCCGACGAGTACCTCCGCCAGAGGGGCCGCCAGGCACTGGCCCTGCCCGCCCCGCCGGACCCGATCGCCCGCCACCTCGACGCCGCCATCGAGGCCGGCCGTCCCGGGCGGCTCGCCGTCGACCTGAGCGGCGTCACGCCGTTCCAGGCCGAGGTGCTGAGGGTGGCCGCCACCATCCCCCGCGGCGAGGTGCGCTCCTACGGATGGATCGCCGGCAGGCTGGGACGACCCGGGGCGATGCGGGCGGTGGGGACCGCCCTCGCCTCCAACCCGGTCCCGATCATCATCCCCTGCCACCGGGTGGTGCGGGCCGATGGGCGGCTCGGCGACTACTCCCTGGGCGACCCGTCCAACAAGGGCGTGCTGCTCGAGCACGAGGGCCTCGACCTGCCTGAGCTCGAGCGGCTGGCGGCGCGAGGGGTGCGGTTCGTCGCCGCCGCCAGGACCGGGGTGTTCTGCCACCCCACCTGCCGCCACGCCCGCCGGATCACCAGAGCACACCGGGTCGAGTTCGGGAGCGCCGCCGAGGCGGCCGCCGCCGGATACCGGGCCTGCACAGCCTGTCGTCCCCTCGGCTGAGGGCGGCTACGCCTCGCCGTCCTCTTCGTCGTCGGGCGGCTCGATGGTCAGCGGCGACTCGACCACCTGGTGGCGCTCGATGTAGGTGGCGACGAACGCCTGGACGGTGGCGGCGACGGGCAGGGCCATGATCGCCCCCGGAGCGCCCAGCAGGGTGCCTCCGGCTATCGCCGCCCCGAACGCAACCGCCGGGTGCAGGGCCATGGTGCGCGCCGTGATCTTCGGGGCCAGCAGGTAGTTCTCCAGCTGTTGGTACACCAACACGTAGATGGCTACCGCCAGCGCCTTGCCCGGGCTCTCCAGCAGGGCGATGAGCAGGGGCAGCGCCCCGCCCAGGTAGGTCCCGATCACCGGGACGAACTGGGAGAGCAGCGCCATCCACAACGCCAGGGCCAGGGCGAAGGGCACCCCGACCACCCGGAAGGTCGCCCAGGCGGCCAGCGCTCCGATCCCGGCGAGCAGCGCCCGCGAGTAGAAGTACCCGCCGGTCTTGTCGATGGCGATGTCCCAGGCCCGCAGCACCTCCATCTGCCGGCTGGGGGGCAGCACCGAGCACACCGCCCTGCGGAAGCGCGGGCCTTCGGCGGTCATGTAGAAGGTGAACAGGCCGATCATGAGCAGCTGGAACACCGTGTTGAGCAGGGTCTTGCCCACACCGAAGATGCTCCCGGCGATGTCGCTCCCGAAGCTGCTCAGGTCGCCGCCCAGCTGCCCGGTGGCGTCGGCGATGCGCTCCCCCGAGAAGTCGATGCCGAAACGGGCGAGGAACGCCGAGATGTCCTCGATGTACCCGGGGAGTCGTTCCACCAGCAGGGAAACCTGGTCGACGATAAGCGGGATCATCAGCCCGATGAACAGTCCTGCCGAGAGCACCAGGGCCAGGAACATGGCCCCGGTGGCCAGGCCCCGGCGCCAGCCCTTCCGGGACAGGAAGTTGACCCCCGGCTCGAGAGCCACCGAGAGGAACAGGCTGATCAGCAGGATGACGATCAGGTCGCGCAGGGCGCGGATCACGTTGTAGGTGACCCACATGCCGACCACGATGCCCACGATGGTGGCCAGCAGGCGCGGCACCCATGGCGGCATCCCCTTGAGGTCGCGGGCGGGGCGCTGGGTCACGGGCGAAGGGTAACGGGACGACCCACCGGGCGGATACCCTCACCCCATGGATCCGACAGCCACCCGGGTCGTGGAGGCACTCCAGGCGCTGGATGCCGAGTTCGAGACCCTCACCATCGACCCCGACCTCGCCGACACCGCCGCCTTCTGCGAGCACTACGGCTACCGCCTCGACGAGTCGGCCAACGCCATCCTGGTGGCATCGAAGAAGCCCGAGGGCGTCCACGCCGTGTGTGTCGCCCTCGCCACCACCCGCCTCGACGTCAACCACGCCGTGCGCCGCCTATTGGGGGTACAGCGACTCTCCTTCGCCCCCGCCGATCTCACCCGCCAGGTGACCGGCATGGAGATCGGCGGGGTCACCCCGTTCGGCCTTCCCGACGGCCTGCGCGTGCTGGTCGACGCCGCCGTGATGGACCTGTCCCGCTGCATCGTCGGCGGCGGGAGCCGGGCGATGAAGGTGTCCCTCGACCCCGAGGCGTTCCGCCGCCTCCCCGGCGCCGAGGTGGTCGAAGGCCTTGCCGTCCGCCCCGATCCGACACCGGGCGATCTACCCTCGTCGCCATGAGCGGCTATCGCCCCCCCATCACCGACATCCGTTTCACCCTGGAGCACGTCGCAGGGCTCGGCCGGCTCACCTCGCTCCCCGAGTTCGCCCACCTCGACAGCGACCTGCTCACCGGCGCCCTGGAGGAGGCGGGCCGATTCTTCGCCGAGGTGATCGCCCCTCTGGCCAGGGATGCCGACCGCACCGGCAGCGTGCACGAACCGGACGGTTCAGTGACCACCGCCCCCGGGTACCGCCAGGCGTATCGGAGCATGGTCGATGCCGGCTGGGTCGGGGCCGCCTTTCCCGAGGAGTGGGGTGGCGGAGGCTTGCCTCGAGCGGTCGGAGTCGGTCTCCAGGAGATGGTGATGTCGGCCGACATGGCGTTCGCCCTGTGCCCCATGCTCATCTACAGCGCCGACGCCCTGCTGATGGCTCACGGGACCGACGAGCAGAAGGCCACCTGGCTCCCCCGCCTGGTGCCCGGGGATTGGACCGCCACCATGGTGCTCACCGAGCCCCAGGCCGGGTCCGACGTGGGGGCCCTGCGCACCCGGGCGGTACCCGTGGACGACGGCACCTGGCGGATCACCGGCTCCAAGATCTTCATCACCTGGGGCGAGCACGACATGGCGGACAACATCGTCCACGTGGTGCTGGCGCGGACGCCGGGGGCACCCCCCGGCACCAGGGGCATCTCCTGCTTCATCGTCCCCAAGTTCCTCCTCGGCCCCGACGGCAAGCCCGATCGGCGCAACGACGTCACCTGTGTGTCGCTGGAGGAGAAGGTGGGTATCCACGGCAGCCCCACCTGCGTGCTGTCTTTCGGCGACGGCGGAGAAGGCGCCGTCGGCTACCTGGTAGGCGAGGAGCACCAGGGCATGCGCTACATGTTCACCATGATGAACCACGCCCGCCTCTCGACCGGACTCCAGGGCCTGGCCCTCTCCGAGCGTTCCTACCAGCAGTCCGCCGCATACGCCCAGGAGCGGCGGCAGGGGCGCCCCGAAGGCGAACGCTCCGACGACGCGGCGATCATCCGTCATCCCGACGTGCGCCGCATGCTGATGACCATGCGCAGCCGGATCGAGGCGATGAGGGGGGTGATGTACCGCAACGCCGTCGCCGTCGAACTCGCCGAGCGGCATCCCGAGGCCAAGGTGCGAGAGCGGGAGGCGGAGATCGCCGCAATCCTCACGCCCATCTCCAAGGCCTGGGGAACCGACCTCGGGGTCGAGATGACCTCATTGGGAATCCAGATCCATGGCGGGATGGGGTACATCGAGGACACCGGGATCGCCCAGTGGTGGCGCGACTCGCGCATCGCCCCGATCTACGAGGGCACCAACGGGATCCAGGCGATCGACCTGGTCGCCCGGAAGCTCCCGCTGCGCGGCGGCGACGCATTCCGGGAGTTGATCGAGGAGGCCCGGGCTGAGGCGAAGGCGGCTCCCGAGCGCCTCTCCGACGTAGCGGCACAACTTCTATACGCGCTCGACGCCGTGGCCGACACCGCAGACCGCCTGCAGGCGATGGAACGAATCGACTCCCTGGCCGGAGCCACCGACTTCCTGGACATGGTCGGTGACACCTTCGGCGGATGGATGCTGCTGCGAGGTGCCATCGCCGCCGCCACCGGGCCCGATGGCTACCCGGAGGGTTTCCTGGAGGGCCGGATAGCCACCGCTCGCTTCTACGCCGAGCGAATCCTCACCGGGGTCCCCTGCCGGAGTGCGGGCGTTCTCGCCGGGGGGGCGAGCGTGTTCGCCATCCCGCAGGAGGCTTTCCCCGGCGCCTGAGCAGCCCGAATCCGCTCGACCTCGGCGTCGACGGCACCCCTTACGCGTCAAACTGACGCGTAAGACGATTTTGTCATTCGTGGGCGAGCCGGCATCAGATGGGGGCTAGGGTTCTCCGCCCCATCCGAAAGGCGGCCCATGGCCCAGACCTACTCCGCGGCGCCGGACCTCACCATCGACCTCGATGGCGAGTACTCGGCCACCCTGCACACCTCGCTCGGCGAAGTCACCATCGAGTTCTTCCCGGCCGAGGCGCCCCGGGCCGTCAACAACTTTCTCTTTCTCGCCAGCGACGGCTTCTACGACGGCGTGATCTTCCATCGGATCGTGCCCGGGTTCGTGATCCAGGCCGGCGACCCGACCGGCACCGGAAGAGGCGGACCCGGCTACACCTTCCGCGACGAGCTCGAAGACCCCCGCGGATACACCCGGGGCACCGTGGCCATGGCCAACGCCGGGCCCAACACCAACGGCTCCCAGTTCTTCGTGTGCCTCGGAGACCTGCGGCTCCCCAAGGCCTACACGATCTTCGGGAAGGTCACCTCCGGGATGGAGGTGGTCGACGCCATCGCCGCCCTGCCCACCGACGCCCAGGATCGCCCCGCCGACCCGCCGACGATCGATTCGGTGACGGTCACCGGCCCCTGACGGCCGAACGGACTCCGTGGGGTGGCGATTCCCGGGTACATGCCCGCCCCGAACACCGGGCCGGGGGACGGCCTACCTTGGTCGCTTCACGTAGGCGCCTGGATCCTTCCGCTGGCGACGGATCGACTCGACGAGCTTGCCGTTGCTGAGGAACGATGCCTCGAGTTCGGTCATCACGACAGCGGGCCTCAAGATGATGGTCCCGTCGGGCTCGACGCTCGCCAAGTACCGGTTGTGACCCGCATGACCGATCTTGCCAAGACTGAGTCGGCGTCGCTGATCGAGCTCAACCATTACGGCTTCGGCTGACATCCGGGTTCCCCTTTCTTCGAGCACTCTACCCCACTAGATACAATACGGCAACTGGGTAGTAGGGTAGTGGGGCATTGTGGTAGTGTCGGCTTGTGGCCGAAGTCTTCTTGAGCCCAGAGATTGCCCTCCTCCAATACGACCGCTTGAGGGAAGATCCTCGCAGGCACAAGGTGCTCGACCGCGTCGACGAGATCCTGGATGCTCTCGAGGAGAACCCCGGCCAAGCGTGGCTGCGCGCACACAGATTCCAGGACCCACCGTTGTGGTGTGTCATGCTTGACGCTTCGGGAGAAGCCTGGGTCATCCTCTGGTCGGTTGACGATGACGATGACGACCGGGTGCTGGTGGAGTACATCGGCTCGGCGAGCTTCGCCTGAGACAGGCGGTCCCTGGCCTGGCAGCCATCCACTCGAGCAGCCGGCGAAACGCCGGTGCTCACGCCCTGCCCACCCAGGCGTCCACCTCCGCCCATCGCTCGAAGAGCCAATCGACGCGCCCTCTCCTGCCTTCGGGGATCGACGCGCCAGGAAAACGGCGGAGCCGGATACGCAGCTCCGAGCCGACGATTCGCCCCGACCAGGCGTCCGGGATGGTCGCCAGCGGCTCCAGCCCGGTGTGGGCGGCGACCACGACGTCGTGGCCACTCTCCAGCAACGCCGTCGAGCCTCCGACCCGCGGTGGCAGCACCCGGCGCAGGCTGCGCGCCTTCGCCGCCAGCTCCGATGCCCGGCCCTCGAGGTTCTCGATGATCCGCCGACGCCTCTCCTCGGTGAACCGGGTGCCTTCGGGGTAGATGAGCACCCCCTCGGACGCCGTGAGGCCGTCGGTCAGGGCGAGGACCGCTCGCACCTCGGCGGCCGAGTCGCCCGCCCGATCCACGAAGTGGTTGATCAGCCGGTTCCCGGCGATGTCGAGCGTGGGGTCGGCGAGCAGCTCCTTCTTCAGCACGTAGCGAAGTCGGATCCCGGCACCCGTCGTCACGAACACGTTGGGCAGCAGGGTGTCGATGATCGAGGCGTGGCGCATCATCACGATCACGGGGCCCGGAGCGACATCGTCGAGGCCGTCCACGGAAACGGTCAGCCCGAAGATGCGCCGGACCGCCCCGAACAGGGTGATGGCCCACCACTCCTGGATCCGATAGGTGCGATCCAACAGGGCCTCCCCGTTCCTGCCGAAGCCGGTCACCAACCAGTCCCACAGGAGACGCACCAGGCCGCCGACGCCGACCGCCAGGTACACCCATCCGAAGGCGAAGATCCTCACCGCCATGAACGGCCTGCCGGTGCCGATCCGACGGAACAGGTCGACCACCAGCCCGACCGCCAGCCACAGCGGCGCCGTGATCGTCACCAACAAGAAGAGCAGGAGGACTGTCGGGACGGTTCGCAGCCGGCGCAGCAGCCGGCGGCGGTCCATCAGAGGTACTGCCCGGGCACGTCACCCGGGCGGGCACGGCCCGCTTCGAGCGCCCGCACCCGCATCTGCTCCAATTGGCTGGCGGCCGCCGCCTGCTGGCTCCAAAGGGTCGCCTGGATCCCGGCGAACAGCCCCTCCAGCCATCCCACCAGCTGAGCCTGAGCCACTCGAAGCTCGGCTTCGGTGACGGTCTCCGCCGCCAACGGAATGAACAGCCCGTCGAGCTCCTGGCGCAGGTCGGGGCTGAGCACGTCCTGAAGCTCCATGATGGAGTTGTCGAAGATGTCGGCGAGACGCCGCCGGCCGGCGTCGTCGAGCGGCGCCTGGCGGATCTCGTCGAGCATCGCCCTGGTCATGGAGGCGATCCGCATCAGCTTGGGCGCCTTCACGAAAGACGGGTCCGGCTCCGGCTCCTCAATCACTTCGGCGGGTACCGCCGTCTCGCTGTCGGTCATCGTCGGGAGGATACGACCCTCATGCCCGGTACACCGACCTCATCCGGAGCGACAGGCAGGTGAGGCCGCCATCGGCACGGGCGAACTCGGACACGTCCACTGCCACGGGTCGCAGCCCCAGGCCGGCGACCAGCTCGGCACTGCGAGGCTGGTGTGCGGCGACCAGGACGGCGCCGTCGGGAAGCCGGACCACGTTGGCCGCCTCCGGATCGTCTCCCGGCACCTCGACCACCCGCAGGCCGTCGAGCAGGTCCCGGTCGCAGGCCGCCGGATGCCAGAGGACCGTCTCGTCGTCGACGGCCGACAACCCCGACTTCAAGTGCAGGGTCGAGCGCACCGGAACCCGCCGCACCGATCGATGGCGCGCCCGGGCGAACGCCTCGAGGGTGTCGGCCCCGGCCTGGTCGGTCCTGCGGCTCAACCCGATGAGGACGGTCCGGCCCACCTGGAGCACGTCGCCACCGTCGAGGGTTCCGACGACCGGCATCCGCTCCACGGCGACCAGGCCGGCCAGAGCCTCCTGGGTGCCGGCCACCTCTCCGCGTCGGGAGGGGTTGCCCGGGTGGGTGAGGAGGGCGGCATCGTCGATGATCACCGCCGTGTCCTCGATGAACGGCGAGTCGGGATGGGCCTCGTCGCCAGGGATCGTGACGACTGCGAAGCCCCCCGCCTCCAGTGCCGCCGCGTAGCAGTGGTGCTGCTCTCGCGCCACGACCGGGTCCAGCGGAGGCACCGGCGGGGCAGCGGTCACGCAGTCGGAGAAGGAATCGGGCACGGCGCGCACCAGCGCCATGGGCCGGCTCATTCGGGGAGAGTGAGCAGGTACTCCTCGGCGTCGTCGGACCAGGCCATCTCGACCACGCCCCTGGCCGCCGCCGCCTTGGAGAACTGCAGGAATCCGCCGTAGCCGTAGTCCTTCTCGGAGAACGCCGGCTCGATCTTGCGGATCCGATCCTTGAGCCCGGAGAGTGCCGCCGGGCCCTTCCCCTTGGCCACCACCTGACGCAACAACTCGAAGGCGTGCTCGTCCTGACCCCCCGACGCCTTGAAGGTGACCTCGGGATCGCCGCGCGCCCCGCTCTCGGCCAGGTCCACCACGCCCCGGTCGGCGAGGTGACGCAACAACTCGCCGAAGGTGCGGAATCCGTGATCCGCCTCGGAGAAGGTCGGGTCCTTGCGCAACAGGGCGCGCTTCAGGCTCGAGGCGAGTACCACGCCACTCCCCGACCGCTGCAGGCCGGAGAGGGTCTGGGTGACCAGGCGCTCCAGGTCGGCCCCGACGTCGGGGGACTTCGACTGCGACTGGGCGGGCGCCGCCTCTCGGCGCGGCTTGCGGGCGGCCCGCTGCGGCAACTCGACACCGTCCAGGGTCTCGTAGAAGAGGAACTCGTCGCAGGCCGGGGGAAGCATCGCCGATGTGGAGGCCCGCAGGCCGATCCCCACCACCCTCCGGTTCAGCTCACGCAGCTTGTGGACCAGCGGGGTGAAGTCGCTGTCCCCGGTGGCGATCACATACGTCGTGATGTAATCCCGCTCGAAGCAGAGCTCGATGGCGTCCACCGCCATCTTGATGTCGGCGGCGTTCTTGCGGCTCGCTCCCATCCGCTGCGGGATCTCGATCATCTCGACGTGGTGTTCGGCCAGCATGCGCCGAGAGTCCTCGAAGAGGTTCCAGTCGGCGTAGGCACGCCGCACGACGACACGCCCCCGCTCGGCAAGCGCATCCGAAACCGGCTTCATCTCGAAACGGGCGCCGCCGAGGTCCTCGCGGGCTCCGATCGCCAGGTTCTCGAAGTCCATGAAGAGGGCGATGCGCTCCTCTGAGACGTCCATGCCGATCAGCGTACTCGCCGGATCCCTCAGATCCGATTGCCCCAGGTGCCCCTAACCTTTTTCCCGATGGCTCGACGACACCACTACGCCAGCTTCCTCACCGACGGCGGGCGCACCCGCGGATCCGTGGCCGGGTTCGAGGGCGACATCGGGATCGGGCGCCTCGTGCTGCCCCTGGTGATCGTCGCCTTCCTGGCGGTGTCCATCTACTGGTGGGGGTTTCGCGACGCCGACGACGACGTGGGAAGGGTGCTCACGCTGGAAGACGCCACCATCCCCACGCTCCTGCTGCCGGCGGGCGTCGCAGTGGACGATGCCGGGCTCCTCCTCGCCGGAGTATCCATCGAGTGCGAGACCACGCCCGAGCAGTGGCCCACTTTCCAGGGCTCGGGCTCCAGAGAGGGGTGCACGGACGCTCCGACGATCACCACGCCCAAGATCATGTGGAGCCAGGAGGTGGGGATCAGCGGGTGGCTGAACAGTCCGATCGTGGCCAACAACACCGTCTACGTGGGGAGCGCGGGCGTCCTCCAGGGAGTCCCGGACCGTCTCGACGGGGTGTACGCCATCGACCTCGGCACGGGAGAGCGCAAGGCCTACTTCCAGGCCACCCATGACGTCAACGGTGTGGCCTTCGGCAACGGGATCGTCGTCGCCACCGGAGACGAGGGTCGGGTCTGGGGCCTGTCGGCATCCGACATGGAACTGGTTTGGGAGGAGCAGCTCGGGGTGGCGGTGTTCGGCCACCCCCTGGTCATCGACGACATGGTGGTCGTGGGCGATGCCGACGGATACGTCACCGCCTACGAGATTCGCACCGGCACGCGCCTGTGGCAGAAGCAGGTGGACGGTGCGGTCCGGGGCGGAGCCAGCACGGATGGCGAGATCATCGTCGTGGCCGGTGAGAACCGCGACGTGGTGGCGTTCGACCTCTCGGGCGAGATCGTGTGGCGCCGCGAGGTGCGCAGCCAGGACACCGCCGGGGCGCTGGCCCGCATCTACGCCGCACCGACCATCGTCGGCGACCTGGTGGTGATCACCCTGCTGCGCGAGGACCTGTTCGCCGAGCCCGCCATCGCCGCCCTCGACAAGGCAACCGGCGATGAGGTGTGGCGGGCACGCGATGCCGCCGGCCTCAAGAACGACTGGGGGAACATCCGATCCTCGCCGGCCCACGTCGGCGACCTCCTGGTCTACGGCGAGGCCTACTCGGACCGGCTGATCGCCCTCGACGCCCTCAGCGGGGACACCGTGTGGGACACGGTCACCGGCTCGTACTGCTACCCGCACTGGCCCTCCCCGGTCGTGGTCTCGGGCCAGGTGGTGCTTCCCCGCCACGACGGCGGCCTCTATGCGGTCTCGGTGGTGACAGGGCAGGTCGAGTGGAGAATCTTCCTCGGCGACCATGGCGGGCCCGGGACCTTCCCGCCCGAGTTCGGGGCCGAGTTCTGCCAGTGGGGACCCGAGGACTCCTACTCGATCCTCTCCTCCCCGGCGGTGGCGCCCAACGGCGTCATCCTGGTCGGCACCCTCGAAGGCTGGCTGTACGCCATCGGCGATCGCTCCTGGTGAGCGTCGCTCAGCCTGCCGCTTCCAACAGCTCGTCGAGTGCCCGCCGCAGGTGGCCGGCAAACCGGTCGATGTCGGGTACCGAGTCGAAGTCCGACACCAGCCCCCAGTTGAGGGTCCCGTCGTAAGAGAACAGCGCCACACCGAGTCCGTGGTTCACCCAGAGGGGGACCATCGGGAAGATCCGACGCAGTCGAGCAGAGAGCAGGTGCAACGGAACCTGGGGTCCGGGCACGTTGGTGACGGTCAGGTTGAACGGCCGGATCGTGGCCGCCGCCACTCGGGCGGCCAGGGACAGCAGCGTCGACGGCGTGAACGACGCCGACTGCGTGAGCAGGGCGGCCCCGGTGGCCTGATCGGTGACCTTGAGATGGGTGGTGCGCTCCACGACTGCGGCGTGGCGCTCCCGGGCTCCGGCGAGGTCGATGGGAAGCGGCACCAGCCACATGGTGACGGCGTTGCCGGGGAGGTCCGCGCCGGACCCGTCTCTGGTCGACACCGGAACCATCGCCCGGAAGTCGATCCCCTCGACGTCGAAACCCCTCTCCTCGACCAGGAACGATCGCACCGCCCCGGACACGGCGGCGATCACCGTGTCGTTGACCGTTCCGCCCAGGGCGTTCTTGACCTTCTTCACCTCCTCGAGGTCGGTGACCAGGAAGTCGACCCGGCGGTTCGGTCCGATGTGCGGGTTGAGCGGGGTCTCGGAGGCTCGGGTGAGCCACCCCGAGCGGGCCGACTGCACCATGGAGCCGATGCGCTGTCTCGCCTCGTCACCGAGGAGTCGTGACTCCCGGGCGAAGCGCCGCGCCTCGCGCACCGCCTCGCGGGAACTCCGCATGCGACGCCCCAACTCCTCGCCGAGCAGCCGTGCCGGCGTCGGAGCCGGTCGCGGCCTGAAGTCGTCGGGCTCCCCGAGGTCGTCGGATGGGAACGGCGCCAGCAGCACCTTGAGCAGGTCGACCCCCGAAAGGCCGTCGATCATGCAGTGATGAACCTTGCTCACCAGGGCGAAGCCCCCGTCGGCGAGGCCCTCCACCACCCACACCTCCCACAGGGGACGGTTCCGATCGAGGCGCTGGCTGAGGATGCGTCCGGCCAGCATCCGCAGCTGCTCCTCGGTGCCGGGACGGGGCAGGGCGGTGTGGCGCACGTGGTAGGTGAGGTCGAAGTGGGCGTCGTCCACCCAGACCGGATGGCGCTCGATGGGAATCCACTCCAACCGCTGCCGGTAGCGCGGGACGTACTGGAGTCGGTTGCCGATGAACGCCCGGACGGAGTCGATGTCCACCCCTCCGTCGGCGGTGGCGAGACCACCCGGGGCGAACGACAGGGTGGCACCCACGTGCATCGGATTGGTGGGCCCTTCCATGGCGAGGAAGGTGTTGTCCAGGAAGGACAGCCGCTCGTAATCGGTCATCGCAACCGCAAGGGTACGGTTTCGCGGCCGATCGGTGAGGAGGCCGACTCCCTCACGCCACGAGAACCACGAACCCGAGGAACACCGCCAGCAAGACCAGGCCCTCCCATCGCTCGATGCGACCGGTGCGGGCGAAGATGCCGGCGATGATGCCGGTGACGACCATGAACCCGAGGGCGTTGCGGAAGGTGGCGTCGACCACGCCCGGACCGACCATCCCGGCGGTGCCGGCCACGGCGAGCGAGTTGAACAGGTTGGAGCCAAGGACGTTGCCCAGCACCAGGTCGGACTCGGAACGGCGCGCCGCCGCCAGGGCGGTGGCCAACTCGGGAAGGGAGGTTCCCACCGAGACGATCACCAGCCCGATGAAGGCGGCCGATATCCCGGCCCGGTGAGCCAGGTCCGATGCCCCCCGCACCAGAAGGTCGGCCCCGAGCAGGGTGATCCCAAGTGTCGCCACTCCGATCAGCGCCTCCAGGCGCACCGAACCCCGCCAGGGGACACGATGCTCCTCGGGAAGCCGCCCCTTGGCGGCGTCGTCACGGGCCCATGCGACCAGGACCACGCCCACCGCCAACATCCCCGCGATCAGGATCGCCGCCTCCCACCGCACCAGCTCCAGGTTCCAAAGCAGGACGCTCAACAGCAGCAGGCCGCCCGCCATGGCGAAGCCCTCGCGCCGGATGGTGTGGACCCGTGAGGACACCGGAGCGATGAGGGCAGCGGCGCCGAGCACCAGGGTCATGTTGGCCACGTTCGACCCGACGACGTTGCCCATGGCGATGTCGATCTCGCCCCGCCCCGCCGCCAGCGCCGAGACCAGCATCTCGGGTGCCGACGTCCCCAGCCCGATGACCAGAGCACCGATCAGAACCGGTGACAGTCCCCAGATCCGGGCCAGCCGGCCGGCGGCGAGCACGAAGCGGTCGGCGCCGAGGGTGAGGGCGACCAATCCGGAGACGAGGAGGATCACGGCCAGGATCACCGGGCGATCGTAACCCCGCCTGCGACGGCTCCTGGACGGGGGTGCCTCGCCCGCCGATACCCTTGGCCCATGACGGAGAAGTGGCGTGAGATCGCCGACCGGGTGTGGGTGCGGCGGCATCGCTCCCTGGACCTGAACGTCGGGGCCGTCGTCTGCGACGGTGGGATGCTGATCGTGGACACCCGGGCCAACCGCGCCCAGGGACGGGACCTGGCAGCCAGCCTGCGCCAGATCAGCCGGCTGCCGGTTCGATGGGTGATCAACACCCACCACCACTGGGACCACACCTTCGGCAACCAGGTGTTCCCCGATGCCGCCATCTGGGGCCACGAGCGTTGTGCCGCCACCCTCGTCGAGCATGGCGAACAGATGCGCCAGGAGGTGAAGCGCCTCGCTCCCGACCTGGCCGAGGCGATGGACGAGGTCGTGGTGACACCGCCCGCATTCACCTTCTCCAGCCGGGCCACGGTCTCGCTGGGCGGTGTCCCCGTCGAGATGCTGCATCCGGGCCGCGGTCACACGAACAACGACATCGTGATCTCGCTCACCGGCAAGGACGTCCTCTTCGCCGGCGACCTGATCGAAGAGGGAGCCCCCCCTGCATTCGGCGACTCCTTCCCTCTCGACTGGCCATCGTCGCTGGATGCGGTGGTCTCTCTGGGCGGCGGGGTGGTCGTGCCCGGACATGGCGACACCGTCGACGCCGAGTTCGTCGCCACCCAGCAGGAGGAGCTGCGTGTCGTGGCCAGGCTGGCCCGGGAGCGACACGCCGAGGGCATGTCGCCACAGGAGGCGGCAGCAGCGGGCGGCCCCTACTCTCCCGAGGTGCTCGCGGGTGCTTTCGCCCGTGCCTGGGCCCAGTTGGAGGTGGCAGATGCCGGCGCCTGATTGGTTCAAGCGTGCCCTGGGTGCCGACCGCCGTCGGCGCCAGGTGGAGGTCGACGGCTGCCGGATCAACCTCATCGAGTGGGGAGAGCCCGACCGTCCCGGGCTGGTTCTGGTCCACGGCGGAGCCGCCCACGCAGAGTGGTGGGCTCACCTGGCGCCGATGTTCACCGACGAGCACCACGTGGTCGCCATTGACCTGAGCGGTCACGGCGAGAGTGGACGCAGGGAGCGCTACTCCCATCCGCAGTGGGCACGTGAGGTGATGGCGGTATGCGAGGAGATGCGCTTCCCGGGACCACCGGTGCTGGTCGGCCACTCCCTCGGGGGGCTGGTCACGATCCAGACCGCCGCCACCTACGGCGACCTGCTTGCCGGAGCGGTGATCCTGGACGCCCCTGTGCGCAAGCCAGACCCCGAGTCGGAGGAGGGCAGCCGAGGCGGCGCCTTCCGGGCCCCGGGAACCTACCCCGACCTGGAGACCGCCCTCACCCACTTTCACCTGATCCCGCCGCAGCCGGAGCCCGACCCGTGGGTGCTGGACCACGTCGCCCGCAACTCGCTACGAGAGACCGCGGCCGGCTGGACCTGGAAGTTCGACCACCACCTCTTCTCGCACTCCCTGGTGGCGATGAACGAGCAGCTGGCAGCGGTTCGATGCCGGGTGGCGCTGCTGCGCGGCGAGCACTCGGTGGTGGTCCCCCAGGACACCGCCGAGTACATGTACGAGCTCATGGGTCGGGTCTCCCCCGTGGTGACCATCCCCGAGGCGCACCACCACCTCATCCTCGATCAGCCGCTCTCCTTCGTCACCGCCCTGCGCACCCTGCTAGCCGACTGGGAGCACTCGGTGCCGTTCCGGCGCTGATCACTCCAGCGGAGCGACGCACCGGGGGAAGTCGTTCTCGACGCGATTCACCAGCGTGGAGACTGGGTGCTCGGTGAGGGATCCCTCGGTTGCAGGCGCCAGCATTGCGGTGAGGGCCTCGACGTCGTCGAAGCCGGGGTCCAGCCAGGCCTCCCAGTTCTCCGGCGGGAGAATCGCCGGCATGCGATCGTGGATCGGAGCCAGGACGGCGTTGGGACGGGTGGTGACGATGGTGAAGGAATCGATGAGCTCCCCATCGGGCGCCCGCCACCTTCCCCACAAGCCGGCGAGCGCAAGCGGGGTCCCGTCGGCCGAGTGCACGTAGTGGGGCAGCTTTCCGCCGGTCTCTCGCCTCTCCCACTCGTAGAAGCCATCGGCTGGCACCATGCAGCGTCGGGTCCGCAACGCCCCCTTGAAGGTCGGCTTCTCGGCGAGGGTCTCGGCACGGGCGTTGATGAGGCGCGAGCCGATCGACGGGTCCTTGGCGTAGCCGGGGATGAGGCCCCAACGCAGTGGTGCGAACAGCCGACGCCCGTCACGCTCCAGGACGACACCGACCTTTCGGGTTGGCGCCACGTTCCACGACGGCGAAGGCGAGTCCTCGCCGGCCACCTCGGCACCGAAGTGGGATGCGTAGGCCCGGGGGCTCTGGGCCTGGACGAAACGGCCGCACATGGCGTCGAGGTTAAGCCAGCCCGGTGGCGAAACGGCTCAGACGCCGGCGGCTACTCGTAGGAGATCGCCTCGAGGATGTCCATTCTGGCACCGCGTCGGGCCGGGACCATCGCCGCCAGCACCCCTACCAGGGCGGCGGCCACCAGGTAACCGAACATCTGGCCGGCGGGAAGGGTCAGCTTCAGTCCCTGGCCGACGGCCAGCACCACGGCCGCTCCGAGGATCGCCCCCACGACCAGGCCGAGCAGCCCTCCGAACAGGGCGATGAGGATCGCCTCGATTCGAATGGTGCGCTTCACCTGACGACGCGACATGCCCACCGCCCGCAGCAGGCCGATCTCGCGCTTCCGCTCCGAGATGGAGAGGGCCAGGGTGTTCACGATCCCGAGGAGGGCGATCACGATGGCAAACCCGAGCAGGACCACCAGCAGATTGAGCAGCCCGTCGATCTGGGACTCGATGTCCCCGATCAGCTCCTCGGTGTCGGTGAGATCGGCGTTCGGGTAGCGATCGGTGACGGTCTCGATGGCGGCTCTGGCCGCAGCCGGGTCGACGCCTTCGGCCACCTGGATGTAGACGAACCGATCGAGCCGGAACGAGATCACCTGCTCGTAGGTGGTCATGTCGATGATCAGCGGAACCCCGAGCGCCTCGTCGTCGAACACACCCGCCACCTCCACCTCGACCTTCTCGAGGGAGGTCACCTGGAACGTGACCGTGTCGCCGACGCCCACACCGAGCCGCTCGGCATCGGCCAGGGCGATCAGTGCCCGGCCCGGTCCCAGGTCGGCTGCAGAACCTTCGGCCATCTCGATGTTGACCACCTCGTGAAACGGCCCGTCGACGGCGAGGAGGAACGTCTCGGCGGACGTCTCATCCCACCGGAACTCGCCCACCCGGTCCCGCACGACGAGACCCAGCTCGGGGAGCAGCCGCAGCTCGTCGACGAGGGTCGGCGGCATGCCCGTGATCCTGGGATCGGAGAACCCCTCGAGCCTGATCTGGAAATCGGTGGCGAAATCCTCCTCGAACACCTGGGACACGCCGGCCTTGGCCGAGGCGGAGAACACGGCGATGACGCTCACCAGGGCGACACCGATCATCAGGGCCGATGCGGTCGCCGCCGTCCGGCGAGGCTGGCGCATCACGTTCTCCTGGGCCAGGCGTGCGACCAGGGAGCGCTTCGCCAGGGGAGCCGCCACGAACCGGGCGAACTGCCGCGCCACCAGCGGAGCCAGCATCGAGACCCCAATGAACACCACCAGGGCGCCGACCCCCACGAGGGTGATGGCGTTCCCCGGCTTGGCGATCAGGCCGACGAGGAGCAACGCGGCACCGAGGGCGGTGGCCAGCATCCCGGCGACGATGCGCCGCCCGAGCGAGCGGGGTGGTGCGGCAACTTCGCGCAGGGCCGCAACCGGCGGCACCCGGGAAGCCTTCCAGGCGGGGAGCAGGGCGGCCACGACGGTGACCACCACTCCGACCGTCATCCCGACGACGATGGTGCGGGGCTTGACCAGCAGGCCTGACGCCGGAATCCCGAAACCGAAGCTGGAGAACGCTCCCCTGAGCCCGATGGCGATGAGCACCCCCACGAGGATTCCGACTGCCGAGGCGACGACGCCGACCGCCAGCGCCTCGATCCCGACCATCCCGGTGACCTGGCGACCGGTGGCGCCCACGGCGCGGAGCATCGCCAGCTCCTTGGTCCGCTGCGCCACGATGATCCGGAAGGTGTTCTGGATCAGGAAGGCGCCGACGAACACCGCCACGCCTGCGATCACCAGGAGGATCGTGTTGAGGAACCCGAGCCCCTCGTTGACCTCCTCCAGGTTGTCGGCAGTCTGCTGCTCGCCGGTCACCACCTCGACCCGCTCTGGCAGCAGGGCGGCGATGGACAGCCCGACGGCATCGCCATCGAACCCCTCTTCGATGACCACGGCGATCGAGGTCACCAGGTCGGTGGCGTCGAAGAGTCGCTGGGCGGTCTCGAACTCGAAGATGGCCAGCGTCGCACCCAGGAGGTTGTCGGCGTCTCCGAAGGTGACGATCCCGGTGACCGTGAACGTTTCCACCCCTGCGGGAACGATCACCTCGATCTCGTCCCCGACGACTATTCCGTTCGCATCGGCGGCGAAGGAGTCGATGACCAGGTCGCCGGAGTCCCGGGGCCAGTCCCCCTCGCGCAACGCCACCGGCGTGAGACCCTCCCCCTCCGGCAGATAGGAGAATCCGAGCGTCGGAGGGCCGTTGCCACCGATCGGCTTGCCGTCCTTCCCCACCAGCTGAGCGAGGCCGTCGACCGATGGCACCGCCCGCTGCACGCCCGGAACCGCCGCCACCTCTGCGACCAGGCCCTCGTCGATCATGGGGATGGAGAATCCGAACTCTGTCACGCCGCGCACGTAGAGGTCGACGCCCTGGTCGACGTCGGAGAAGAGGCTGTCGAAGGACGCCTTGATGCTGTCGGTGAACACGTACGTGCCGGCGACGAAGGCGACGCCGAGCACTATCGCCAGGGCGGTCATCGCCAGCCGCACCTTGTGCGCCAGGACGCTCTTCAGCCCGAGTCCGATCATCGCCACCGCTCAGCCCGCCATCGACTTGAGGTGCTCCAGGATCCCCTCGGCTGTTGGCTGGCGGAGCTCACCGACAGCGCGACCGTCGGCGAGGAACACCACGCGGTCGGCGTAGGCGGCCGCCATCGGGTCATGGGTCACCATGACGATCGTCTGGCCGAACTCGTCGACGGCCTGGCGCATGAACCCGAGCAGTTCGGCACCCGATCGGGAGTCGAGGTTCCCCGATGGCTCGTCGGCGAACACGATCTCGGGACGGGAGACCAGGGCACGTGCCGCCGCCACCCGCTGTTGCTGACCACCCGAGAGCTCGGAGGGACGGTGAGACAGCCGGTCACGCAGCCCGATGGTGTCGACCACGGTGTCGAACCACGCCGGGTCGGCCCGCCTCCCGGCGATGTCCACCGGCAGCGTGATGTTCTCCGAAGCATCGAGCGTGGGGATCAGGTTGAAGGCCTGGAAGATGAAGCCGACGCTCTCACGACGCAGCATGGTGAGCTGGCGATCCGAGAGGTCGCCGAGGCGGACGTCGCCGATGTACGCCGAGCCGTCGGTGAGGTCATCGAGCCCGGCGACGCAGTGCAGGAGGGTTGACTTGCCCGAGCCGGAGGGCCCCATGATCGCCGTGAACCTCCCCTGCTCGAAGGCGACGCTGATGCCGTCCAGAGCCCGGACGGCGGCGTTGCCCTCTCCGTAGACCTTGGTGGCGTTCTCCACCCTGGCGGCGTACTCAGACATCTGACTCCCCCGTGAGAAGCGTGCGGCGCCACGCTATCCGCCGGTGACCCCGACTCCAACCGGATACGGACCGCATGTCACCCGGCGGCGATCTTGCGTCGCCGGAGCCGCCGGCCGCCTGAGGACTCCCTCGGCTCCCAGGTGAAGAAGCGGATGGCGAACAGCGCCCCAGCAACCCCCCAGGCGGCCATCACCGCCAGGTGGTCCCAGGCGAAGGCAGGCGGATCGACCGTGGGCTGAAAGGCGTCCTGGAACGCCCGCACGAAGTGCTTCAAGGGAAAGATGTTGCCGAGGATGGTCAGCCACTGTGGGGGATCCCCCATGGCGATGAACACGTCGGAGACGAACGCCAGCGGGAGGATCGTGGCGTTGGCGATCGCCGGGGCGGAGTCGCCGTTGGGAGCAACCGCAGCCAGGGCCAGCCCGAGGGCGGCGAAGCAGGCTGCGCCCACGGCAAAGGTGAGCAGCAGGGCGGGAAGCTTGGCGGGGTCCAGGGTCAGGTCGTAGGCGAGCACGCCGACGCCGACCATGATCGCCACCGCCAGGAAGGCGATCCATACGCCCGACCCGATCCGTCCCGCCATGTAGGTCCAGGAGGGAAGCGGGGTTCCCCGGAACCGCTTGAGGATTCCCTGGTCCCGAGCGATGGCGGTCTGAATCCCTATGTTGGTGTAGGTGGCGGTGGCGGCGGCGAACACGGCCAGCGCCGGGGCGTAGAACTGAGCCACCGAGAAGGTGCCCCGACCGGGGATCTCTATCTTCTCCGTACCGAACAGGGTGGCGAACAGCAGCAGGAACATGAGCGGGAAGGCGAGGGTGAAGAAGGCGGCCAGGGGCGTACGCCAGAAGAGCCGGTTCTGGTAGCGGACCTGCTGCCAGGCCAGCACCCTTGTGGAGACCCGACCCTCAACCATGGTCGCCCTCGCCGGTGAGCTGCAGGTAGACGTCCTCGAGCGACGGTCGCGTCACCGCCAGCGAATCGAGCACCACCCCCTGCCGCAGCGCCCAATCGGTGAGCTCGTGCAGGGCTCGCGTCGGGTCGACCACTCCCGCATGCACCATGCCATCACTGCCTGGCGGGACATCGAAGGGTGCGGGGGGAGTGGAACCGGGGATGGCTCTAAACGACACCCGGGTATGGGCTTCCTGGCGACCACCGAGGGTGTCGGGAGCGCCCTCGGCCACGATCCTGCCCCCTGCGATCACCGCCACCCGGTCCGCCAGGTTCTGCGCCTCGTCCATGTAGTGGGTGGTGAGCAGGATGGTCTTTCCCAGGGACCGCAGGTTGTCGACCAGCTCCCAGGATCGACGCCTGGCAGACGGGTCGAATCCGGTGGTGGGCTCGTCGAGGAAGATGAGGTCGGGATCGCCGATGATGCCCAGAGCGAGGTCGACGCGACGCTTCTGGCCCCCGGAGAGGGTCTTCACCCAGGCGTCGGCCTTCTCGCCGAGCCCGACGATCTCGATCACCTCGTCCACCTTGCGGCGCCGCGGATACATGGCTCCGTACATCTGCAGGGTCTCGCGCACCGACAGCTCGCCATCGATCCCCGAGGTCTGCAGGACGATCCCAATCCGCTCCCGGAACTCCCGCCCGGCGCGTCCCGGGTCGTGCCCCAGCACCTCGACCTCCCCCTCGGTGCGATCCCGATGGCCCTCCAAGATCTCCACCGTGGTGGTCTTGCCGGCGCCGTTGGGCCCAAGCAGGGCGAACACCTCGCCCGCTGCCACCGAGAGGTCGATGCCGCGCACCGCCTCGACCTCCCCGTAGGTCTTGACCAGTCCCCGAATCGCGATGGCGCTCACGGCGGGCGAGTGTAGTCGCCACTCCCTGGGGCGGAGGACTGGCCCGGGGTCGGCATCGATCTCCCCGACCGACGCCGGCACTACCGGAGTGCGGGAGCGACCTCGGAGGCGAACACATCCAGGGACTCACCCCAGACGGCGTCGCCGAAGTATCCGGTCACATCGACACACCCGGCATCGGCGTACTCGCCGAGCCGGTCGATCACCTGCTGTGGCGTGCCCGCCACGACCTGGCTGCTGCGCAGATAGGCCTCGACCGGCCTTCCCGCCTGGGACGCGACGCGCTCCAGCACCGGTTGGAGGGTCGCCTCATCGGGCGCCACCGTGATCAGCAAGTGGATCGTCCGCCCGATCTCGGCGGGATCTCGGCCCACCTCCTCGCAGTGCCTGTCGAGGATGGCGCTCTTCTCTCTGAAGGCCTCGGGGGTGCCGGCGAAGTTGGAGAAGTCGGCGTGCTCGGCGACGACCCGCAGCGTCTTGCGCTCGCCCCCGCCGGCGACCCAGAGGGGCGGGTGCGGCTCCTGGATGGGCCGCGGACGGTTGATCGCACCGTGCACCGAGTAGTGCCGGCCCTCGAAGGTCGCCTCGTCCTCGGTCCACATCCGCTTGATGATCTCGACGGCCTCGGCCAGCTGGGCGATTCGGGTGCCCGCCGAGGGAAACCCGTACCCATAAGCCAGGTACTCGTGTTCGTACCAGCCGGCCCCGATGGCGAACTCGAGGCGACCGCCGGAGATCACGTCGACGCTCGACGCCACCTTGGCCATGTATGCCGGGTTGCGGTACGAGTTGCACGTGCACATCTGACCGAGCCTCACCCGCTGCGTCGTGGCCGCCAGTGCTGCCATGAGGGTCCAGCACTCGAAGGTGGACTCCTGAGTGGGCTCGGGGACCGTGTGGAAGTGGTCGTACACCCACGCGGTGTGGTATCCGAGATCTTCGATCCGCTTCGCCGCTGCGAGCATGACCGGCCACTGCTCGGCCACGGGAATCCCGACAAGATCCATGCGCCAACCCTGGGGGACGAATGCTCCGAACTTCATGGCCTCGACCCTAGACCGTCGAAAGGTTCAGTCGAGCCATCGCTGCGGCCTCCCAGCGAGCGACTCGAACCCCATCCGCTCGCAGAAGGCGAGGAAGGCTGATCGCGGCACCCCCTGCCACTCGAGGTCGGTGAGGGTGGTGTCGAGGGGCACGTCGTCGCGCAGGCGGGCGAGAAACCTGAAGACGAGGGCATCGGCCAGGTTGGCGCGTAGCGCCGCGGCGAGCCGCTGCGCCCCCCGCACCTCGACCTCCCAGCGCTCGGGTTCGAGCGGGATCTGCTCGATGTGCCGGTATCGGGAGAGGACCGCGGCGGCCGACTTGGCACCCCAGCCGGGCACGCCGGGAAACCCGTCCGAGGCGTCGCCCACCAGGCCCAGGTAGTCGGGAATGGATCCGGGAGGCACCCCGAACTTCTCGATCACGCCCGCCTCGTCGACGAAGGCGCCCCGGCGCCGGTCGAACGAGACCACCCGCGATCCGACGACGCACTGGGTCAGGTCCTTGTCGGGCGACATCATCACCACCTGTTCGAAGGCGTCACCGAAGAGACGAACCGCGGTGGCGATGGCGTCGTCGGCCTCGTACTCCTCCATCCGCCACACCACCACGCCCATGGCCTCGAGCCCCTCCTCGGCCAGGGGGAACTGGGCGAGCAGTTCCTCCGGGACGCCCGACTCGGTCTTGTAACCGGGATAGAGGTCGTTGCGAAAGGACCGGACCACCGTGTCGAAGGCGGCCGCGAGGTGGGTCGCTCCGCCATCGATCAGGGCGAGTGTGCTGGACATGATCCCGTGGACGGCGGCCACCTGCTGGCCGGTGGGTGAGGTGCGGGACGGCGCTCCGAAGTGGGAGCGGAACAGCTCGTATGTGCCGTCGATCAGGTGCAGTCGCACCCGGGAAGCGTACGCCGTCGGCGTCGGGCGGGGTCCGGCGAGTGTCGTCGTAGCATCCACCCGTGCTTCCGTTCCCCGATCGACACGAACTCGCCCGGCGCCTTCCGCGCCTGTTTCTCGGTCTCGTCGAGTTCGGCCTGGGTCTGGCCCTGATGGTCGCCTCAGGGCTGGGCCTGCCGCCGTGGGAGGTGCTCCACCAGGGGATCTCACGCCATGTCCCGATTCCGCTGGGAACCGTCGGGATCATCACCGGGCTCCTGGTCCTGCTGTTGTGGATCCCGCTGCGCGAACGCGTCGGCGTGGGCACTTTGCTCAATGCCGTCCTGATAGGAGTGGCCATCGACCTCACCCTGCTCTGGTTGCGGCAGCCGGAGGCGATGGTCCTGCGTTGGGGGTTCCTGGTGGCGGGCCTGCTGCTGATCGGGTCCGGCTCCGGCTTCTACATAGGGGCCGGAATGGGACCGGGTCCCCGCGACGGTCTCATGACCGGCCTGGCCCGGCGGGGAGTGTCCGTGGGAGTGGTACGCACATTCATCGAGGTGACCGTCCTCGCCGCCGGGTGGCTCCTCGGCGGCACCGTCGGTGTGGGAACCGTCCTCTTCAGCCTGGGCGTGGGGCCAGTGGTCCAGTTCTTCCTGGTCCGACTCTCGATGGAGCCTCTGCCCGAAGCCGCCTGAGTGGCTTATGCCGAATCCCCGTCGAAAAAGGCGCCGATACCCTCGGCCGTCGTGAAGGGACACGAGGCCGAGATCCGTAGATGGCTGCGACCGGTGTACTTCGTACTGGGGGTCGGGTTCCTGGGCATCGGGGTCGCCGGGGCGTTCCTTCCCTTGATCCCCACCACGGGGCCACTGCTTCTCGCCGCCTACCTCCTGGCCCGGTCCTCGAACCGGGTCCACTCCTGGCTGGTGAACCACCGCCGCTTCGGCCGCTTCATCTCCGATTTCTACGACGGCCGGGGGATCCCGCTTCGCACCAAGGTCGTGGCGGTGGCGGCGATGAGCCTGGCCTTCGGATACTCGATGGTGTGGGTGCTGCCCCATCCCGTCGCCCGGGGGATCCTGGCGGCGGTGTGGGCATGGGCTGCCTGGTACGTGCTTCATCAGCCGACGTCGCCGGGCAGGCCGGCGGAGTGATTCGTCGCCTCTCGGGGCGGCCCGACCTGGCTACATTCGGAGGATGACGGTGCGCAGGCATCCCATGATCATGGGCGACGCCCGGTTCGCCTCCCGGTTCCTCTCCAACCGCTGGGATCTGATCGCAGGAGAGGTGATCGGCACCTTCGTTCGCCTCCCTTCCCGCCACCTGTCCCAGGGGCGGATCGGCGCAGTGCCCGTCGAGATGCGTCCCGAAGGCTGGGGGACGGTGGTGTTCCTCGAGGACGGCCGAGAGCTGGGCAGGATCGTGCGGAGGTCGTGGTGGGGCCGCCGTTGGGAGATCTCGGGATCCGGGTACGGCTTCGATCTGGTGAGCGAGCCGAGGCCTCGCCGTTGGTCGCTCCGTGTCGGTGCCTTTCCGGTGGCCACGATCTCCGGGACCCCCTGGTCGTACAACCGGCTCACCGTCCGGGCCGACGTCTCGCTGCCAGCATGGGCACTCGCCCTCGCCTGGCAGGTGGTGGCTCGACCATGGGAGGCGGCGGCGGAGCCGCGGTCGCTCCGAGCCGTGGCACGGTTGGTGGTGTGACGGAGCGCGGTGGCAACACGCGACAAAGGTCGGTCAGGGTCTGCCCCCCTCCCCCCTCCGGGGTACTCCCCCCTGCGGGGGGAGGAACGAAGTGGGCCGGGTGGGAATCGAACCGTCTTCTATCGCCCCGCCACAGCCCCCCACAACGACCCCAAGCGGCGACCCGAACACCAAACGCCGGGACGCAACCCTCGATGACGACACCTGTGACGAGGCCCGATCCCGGGCAGGGATCGGGCCGAGAGGAGCGAAACCGCTGGTGGGCCGGGTGGGAATCGAACCGTCTTCTATCGCCCCGCCACAGCCCCCCACAACGACCCCAAGCGGCGACCCGAACACCAAACGCCGGGACGCAACCCTCGATGACGACACCTGTGACGAGGCCCGATCCCGGGCAGGGATCGGGCCGAGAGGAGCGAAACCGCTGGTGGGCCGGGTGGGAATCGAACCCACAACCTTCGGGTTAAAAGCCCGCTGCTCTGCCTGGTTGAGCTACCGGCCCGGCGTCGCCCAAGACGGCCAGGAGCAGCAGCGTAACCAGTGCCACACTCCGGACACGCCGAGCGCATCAGGTACCCGGCGGGCCTGAGGCCGGAAATGGCGGGTGCAGCCCGGGCCTTGGGTTACGCTCGGCTGTCGCCGACGACCAACGGAGTGAACTCATGCGCCGCTTCTCGATCGCCCTCGCCCTAGTCCTCGTCGTCGCCGCTTGCGGAGACGACGACGCCACCACCACGACCGGCGCCGGGGCGGCTACGACGGCCGCAGACAGCGGCACCGCCACCACGGCGGCAGGCGGCGCGACCGACACCACGGCGGCAGGCGGCTCTGGAACGGTTGGCGGCGACATCCAGGCGCTGCTCGACGTGTACGCCTCCACGCCGCTGAGACTCACCTACCTGATGGGTGATCAGGACGAGGACCCCGAGACGGTGGTCATGGCCCAAGACCCCACATCCGACCCCATCCGAAGCTCCATCATCACCGGGGAGGCGAAGATCATCTCCAACGGTGAGGAGACGATGATGTGTGAGGACGGTCAATGCATCGTCCTCGCGGGAGTGACCGCCGATGCGCTGATCCAGGGGCTGTTGGGGCCGTTCGCCGCCTCCTTCCTCCTCTTGTCGACCGGCAACGACGTCCCCGGCTCCTCACTTGTGGCGATGGACGGAACCATCGCCGGACGAACCGGAATCTGCTGGCAGTACACGCCGCCCGGCACCACCGAGACCTACCGCCAGTGCATCGACGACCAACTCGGGTTCACCTTGCTCATGGAGACCAGCCTGTCGGGAGGCGGCACGACCCGGGTGATGGAGCTCCTCGAGTACGCCACCCCCACCGACGAGGACTTCGAGCCGACCGGACCGGTGATCGGCCCCTGACCGTCGACCCTCTGGCGAGTCCGGCTGGAGGCGAGCAAGGCCACTTCGAGGTCCTACCGCGCCGCCCCTATGAGGTCGGTAGCATGTCCAAGTCCGACACCTAGGAAGGGGAAGACTTCTATGGACAGCAAGCAGGCTGCCGGCCTCACGATCATCGGGGGTGCCGCCCTGGCAATCGGTTCGTTCCTGTCATGGGCCACCGACTCGCTGGGCTGGGCCTCAGCGTCTCGGGCATGGACGGTGGCGACGGTTGGTTCACACTCATCGGAGGCGTTGTGCTCGCCGCCGCCGGCTACATGACGTTCTCCGGCAAGTCACTCCCCATCTGGGTGGGCTGGCTGGGGTTGCTCATCGGTGCCGGCGTGGCACTGCTCAACTTCTTCGACATCATGGGGACCGAGGGTGTCTCGATGGGCATCGGCATGTGGATCATGATCGCCGGGGCGATCGCAGGGCTGGTCGGCCTCCTCATGGGACGCAAGACCGCCTGAGGCGAAACCGAAGCAATGTGTCGCGAGAGGGCGGCCCCTTGGGGGCCGCCCTCCGCCTTCACCGGGCCTGGCGACGTATATACTCGCCGGGCCTTCGGGCCGGACGACGGAGGGCCAGGTATCCTCGCCCGGGGCCAGCCCCCATCGTCCAGCGGCCCAGGACGCCGGCCTTTCAAGCCGGAAACACGGGTTCGAATCCCGTTGGGGGCACTTGGGGGCGTGGTGAAGCCTGGAGTTCACGCCGGCCTGTCAAGCCGGAGGTCGCGGGTTCAAATCCCGTCGTCCCCGCCACGGTCAGGTAGCTCAGTTGGGAGAGCGCCGGTCTGAAAAACCGGAGGTCGCCAGTTCGATCCTGGCCCTGACCACGCCGGTGGCCACAGACTCGATCACTCGACCCGGCCGACCTTCTCGCCCTCGGGAAGCCGGGCATTGACCTCGTCCACCATCTCGTTGATCTCGGCGATGCGTTGCATGGCCGCCTCCCGGTCCTGCATCACCCGCAGCTTCGGCATCTCGCTGCGGATCAGCGCCCGCAGGTCGCGGGCGGCGTCTTCGACCTTCACCCTCTCCAGGAAGCGCTTGGCCCACCATCCGGGCTCGTACTCCCGGGCCAGATCGGGGATCGGCTTGCCGGCTCCAGGCAGGTGGTCGAAATCCCCCCGCTCGATGGCAGCCCGGATCTGCCGCTCCACCGGATCGACGTAGCCGTCAGTTGACATGTCCCAACGACTGGGCATGGGCCCAGCGAGAAGCGGCGACGGCGTAGCGCTCGCCCGCCTGTTCGAAGTCGTCTTCCTCGAGGGCGTCTATGGAGGCTGCCACCTCTGCCGCCGTCTCGTCCACCGCCAGCTCGGCTGCCGTGAACAGCATCGCGACGCTCCCGTAGTCCAGCTCGAGCACGGCCTCGCCGGGGAATGCGCCCACCCAGCGGGCAAGATCTTCGATCTGCTCGACGACCGGATCCTCGAAACCCACCGCCTCGAGGACCTCGGCCACCCGTCGCAGGCGGCGTGACGCTCGCCGCACAAGGGTGCGATGCAGGATCGAGACCACCTCGCCGTCCTCCTGGACCAACATGCGCTCACCCGGGTCGAAGGCGGCGAACCAACGAAGCGGCACGTAGAACGGGCTGGTGAGGATCTGACTGCGCACACCGGGGAGCCGATGCCGGATGTGCTCCAGCTCGTCGGCGGCACGGGCCGCCGTGCCCTCCGGCACCAGGGTTTCGACCGGCGATCCGCCGTAGGCGTTGCGGAATGCGAGCAGGCCTTCGAGCATGCGGAGGCGGGCATGTCGGGGGCACACGTACCGGCGACCCTCGAACTCGATCACGAAGGCGTCGTCACGAGACGATTCCGACCACAAACCGAACTCGCCGCGGGTGAGCACCGGAGCGACCCGCTTCCCCTCGGCCACGTGCTCGAGCAGGTCCTCGACCCTTTCGGCCGGCAGATAGACGCGGAGGTACGAGGCGACCGCCATCCGCTCATCGTACCCAACGCCGGTGACCATCTCCCCGGGTGCCACCGGCGACCCCGGGTATAGACTCGGAGTCGTCCTCGTCAGGAAAGGAACCGGCCTTGGGTGTGTTCGATGCTCTCGGTGATCGCGGTCACGAGGAGGTCGTCTTCGGATCCGATCCCGTATCGGGCCTCAAGGCGATCATCGCCATCCACTCCACGGCACTGGGTCCCGCCCTCGGCGGGACCCGTTTCTTTCCCTACGGATCCGAAGCCGACGCCCTCGACGACGTCCTGCGGCTGTCGGGTGCGATGACCCTCAAGGCTGCCGCCGCTGGTCTCGACCTGGGCGGGGGCAAGTCGGTGATCATCGGAGACCCGCGCAAGATCAAGTCGGAACGCTTGTGGCGCGCCTACGGGCGCGTGGTCGACTCGCTGCGGGGCCGTTACATCACCGCCGAGGACGTGGGCACCGACGCCTCCGACATGGAACTCATCCGACGCGAGACCAGGTGGGTGGTGGGCACTCCGGTCGAGGAGGGGGGATCGGGCGACCCGTCCCCGGCCACGGCCCGCGGGCTCATGGCGGCGGTTCGAGCGGTGTTGCGCTTTCTCGATAGGGAGGAGATCACCGGTCGTCACATGGCGGTGCTCGGGGTCGGAAAGGTCGGATCGGACCTGGTGCGCCGATTCGTGGAGCAGGGAGGCCGGGTCACGGTCGCCGACGTGTATCCCCCTGCCGTCGAGGCGATCAGGCGGCGCTTCCCATCGGTGACCGTGGTCGAGCCCGACCAGATCTTCGACGTCGAATGCGACGTCTTCTCACCGTGCTCGTTGGGCGGCGCATTCAACGCCGAGACCATTCCCCGTCTCAGGTGCCAGGCGATCGTCGGCTCCGCCAACAATCAGCTGACCGAACCCGAAGACGCCGACCGGCTGGCCGAGCGCGACATCCTCTACGCCCCCGACTTCGTGGTGAACGCCGGCGGTCTGATCAACGTGAGCGAGGAGCTGCGCGGTTACACGGTGGACAAGGCGGCGGCCCGCATCGACAAGATCTTCGACAACACGCTGCGGATCCTGGAGAACTCCCGGGAGAGGGGTGTGACCCCGCACCGGGCCGCCGTCGACCTCGCCGAGGAGCGCATCTCCGAGATCGGCAACCTGCGGCTGTTCCGCCGCGACGGCGACGACCGCAACTGACGGAGGAACACCCTTGGCCATCGGAATCGAGTCGACACACGATCATCTCTCCCTCGGGCTGAGCGACGACGACACACTGCACATGTACCGGACGATGGTGCTGGCGCGCCGGGTGGACGACCGGATGTGGGCGCTCAACCGGCAGGGCCGGGCGCCGTTCGTGGTGTCGTCGGCGGGACACGAGGCGGCTCAGGTGGGCACCGCCCTCGCCTTGGAGCGGGGCAGGGACTGGGCTCTGCCCTACTACCGGGATGTGGCTGCCGCCCTCGCCCTCGGGATGACCGCCGAGGAGCTCTTCCTCGGCGTGTTCTCCAAGGCCGCCGATCCCAACAGCGGGGGTCGGCAGATGCCCAACCACTGGTCGCATCGGGCCCTGAACATCTTCAGCCACTCGTCGGTGATCGCCACCCAGTACCCGCACGCCACCGGAATCGCCATGGAACTCCGCCGCACCGGTGACGATGGGGTGGTCATGGTGTGGGGCGGCGAGGGTTCCACCTCCGAGGGCGACTTCCACGAAGCCCTCAACGTGGCCGCCATCCACCGCCTCCCAGTTGTCGTGGTCATCGAGAACAACCAGTACGCCATCTCGGTCCCTGTGATCCAAGAGGTGGCGGGCTCACTCGCCGACCGAGCCGCCGCCTACGGCATCCACTCGGAGTCGATCGACGGCAACGACATCCTCGAGGTCTACCGGGCGGCGTCCCAGGCGGTGGAGAGGGCCCGCACAGGCGGTGGTCCCAGCTTCATCGAGGCCCGGACCTATCGCCACTACGCCCACACCTCGGACGACGACGACAAGCTGTACCGATCGGCTGAGGAGGTGGAGACCTGGCGCAAGCGCGACCCGATCGGGGTCCTCAAGCAGTACCTGGTGGAGAACCGCCTGCTCGACGCCGAGGCGGAGGCTGCCGTCGACGAGGAGTGCCTGGCCGAGGTGAGCGCCGCCGTGGAGCGGTCGGAGTCGGCACCGGATCCCGTCGATGCACACGCCCACGTCTACGCGGCGCCGTTCCGACCCACGGAAGGCGCGTCGGCTCCCGAGCCTTCCCCGGAAGGTGAGGAGACCAACCTGATCGGAGCGGTCAACAAGACCCTCCACGAGATCCTCGCCGCCGACGAGCGCGCCACAGTGTTCGGTGAGGATGTGGCCGATCCCAAGGGTGGGGTGTTCAAGGCGACGGTCGGGCTCACCGAGGCTTTCGGACCGGATCGCTGCTTCAACATGCCTTTGGCCGAGTCGCAGATCGTGGGGACCGCCATCGGGATGGCGGCGGCGGGGGGACGGCCGCTGGCCGAGATCCAGTTCGCCGACTTCATCCACCCCGCCTTCGACCAGATCGTCTCCGAGGCGGCCCGCCTCAACTATCGGACCGCGGGACAGTGGAACTGCCCGATCGTGATCCGCACTCCGTACGGCGGGGGGATCCACGGGGCGCTGTACCACAGCCAATCGATCGAGGCCTTCTATGCCCACGTCCCCGGCCTCAAGGTGGTGGTGCCGTCCACTCCGGCGGACGTCAAGGGGCTGTTGTGGGCGGCGTTCGAGGACCCGGACCCGGTGATGATCCTGGAGCCGAAGAAGCTGTACCGCCTGGCGAAGGGCCCGTTCCCCCGGGGTGAGTACCGCGTGCCGCTGGGGAAGGCGGCGTTGCGGCGGTCCGGTCGCGACATCACCATCATCGCCTACGGAACCATGGCCTACTACTCGATGGAGGCTGCCGAGATCCTCGCCGCCGAGGGGATCGAAGCTGAGGTTCTCGACCTGCGCTCGATCAAGCCGCTCGACTGGCCGTCGATCGAGGCTGCGGTGAGGCGCACCTCGAAGGTGCTCATCGTCCACGAGGACAACGAGTTCGGCGGGTTCGGAGCCGAGGTGGCGGCGCAGATCGGGGAGAAGTCGTTCGAGTGGCTCGATGCCCCGGTGCGCCGGTACGCCACGCCGGACGTTCCCACCTTCCCGTTCGCCGGCGCCCTCGAGGAGGAGCTCATGCCCAACGTCGCCGGGATCGTCGCTCGGGCGCGGGCACTCGCCGAGTACTGACCTCCGTCGATCGCCTCCCGGGCCGGTAATACCCTGACGGTGATGCTGATCCGCCCTGCTCGACTCGAAGACGTTCCCCGCATCGCCTCGTGGACGACGGACACGTTCGCATGGGGCGATTACGTGGCCGAGGCCATCCCGGAGTGGATGGAGGCTCCCGACTCTCGGGTGCTGGTGGCCGAGGTAGAAGGCGACGTGGTCGCCGTGGGCCGCACCCAGATGGTCGGCGCCAACGAATGCTGGCTGCAGGGCACCCGGGTGCATCCCGACCACAGGCGAAAGGGCCTCGCCGGCGCCATCACCCGGTCGCTGTGGGAGTGGGCGGCCGGCCAGGGCGCCACCGTGGCCCGGCTCGCCACCGAGGACACCAACACTGCTGCTCGCACCCAGGCCGAGAAGATGGGATTCCGCAGGGTCGCCGACTTCAGGCGGGGATGGAGAGCCGTTGGTGAGGGCTCTCCGGTCCCCGAGGGCAACGGCGGAAGACGGGTCCCGCCGAGCGAGCGCCTCTCGACCGCACCATCGGCCGAGGCCGAGCCCGCCCTTCTCTCCTGGTCGGGCGGCGAGCTTGCCCGGGCGGCCCACGGCCTGTTCGCCACGGGATGGGTGTGGCGCCGCCTCTCGGTCGACCACCTCCTGGCGGCAGCCCGCAGCCGCAGTCTCTTCGAGGGCCGGCCCGGCTGGGCGATGGCCGCCCCGGACGACGAGGCGCTGGAGGTCAACTGGCTGGAGACCACCCCTGACGACGCCCACGCCATGGCGCTGGCCCTGGTGGACCTGGCTGCCGGGCAACGGGCGGCCAAGATCAAGGTGATGATCCCGGCGCTGCCCTGGCTGGAGGGCCCCCTGGTGCGGCTCGGGTTCGAGATGCTTCCCCTCGGGGTGTACGCCCTGGCTCTCTGAGACCAAGGCCGGGAGCGCGCGCGGGCGCTGCTACCGTCCGCAGGCAACGACCCCGAGCAGCCTGCCCGGGGCACTGCAAGCAGCGGAGGAGTCGTGGCGGCGCGCCGGCCCGCCAGAGGAGTGCACCACCCGCCACCGAAGGCGGCCCGCTCCGCATTCACCGCCCTCCCGCCACTGCGAGCGCCTCGATGACCGACGGCCTGCTGGTCACCGCCGATGGAGCAGAGTTCCGCGGGATCGCCCTCGGAATCGAGGGTGTCGTCACCGGTGAGGTGGTGTTCAACACCTCCATGACCGGGTACCAGGAGGTGTTCACCGATCCCTCGTACACGGGCCAGATCGTCGCCATGACCTCGACCCATGTCGGCAACTACGGGGTCTCGCCCGATGACGACCAGTCGGGGTCGGCCCGCTGCGCAGGATTGGTGGTGCGATCGGCGGCTCGAGCCTTCCCCGACGCCGGGCCGGCCGCCCAGTTCGAGCACTGGCTACAGGCATCGGGCGTCGTCGCCCTCACCGATCTCGACACCCGGCGCCTCACCCGTCACATCCGCCAGGCGGGGGCCATGCCGGCCGCCATGGGAACCGGGACCACCGCCGCCGAGCTGCTGGACCTGGCTCGGTCCTCCCCTGGGATGGCAGGAAGCGACCTGGCGAGCACGGCCGGAACCGCCACCCCGTACACCGTCGAACCGGAGGGTGACCGCCGGGCGACGGTGGTCGCATTCGACTTCGGCATGAAGCGCGACATCACCCGGCGACTCTCCGCCCTCGGGTGTCGGGTTCACGTCCTTCCCGCCGCCGCCAGCGCCGACGAGGTGCTCGCCCTGCGGCCCGATGGAGTGTTCCTCTCCAACGGGCCCGGCGACCCGGAGCCGCTGACGGGTCCGGTCGATGCAATCAGTGGGCTGTTGGGGAAGGTCCCGGTGTTCGGGATCTGCCTGGGCCACCAACTTCTCGGCCTGGCCCTGGGCGCCGGCACCTTCAAGCTCCCCTTCGGTCACCACGGCGGGAACCACCCGGTGCGGCGCCTCGACGACGGCCGGATCGAGATCACGGCACAGAACCACGGGTTCGCCGTCGACCTCTGGCCGCTGGCCACCGGGGAACCCCCCATCCATGACGGCCTGCCGACCCCCGACCTGCTCCCGGCAAGCGTGCCAACCGCATTCGGAGAGGTGGCCGCCACCCACCAGAACCTGAACGACGGCACCCTGGAGGGACTGCGCTGCCTGGAGGTGCCCGCCTTCTCGGTCCAGTACCACCCGGAAGCGGCCCCGGGACCCCACGACTCGTTGGGCCTGTTCGATCGATTCCTCGACCTGATGGGTGTGCCATGAGGCGCACCGACATCGAGTCGATCCTGGTGATCGGGTCGGGGCCGATCGTGATCGGGCAGGCCTGCGAGTTCGACTACTCGGGCACCCAGGCCCTGCGTGTGCTGAGACGGCACGGTTACCGGGTGTCCCTGGTCAACTCCAACCCGGCGACGATCATGACCGACCCAGAGTTCGCCGACACCACCTACGTCGAGCCGATCATCCCGGAGGTGGTGGAGGCGATCCTGGAGCGGGAGCGGTCCGACGCACTGCTCCCGACGCTGGGGGGGCAGACCGCCCTCAACGTGACCCTGGCGCTTCACGACTCCGGCGTGCTCGATCGTCTGGGTGTCGAGATCATCGGAGCACCGATCACAGCGATCAGGGCCGCCGAGGACCGCGGCGCCTTCAGGACGCTGATGGAGGAAGCCGGCCTGCGATGCCCCCGGGCGGAGGCGGTGCGATCGGTGGAGGGGGCCCTCGCCACCGCCGCCGAGATCGGGTACCCGGTCATGGTGCGCCCGTCGTTCACGCTGGGTGGAGGCGGCACCGGACTCGCCGCCGATCCCAGGGACCTGGCGAGGGTTGCGCACCTCGGGCTGGCAGCCTCCCCGGTCGGGGAGATCCTGGTCGAGGAGTCGGTCCTGGGTTGGAAGGAGTTCGAGCTGGAGGTGATGCGCGACCGAGCCGGCAACGGGGTCATCGTGTGCTCCATCGAGAACCTGGACCCCATGGGGGTGCACACCGGCGACTCGATCACCGTCGCCCCGGCGCAGACCCTCTCCGATCGGGCGTACCAGGAGATGCGCGACGAGGCACTCCGCTGCCTGGAGGCGGTGGGTGTCGAGACCGGCGGCTCCAACGTCCAGTTCGCCGTGGATCCCGAGACCGGCCGGCGCCTCGTCATCGAGATGAACCCCCGCGTCTCGCGATCGTCGGCCCTCGCCTCGAAGGCCACCGGCTTCCCCATCGCCAAGATCGCCGCCCTGCTCGCCGTGGGCATGACCCTCGACGAGATCCCCAACGACGTCACCGGCCGCACCCCGGCCGCCTTCGAGCCCGCCTTGGACTACGTGGTGGTGAAGATCCCGCGGTTCGACTTCGCCAAGTTCCCCGACTCGGACGACGTTCTCGGAACCTCCATGCGAAGCGTCGGCGAGGCCATGGCGTTCGGCCGCACCTTCCCCGAGGCGTTGCAGAAGGCGTTGCGCAGCCTGGAGACCGGCCTCGATGGGCTGGACCCGCGCCGCGAAGAGGCGACCGGAACCGCCGACCCGATGGCGGCGGCCTCCACGGCCCGGCCCGACCGCATCCTCGCCGTCGCCGACGCCCTGCGCTCGGGCGCCACCGTGGGCGACCTGGCCGGGGCAACCGGCATCTCCCCGTGGTTCCTGGATCAGATCCTTCAGATCGTGGAGGCGGAGGTCGAGATGGCGGCCCACGGCCTGGATGCGGCCAGGCTCCGCTCCGCCAAGCGCCTCGGCTTCGCCGACCGACAGATCGCACGGATCGTCGGCATGACCGATCACGAGGTGGCCCGGATGAGGGCGGATGCCGGGGTGGAGCGCACCTTCAAGACCGTCGACACCTGCGCCGCCGAGTTCGAGGCCGAGACCCCGTACTACTACTCCTGCTTCGAGGACGAGGACGAGGCGCCGCCGCCGGAGCCGGGAACCGTGGTGGTGCTCGGCTCCGGGCCCAACCGCATCGGCCAGGGGATCGAGTTCGACTACTGCTGCGTCCACGCCTCCCTGGCGCTGGCCGAGGCCGGATACCGGTCGGTGATGATCAACTGCAACCCGGAGACGGTGTCCACCGACTACGACGTCTCCGACCGGCTCTACTTCGAACCGCTGACCGAGGAGGACGTCCTGGCCGTGGTGGCCCGGGAGCGGCCCGAGGCGGTGATCGTGCAGCTGGGCGGGCAGACCCCGTTGCGACTGGTCCACGCCCTGGAGGCCGCCGGGGTGTCGATAGCGGGTACCCCCGCAGATGCCATCGATCTCGCCGAGGACCGCCAGCGATTCTCGACGCTGTGCCGGGAGCTGGGCATCCCCCAGCCGGCACACGGCACCGCCACCAGCCTGGTGGAGGCCGAAGAGGTGGCGGACCGAATCGGGTTCCCGGTCCTGGTGCGCCCGTCGTACGTGCTCGGCGGGCGGGGGATGCGGGTGTGCTGGTCGGCCGACGAGCTCACCGAGTACCTGCGCGCCCTCTATGGGGCTCCCGCCGGTTCCGAGGTGGACGCCTCAGGAGCGCCGGTGGCGATCGATCGCTTCCTGGAGGGCGCCGTCGAGGTCGACGTCGACGCCCTGTGCGACGGTGCCGAGGTCCTCATCGGGGGGATCATGGAGCACGTCGAGGAGGCCGGGGTGCACTCCGGCGACTCGGCATGCGTCATCCCTCCCCAGACACTGTCGGAGGAGGCGGAGAAGGCGATCCGGCACCACACGGAGGCGCTGGCCCTCGGCCTGGGGGTTCGGGGCCTGATCAACGTCCAGTTCGCCGTGCTCGGCGACGAGGCCCTGGTCCTCGAGGCCAACCCGAGGGCCTCGCGCACCGTCCCGTTCGTGTCCAAGGCCACCGGGGTACCGCTGGCCCGTCTCGCCGCCAGGGTGATGATGGGCGAGACCCTGGAGGCGCTGCGGGCGGCGGGAGCGCTGCCCGATCGAGCTCAGACCGGATTCGTCGCGGTGAAGGCACCGGTCCTCCCCTGGTCCCGGTTCCCCGATGAGGACGTACTGCTCGGTCCGGAGATGAGGGCGACCGGGGAGGTCATGGGTATGGGCCCCGACGCCGGTATCGCCTATCTGCGAGCGCTGCTCGGAGCAGGCATCCGGCTACCGACCAAGGGGACCGTCTTCCTGTCGCTGGCCAATCGTGACAAGCAGGCCGGTGTGGCCGCAGCCCGAGCCCTCGCCGGCCTCGGCTTCCGCGTCCTCGCCACCGACGGCACAGCCGAACACCTGGCGCGCCAAGGAATCGCCGCCGTCCATGTCGACAAGGTGGGTGAAGGCCCCTGGGACCCGGTGCACCTGATCCACGAGGGCAAGGTCGACCTGGTGATCAACACGCCACGCGGCGGCCGTGCCCGCGGGGACGGACGCCTCATCAGAGCGGCGGCGCAGGCGTGCTCCATCCCCTGCATCACCACGGTACGCGCCGGGGTGGCGGTGGCCAACGCCCTGGCGGCGGGAGGCATCACCGACGTGAAGAGCCTGCAGGAGCGGGCACACGCCGAACCCGACGGGTGTTAGGGGCCACAAGGGGCGGCGGCACCGGTCAGGCGTCCAGGTGATACGACGCCAGGGTCTCCATGTAGTTGGCCCTTTCGAACGCCCCCGGGTTGGGGGCGCCCTTCCATGACATCGAGCCCTGCATCTGCTCCACCGAGGTGTACTCCCTCTCGGCGAGCCAGTCACCCAGTCCTGCGACGCACTCCGCCAGGCGTTCCGGGCCGTTACGGAGGAGGGCAGAGGCCATCATCGTCACGTCCGCCCCGGCGAGCAGCAGCTTGATGGCGTCGCTGTGGTCGTGCACACCCGATGTGGCCGCCAGCGATGCCTCCACCCGGCCGTGAAGCATGGCGATCCAGCGCAGCGGAAGCCTCAGGTCGGCGGGCTGGCTCAACTGCACGTCGGGCCTCACCACCAGGTGCTCCAGGTCGATGTCGGGCTGATAGAAGCGGTTGAACAGCACCAGCCCGTCGGCCCCCGCATCGACGATGCGCCGCGCCATGTTGGCCATCGCCGAGAAGAACGGGCCGACCTTGACCGCCAGCGGCAGTGTGGTGGCGCGACGCACCCCCTCCACCACATCCAGGTAACGCCGCTCTACGTGCTCCGAGGTCTCCTCGGGATCGGCGGCGATCAGGTACACGTTGAGCTCCAGCGCCGAGGCGCCTGCATCCTCGATGCGGCGGGCATGGGATGTCCAGCCGCCCGGAGAGTCCCCGTTGAGGGAGGCGATCACCGGGATGCCCAGCTCGGCTCGGGCGCGGCGCACCAGGTCCAGGTACCTCTGCGGCCCGGTGTTGTACGCCTCCATCTCGGGGAGGAAGGTGAGCGCCTCGGGGAACGAGTGGCTTCCCCGCTCCAGGGCGGCGTGGATCCGCATGGCGTCGTGGTCGATCTGCTCTTCGAACAGCGACGGGAGCACCACGGCAGCGGCACCGGCCTCCTCGTAACGCAGGAGCCGGTCGACGTCGCTCCCGATCGGCGAGGCGGAGAGCACGAACGGGTTGCGCAGCCTCATCCCCAGGTAGGTGGTGTGCAGCGCCGGCTTCATCCGGTCACCTCGTCGCCGGGCAGCCCCCGAGCCAGGCCGGCCAGCTGCTCGTAGTAGCGGCGGCGTTCGTCGATGTCCTCCTGGGCGGCCTTCATCAGCTCCTCGGCTCGATCCGGATGCGAGGCGGTGAGCATCGAGAAGCGCGCCTCGGTGCGGGCGTACTCGGCGAACGGGATCTCAGGGGCACGGGAGTCGAGCTTGAAGGGATGCTCCTCGGATGCGGCGAGACGGGGGTCGAACCGATACAGCGGCCAGTAGCCGGAAGCGGCCGCCGCCTTCTGGTGGGCCATCATCTCGCCCAGGTCGTAACCATGGGCGATGCAGGGGCTGAAGGCGATGATCAGGGACACCCCGGGGTACGACTCCGCCTCGGCGAACGCCTTCACGGTCTGGGTCATGTTGGCGCCCATGGCGATCTGCGCCACGTACACGTTGCCGTAGGCCATGGCGATCATCCCCAGGTCCTTCTTGGCGGTGGACTTGCCGGAGGCGGCGAACTTGGCCACCGCCCCCCTGGGGGTCGCCTTCGACGCCTGGCCGCCGGTGTTGGAGTACACCTCGGTGTCGAGGACCAGGATGTTGACGTCGCGCCCGGTGGCGAAGACGTGATCCATCCCGCCGAACCCGATGTCGTAAGCCCACCCGTCGCCCCCGACCGCCCACACGCTCTTGCGCACCAGGGCGTCGAGCAGGGGAAGGGCTGCGGCGGCCTCGGGCGTGTCCTCGCCCACCAGCCGCTCGCGGGCGGCGGCCACCCGCTGTCGCTGCTCGAAGATCCCCTGATCGTCGCTCTGATCGGCCCCGACAAGACCCCTCACCAGTTCGTCCCCCAACACCCCACCCAGGCCGCGAACCGCCCGGGCGGCTGCCTCGAAACGGGCATCCGCCCCGAGCCGCAGACCGAGGCCGAACTCGGCGTTGTCCTCGAACAGGCTGTTCGACCAGGCGGGACCGCGGCCGTCGACCCCCACCGTCCACGGCGTGGTCGGCAGGTTGCCCCCGTAGATCGAAGAGCACCCGGTGGCGTTGGCCACCACCAGCCGGTCGCCGAACATCTGGGTGAGCAGCTTCAGGTACGGCGTCTCGCCGCATCCCGAGCAGGCTCCCGAGAACTCGAAGAGGGGCTGGATCGCCTGCGAGCCCTTCACCGAGGCCACCGGGATGGACCGCCGCTCCGGTTCGGGCAGCCCCAGGAAGAAATCGAATCGCTCCCGCTCCACTTCGAGACGCTCCCCGATGGGCACCATGTCCAGGGACTTGTGGCGGACCACCTCCTTGCTGTGCGCCGGGCACACCTCGGCGCAGACGGAACAGCCGGTGCAGTCGTCGGGGGCCACCTGCACCACCAGGCGCTTCCCGGGGAAGTCGCGGCCCACGGGGTCGCGGTGCAGGAACCCTTCGGGCGCCCCGGCCAGGTCGGCCTCGTCGACGTAGGCGATACGGATGGCGGCATGCGGGCACACCAGGGCGCATCGTCCGCAGTCGATGCAGATCTCCGGGTCCCACATCGGGATCTCGGCGGCGATGGTGCGCTTCTCCCAGCGGGTGGTGCCGGTGGGGAATGTGCCGTCGACGGGTAGTGCACTCACAGGGAGCCGATCGCCCCTGCCGGCGATGATCTCACCGGTGACCCGCTGCACGAACTCGGGTGCGGATGCGGGCACCGGAGCACGGCGACGGACGGACCCTTCCACCTCGGAGGGGATCGGGATCTCGAAGAGCGCAGCACGGGCGCCATCCACGGCGGCGTAGTTGCGCTCCAGGACCGCCTCGCCCCGCCTCCCGTAGCTCTTGCGGATCGAGGTCTTGATGGCGTTGATCGCCTGCTCGATGGGAAGCAGGTCGGTGAGGGCGAAGAAGCAGGTCTGCAAGACGGTGTTGACCCGGTTGCCCAGTCCCGCCGCCTGGGCCACGGCGTCGGCGTCGATGCCGAACAGGCGCAGCTTGTCGTCGATGATCTGCTGCTGGGCCTCCAGCGGGATGCGTCCCCAGGTGGCGTCGCCGTGGGGAGTGTTGACCAGGACGGTTGCCCCCACGGCGGCTCGCTCCAGGACGTCCATCTTCTCCAGCAACCCGAACTGGTGGCACCCGATGAAGTCGGCCTCCTGCACCAGATATGTGGAGCGGATCGGCACCGGCGAGAAGCGAAGGTGGGACACGGTCACCGACCCCGCCTTCTTGGAGTCGTACACGAAATAACCCTGGGCGTGCAGCGGGGTGTGCTCGCCGATGATCTTGACCGTGTTCTTGTTGGCCGAGACCGTTCCGTCGCTACCCAGGCCGTAGAACATGGCTCCGACCACACCCTTGGGCTCGGCCCGGAACGACGCGTCGACATCGAGGGAGAGGCCGGTGACGTCGTCTTCGATCCCGACGGTGAACCGGGGGCGGGGCCGCTCCAGGGAGGCCTCGTCGAACACCGCCCGCGCCATGGCCGGGGTGAACTCCTTGGAGGACAACCCGTAGCGACCGCCGATGATCCGGGGGAGTGGCCGCCCGTCGGCGGCGGCGCCGGCGAGCACGGTGGACACGTCCTGGAGCAGCGGCTCGCCGCTGGCGCCCGGCTCCTTGGTGCGGTCGAGAACCGCAACCACCTTCGCCGAAAGGGGGAGCGCCTCGAGGAAGGCGGCGCCGTCGAAGGGGCGGTACAGGCGAACGGTCAAAAGACCCACCCTGTCGCCGGAGGCGATCAGGGCGTCCACGGCCTCGCCGGCCGCCCCGGCTGCCGAGCCCATGAGCACCATCACCCGCTCCGGCTCGGGATGTCCCTGGTAGTCGAACAGCCGGTAGCGGCGTCCCACCAGCCCGGCGAGACGCTGCATCACGGCGTCTACCACCCCGGGTACGGCGTCGTAGTAGGGGTTGGAGGCCTCCCGGGCCTGGAAGAAGACGTCCGGGTTCTGCGCGGTGCCCCGCAGCACCGGGTGCTCCGGGTCCAGGGCCCGGGCACGATGGGCGGCGATCGCCGCCGGGTCGAGCAGAGCGGTGAGATCGGCATCGGTGAGACGCTCGATCTTGGCCACCTCGTGCGAGGTGCGGAACCCGTCGAAGAAGTGGACGAAGGGCATCCGCGCCTCCAGCGTGGCCGCATGGGCGACGGCGGCCAGGTCCTGGGCCTCCTGCACCGAGGACGAGGCCAGCATGGCGAACCCGGTGGTGCGGGCGGCCATCACGTCGCTGTGGTCGCCGAAGATGGAGAGGGCGTGTGTGGCGATCGAGCGGGCGGCGACATGGACCACGGTGCCGGTCAGCTCGCCGGCGATCTTGAACATGTTGGGGAGCATCAGCAGCAGACCCTGAGAGGCGGTGAACGAGGTGGTCAGGGCGCCCGACTGGATGGCCCCGTGAAGCGCCCCGGCGGCGCCACCCTCGCTCTGTAGCTCGACGACCGTGGGCACCTCGCCCCACAGGTTGGGGCGTCCCGCCGCCGACCAGGTGTCGGAGAGCTCCCCCATGGGCGATGCGGGCGTGATGGGATAGATGGCGACCACCTCGCTGAGGCGGTGCGCCACCCAGGCGGCGGCTTCGTTGCCATCGACCGTGATCACGGGTCGACCCATTTGCGTCCCCTCCGTACCGGACAGACTCTGCCCATTTCACACGCAGACCGCCAGGGCCGGTGGTCCCGGCCTGGGGCCGGAAGTCCCTAGCCGGGTAGGGGCGCCGGGTCCGCCCTTCCCTCCAGTGCCAGCAGGGCGATCCCGGCGGCGATGAGCGCCATCCCACCGATCGTGGTGAGCCTCGCCGGCTCGCCCAGCACGGTCATACCGAGCACCGCCGCCGTGAGCGGTTCGGCCAGGGTGAGGGTGGCAGCAGCGGCCACCGGCGTGGTTCCCAGGCCGGTGGCGAACGCCACGTACGAGAGGGCGGTCGCCACGATTCCCAGCCAGAGGGCCGTGACGATCCCGTGCCCGGAGCCCAGCCAGGCGACGTCGCCGGCGATCAGGACCGGGGAGAGGATCACCGCCGCCCCGGCGAACACGACCCCGGCCACGAACACCGGAGGGTGCTCCTCGAACAGCGACTTGGCGGCCACCAGGTACACCGCCCAGGCGAGGCCGGCGCCGCCGGCGAAGAGGAGGCCCACCGGATCGATCCCGGCCGCATCGCCCCCCGACACCAACAGGACCGCACCACCCACCGCCAGCGTCGTGGCCACTGGCCAGCGAGGACCGGGGCGCTCCCGGCGGATCGCCCAGGCGAGCAGCCCGGCGAGGATGGGACCGCTGCCGATGGTCACGATCGTGCCCACCGCCACCCCGGTTCGAGCCACCCCTCCGAAGAACAGTGGCTGTGAGCCGGCCATGGTCGCCAACGCGAAGAACAGCGGCCATCCCCAGAGGGAGCGGAGCGGGACGGTTCGGTGGCGGGTGACGGCGTGAGCCAGCAGCGTGGCGCCTCCCGCCATTCGCACCAGCGCCACCGTCGCCGGGGTGATGCCATCCGGGCCCAGCGCCTGGGCGGTGCCTGTGGTGCCCCATAACGTGGCGGCTGCGAGCACGAGGAACGGCCCGGAACTGCTGCGGGCTCCCATGGCTACTACTGCGCTCCCATCAGGCCCACCGCCTCGGCGTACAGCTCGATCGGATGGGCCACCCGCACCGGTGTCTCCATGTGGCCCCGCAGCTGCATCTCGCATCCCGGGTTGGCGGTGGCGATCACCGCCACGTCGGCGTCCGCCGCCTGCCCTGCCCGGCGCCGGCCGAGCATCGTCGAGGTCGCCGGCTGGGCGACCGAGTACAGCCCGGCAGCCCCGCAACAGGTGCCGTGTGGGTCGACATCGATGGGCTCGAACCCTCCGGCTCGCAGGATGCGCCGCGGCTCGGCGACGATCTTCTGCACGTGGCGGTGATGGCACGGGTCCTGGACTCCGACCCGAACGCCGCCGCCCGAGACCCGCGGAAGCAGGCCTTCGATGATGAGGCGGTCGACCATGGCCACGGCATCCTCGACGGGCACACCCACCTCGTGCTCGCGCATGTGGGCGCTACATCCTGCCGAGTCGACCACCACCAGGTCTACCCCGGCGAAGGCGGCACGGTTCGCCTCCCGCATCCGGTCGGCGTCGGCGGCGCGGCCCTCGTGCACCGCCAGGGCGCCGCAGCAGGTCTGTGCCTTCGGCACCACCACCCGGTACCCGGCGGCGGTGAGCACTGCGATCAAGGCGCGGTGTACCCCGCCGAACCAGGGCTCCATCACGCATCCGGCGAGCAGCCCGACAGTGCCCCGTGCCTCGCCATCGGGTGCGAACTCCCGTCCGACGAAGCGCTCCGATCGAAAGGGCAGAGGCCGCAGGCCCCTCATGCCGACCCGGAGCCGCTTGGGGAGCCAGCGACGCCCCCCCAGGCGCTGGCCGACGGCGGCGAAGAATGTGGCGACACGGAGGAGGCGGCGTCGCCTCATCCACCGGCCGGCGATCGCCCGGCGGATGCGGGCCCTGGGCAGGGCGGCGGCGAGCTCGGCTCGACCGCCCTCCATGATGCGACCGAAGGGGACCAGCGAAGGGCATGCCGCCTCGCAGGAGCGACACTGCAGACAGGATTCGAGCACCTCCGCCACCGACGGCTCAATGGTCAGGACGCCGCCCCCGACGGCGCGAAGCGCGTTGATCCTCCCTCGCGGAGAGAGTCGCTCGTCCCCGGTCAGCCGGAAGGTCGGGCAGTGCGGCAGGCACAGCCCGCACTCGATGCAGGCGGCGAGCTCGGCGGAAGTGGGCGCCCAGGGCGTTGTGAAGCCGGTCACAGTGCCCCAGGCAGCCGGCCGGGGACCATCACCCGGCAGGGGTCGAACGCCGCCTTGATGCGCCGCTGCAGGTCGAGGGCAGGCGGTTGCATCCCCCAGGGGTCGAGGCCGAGTTCCGGTGGGGCGGTGAGGACGACCACCCACCCGCCGATGGCAGCCGCCCAGGCGCGGAGTTCGGCGACCCCGGCGACGCCGATCCGATCGCCCTCTACCACCACCTCCCCGACCCCGTGGGCTGCGACGAACCGACCCAGGGGGGAAGCCATCCGAACCGCCTCGCCCACGGCGACCGGCGGGACCCGGATCGAGAGGATCACCGCGCCCGAAGGTGGTTCCGGCCAGGCCAGGCCCGGTTGCGGGGATCCGCCCAGCGACGCCGACTGGGCCTCGACCTCTCCGGCCGTGCCCGACAGGTACACACGAGTGCCGTCCGGTGCCTCCAGCACGGCAAGCGGGCGGTGGGCGACGGCGAGCGCCATCTCCGGGTCGTCCACGGCGACCGTTGCGGTGGCGTTGCCCACCGGCCAGAGTTTCAGGCAGATGCGGGTGATCACCCCCAACGATCCGTACGACCCGGTGAACAGCCGGGGGAGGTCGTATCCGGTCACGTTCTTCACCACCTGGCCACCGCCCCGCACCAGGCGGCCGTCGCCGGTGGCGACCTGGACCTCGAGCATGCGGTCCCGTGTCGGCCCGAAGCGGAGGCGTCGATATCCGGACACCCCGGCGGCCACCACACCCCCGACGGTGGCAGCCCCCGGAGTTTCGGGGAGGACCGCCGACTGGTTTCGCTCCGCCAGCCTCGCTTCGAGATCGGCTACGGGGACACCGGCCCCGGCCACGACGGTGAGGTCGTCGGGCCGCCAGTCGAGGCCCTGAAGCCCACCGGTGCCCAGGACGATGGCGGCATCGACGGCGTCCCCGTGCTGATGGGTGCCTGCACCCCAGGGGAGGACGGCGAGGCCGTGCTCCGAGGCGAAGTCGAGCACGGCGGCCACGTCCTCGGCCGAGGTTGGGGCAAAGGTGAACTCGGCCTCGGGCGCCCCGGGGAGCTCGGCGAGCAGACCCCCGAACCGACGGGCGACGGTGGAGCGCAAAGCGGTCACACCCAGGCGCCCTCCGGCACCTGGCGTCCGAAGTCGAAACAACGTGAGCCCCGGGGCAGCAAGGTGCCCGGGTTGAACACACCGTCGGGGTCGAAGGCCTCGCGCAGGCGGGCCTGTGCGTCGAGGTCGACCGGCGTGAAGACCAGGGGCATCAGGTCGCGCTTCTCCAGGCCGATCCCATGCTCACCGCTCAGGGTGCCTCCCATGGCGATGGAGAGCGACACCACCTCCGATGCCGCCTCGACGACCCGCCTCGCCTCATCGGCGTCGGCGGCGTCGTAGACGAACTTGGGATGCAGGTTGCCGTCCCCGGCGTGGATGGCGTTGAGCACCCGCAGCCCGTGCCGTTCGGCGATCTCGTAGATCGCCTCGAGGACCTCGACGAGGCGGGTGCGGGGGACCACCGTATCGTGCAGGTAGTAGTTGGGGGCGATCTGGGCGATCGCCCCGAACGCCGACTTTCGGGCCTTCCACAGCAGCGCCCTTTCCGCCTCGTCGGCGGCGACCCTCACCTCGGTGGCCCGGTGACGGCGCCCGACAGCCTCGATCAGCGCTGCCTCCTCTTCGATCCCGGCGGGGTGCCCGGCCACTTCGGCGAGCAGCACCGCCGCCGCCTCCATGGGAAGCCCGGCGTGGACGAAGTTCTCCACGGCCGCCACCAGCGGGCGGTCCATCATCTCCAGGGCGGCCGGTACGACGCCGGAGGCGATCACCTCGGTGACGGTGGCGGCGGCATCGGCGACCTGGTCGAAGGCAAGCAGCAGGGTGCGCACCGCCGGCGGGTTGGGGGTGAGCCTGACCAGGACCTGGGTCACGACTCCGAGCGTTCCCTCGGAGCCGACGAGCACGCCACGCAGATCGAGCCCCGGGGGGTCTGGAGCGACACCGCCGACGGTGTGGATGTCGCCGGCAGCGTCGACGAACTCGAGCCCGAGCACGTGGTTGGTGGTGTTTCCCTCCGCCAGGCAGTGCGGCCCGCCCGAGTTGTTGGCGACGTTCCCCCCGATGGTGCAAGCCGCCTGGGAGGACGGGTCGGGGGCGAAGTGCAGCCCCGCCCCCATGGTGGACCGGGACAGGTCGAGGTTGAGGACGCCGGGCCCGACCCAGGCCACCCGGTTGTCGACGTCGACCCGGCGCGACGCCATGGCGGTGGTGACCAGGACGATCGCCGGCTGCGCCGGGACCGCCCCGCCGGCGAGGCCGGTGCCCGCCCCCCGCACCACCACCGGCACCCCGTGACGGGCCGCCACCCGCAGCACCTGGGCAACGGTGGCGGCGTCCTTCGGTTGGACCACCGCAACCACCTCGCCCCGCTTGACGCCGGCGTCCTTGCCCAGCAGGTGCCGGTCCACCGGGGCGGAACGGACGGAGTCGGAGCCCAGAGCCGCCTCGAGATCGGATACGACATCGCCGGCGGCCATGGGTCGAGATTACCCGGGGCCGATCATGGTCCCGAAGGCGGCTCCGTTGTAGCGGTATCGTGAGCCCGACCAGGAGGTGTGTGTGGACGAGCGCTCGCGAAAGATCCTCGGCTTTCTCATCGGCATCATCGCCGTGCTGCTGCTCGCACTGCTGTGGGCCCTGTTCGCGGGCGGCGACGACGACTCGGCGGGTGACTCCACCACTGCGGCGACGACGACGCTGCCGGAGACCACGACCAGCATCCCTGCGACCACGGTTCCGGAGACCACCACGACCGAGGCGGCCATGACCACCTCCAGCGAGGCGGCCACCACCACCGAGGCCACCACCACGACGATGGCGGCGACCACGACCACGGCGGCCACGACGACCACCACCTTCGGTGGCAACACATCCGCCAAGAACTGCTCGGGTGGCTCCTTCCCGGCGGCAGGAGCCGTAACCGACGTGCGTCCCTCGCAGCAGGGAGGGTTCGGGCGGATCGTCTTCGACTTCGCCGGCGACCCCCCCGCTTGTTACGTCTCCTATCTCGACGCCACCCACATCCAGGTGGTCGTGTGGGCCACCGACGGGCCCAACCCCGGCATCTTCACCGCCGGCAACCTGGCGGTGGGGACGGTGAGCATCGTCTCGGTCACCGACACCGGGATGGGAGGCGGATCGGGCGAGTGGACCTTCACCATCAACCTGAGCGTGGCCAACCGCCCGTTCAAGGTGTACACCCTCACCGGCCCGTCGCGCCTGGTGGTCGACATCTCCGACTGACCGGGGGACCCGGATCGTCGGGACTACCGTGAAAGATGATGGCGAGGCTCGAGATCCGGCTGCTGGGTGGGTTCGAGCTGGCCCGGGACGGACGGGTGCTCGAACAGCTGCCGCTGCGCGCCGCGCGTTCTCTGTTCGCCTTCCTGGTGCTCAACCGGGACCGCCCCCACACCCGCGACCTGCTGGCGGGCACCTTCTGGCCCGACTTCGACGAGAGCCGGGCCCGGCGCCGGTTGAGCCAGGCGCTGTGGCAGATCCAGAGCACGATCGGCGGTGACGATGAGCACCGGTATCTGATCGGCACCGCCGACACGGTCCGCTTCAACGCCGAAGCCGGCGTGTGGCTCGATGTCGAGGAGTTCGAGCGCCTGCTCGAGGGCGACGACCCGGCATCCATCCAGCGGGCAGTCGAGCTGTACCGGGGCGATCTGCTGGCCGGGTTCTACGACGACTGGTTGTTCGCCGACCAGGACCGCCTTCGTAGCCGGTTCCTGGCCGCCCTGGAGCGGGTCATCGAGGCGGAGATGGGACGCGGTGACCACGAGACGGCTTTGGTACACGCCCGCCGGCTGGCCCAGGAGGACGAGTTCGACGAGGAGGCCCACCGGCGGGTGATGCGGATCGCCGTGCTCCTCGGGCGCCACAACGAGGCGATCCGCCAGTTCGAGGAGTGCCGCCGCATCCTCGCCGAGGAACTCGGGAGCCGGCCCTCTGCGGAGACCATCGAGTTGCACGAGGCGACGATCGCCGACCGGGACTCTGGAGGCCGCACCATCACCCCGGCAGAGGGCTCACCGCTGTTCGAGGAGGTCACCCGGTCCCCGATCGTGGGTCGCGACCCGGAGCGCTCGCAGCTGGCGCGACGCCTCGACGAGGCCATCGACGGCCGCGGGGGATTGGTGCTGGTCGAGGGCGAGTCCGGCGTGGGCAAGACGCGACTGTTGGCCGAGGTGGCGGCCGACGCCCGATGGCGCGGGATGGACGTGCTCTGGGGGCGTTCTGCACCGAGCGGCGGGCGTGCATTCGCCCCGATCGCCGAAGCACTGGCCAGTGTTCCCGGCCTTCGTGCCCGCCAACTGGTGACCCGCCTCCCCGCAACGCTGCGCTCGGTGCTGGCTCCGCTGGCGCCGGCCTTGGCCGGCGATGCTGTCGCTCCCGAAGGTGCTCCGATGCACAGGGCGGATGAGCAGGCCCGAATGCGGGAGGCGATCACCACCGCCTTCCGCAGGTCGGCCGGGCTCGCCCCGACGCTGGTGGTGCTCGAAGACGTGCACTGGGCCGATGACGACACCATCCAGGCCCTGGCCCAGATGGCCGAGCAGATCGATGACGATCGTCTGCTCATCGCCGTCTCCTACCGGCACGCCGAGGCCAGGGAGCACCCTGAGGTGTGGGACCTGCTGCGGACACTCGACCGCCTGGCGCACTGCGAGCGGATCTCGCTGGCGCCGTACTCGCCGGCACAGACGGAGGAGCTGATTCGGCGCAGCCTGGGCATCGTCGAGGTGAGCGGGGAGTTCTCGGAGCGTCTGCATCGCGAGACCGGCGGGATTCCCCTGTTCATCGTCGAGACGCTGCGCGCCCTGTACGAGCGTGACGACCTCGCCGCCGCAGAGCGGGAGGCCGAGGATGCACCGTCCGAGCGCGACCGGCTGCCGCTCACGCCGACGGTCCACGCCATGATCCGGCAGCGGCTCGAAGGGCTGGACCCGGCGTCTCGGCGCACCCTGGAGCTGGTGGCGGCCAACGACGGCGAGGTGTCGCTGTTCGAGATCGTCACCGCCGCCGAGGTGGATGATCAGGCCGCCCTGGCGGCCATCGACGACCTGCTGCGACGGCGCTTCGTGGCGTCGACGGAGGACGGCTACTCGGTGGGCCACGAGTTGATGCGACGGGTCGTCTACGACGACCAGCCTCTGTCGCGCAGGCTCGACCTGCATCGGCGCCTGGCGCTGGCCATCGAGCAGCACCGGCCCGAAGACGTGGAGCTGCTCGCCCATCACTTCATCGCGGCGCGTATCCCCGAGCGGGCCGCCTTCTATCTGGAGCGGGCCGCCGAGCGGGCGATGCGGGTCCATGCCTACGACACGGCGGCCGTCCATCTGGAGAGGGCGTCCACGACCCTGGATCAGGTGGAGGCGGCGGCCGATCGGCGGTTCGCCGTGGCGGCACTCCTCGACGAGGTGCTCGACGTCCTGGGCCGGCGCGAGGAGCAGCAGCACGCCGTGGAGCGGATGGAACGCTGGGCACAGGGGGCACAGCGGGTGGATGCTCTCACCCGCAAGGCGTGGTGGCTGGCGCACCTCGACCGCTTCGAGGAGGCCGTGGAGACCGCACGGCAGGCTTTGGCTGCCGCCGAGGAGCAGGACGATCCGGGGCGGATCGTGGCGGCATTCACCGCCCTGGGGATGATCGCCTGCTTCGGCGGGCGCGCCGCCGAGGGCGTCGAGTACCTGGAGCGGGCGGCCGACTTCCGCGGCGTCGACGCCAGACAGGAGGCCGACGCCCGCAACGCGCTGGGCCAGAACCTGATCGACTTGCAGCGGTTCGGTGAGGCCGAGTCGCAGCTGCTCGCCGCCCTGGCCCTCTATGGCGACCTCGCTGACGCCCGTGGGCAGGCGGAGGTGTACGGGATGCTGGCGACCCTGCGCATGGAGCGGGGCGAGCCGGAGACCGCCGAGAAGGATTACCTGCGGGCCATCGAGACCTCGCAGCGAATCGGGTACCGCCACGGGGAGGCGGTCAACCAGATGAACCTCGGGATCCTCTACGTGATCACCAACCAGTTGGGCGATGCGCTGAGAATGTTCGATGCCGCCGCCGCCACCTACGGGCTGATGGGGAATGCCCGGGGACGGGCCCTGGTGCAGTCCAACGCGGCTTGGATGCGCCACAGCCGACTCGGCAAGGGCGCTGAGGTTGAGCCCGACCTCATGGAGGCGCTTGCAACCTACGTAGAGATAGGCGACAAGCGAGGTATCGCCCAATGCGAGGGCGTCCTCGCAAGTGTCAACGCGCGTCGAGGTCGTGAGTCTGATGCGTGGAGCGGCTTCGAATCGGCGACCACTCAGGCACTTGAGGTCGGTGATCAATGGCTCGCCACCCAGATGCTCCGAGAGCACGCTATTGCACGTCTTCAGGCGGGGGAACCTGCCGAGGCGCTCAGCCTCGCACAACAAGCAGAGGAGATCGCATCCAGGGTGGGCCTCCACGATCTCATCGTTGGGATCTGGAGTCTCCAGGGTCGCGCACTTCTTGATCTGGGTCGACCTGAAGAGGCACTCGGAGCCACTACTCGGGCAGTTGATTCCATCCACGAGGGCACCGAGCTCGCTCATCTCATCCATTACGCCCACGGCCTCGCGTTGCACGCCCAAGGGCTTCACGGCGCAAGCCACGAACAGTTCACGGCCGCACACGAAGTATTAGTTCGGATAGTCGAAACGCTCGAACCTGAAGACCAGGAGCCCGCAATTCGGAGTGTTCCCGATCATGCCTCCATTCTCGACTGGTGGGCCTCCGAGAAGCCCATCACAATGGAAGTGACCGTCGCGTCTGCGAACGCTCCAGGTGGGCGGGCGCTGCGTGAAGACGAACTGGTGGAGGTTGCTCTCACGGTCAGCACACCCGGTGATCTAGACATCCGCAATCGTGCGAGTCGCCGCCAGGCACGCATCGTCCGAGTCCTTGACGAGGCGCGAGCCCAGGGTGGTTCGCTCACGATTGGCGACTTGGCAGAGGCGCTCGGAGCGTCTGAGGCGACAATCAGGCGCGATTTGGCTCTCTTGCGCACCCAGGGTGGTGCTCCCGCCACACGCGGTAGCCGTTAGCGATCTGAGCGCAAGGTCTCCCTCCACTTCTCTCGCGCGCTTTAGATAGGCCCGAGAGATACCGATCTGATCCTTCTCAGACGCGAGGAGGACAGATGCGCAAGAGACTGACAGTGATCGGCCTCACGGTGGCCACGATGTTGGCCCTGTGGGCACAGCCTGCCCTGGCGATTCTGCGTCCCGGTCACTAGCCCCCAAGGATTCCGCCCCCGGCCCTGTCGGGGATGCGGCTAGCAACGACGGTGGGGGGATCCAGAGCTTCCCACCGTCTCACAACCAAGCCGGCTGACGTACGCCCAGGGGCTGGCCGGCACCCCACAACGGATGATCCCCGGCTCGCCGGGGATCATCCGCGTCTGCCCCAGCCTCCGCCGCCCGGCGTGAGCACCAGCAGGCGTTCCCCAGAAGCCGCCTCGAAGGTGACCTTCCCGGGTAGTCGCTCCCGCCTCCCATCCCGGCGAACCAGCCAGTCCTCACCCGTCGCCCCGGGACCGCCACCTGCGAGACCCCAGGGACGGTGCCGGCGCCGCTCCCCCATCAGCGACACCGTGGCCGGCTCCAGGAACTCGATCTCGCGCACCACACCCTCGCCACCCGGATGCAGGCCCTCGCCTCCCGAACCGCGACGCAGCCCGAAGCGACTCACCCTGAAGGGGTAGTGGGTCTCCAGCGACTCGATCGGGGTGTTCTGGGTGTTGGTCATCCCGGTGTGGATCCCCGACTGTCCCGGCCTCCTGGGACCGCCCCCCTCGCCGCCGGCGATCGTCTCGTAGTAGACCGTCGCCCCGGCGCCGACGAGCACGTTGTTCATCGTCCCTTGGGAGGCGGCGTGAACCCGATCGGGGGCGGCGGCGGCCAGGGCGCCGAGGAGCACGTCGGCGATCCGCTGACTGGTCTCCACGTTCCCCGCCGCCACCGCCACCGGCGGTGTCGCCGCCACGATGCTCCCCGCCGGGGCGACCAGGCGTAGCGGTCGGTAGCAGCCGCCGTTCGCCGGGATCGACGGGTCGGCGACCACCCGCACCGCGTAGTACAGGCAGGAGCGGGTCACCGCCTCCACGGCGTTCAGGTTCCCCGCCACCTGCGGCGCCGAACCGGCGAAGTCGGCCGTCAGCGTGTCGCCCTCGATTGTCACCTCGACCCCCACCGGCAGATCGTCGTCGCCCATCTCCATCCAGTCCTCGAACCGGAACGACCCGTCGGGGAGGCTGGTGAGAGCGGACCGCATGCGAGCCTCGCCGTAGTCGAGCAGAGCCTCGGTCACCTTCTCGAAGCCCCGGCCCTGGCTGCGAAACGCCTCCAGGAGGCGCACCGCGCCGGTCTCGTTGGCCCCCATCTGGGCGGCGAGATCGCCCTCTCTCTCCTTCGGGGTGCGGGTGGCCCCGAGGAAGCCGTCGAGGAAGGACCGATCCCAGCGGCCGTCGACCACCGCCACGGTCGGGGCCACCACGTGGCCCTCCTGCTCCAACCGCGTGGCATGGGCGGGCATCGAACCCGGCGCCTCGCCGCCCACGTCGGCGTGATGGGCCCGGTTGGCCACCCAGCCCACCAGCCTGGAGCCGGCATGGACTGGACGCACCAGCGTCAGGTCGTTCAGGTGAGTGCCCCCGTGGAACGGATCGTTGACGGCGAACTGGACGCCCGGCTCGGCGTCGGGTCCGAATCGGTCGATCACCGCCGCCACCGACGCCGGCATCGACCCGAGATGCACCGGGATGTGCTCCGCCTGGGCGAGCATCTCCCCGGAAGCGACGAACACCGCCGCCGAGCAGTCGGCACGCTCCTTGATGTTCGGCGAATGGGCGGTGCGGCGCAGCACGCCCCCCATCTCCTCGGCGACGGCTGCAAACCGATGCCGGGCCACCTCGAGGGTCACGGCGTCCACCCTCATCGCAACTCCACGACGAGGGCGCCCGACTCGTGGACCACCGCCCGCTCCCCTTCACCGAGGAAGGTGGTGGCGCCGGCCTCCTCCACGACCGCCGGGCCGACCACGGCGTCACCCGGACGGAGCCCCGGACGGCGCCACACCGACGCCTCCACCGATGATCCGTCCAGCAGCACCGTCCGCCACCCGGCGGCCGCCTCACCCTCGGGAACCGGGGGAGGGATCCGCTCCCAGTCGAGGGCCGGGGTGCCGGTCGCCTCCGCCCGCACCGTCACCACCTCCACCGGCTCACCGGGCATCGAGAATCCGTTGAGCCGCTGATGCGCCTCATGGAAGCGTTCGAGGAGTGCCTCCCGGCTCTCCCCGAGCGAAGCCACCACGGTCGTCTCGTGCGACTGCCCCCGGTAGCGGAGGTCGACGTACGCCTCCACCCGGGCGCACGGCAGCGCTCTCCGGGCGGCGTCGGCGATCTCGCCCAACGCCTGATCGAGTCCGGCCATCCCGTCGAGAACCACGCTGCGCGACAGATCCACTCGGGGCGGGGCGAGAAGCAGGCCGAGTGCCGAGAACACCCCGGCGTGCGGCGGGATCACAACCGACCCCATGCCGAGCCGGCGTGCCAGGGCGGTGGCGTGCAGCCCGCCGGCGCCACCGAATGCCATCAGCGAGGCACCTCTCGGATCGGCGCCCTCCTCCACCGACACCCGGCGCACGGCGCGCTCCATGTGGGCTTCGACCACCTCGACCATCCCCGCTGCCACTTCCAAAGCGCCGATCCCGAGCAGCCCGCCCACGGCATCCAGCGACCGGGTGGCGGCAGCGGCGTCGAGGGCGAGGGTTCCGGCGAGCCTGGTGCCCGCTCCCAGGCGCCCGATCCGGAGGTCGGCGTCGGTCACGGTCGGCAGGGTGCCGCCCCGCCCGTAAGCCGCAGGTCCCGGATCGGCCCCGGCGCTCGCCGGCCCCACCCTGAGTGCGCCGCCGGGGTCGATCCACCCGATGCTCCCGCCACCGGCGCCGACGGTGTGGATGGCCACCGAGGGCAGCGTGCAGGCGTACCCGGCCATGGCCCGCCGGTAGGCGACCCCGGGCCGGCCACCTTCGATACGGCACACGTCGGTGGAAGTGCCGCCCATGTCGAACGAGATCAGGGTCCCCAGGCCGAGCGCATCGCCCAGGGCCGCAGCCGCCACCACACCGCCGGCGGGTCCAGAGAGCAGGATCGAAGCGGGCAGGCGGGACGCCTCCGCCATGCCGATCAGCCCGCCGCTGCTGCGCATCACCATCGGCTCCGCAGTGGCGCCGGCCGCCGTCACCAGATCGGCGAGCCGCCGCAGATAGCGCCACGTCGCCGGGGCCACGTAGGAGTTGAGGATGGTCGTCGAGGCGCGTTCGAACTCCCGGACCTCCGGGGCGACATCGGAGGAAAGCGAAACCGGAACCTCCCCCAGTGCCTCCCGGAGGGCCTCGGCCACCCGGCGCTCCCGCTGGGGGTGGGCGAAGCCGAACAGCAGCGACACTGCGACCGCCTCCGGTCCGGCCTCCCGAACCGCCTCCACCAGGGCGTCGAGGTCGCCGACGACACCGGGATCGTCCGCCGCCGCCCGGCCGGGGGCACCGAAGCGCATCTGCGCCGGGACCAGCGGCTCGGGTCGGGTGACCGCCGTGTCGTAAAGCGACGGGCGATCCTGCCGGCCGATCTCGATCAGGTTTTCGAAACCCTCGTCGGCGACGAACGCCACCCTGGCCCCGGCCCGCTCGAGGACGGCGTTGGTCGCCGCCGTGGTGCCATGGATGAGTGCGGCGCCGGTGGCACCGGCGACAGCGATCCCCGACATCACCCCTTCGGACTGGTCGGGGGTGGTCGGGACCTTGGCGGCGATCAGGGTCTCGCCGTCCCAGAAGGCGACGTCGGTGAAGGTGCCGCCGACGTCGACCCCTACCGGCATCGGCCCGCCACTACGATGCCCCGGCCCACCCCGGGAGACACACCATGCCGGTGATCATCAGCCAGACGCCCAACCCGAACGCCCTCAAGTTCACCGTGGGCACCATGTTCGACGCCCCCAGGTCGTTCGTCGGACAGTCGGACGACCCCGTGGCCGGACCGCTGCTCTCCGTGCCCGGCGTCGCCTCGGTGTTCATGACTGCCGACTTCGTGACCGTCTCCAAGATGCCCGAGGCGTTCTGGGACGAGATCGTGCCCGAGGTGACGGGAATCCTCGAAACCACCTTCGGGTGAGCGGCGCACCGCGGCGAGGCTAGCCCGCCACCAGGAATCCCCCTTGACCACGCGCCGGCACCCCCTACAGTTGCCCTCCGTGAACATGCCGAACCTCACCGCAGCCGTCTGCTGTTGCGCCTGTTGCCACCCCGGTGACGGGCGGAAGGGCGTGTCCACCTAGAACGGGACGACAGAGCCGAATCCAACCCGCACCGGGCAACCGGAGCGGGTTTTTTCTTTTCTGGAGAGGAAGTACATGACCACCACCACGGCGTTGGGAACGGACCGAACGGTCCGAAGATACGAGACGATCGAGGATCTGCTCCCCGGCCGGGACGAGCCGACGCCCCTGGTGCGGGTGCCGATCGACGCGACGCTCGACCTGCACCTCAAGCTGGAGTGGATGAGCCCGTTCGGATCGATCAAGGACCGCACCGCCGCCTACATGCTCCGGGGGATGGAGGAGCGTGGCGAGCTGGCGGGTCGGGAGCTGGTGGAGCCGTCCTCGGGCAACACCGCCATCGCTCTGGCCGCCCTGGCGGCGCGGCGGGGAATCCGCCTGACGGTGACCATCCCCGACGGGGTGCCGATGGAGAAGCAGATCATGCTGCGGATGCTCGGCGCCGAGGTGTGGGCCACGCCCGACGACCTGTGCCCGGTCGACCATCCCAAGGACGGGGCGATCGCCCTGGCCAGGTCACTGGCCGCATCCGAGGGCGGGACCCGTTTCGCCATGCCCAACCAGTACGAGAACCCGGACAACGTGCGCGCCCACTACGAGACCACCGGCCCGGAGATCTGGCGGCAGACCGAAGGCGAGGTGCGGGTGTTCCTGGCCGGCTTCGGAACCTGCGGGACCATCACCGGGGTGGGGCGGTACCTGAAGGAGCAGGACCCATCGATCCGGGTGGTGGCCATAGAGCCGCAGAAGGGTCACCGGCTCCCCGGGCTGAAGAGCTTCGCCGAGGCGAGCGAGCCCGGGATCCTGGACCGCAGCCTGGTCGACGAGGTGATCCTGGTCGACGACGAGGCCGCCTACTCCACCACCTTGCGCCTGTGGCGGGAGCAGGGGCTGATGGTGGGGCCGTCCACCGGGGCGATCGTCCATGCCGCCACCCGGGTGGCCGGCAAGGGGGTGGCCGTCGGGGTCTCCCCCGACTCCGGCCTCAAGTACACGAGCTACTTCGCGGAGCTCCTCGGCGACGAGGGTCTCCCCGCATGAGAGGAGAGAGAGGCATGACCGAAACCACGACCCTGGACGCCTCCGGGCTGCTGTGCCCGCTGCCGGTGTACAAGGCGGGACTGGCGCTCGGCCGGATGAGCCCCGGCGAGGTGCTGGAGCTGATCACCACCGACCCCGGGGCCCTCGAGGACATCCCGGCGATGGCGCGACAGCGCGGCGACCGCCTGGTCTCGGCGGAGGACCGGGGCGACACCCAGGTGTTCCGCATCGAGAAGGGGGCTGCGTGATGGTCGACCAGCCCGCAGGCGAAGGCGGCCCGGTCGGTCGCAGACGGATAGCCCTGGTGGCGTCGAAGGGCACCCTCGACCAGGCCTACCCCCCGCTGATCCTGGCCACCACGGCCGCCAGCATGGGATGGGAGGCAGGGGTGTACTTCACCTTCCACGGCCTCGACATCCTGCACGCCAAGCGGCATCGCCGGCTGAAGGCGGCTGCGGTGGGGAACCCGGCGGGCCCCATCCGGGTACCGACCCTTCTCGGAGCGCTCCCCGGGGCCACGGCCGGCGCCACCGGGATGCTCAAGCGGTGGATGCGGCGGTCCCGGATGCCGCAGGTACCCGAGTTCATCGAGATGGCCCAGGGCCTCGGGGTTCGCTTCTTCGCCTGCGCCACGACCATGGGGGTGATGGGGGTCGAGGCGGAGGACCTGATCCCGGGGTGCGAGATCGCAGGTGCGGCCGCCTTCCTCGACTTCGCCGCCGATGCCGACGTGCAGCTGTTCGTGTGAGGGCCTCACCCCTCGGCCACCCGCATCGCCAGCGGCCAGCGCAGGCCCACGGCGTCGGCCACCGACACCACCACCCGCCAATCGCCATCGAGATGCACCGCCGACAGGATCCGCGGCTCGCTCCCCCACACCGAAGCCCTGGCCGACACCGCATCCACCACCGACTGCGGAGGGGACCCCTCCACCCAACCCGGCTCCTCCGGCTCCGGGCCCGGCGGCAACGCCACCGGCTCGGGCAGGTCGACCACCGTGGTGCCCCCGTCCTCACCCACGGCCACCAGCACCTCCACAGCCCGCACCGGAAGACGGGTGAACCCCCGATCCGGAGGTGCCCCCAACGCACGGAACGCCACCGCCACCCGGTACAGGCCCCCACCTGCCTCCTCGACGCGAAACGCCCTCGCCCACTCCACGTAGGACACCGAGTCCGACCCCTCCTGGGCCAGATCGGCGGTCACCCAGCCCGGCAGGGCGGCACGCACCTCCGCCGACCCCGAAGGTTCCAGATCCGCAGTGAAGAAGTCGGTGACGAACCACTCGGCCCTGGTGATGGCGGCCCGGGCTGAGGGGTCGGGCGGGTCGGCCATCAGGTCCGCCTCGCTGTACAGGGGAAGGGTCGGCGTGGTGCCCCCCGACCCCTCGGCAGGCACGATCGTGGTCCCCGGGGCGATCGGAACCGGCGGCACCGGGGCCGCCCACCAGGAACGGGCCACGATCACCCCCACCACCAGCGCCCCCAGAAACCCGGCGGCCTGATACAGCGCCTTGCGACGCCGATCCTCCGGCTCCACCTGGGCCATCAGATCGGCCCAGGGAACGTGCTCCATGTCCTCGCGCTCGTCGACGTCGATACCCGGCATGCGGCTCCCCGGTGACTCGGGCCCACGGGGGCGACGGCGGACCGCACGGTCCAGGGAAGCGCCGAGCCCCGTCAGGGGCGTGGCTGTATGCGGAACCTATCGCCCCACGAGACCACCCTCAAGGGGGTCGATGATCAGGCCTTGATCAGGCCCATGAACTCCGAACGCGACAGCGGGTTGGTCTTGAACCCGCCCCGCATCGCCGAGGTCACCATCGAAGAACCCTGCTTCTGGACACCGCGCATCATCATGCAGAAGTGGCTCCCCTCCATCACCACCGCCACACCATGGGGGTCGAGCACCTCCTCGATGGCGTCGGCCACCTGATTGGTGAGACGCTCCTGAACCTGCAGGCGCCGGGCGAACAGGTCCACGATCCGGGCGATCTTGCTCAGCCCGATGATCCGCTTGTTCGGCATGTAGGCGACGTGCGCCCTGCCGAAGAACGGCAGCATGTGGTGCTCGCACAGCGAGTAGAACTCGACGTCCTTGACCAGGACCATCTCGTCGGAGTCGCTCTCGAAGATGGCGTTGTTCACCACCTCCTCCAGGGACCCGACGTAGCCGCTGGTGAGGAAGTCCATGGCCTTGGCCACCCGCAACGGGGTGCGCACCAGGCCCTCGCGCTCCGGGTCCTCGCCGAGCTGGATCAGCATCCGGCCGACGATCTCCTCCATCTCGGGGTCGTAGACCTCGTTGGAGGTCGCCTCCATCCCCTGCTCGGTGGCGTAGCGGCCGTTGATGCGGACGATCCCGGTTGTCATGCACACCTCGATCTCTCGACGGAACCTCTCCGAGATGGCTTTCAAGGTCGAACCCGGCCCCGGGTATTCCCAGTCGGGAGCGACATCGGCGGCCGGCACCGCCACATGGGCCAGGGTGGCCAAGTCGGGATCAGGGATCTCGGTGCCCTCGATCTCCCCCTCGAACCCCTCGTAGAGGACGATGTCGAGGTCGATGGGACGGGGGGCGTTGCGATCCTCGGTGCGCTCCCGGCCCATCTCCGCCTCGATTGAGCGCAGCACCGAACGCAGCTGCACCGGATCGAGCGGAGTCTCCACCAGGGCTGCGGCGTTCATGAAGTCGGGACCGTCACTCCCCACCGCCTCGGAGCGGTAGCAGGGACTCTGGTCCAGGACCACTAGGTCGCGGCGATGCCGGAGCCGTGCCAGCGCCACCGGCAGATTGCGGTCCGGGTCCACGTTGCTCCCCAGGGCGATCACGGCCCGCGTCATTGGGGACGCTCCCGGCGCAACACCACCCCCACCGAGCGGGCGAAGCGCAGGGCGCCCGGCTTCTCCACCGACACCTCCACCTCGGCCACCCGTTCGTCCATGTCGAAGCAGATCCCGGCGATCTCCGAGGCGAGACGTTCCACCAGCATCGGCGATCCCTGCTCGACGTGCTCCAGGATCCGCTTCGCCACCGTCCGGTAGTTGACCGCGTCGGCGATGTCGTCGCTGCGGGCGGCGTCGGCGATGTCGGCCCACATGGTCAGGTTGACCACGATGTCCTGGCGGTTCTTGCGCTCCTCCGGGTTGATCCCCACGATGCCGCGCACCAGCAGGTCCCGGATCACGATACGGTCCATGGCGACGAGGCTACCGGGGGCGCCCGTGCAACACCGGGCTACCTGAGATGTGCCCCGCCATCGACCCGCAGGATCTCCCCGGTGATGAAGTCGTTGGCGAGCAGCGCCAGCACCGCCGCCACCACCGGCTCGGTGCCCCCCACCCGCTGCACCGGGATCTCCCGGGCCAGTTCCCTGAGGTAGGCCGAGTCGCGCCCGGGGGGAGGCAGGATGGCACCCAGGGCGACGGCGTTCACCCGGATGCGGGGGGCGAGCGCCTCTGCCGCAGCCAGGGTGAAGGTGTCCAGCGCCCCCTTGGCCACCGTGTAGGAGAAGTGATCCCGATAAGGCCGAGAGGTCCGCCAGTCGGTGATGTTGACCACCGCCCCCTCGGCGTCGGAAGGCAGTGCAGCGGCGAACGCCTGGGTGAGGAACACGGGACCGGTCAGGTTCACCGCCAAGGTCCGGTCCCATCCGTCTCGATCCACGTCCATGAGCGTGTCGTCAGGGAACGATGCGGCGCTGTTCACCAGCACCCGCACCGGTGCCAGCGGGCCTGCGCCCGCCATCACCGCCGCCGCCTCGCCGCCGAGATCGCCGCCTACGGTGGTCGCCTCCACCCCCAGGCTGCGGATCTCGCCGGCCACCTCCTCCGCCTCGTCGGCGGAGCGGTTGTAGTGGACCACCAGGTTGGCGCCGGCGCCGGCGAGCCCCAGTGCGATGGCCCTACCGACCCGACGACCGGCCCCGGTGACCAGTGCGGTGACACCCTGCAGCTCCATGGATGTCACGCTAGCCAGCCCGCCGCTACGCGGTGCATGCCCGACTGGCGACTACCGTTTCCCCGGAAATGGTGATCGAAGACCCGAGACACGGTCGATGGATCCTGCCGCTGATCATCGCGGCCATGGTGATCCTCACCTACACCTTCGTGAACTCGCTGGAACCGGCAACGGATCCGACGGGCACGACCGATGCCGAGCCTCCGTTCCCGACCGACTCCGCCAGCTCCACCACGACGCTGCCGGCGGACATCGCAGCCTTCATGGCCACCGTCGACGTGTTCGAGAACCAGGCGACCGCATACCGCGACCAGGTCCTCCAGGTGAACACCGACTGGGAGGACCGGATCAACACCGGGCTCACCTACGCCCAGGCTCGCACGAGGTTCCTCGAGCTGCAGACCCAGTTGGACGAGTGGGAGAACACGGTGACCGAAGTGGCCGGCGTGCCCACCCTCCTGGCTCAGGCCCACGTCGACCTGATCGTCCAGGTGTCCGACCTGTCGGCCAAGGTGGGGGACATCGTCCTCGGGTTGGAGGCCCCCGACGATGGCACCCAGCGGCGTGCCGCCGTGGAGGAGTTCAAGGTCGAGGTGCAGCAGGTGCTCGACGCCATCGCCGACCTCCGAATCGTCGCTCAGGGCGGCACCGTCGACTCCTCGACCACCAGCACGACCGGCGGGGACACCAGCAGCAGCAGCACGACCGAGGGCTAGGCCCTCCCGGTCAATCCGCTCGAGTTGTCCGGGAACCGCCCGAGAGCTGCCGATCGAGGAAGTCGAGCGCCTTGAAGGCGAAGAAGATCCCCACGCCCAGGAACAATGCGAGCACCACGGCCAGCCCCGGCTCCAGTGTGGCCAGGATCACGGCCATGACGGCGCAGTAGGCACTCAGGAACCACAGTGCGAACACGACGTGCTTCTGGGACAGGCCCAAGCGCAGCAGCCGATGGTGGATGTGCTCGGCATCGGCGCGAAACACCGACCCACCGCCGAAGGCGCGTCTGAGGAAGGCGATCACCGAGTCGGCCACCGGAACGGCGAAGGCGACCAGTGGGAAGAGCAGGGTGACCGCGGCCGTCCCCTTCTGGTTCTCCAGCAGCGCCACCGCCGCCAGCACCAGACCGAGGAACTGGCTGCCGGTGTCACCCATGAACACCCGGGCGGGGGGGAAGTTGAAGCGCAGGAACCCGGCAGTGGCCCCGATCACCAAGGCGGTGAGAAACATCACGTAGAGGTCGCCGTTGGTACGCCCGGCGAACCACATCGCCGACGAGGCGATCAGCACCACCCCGGTGGCCAGTCCGTCGAGCCCATCGATCAGGTTGATGGCGTTCACCACCACCAGAACCCAGCCGATCGTCAGCGGCAGGTTGAACACGCCGGAACCGATCGCATCGCCGAACGGGTTGGAGATCAGGGGAATCCCGTAGCCGTAGGCGTACAGCACCACCGCCGCCGCGACCACCCCGGCGATCTTCCACCAGGGCCGCACCCCCTTCACGTCGTCGACCAGGCCCAGGATCAGGATCACCACGGCGGCGAGCGTCAGCCCGATGAGGGGCCGGGTGTCGAGTTCACGGATCCGCTCCGACACCAACCGCGCCCCCCAGGCGACGCCGAGCACGGCGATCGCCGCCGCCAGGCCGCCCGCCGTGGGGATGGGCTTGGTGTGCACCCGCCGCGGGCCGGGTCGATCCACAGCCCCGATCCGTCGGGCCAGGACCATCACCAGCGGCGTGGCCACCAGGGCCACCCCGAAGGCAGAAATCGCCAGCAGCAGCGAGATGGGAATCCGCAAAGGTCACCTCCGCGCCCCGGGGCGGGTGCTCGCAGGGGAGGCTAACGCCGCCGCTCGACCGCAGCCGGCCTCAGCAGTCGTAGTAGAGCATGAACTCCCAGGGGTGGGGGCGGAGCCGGACGGCGTCGAGCTCATGGCGCCGCTTGTAGGCGATCCAGTCCTCGATCAGCTCCTCGGTGAACACGTCGCCCACCAGCAGGAAGTCGTGGTCCGCTTCGAGGGCGTCGAGGGCGTCCTCCAGCGACCCCGGAACCATCGGAACCCTTGCCATCTCCTCGGGAGGAAGGTCGTAGAGGTCCTTGTCCACAGGCGCCCCCGGGTCCATCTTGTTGGCGATCCCGTCCAGGCCTGCCATCAGCATGGCGGCGAAGGCCAGGTACGGGTTGCAGGATGGGTCGGGGCAGCGGAACTCGAGCCGCTTCAGTGCCGGCTTGCGGCTGTACACCGGGATCCGGATCGCCGCCGACCGGTTGCGCTGGCTGTACACCAGGTTCACCGGGGCCTCGTACCCCGGCACCAGCCGCCGGTAGGAGTTCGTGGTCGGCGCCGCCAGCGCCAGCAAGGCCGGAGCGTGGTGGAGAAGCCCTCCGATGTAGTACCGGGCCATGTCGGAGAGACCGGCGTAGCCCTTCTCGTCGTAGAACAGCGGCTTGCCGTCCAGCCAAAGGCTCTGATGGGTGTGCATACCCGAGCCGTTGTCCTGGAAGATCGGCTTGGGCATGAAGGTCACCGTCTTGCCGTGCTGCCAGGCGGTGTTCTTCACGATGTACTTGAACAGGGTCACCTTGTCGGCGGTCTGCAGCAGCGGGCCGTAGCGGATGTCGATCTCGGCCTGGCCGGCGGTCCCCACCTCGTGGTGCTGCACCTCGACATGGATCCCGGCCTCCTTCAACCGCGCCGACATCTCGGACCGCAGATCCTGGAAGTGGTCGGTGGGAGGCACCGGGAAGTACCCCTCCTTGTAGCGGGGCTTGTACGCCAGGTTGCCCCCCTCCTCGTCGACGCCCGAGTTCCAGGCCCCCTCCACCGAGTCGACCTCGTAGAACGCCGAGTTCTGATCCTGGTGGTACCGGGCCGAGTCGAAGATGTAGAACTCGGCCTCAGGGCCCCAGTAGGAGACGTCGGCGAGGCCGGTCGCCTTGAGGTAGGCCTCGGCCTTGGCGGCCACGTAGCGGGGATCCTTGTCATAGGGCTGGCCGGTGACCGGATCGCGCACCCAGCAGTAGAGGATCAGGGTGCGCCGATCGCGAAACGCGTCGTCCACGGCGGTGTCGGGGTCGGGGATCAGGAGCATGTCGGACTCCTGGATCTCCTGAAACCCACGGATGGAGGAGCCGTCGAAGCCGAAGCCCTCCACGAAGGCGTCCTCGTCGACCTCCGAGGCGGGGACCGTGAAGTGCTGCACCTGTCCGGGCAGGTCGCAGAACCTGAGATCGACGAACTCGTAATCGCCGTCGGCGAGCCGCCGCACTACGTCCTTGGCTCCGGCCATGGGTTCCTCCAATCGACATCTCAACGGTCGCACCGTTTCTACCCACGGGCGGTTACGGCGCAGTTGCCGGATTGTTAACGCTCTGTTTCCGGGCGCCGCGGCCTCTTCTCACCGGGCCGCCTTGTCCGTACCATGCCCCGCCGGAGGAACGACCATGGCCAAACAGCAGGAGTACGTGCTGCGCACGGTGGAGGAACGAGGCATCCGCTTCATCCGCCTCTGGTTCACCGACGTCCTCGGGTACCTCAAGTCGTTCGCCATCACCCCCGTGGAGCTGGAGACCGCATTCGCCGAGGGGATGCAGTTCGACGGCTCGGCGATCGACGGGTTCTCCCGGGTGCAGGAAGCCGACATGCTGGCCCACCCGGACGCCACCACCTTTCAGATCCTCCCCTGGCGGGACGACCATGCCGGCGTCGCCCGCATGTTCTGCGACCTGACCACTCCCGACGGCGAGCCGTTCGAGGGTGATCCGAGGTCGGTGCTGAAGCGCAACCTGAAGCGCGCCTCGGACCTCGGCTACTCGTTCCACGTCGGCCCCGAGGTCGAGTACTTCTACTTCGCCGACTCCGGCCCCGACCCCAAGACCCTCGACCGGGGCGGCTACTTCGACCTCACTCCGCTCGATGTCGCCCAGGAGTACCGGCGCCGAACCATCATGGCGCTGGAGAGCTTCGGGATCCCGGTCGAGGCGTCCCATCACGAGGTCGCACCCAGCCAGCACGAGATCGACCTGCGCTACACCGACGCCCTGAGCATGGCCGATGCCCTGATGACCACCCGCCTCGCCATCAAGGAGGTGGCCCTGGAGCACGGCATCTACGCCACCTTCATGCCCAAGCCACTGCAGGAGTTCGACGGAAGCGGCCTCCACCTCAACCTGTCGCTGTTCGAAGGCGACCGCAACGCCTTCCACGAGAGCGGTGCCGAGTACGGGCTCTCCAAGGCGGCACGGGGGTTCATCGCCGGGCTGTTGCGTCATGGGCAGGAGATCACGGCGGTCACCAACCAGTGGGTCAACTCCTACAAGCGTCTCGTCACCGGCTTCGACGCCCCGGTGTGGATCACCTGGGCCCGCAACAACCAGTCCGCCCTGGTGCGCATTCCGACGCCCAAGAAGGGGAAGCCGACCTCGACCCGCGTCGAGTACCGCTCGCCCGACCCGGCATGCAATCCGTATCTGGCGTTCTCGGTGATCCTCGCCGCCGGCCTGGCAGGGATCGAGAACGGATACGACCTTCCCCCCGAAGTCGCCTCCGACGTCTCCGCCCTCACCGCCGACGAACTGACGGCCAACGGGGTGGAGCGCATCCCCGAGACCCTGGCCGGAGCCCTCGACGTCATGGAGAGATCGGAGCTGGTCGCCGAGGCTCTCGGCGAGCACCTCTTCGAGTGGTTCCTGCGCAACAAGCGAGCCGAGTGGGACCGCTATCAGCGCCATGTGAGCAAGTTCGAGCTCGAGGAGTATCTGCCGATACTCTGAGGGTGCACACCGAGGACGGGCACCCGATGTTCGCAGCCATCCATCCCGAAGAGCCGTCGCCGGCATTGGTGGCGGCGCTGCGCGCTGCCGGCTTCACCACCGTGTCGGTGTCCGAGGTGTCGGCGATCACCGACTCGGAACCCGAGGGGGGGTGGGGCCTGGTGGTGGTGGAACTGGGAGAGCGTCCCACCAATGGCCTTGCCTTCGCCCGACGGGTCGCAGAGGGCTGCCCGGCTCCCGTGCTCGTGGTGGCCGCTCGCTCGCAGACTCTCGATCTCGCAGATGCACCCTTCGACGACTTCGTCCTCGGACCGCTCGACGCCGACGAGGTGCGGGTGCGCGCCGCTCGGCTGGCCCTGGGTTCCACCGGCTCTGCGGCCGAGGAAGTGGTGACCTTCAAGGACCTCACCCTCAACCTGGCCACCTACCAGGCGGCAGTCGGCGGGGTGCCGATCGACCTCACCTTCATGGAGTACGAGCTGCTCCGGTTCTTCGTCACCAACACCGGCCGCGTCTGGACCCGGGAGCAACTACTCAACCGGGTGTGGGGATATGACTACTACGGCGGAGCCCGCACAGTCGACGTGCACGTGCGACGGCTTCGCTCGAAACTGGGCGAGGAGCGGGCCTCGTGGATCGCCACCGTCCGCTCGGTGGGCTACCGCTTCGGCTGAGACCTGCCGGGGCGGCGCCGGCGTCTTCGGCTCAGCCGATGCTGCCGTCGGCGCACCGACCACGGGACTGACGATGTGGGCCCGGTAGGGTCTCGGTGTGCGCATCAAGAGATACATCACCCGGGGGGTGCCGCGCGAGAACGTGGGTAGCCTGGCACGGGATCACCTCGCCAACGAGCGAACCTTCCTGTCCTGGATGAGAACCGCTCTGGCCTTCGTCGGCCTGGGCATCCTCACCGTCGAGCTGGTCGAGAGCGAGGGGGTCGCTGCCGAGATCCTGGGGCTGGCGCTCATCGTCCTCGGTGCCGTGGCGGCCATCGCCTCCACATCACGCTTCCTTCGTGTCAACCATCAGCTGGATGACAACAGCTATCAGTCCTCGACGATTGGACCCGTGCTCGTGGGGATCGTCACCGTCCTGGTGGCGATCGCAGGTCTCATCTTCGCCATCACCTGAATCTCACGCCGCGAGCGGCCACACCCTCAGGATCATGACGGTCGCCGTGGCCACCACCGCCGCCTCGACGACGATCCCCAGACGCCAGTAGTCACCGAATCGATAGCCACCGGGTGCCATGACCAGAAGGTTGGACTGGTGTCCGATCGGCGTCAGCAGCGACATCGAAGCACCGATCGCCACCGCCATCAGCATCGGGTCGGCGGACACCTCCATCGCCGTCGCCACATGGATTGCTATCGGTGCGACCAGCACCGCCGCCGCCGCGTTGTTGATCACGTCGGAGAGGAACATCACCACCACCATGAGGAGGACCACCACCACCTCGGGAGAGGAGAACTCGGCGACCCCGACCACCCACTCTGCGACCAGGTCGGCGGCACCCGTCGTTTCCAGCGCAGCCCCCACCGGCAACATGGCTCCCAGGAGCACCACGATCGGGAGGTCCACCGCCCGGTAGGCGGCGTCGAGGGTGATCAGGCGCGTCAGCACCATCGCCGCGGCGGCGGCGGAGAAGGCGACCTCGACCGGAAGCAGCCCCGTCGAGGTGGCCGCCACGGCGGCGGCGAAGATCCCCGCCCCGAGCACCACCCGACGGCTCCGTCCCAGGGTCAGCTCCCGCTCGGCGAGCATGAGGAGGCCGAGATCGGCCACCGCCGATCGCACCGCCTGATCCGGACCTTGGATGAGGAGCACGTCGCCCACGGCGAACTCCACCTGCGCCAGCCGCTTGTGGATTCGCTCCTCGGCACGGGCGACGCCGAGGAGGTTCACCCCGTAACGCCCGCGCAGCCGCATGCTGGTGGCTGTCCGGCCGACGATGTGAGCCGCCGGGGGGACCACGGCCTCGAACAGCTTGAGGTCCCCGATGTTCGACTCCTCGCCGGCGCCACGTCCGACCAGCACCAGACCGAACCTCTCGAGCAGTCTTTCGATCGCCGCCGGGTCGCCTTCGACGATGAGGATGTCGTCGGCTGCCAGCCGGGTGAACATGGCGACCTCGGTGACCGTGTGCCCATCGCGCACCAGGCCGACCACCACAGCGTCCGAGCCTTCGAGCAACCGACCGAGAAGCATGCCGGTGGCCTCGGAACTGTCCGGAATCCGCAGTTCGGTGAGGTACATCGCCACCTCGAACAGGGTTCCGGGCTCGGATCCGCTGCGACGCTCGGGAACGAGTCGCCCGGCGAGGAAGAACACCACCAGCAGGCCCACAAGTGCCACGGGTACTCCAACTGCGGAGAAGTCGAACATGCCGAAAGGAGTGCCGGCCACATCCTTGCGGAAGGTGGCGATGATGATGTTCGGCGGAGTGCCGATCAGTGTGGTCAGACCACCCAGGAGGGAGGCGAAAGCCATCGGCATCAACAGCCGGGATGGCGATCGCCCGGTCTCCCGGCTCACCCTCAGCGCCACCGGAAGGAACAAGGCGAGAGACCCCACGTTGTTGATGAAGGCGGAAGTGACCGTCACCATCGAGATCAGCAGAAAGAACTGGAGGGTGCCCCGGTCGCCGAGGGAGATGAGCCTGCGGCTCACCAGATCGACCAGGCCCGACTGCTCCAGCCCCTTGCTCACCACCAGGACGGCCACCACGGTGACCACGGCGGGATGGCCGAACCCCAGGAACGCAGCCTCGGTCTCGACCAACCCGGTGATAGTCACCGCCAGCAGGGCGAGCACTGCGACGAGGTCGTAGCGCCACTTCCCCCAGGCGAACATGACCAGGGCCAGGGCGAGGATGACGAAGATCGTCACCTGATCCCAGGTCATGAGCCACTCCCATCGGTGGTTCGGTCGCAGCAGGCTAGTGGGTACCGGCAGGTCGATAGGCTGGGCCGATGACCGACCCACTCCTCGCCGCTGCCCGCACCCTCTGCGATGACGCCTTCGAAGTGCTGCGAGGCGCCGTGTCCGACCTGCCGGTCGAAGCCCTCGACTGGAGACCGCGCTTCGACGATGCCAACTCGATCGCGGTGCTGGCCACACACGCCATGCACGCCACCAGGCTCCTGCTGCACATCGCCGTGGGCCTCCCGGTGCCGGAACGAGATCGGGAAGGCGAGTTCGCCACCCATGCCGTCGACTCCGACGCGATGACGGACATGATCGATGGCCTGGCCGACCACTGCCACGCCGCCCTCGACACCTCGGAGCCGATCGACTGGGGCACCGTGAGGGAGTTCCGGCGCGCCGACGGAACGGTGAGAGAGATGACCGCCGCCTTCGCACTGGTCCACGCCGTGGATCACCTCCGGGGTCACGCCGATGAGGCGGCCCTCACCCGGCACCTCTGGGAGGCGAGCGCCTAGCCCGGGGACCAGCCGGCAGCACCGGCGATCAGGCCGGCGATCCCGGCACCCATCAGCAGCCAGGCCGAGTTGAGCCGCGTCCGCCAGAGAATCAACCCGGCGACGGCTGCCACCACCATCGAGACCGCGTCGACCACGGCGTCTCCGACCAGCACCACCGTCACGGCCCCCATGAGACCCACGGCGACTGCGTTGACACCGTCTAGCAGAGCAGCCGTCCACACCCGGTCGCGAGCCCTCCGCACCAGTGGTGCCATCAGTCCCACGAAGAGGAACGCCGGGAGGAAGATCGCCAGGGTCGCCACTCCGGCCCCGGGCAGACCGGCCAGCAGATAGCCGATGAAGGTGGCGGTGGTGAACACGGGACCGGGTGTGAACTGCCCGACGGCAACGGCGTCGAGCAGCTGCTGCTCGGTCAGCAGACCGAGACGATCGACCAGGTCCCCCTGAAGAAAAGCGAACAGCACGTATCCGGACCCGAACAGGAACGCCCCGGCCTTGAGGAAGACCAGGATGATCGTCCCCAGCGACGCCGTATCTGCCAGGGCAGGGGCCGACACCCACCCCCCACTGGCCACGGGCAGCAGGACGAGGCTCCCCGGGCCGGGTGTCGCCCGCGATGCCAGCACGAACAGTGCCCCTGCGGCCAACAGCAGCACCTCGTCGATCCCCACCAGGTAGCCCGCGGCTCCGCCGATGGCGACCAGGCCGGTCAGCCAGCCCTTGACGGCGGTCCGCCCCAGCTTCAGCAGGGCCTGGAGCACGATCACGATCACCACCGGCTTCACCCCATACAGGAGTGCCTCGCCGGTTGGGGTGCTCCCGTGCCGGACATACACCCAGGCGAAGGCGAGCACGATCGCCGCAGCCGGAAGGATGAAGCTTGCTCCGGCCACGATCAGGCCCCTCCACCCGGCGCGGTGCCGCCCCACGTGCATGGCCATCTCCGTCGAGTTGGGACCGGGGATGAGGTTGGTGACGCCGATCATGTCGACGAAGTGCTGGTCGTCGATCCAGCGACGACGGATGACCACCTCGTCGTGCATCATGGCGATGTGCGCCGCGGGTCCGCCGAATGCGGTTACGCCCAGCCGGCCGAACAGCCGAACGAGTTCGGCGAGACGACCCGGTCCACTCGCTTCCGATGCCTCCGCCTGCACGCCCCCTCCGGCCTCGACCCCGGGAAGCGTAGATCCGGCGGTTTCGCACCCTTCGTCCCGTTGCGCGATCCTTGGTACTCGTCGGCGGAGAGGTGCCCTGATGCGCAAGGTCGTGCTCGCCTACTCGGGTGGACTCGACACCTCGATCATCCTGCGCTGGCTGGCCGAGACCTACGAAGTCGAAGTCGTGGCCTACACCGCCGACGTCGGTCAGGGGGAGGAGGTCGAGGAGGCTCGCCTCAAGGCGCTGGCCACCGGCGCAGTGGAGGCGATCACCGAAGACCTGCGCACCGAGTTCGTCGAGCAGCACGTGTTCCCGGCGCTGAGAGCCAACGCCATCTACGAGGGCTACTACCTGCTGGGCACCGCCCTCGCCCGACCGGCGATCTCTCGCGGCCTGGTCCGCGCCGCCGAGGCGGCCGGCGCCGACGCCATCGCCCACGGCGCCACCGGGAAGGGGAACGACCAGGTTCGCTTCGAGCTTTCCGCATACGCCCTCCGCCCCGGCATCAAGGTGATAGCACCATGGCGGGAGTGGAACCTGAAGGGCCGGGCCGATCTCGTGGCCTACGCCGAGCGTCACGGAATCCCGATCCCTGTGACTCCTGAGCGCCCCTACTCGACCGACGCCAATCTGCTCCACGTCTCATATGAGGGCGGGGTGTTGGAGGACCCGTGGACCCCTCCGCCGCCGGGGATGTTCCTGCGCACCACCGACCCCGAACGGGCGCCGGACGAGCCGGAGTGGGTGACCGTCGCCTTCGAACAGGGAACCCCGGTGGCGGTGAACGGCGAAACCCTCGATCCGGTGGCGCTTCTCGAGAGGGTGAACCAGATAGGCGGACGGCACGGGGTGGGGCGGGTCGACATCGTCGAGAACCGTTTCATCGGTATGAAGAGCCGAGGGGTATACGAGACCCCGGGTGGGACCATCCTCTACCACGCCCACCGTGCCGTGGAGTCGATCACCCTGGACCGTGAGGTGCAGCACCTTCGGGACGAACTGGTCCCGCGCTACGCCGAGATGATCTACAACGGATTCTGGTTCGCTCCCGAACGTGAAGCGCTGCAGGCGTTCATGGACGACGTGCAGCGTCGCGTCAACGGAGAGGCCAGGTTGCGGCTGTTCAAGGGTGCGATCACGGTCGATGGACGCCGCTCCGACCGACACACCCTCTACGACCAGGCCACGGTCACCTTCGAGGCGGACGACGTATACGAACAGGCGGACGCCGGCGGGTTCATCCGACTGCAGGCGCTGCGGCTGCGCAGCCTGGCGGAGAAGCGCATCGGGGAGGGCGAGTGACCCTCTGGGGAGGCCGCTTCTCCGAGGGGCCCGACCCGGGGGCGTGGGGGTTCATGACGTCGCAAGCCGACCGCAGGCTGCTGGAGGCGGATGTTGAGGGCTCCGTCGCCCACGTCGCCGCCCTCGGCTCTGCCGGGATCCTCGATGCGGCGGAAGTGGCCACCATCACCGCGGGGCTGGAACTGATCGCCGCCGAGGCGGCGGCAGGAACCTTCCCGTGGTCGGATGGCGACGAGGACGTGCACTCGGGAGTGGAGCGGCGTCTGGGAGAGCTGATCGGCCCCGTGGCCGGGAAGCTGCACACCGGCCGCTCGCGCAACGATCAGATCGCCCTCGACCTCCGGCTCTACCTGCGTCGGGCGGCCCGCGACCGGATCGCCGACCTGGCCGGCCTCATCGGGGTCCTGGCCCGACGGGCCGAAGACGCCGGAGCGACGGTGGTGCCGTTCTACACCCACATGCAGCAGGCGCAGGCGGTACCCCTCGCCCACCACCTCCTTGCCCACGCCTGGGCACTGCTGCGCGACGCCGATCGGTTCGTCTCGTCCCTCGCCCGGATCGAGGTCTCCCCGCTCGGTGCCGGCGCCGGGGGGGGAAGCCGCCTCCCTCTGGAGCCCGCGGTGGCAGCCCGACTCCTCGGCCTTCCGGCAGTGTTCGAGAACTCCCTGGACGCCGTCGCCTCCCGCGACGCCGTGACCGAGTACCTGTTCTGCTGTACCCAGGCCCTCGTCGACCTGTCGCGGCTCGCCGAGGAGATGACGCTGTGGGCGACCACCGAGTTCGGATGGGTCACCTTCGCCGACCGGCACACCACCGGCTCGTCGGCCCTCCCCCACAAGAAGAACCCCGACCCCGCCGAGCTGACCCGGGGCAAGGCCGGCTCCGCCATCGGGCACCTGACCGGGGTGCTGGCGGTGGTCAAGGGCCTCCCACTGGCCTACGACCGCGACCTGCAGCAGGACAAGGAGCACCTCTTCGTGGTGGACGACGACCTGGCCGGGGCGCTGCGGGTGCTCGCCGCCATGCTCGACGCCGCCCGGTTCCACCCGCCTGCCCCGGGCCCATGGGTGGGCGCCCTCGACCTGGCCGAGGTCCTCGTGGAGCGGGGGGTCGCCTTCCGGGAGGCTCATCAGGTGGTGGGAGAGATGGTGGCGAGTCACCCCTCGGGCATCACCGAAGCCGACCTGAGGGCGGCCCACCCCGCTTTCGCACCGGAGGATGTCCTAGTCCTCGACCCGGCATCGTCGGTTGCCGAGCGGCGATCCCCGGGAGGTGGTTCGTTCGCCTCGGTGGAGATGCAGTTGGGCCTGCTGGCAGATCGGCTGGAGACGCTGCGGTCGACCTAGCGACGGGCGTCGGGCAGCGCCCTGAAAGCCGCGTCCCAGACCACGGCCCCCGAGCCGTGGCACACCAGCCCGGCCAGGTCGCGGCGGCCCATCAGCCACAGGTAGATCTCGGAGGCGTCGCCCTCCACGGCGTCGCCCGGTTCGCTCGGGCTGCCGGGGGCGAGGCGTGCACCTACCTCCCCCGCGCTCAGCGTCCAGGACTCGCCCAGGTCGGTGAGGACCAACTCCAGCGAGGGTGCCTGCTCGAGCGGCATCACTCCTCCCCAGAGGGCGAGCAGTTCCTCGATTCCAGCGGCAGCCAACCAGGCGGGAATCGGGCTCGAAGAACCCATGGCGCACTCGGCATCCCACCGATGGACCTCGGTTTCCAGAGCCATTCGCAGGATCCAGGAGGCGACGGTGGGACGCGGTCCGAACCCCCACACCTCGCTGATCGGATCCGCTCGCTCGAGGGCCTCCACCATCGATGCCACCCCCTCGGTGAACCAGGGGAGCACCACCTCGGGCACCTCGTCAGGCGGGAACTCCCGCTCGACCTTCTCCTGTGCCGTCGTGGCGACCACCTTGGTCGCCCGCCGGTGGGCACTTCCGGTGTGGATCAGCAGGTCGAGCAGGGTCCAGCCCGGGTACCGGGGAACCGAGGCACCCGGCCTCGATGCGGCAGCGCCGGCGAGGCGCCCGGAGGCCGTTCGGATGACGGCGAGCAGATCCATCGCCGCCAGGCTAGGTGAGAGGCGTCTACTCGTCCCAGAAGTGGATGGTCATCCCCACCCATGCTTTCGGGCCTGGTGTCTTGCGGGCAGTGGTCCGAAGCCAGGAGGGCCGACGGCGACGTTCCCTCCCCGGGGAGGTGGCCCGAAGGGCCGGAGGAGGCAAAGGCGCGACGAGGGTCTGGCGAAGTTCCCTCCCCCGGGGAGCTGGCCCGAAGGGCCGGAGGGGCAACACGCGACACAGGTCTCCCATGGTCTGCCCACCTCCCGGCTTCGCCGTACTCCCCCCTGCAGAGGGAGGAAAGATGATCCCGCCTGACGATGTGTCTACTCGTCCCAGACGTGGATGGTCATCCCCACCCATACCCTCGAGTCCGCAGCACCGCGGGCCGTGGTGGGACGCAGGAAGTCCATGTCCCAGACGGTGAGGCGGGTGCACCCGTGGGAGGCCGGATAGTGCGGGACGTGGCGGTACCCGTGCAGCCCGTAGTTCCACTCCCCGTACTGGCCGCGGTAGAAGATCGCCTTGTAGATGGACCAGTCGCCCGGACGAGGCGACCACCCTGCGGAGTACCCGTGCTCACCGAAGAAGGTGCTCCCACCGACCATCCTGCTGGTGCGGGGAGTGACCGACACGCTGCAGGTATCCGAGGACGTGCACCCGCGCGTTCCCCGGCCGGCGCCGGTGCTGATCGGCATTATCGCCACCACCTCGTCGTCGTGGATCAGGTACAGGACCTGATGCCCGATGTCGCTCTCCACCCGGTCGGGCTGGTTGCGACGGAACTTGGGCGGTCGGGGATCGAAGGCCTCCAGCAGCAGCCAGTCCTCGGATGTCCAATCCTCGGGAGGCGGGTCCGCCCGCCACTCCGCCACGGCCGTCGCCGGGTTGGGATGAGCGGGTCCGATCACTTTGTGGAAGGCGGCGACGGCGTAGCGCGTCGCCGTGTCGTACACCCCGGTGATCGGCTGGCGGTACAGCTTCTTCTCGGTCAGCAGCCGCTGCAGGTGGACCACCGCCTCGGACACGTCACCCGGACAGAGGGCAGGTCGGGCGAACGATGCCAAGCGCTGTTCGAGGTGCGGGGCATCGGCCGTTCGCGGACACGGAGACGTGCGCTGCGACCAGTCCATCGGAAGCGTGAACCCGGCGAGGGTGGGTGCCGGGGGGGAATCCCAGGCAGGATCGGGGGAGGTCTCCAGGTTGCTGGACCCTGCCATGGCAGGGGTAGGGATGGCGAGCAAGGCGATGGCGGTGGCCACCGCTACCCCCATCCTCGTGCTGCCTGGCATTCTGGTCGACCTCAAGGCGTTCCCCCTCGGCATCGGAACCGCCGGACCGTCACCTTAGAGGCCATTCTCCGGCGACTCCACAACGATCAGCCGAACTCGATCCCCTGGGCGAGCGGCAGGTCGGTGCTCCAGTTGATGGTGTTGGTCTGCCGGCGCATGTATGCCTTCCACGAGTCAGACCCGGCCTCTCGACCGCCGCCGGTCTCCTTCTCCCCGCCGAAGGCACCGCCGATCTCGGCGCCTGAGGTGCCGATGTTCACGTTGGCGATCCCACAGTCGGATCCCTCGTGGGAGAGGAATCTCTCCGCCGCCCGCAGGCTGTCGGTGAAGATCGCCGACGACAACCCCTGGCGTACCCCGTTCTGCACCGCGATCGCATCGTCGATGCCATCGGCCTCGATCACGTACAGGATCGGGGCGAAGGTCTCCTCCTGCACTATGGGCGCTCCCCGGTCGATCTCGATGATCGTCGGCTCCACGAAGTGCCCGCCCAGGCCGGGGACGGCTGCTCGCCCACCGCCCGCCAGAATCCTGCCGCCCTGTTCCTCGGCGATCCCCACTGCAGCCAGCATGTCGTCGACGGCTCGGGCGTTGATCAGCGGGCCCATGAGCGTGCTGCGGTCGAGCGGATCACCGATCCTGACCTGGGCGTAGGCGTCGGTGAGGCGCTTGAGCACCTCACCCTTGATCCCGGGCTCGATGATCATGCGGCGCACCGTGGTACAGCGCTGGCCGGCAGTTCCCACCGCCCCGAAGAGGACCGCCCTGGTGACCAGATCGGGGTCGGCGTCGTCGAGGACCGTGACGGCGTTGTTGCCGCCGAGCTCCAGCAGGGAGCGGCCCAGCCTCTTTGCCACCGCCATCCCCACCTTCTCACCCACGCCGCAGGATCCGGTTGCAGAAATGAGCGGCACCCGCCGATCGTTGATCAGCGTGTCGCCGACCTCGGCCCCGCGCCCCACGATGAGGTTGAACACCCCTTCGAACCCGGTTCCCTTCATCACGTCCTCGCAGATGCGGGTGACGGCGATCGCCGACAGCGGAGTCTGCGAGGACGGCTTCCAGACGACGGTGTCCCCACAGACGGCAGCGATGAAGGCGTTCCACGACCACACCGCCACCGGGAAGTTGAAGGCGGAGATGACCCCCACCGGTCCCAGCGGATGCCATTGCTCGTACATCCGGTGACGGGGACGTTCCGAGGCCATGGTGAGGCCGTAGAGCTGACGGGAGAGGCCGACGGAGAAGTCGGCGATGTCGATCATCTCCTGGACCTCGCCCTCACCCTCGGCGACGATCTTGCCCATCTCCAGGGCGATCAGGGCCCCAAGCGCCTCCTTGTGCTCTCGCAGGGCGTTTCCGATCTGCCGCACGTACTCGCCGCGCTTGGGTGCGGGAAGCATCCTCCACCGCAGGAACGTCTCCTGCGACGAGGCGATCACGGCCTCGTATTCGGTGCCTGATCCCTGCACGATCGAAGAGATCGTGGTCGCAGTGGTCGGGTTCTCCACCTCGAGGATGGTGCCCGTGGTCTTCAGCCAGCCGCCGGCGAATGCCCCCCGCTCGACGTCGTCGATACGAAGGGCGGCGAAGATCTCATCCCTGTCCATGGTGAACTCCTCTCAGCGTGCGGCAATGCACTCGATCTCTACCCGAAACCCGACCGGCAGTGCCGCCACCTGGACCGTGGATCGCGCCGGAGGGGCGCCGGTGAAGTACCCCCCGTACACCTCGTTCACCGCCGCGAACTCCGCCATGTCGGTGAGGAAGATGGTGGTCTTCACGACGTCGTCGTAGCCCAGGTCCAGGTCCTCGAGGATCATCCCCAGATTGCGCATGATCCGCGTCGCCTCGGCCGCGACTGTGGCGTCATCCCTCTCCTGGGTGGCGGGATCGAATGCGACCTGGCCGGAGATGAACACGAACCCGTTGGCCTCCGTGACCACCGAGTACGGGCCCACCGGGCGCGGTCCCCTGGGTGCAGGCGGCGCTGACTTTGGCATGGATCCTCCTCGTCGGGACCGGGACCCCGAAGGGTAACGCGACGCATCGATGCCGAATCGGGAGGTGGGGCGGGTGCCCTACGAGAACGAGTTGCCGCAGCCGCAGGAGCGCGTGACGTTCGGGTTGTTGATGTGAAACCCGGCCCCTTGCAGCCCGTCGCGATAATCGATCTCTGCCCCGGACACCATCTCCAGGCTCTCCGAGTCGACGACGAGGCGGACCCCTTCGAACTCGTTCACCACGTCGCCGGCGTCCACCTTGGCGTCGAGCTCCAGCTGATAGGAGAAACCCGAACAGCCTCCGGGGCGAACGCCGAGGCGAAGGCCCAGCGCCTCGTCACCCTCACGGGCGATCAGCTCGGCGACCTTGGCGGCGGCCGCCGCGGTGAGAACGACCTGAGGCTCAGCGCCTCGAGGCTTGATCGTGATCGACTCCATGGTTGCTCCCCGTCCTGTGAGAGCGAAAGTATACGCCCGGTCGTCTCGTTAACCAGTGGACGCTTCCGGTACCGGAGCGGCGATGCCTACCTTGAGGTCATGATCAAGACCGCCACCGTCGAGGACGTCGAATCCGCCCTGCGCGGCGTGGTCGACCCCGAGTTGGGTGCCGACGTCGTGGAACTGGGAATGGTACGCGACATCGAGATCGCCGACGGGATCGCCCGCGTCGGGATCGCTCTCACCATCGCCGCCTGCCCGATGCGGGACCAGATCGAGTCCGACGTGCGCCGCAAGGTGACCGCCCTGCCCGGCATCGTCGCCACCGAGGTCCACACCACCGCCATGACCGCCGAACAGCGCTCCGAACTCATGTCGGTGGCCCGCCGCCGTGCGCGTGAGAACGCAGAACCGACGATGGTCAACCCCCTGACCCGGGTCATCGCCGTCGGATCGGGCAAGGGCGGAGTGGGGAAGTCGTCGGTGAGCGTCAACCTGGCCGTGGCCCTGCGAATGGCCGGGCACCGCGTCGGGCTTCTCGATGCCGACATCTGGGGCTTCTCGGTGCCCCGCATGGTCGGGGCGGGCGATCGCCTGCAGGCGAACTCGGACCTCAAGATCGTCCCCGCACAGGCTCACGGCATCCACGTCGTCTCCACCGGGCTTCTGGTCGATACCGAGGAGACCGCGTTGATGTGGCGCGGCCTGATGCTGAGCAAGGCTCTCGAGCAGTTCCTCCGGGATGTCGCCTGGCCCCAGGACCTCGACTACCTGGTGCTCGACATGCCGCCAGGCACCGGCGACGTCCAGATGGCCCTCGCCCGGCTCCTGCCGCAGGCGGAGATGGTGGTGGTGACGACGCCGCAGCGCGCCGCCCAGAAGGTGGCCGCCCGCGTCGCCGACATGGCACGCCGTTCCTACATGCCGGTGGTCGGCGTGATCGAGAACATGTCCGGGTTCACCACCGAAGACGGCCGGCACTACGACCTCTTCGGGAAGGGTGGTGGCCAGGAACTCGCCGACGACCTCGGCGTCCCCCTGCTCGCCTCCATCCCCCTCGACCCACTCGTCGTCGAGGGCGGGGACGGCGGGATGCCGGTCGTCGTCGCCGATCCCGAGGCACCGTCGGCACGAGCATTCGCCGCAGCGGCCACCCGCCTGGTGGAGCTGGTGCCGCCCGCCGCCGACGAAACCTGCACCGCCCGCATCGCCGTGCTCATGGAGCAGCTCTCGGGTTCGACTCCCGGCGACGCCGTGGCGGCGGGGGCGCCTACCGACAGAGCTTGAGCAGCAGCTGATACGGGTTCACCAGGGCGCCGCCACCCGGCTGATAGCCCAGGTGGAGGTGCGGCATGCTGGATGCGCCGGTCGAGCCCACGTATCCAATGGTCTGTGCCACACCGACGCGGTCGCCGGTCGAGATCCCGGAGGCGAACTTCTGGAGGTGGGCGTAGTAGTAGATGTCGCCCGAGTTGCCCCGGATGTAGATCCCGTTGCCGCCTGCCCAGTGATACCCCATCGAGTACACGTAGCCGGCTTCCATCGCGACCAGCGGAGTACCTTCTGCGGCGACCAGATCGGTGCCGTGGTGTACCCCGTTTCGGTACGGGCGTGGCTCCAGCCACGAGTCGCGGAAGGTGTTGGCCCCTGCCACGGGGCAGGTTCGCCCGCTCGGGTCCACGAAGGCGCTGGAGGCGTAGTTGTTGGCTCGGGCTGCGGCGGCGGCGGCCGCCGCCTTCCTTCGCGCCGCCTCCTCGGCCGCCTTGCGCCTGCGCTCCGCCTCCTCCTTCTCCCACTGCGAGTACAGCACCTGGTACTCGTCGTTGGCCTCGGAGAGCTCCCGCATCATCTCGCTGGACACCGCCGAGAGCTCGGCGGCCAGATCCTCCTGCTGTCCGACCAGCGCCTCTAGCTGGTCTTCGAGGGCGCGCCGGTCCTGCTGCAGGAACACCAGCTGGTTGACGGCGTCGACACCGATGTCGACGACGGCTTCCAGGTAGGCGTCCTTGGTGCCGAGAACCGTGATCGTTTCCGGACTGCCTGCCGCCGTCACCGCCGATGCGCCCGCGTTTACGTACATGTCGCGCGCCTGCTCACGAGCGGCAAACGCCGACAGGGCGATCTGGCGCTCCCGCTCGGCGATGTCTTCGCGCAGGCGATCGATTCGCTCCTCGAACAACGCCTGCTGGACGAGGACGGCATCGATCTTGGCGAGCTGCTCCTCCAGGCTGTCCGAGCGCTCGTTCACCTTCTCCCGGGCCTCGCTCAACTGGGCCTTGGTGACCTCACCCCAGGCCGGGGCCGCCACCAGCATCACCAGGGTGAGGGAGACGAGGGCGACGATCGGTCGGGACAGAGCAGGGCGATTCATTCCTTCAGGAGGCTAACCCAACAAGGGAAAAAGGCGATCCGGAGTCGTCGGCATCAGCAGAGACCGGCCACCACCGGATACGGATTCTGATAGGCACCTCCGCCGGGCTGCCACCCCAGGTGAAGATGCGGCGTCGAAGCGTTTCCGGTCTGACCGACGTACCCGACGCGCTGGCCGGCCTCCACCGGCATCCCATCCACGAGCCCGCTCACGTAGGCGCTGAGGTGGGCGTAGTACCAGGTGTCGCCCGACTCGCCCTTGATGTAGAGACCGAGACCTCCGGCCGAGTGCCACCCCGGGCTCCAGATTGCGCCGGCCTCGATCGCCACCAGAGGGGTCCCCTCTGCGGCCAGCAGGTCGGTGCCGGTGTGGGTGCGGCCCCCGGGGCGGGGATCACCCCAGGAGTCGGTGAAGGTGGTGGCGCCGTCCACCGGGCACACCCTGGTGCCCGGCGGGGAAGGCGGCAGCGTGGTCGTGGGCGCAGGCGCCTCGGTCGTCGTGGTCACCGGTTGTGTGGTCGTCGCTCCGGATGACGAGGTCGTCTGGGCCGTGGTGGTGACCGCCGGGGCGGTGGTCGTCGTGGTCGCTCGGGTGGTCGTAGAGGTGGCGAGAAACTCGCGAAGTCGCCTCTCCTCCTCCTCGCGCCGGATCCGCTCCGCCTCCTGCGCCTCCCACTCCGCCTTCACCGCCTGATACTCGGCGTTGGCCGTCTCCAGCTCGGAGTAGATGTGGTCGAGCAACTCCTCCATCTCGCCGCGCAGCGACTCCTGATCGACCACCGCCTCCTCCACGAGCTGTCGCTGATGCTCGTAGTCCCTTCGGGAAGCCTCGAGCCGGTTGACCACCCCTCGATCCGTCTGCGACACCGACTCCAGATAGACGTATCTGGTCGGAAGCCGACCGAAGTCGCCGGCGGTCGACCCGTCTGGAGTTCCCGCCCCGGCGGTCATGTACATCTCGGCGACCCGGTCGCGCGCCGCCCGGCGGGCCGCCACCAGCTCCCGCTCTCGCGCCGTCAGCTCCACCAGCAGCCGGTCGAGCCGGTCCCGGAGAACGGCCTCCTGGGAAACGGCGGAGTCGTATGCGGCGACCTCCTCGGCCAGCTGTTCGTTCACCTGGCGCAGCCTCTGGCGCGCCTCATCGACGTCGCCCTGAGAGACATCGGCGAGCGCGGGGAGGCCGACGGCCAGCAGGGCCAGGGACAGGATGGCGGCGAGGCGCCTCATGGCACGGGCTCCACAGGGGCATGCCACCCGGCACCGTGGAACCGCACCAGGGCATCGCCGGCCAACTTTCGCAGATGCGCCTCGACCGAGATGGCGGCCGCGGCGTGGAGCCCCCGATCGACGTCGGCGTACACGCGCTCCACCACGGCGCCGACGCTCCCGGCGCCCGACCGCACGGCCTCCAGGACCTGCCGTTCACGCTCCAGACGATGGGCGAGGTACTCGGCCACGACATCGTCGGGACGGTCGAGCACCGGACCGTGTCCCGGGTGGATCGCCTCCACCCCGATTCCCAGGACCTTGCGCAACGACTCCATGTACTGCGCCATGTCCTCCACGATCACCGTCGACCCTCCCATGATGTGATCCCCGGTGAACAACCTGTCGTCGACCCGATACGACAGCGAGTCGGGTGTGTGCCCCGGGGTCGCGATCACCTCCAGCGACCGATCACCGAACTCCACGCGGTCGCCGTCGGCGAGCGTCCTGTCCGGGTCGAAGCCGGGCCCCGAAGCGGCACCCATGACCGGCGCCCCGAGCAACACCCCCAAGGGGTTGGCCAGAGGGGTGTGGTCCGGGTGGAGGTGGGTGACGAGGACGGCGGCAACGGTCAGGCCGGTCGAGGCGTCGACGATCGCCTCCCTGTGTGCCGGCTCGTCGGGACCGGGGTCGATAACGACGGCTTCGCCGCCAGAAGAGACGACCCAGCAGTTGGTGCCGGGGCCGGTCATGGGGCCCGGATTCGGAGCCAGGACCAACTCGATCCTCATGGCGTGACCTCGCCGTATCCGGGGTCGCCGGGCATGGCGATCGACCACTCGCCCGCCTCGTCCAGGTAGATGCGGGGTTCGATCCGCTCGGCAGGCCGGCTGCGGGCCATGGCCAGCACCTCATCGATGCCGGACTCGGCGGCGAGCATCTCCAGGTGGACCCGGGTGGGGTGCTCCACGTACCAGGCGCCCTCCTCGGCGGCGGCGATGGCCGCAGCCGGCGTCACCCAGGCGGCGTCGTACACCTCGACGCGGTCCGAGACCGCCACCGTCCCGGCAGGCACTTCCACCACGTAGAAGCGGGCGTCGAACCTTCTCGGCAGGCCGCGCGGTGTCACCCAGTTGCTCAGGTAGACCAGGGTGTCGGCATCGAACCGGGCGCCGGCGGCGACGATGGCGTCATAGAGACCGGCTCCGGACAGGCCGTCCACCGAGACCGGCCGATCTGTGAGGAGCAGCCCGGCCTCCTCGGCCAACTCACGCAGGGCCGCGGCCCTCCACGGCAGCTCATCGGGATCACCTGACCAGCGCACCGCAGCCGAAGCCGCCGGACCTCGGTCCACCTCGTCCACCCCTCCACCGGGAAACACTCGGGCCCCACCCATGAAGCGGGCCTCTCGCGCCCGCCGCACCAGGAGCACCTCGAACCCTCCCGAGACCCTGCGCAGTGCGATGACCGTTGCTGCTGGGCTGGGGACGACGTCCGGGATGGCGGCCGGTTCCACCAGGCGAATATAGGGCCATCGGTAGGCTGTGCCCATGTCCTCCCATCCACCCTCGGTGGACGCCCTGGCTCGCGTCATCGACGACGGCACGCTTCCCCGACGGCTCGTGATCGAGGTGGCGCGCCAGGCGATAGCCGAGTGGAGGGTCGACGGCGAAGGCGATCCGGAGGACCGCGCCCGAATCGAAATGGCGCGACTACGGCGCACGGCGCCGGAACCGGTGATCAACGCCACCGGCGTGCTGCTCCACACCAATCTGGGTCGGGCGCCGGTTCATCCCGATGCGGCTGCTGCCGCCGCGGCGGCGGCCGGCGGGTACTCGGCCCTGGAGATGGACCTCGACACGGGAGAGCGGGGGGGTCGCGGCGAGTACGTGGAGGCACTGCTGCGCTCCCTCACCGGGGGCGAGGCGGCACTCGCCGTGGGCAACAACGCCGGTGCGCTCCTGCTCACCGTGGCCGCTCTCGCCGGGGGCAGGAACGTCGTGTCGTCTCGCGGGGAGCAGATCGAGATCGGCGGGTCGTTCCGCCTACCCGAGATCATCGCCACCGCCGGTGCCCGCAGCATCGAGGTGGGCACCACCAACCGCACCCGGCTGCGCGACTACGCCCGGGTCCTCGACGACGCCTCCCTGATCCTGAAGGTGCACCCGTCCAACTTCCGGGTAGAGGGGTTCACCGAGGAGGTGTCCTACGGGGCACTGGCCGACCTCGCCCGGTCACGGGAGGTTCCCTTCGTCGCCGACATCGGGTCCGGCCTTCTCGACGAGCGCCTCCCCTGGCTGGAGGGCCCGCCGCCGGCCTGGCTGGAGGGCGAGCCTGCAGCCAGGCAGACGCTCGAGGCGGGAGCCGACCTGGTGTTGTTCTCGGGCGACAAGCTCCTCGGCGGTCCGCAGGCCGGAATCATCGCCGGGAAGGCTGCCCTGGTGCGAAGGATCAGCGGCCATCCGATGGCGCGCGCCGTGCGCATCTCCAAGGAGGCGCTGGCATCGCTGGCGGCGACGCTGAGCCTTTACGCCGCCGGTCGTGGAGGCGAGGTCCCGTTCTGGGCGATGGCGACCATTCATGCCGACGAGCTCGACCGGCGATGCCGGGCCGTGGTCGCGACTGCCGGAGTCGGCGAGGTCACCGATGATCGGTCGCTTCCCGGTGCGGGTTCGGCCCCGGGGCGGGGGATCCCGGGACCGGTGATCGTCGTACCCGGCGACGCCGCCGAGGTGCGGGCCCGCCTGCTCGCCTCCGATCCTCCCGTGGTCGGACGCCTCGATCGGGACCGCCTGCTCATCGACCTGCGGGCGGTGGACGCGCGACATGACGCCGTCGTAGCCGGAGCCCTGGCCGCCGCATGCCGGTAGTCGTCACCGCGGGCCACGTGGACCACGGCAAGTCGACGCTGGTCGAGGCCCTCACCGGGAGGAATCCGGACCGCTGGGCCGAGGAGCGCCGCCGGGGCATGACCATCGACCTCGGCTTTGCCTGGACGCATCTAGGCGGTCTCGAGACCGGGTTCATCGACGTCCCCGGTCACGAGCGCTTCATCAAGAACATGCTGGCCGGGGTCGAAGGTGTGGACGCCGCCCTGTTCGTGGTGGCTGCCGACGAGGGGTGGATGCCCCAGTCAGAGGAGCACCTGGCGATCCTCGACCTCATCGGTGTCGACCGCGGCGTGGTGGCGCTCACCCGAGCAGACCTGGTGGATTCCGAGACCCTGGAGTTGGCCGAGATCGAAGTGGCCGAGCAGCTGGCGGGAACCTCCCTGGAGGGAGTGGCCATCCTCCCGGTGGCGGCTCCCCGCGGCGAAGGCCTGGAGGCTCTGCGCACCGCCCTCGCCGGCCTGGTGGCGCCCGCCCCCGACCTCCACCGACCCCGTCTGTGGGTGGACCGGGCGTTCACCATCGGCGGCGCCGGAACCGTCGTCACCGGCACCCTCGTCGGGGGAACCATCTCGGTGGACGACGTGCTGATGCTGTACCCGGACGAACGCGAGGTGCGGGTCCGCGGCCTGCACAACCACGATCGGCCGATGCCCTCGATCACCCCCGGCAACCGAGCGGCGGTGAACCTCGCCGGGGTCGGAAGGGATGAGGTGGCGCGCGGCGCCATGCTCGGCCTCCCGGGACGGTGGCGTTCGTCGGATCGGATCGTGGTCGACCTGCGGCTGGTACGCAGTCCGTCGGGACCGCTTCGAGACAGGGGGTCCTTCCACGTCCACATCGGCAGTGGATCGCATCCGGCTCGCCTCTCCCTGGTCGACGACCCACCGGGCGCAGCACTACTCCGCCTCGCCACCCCGGTACCGGTTGCGGCTGGACAACACGTCGTGTTGCGCGAGGTGGGGCGCCGTGCTGTCGTCGCCGGTGGCGTGGTGCTCGACCCGCGACCGCCCCCTCGTCGGCGTCAGGTGATCGAGTCGCTACCGAGGCTACGCACCGCCGCCACCCCCGACGAAAGGGCGGACGCCCTCCTGGCGACCCGCCGGAGCGCAACCCTCGGCGAGCTGGCCGCCGACTCAGGGGGTGGAACTCCGGATCCCGCCCTGATGGCAGGCGACCTGGCGACCACCGGCGATGAGGCGCGACGGATCGAATCGGCCGCCGTCGACCGTCTCGATCGGTACCACCGGGAGAATCCGCTGCGTCCGGGAATGCCGCTGCCCACGCTGGCCACCTCGCTGCGGCTCCCGGCTCCGCTCCTCGAGGCCGTGGTCACCTGGTCCGATCGGCTGGCCCGAAACGGTGCCGTGGTGCACCTCGTCGGGTTCGGAGGCGGGCTCGACGAGTCCTCAGATGCCGCATGGCAGCCGGTGAGAAAGACCCTGGAGGCGGCGGGAGCCGCCCCGCCGCGCCGGGGCGAATTGGGTCTCGACGAGGAACTGATCCACGCCCTGCTGAGAAGGGGTGACCTGGTGGCGGTGTCCGAGGACCTTCTCTACCTGCCCGAGACCATCGCCGGCTTGACCGAGTCGCTGAAGGCCCTTCCCGAGGAGTTCTCGGTGGCCGACTTCCGCGACGCCCTCGAGATCAGCCGCAAGCACGCCATCCCGTTGTTGGAGTGGATGGACCGGGCCGGGGTCACCCGCCGTAGCGGAGATCTGCGCCGACTCCTACCGCCGCCGCCCGCCGACTCGCCACCTGGCGCCGCTCAGTCTCCGTGAGCCCGCCCCAGATGCCGTAGGGCTCACGAATCTCCAGTGCGAACTCCATGCACTCGGAAGTCACCGGACACACGCCACAGATCGCCTTGGCCTTGTGCTCCCGCCTCTCACGGTCCTCTTTGCGCTCGACGGTACTCGGAGGAAAGAACAGGTAGGCGTGGTTGCCCCGACACAGACCCTTGCCCTGCCAGGACCGATCGGCGGCAGCGATCGCGTCGCCCACTGTGACATCCTCCCTGTTGGCGGCGCGGGACGGTACCACCGCGCCCGAGCGGCCGCCAGGGAAATCCTGTCACGACTGAGGGGCCGGATCCACCTCGAGCACGATCCCGTCGATGCCCACGATCACGACCTCATCGCCCGGGTCGATACCCGAGCGCCTGGTCGAGCGGGCCCGCCAATGAGAACCATCCAGGCTCACCTCTCCCATGGGTGCGATGGCACCGACGGCGACGCCGGTTCGACCGATCAGATGCTCCCGCCCCACCGTCTGGGTGGAGAAGCGCGCCCGTGCCGCCGCCGTCAGGGCGAAGCCGAAGAACGTCGTCGTTCCCAAGACGGTGAGGGACACGACCCACCATGAAGGGGTGATCCCATCCGCACCGGCGGTGAATCCGAGACCGGCCCACATGAGCGCTCCGGCTCCCAGGATCGTTCGCCAACCGAAGCCATTGCGCTGGAACTCCCAGACGAACAGACCCACACCGACGGCGATCAGGGCGAGGGCAGGCCACCACACCGGCAACACCGCCAGTCCGTACCCGGCCTCGAGAGTGAACAACACTGCCACCCCGGCGGCGAACCCGGGCCCCACGGCGTAGAACTCGAAGGTGGCGAGAGCCAGACCGGCGAGCAGGAAGAAGAATGCCGCCTCGGGCCGCAAAGCCGTGTGCAGCACCCGATCCAGGACCCCCTCCTCGACGAACCGAACGGTGCCGGCAGGCCTCAGTGAAGGTACGCCGTCAACGAGTTCCTCGACGGCGGTGTCGAGTACGACGGGTGCCCCGTTGACGACGACCTCTACGCCGTCGAGGCCGACCAGGAACTGACCGATCGACGGTTCCACGAACTCGACCAGCCCAGGGATGGTCCCGTCGACGACGACTCCGTCCTCGAGCACCTCGACCGGCAGACGGCCGGTGCCGGGCGCATCGTCACCCGCGGCCACCGAAGTCGCCGGCCCGAGCACGACTCCGGGCGCAGCGCCCCGGATCGGCGCCACCGCCAGGAGGCGCAGGGCGTCGCCACGCACGGTCCCCGGTGCGGGGCCGGCCCAGACGGCGACGGGAACGTCGGCATCGGCGACAAGCGCCGTCAGGGAGTCGATGTCGGCGAAGACGGCGGCGGCGTCCAACTGCAGGACGACCAGGGCAGCGTCGGTGTCCCCGATCGCCGCCTCCACATACCGCACGGTGCGGGCATCGATCGGACCGGAGACCACCACCACGTCCACCGCCATCTCGGCGTCCTGGGCCGAAGCGCTGGGCGAGAGCAGCAGGGCGCCGAACAGCATGACGACGAGGAGGCGCATCTCCGAGATGTTAGGAAGGGGGTGTCGGCACGGATGCGGCGGCCACTACCCTGCCGGCATGACCGACATCCTGGTGGTTGCCGACGAGCCGTGGGTGGTCACCGACGTCGCGGCCGCCCTCGGCGACGGGCGCTTCCGGATCGCCGCTCAGGCTGATCCTCGCTCGGCTGCGGCAACGGTCGAAGACACCTCTCCGGACGCCGTCCTCGTCGACATGCAGGTCGGCTCGATGGGAGGGATGGCCGTGACCAGGGCGATCCGTGACGCCTTTGCCGGCAAGGACCAGCAGCCGCCGCCGGTGATCCTTCTGCTCGATCGCGATGCCGACGCCTTCCTGGCAGGGCGATCTGGCGCCGAGGGCTGGATTCGCAAGCCTTTCGGGGCCGCCGACCTCCGTCACGCCATCGACCAGGTGCTCCGATGACCGACCGGGGAGAACCTCCGAGTACGAACACCCGGAGGGGTGGGTCTTGACAGGTCTGCAAACGACCTACCTGGTGGTGCTGGCCGCATGCGTGGTCCTCTCCGGGTTCTTCTCGGGGTCGGAGACCGCTCTCATCTCGGTGCCGCGCGAACGGGTGCACAAGCTTCGCGACGGGGACCGACGAGCCCGCCTGGTCGAAGGCCTGCTCGCCGAACCAGACCGGATGCTGAGCACGCTGCTGGTGGCGAACAACTTCGTGAACATCCTCGCCGCCTCGGTTGCCACGGTCTTGTTCGTGGACCTACTCGGCGAGGACTGGGGGCCGTGGGTGGCCACCGGGTCCCTCACCGCCGTGATCCTGGTGTTCGGGGAGATCACTCCCAAGACCCTCGCCACCAGGTACCCCGAGCGCTACGCCCTGATGGTGGCGCCGTTCATCTTCGGGCTCTCGAGGCTGATCGCCCCGGTGAGCCGGTTCTTCCTGGCCGTCGCCCGCGGCCTGCTGCGCCTGTTTCGGGCTGGTCCCGGCCAGGCGCGCAACGCCGTCACCGAGGACGACATCCGGGCCATGGCTTCGCTCGGCGAGCGGACCGGAGACATCGCGACGCCCGAGAGGGAGATGATCCACTCCGTCTTCGGGTTGGCCGATCGAACCGCGCGGGACGTGATGACGCCGCGCACCGAGATCCACGCCCTGCAGTCGCCGGTCACCATCGATGCCGTGAGAGCCGCAGTCGCCGCCACCGGGCACAGCCGCTTTCCGGTGATCAAGGACGACCTCGATCACATGGTCGGGGTTCTCTATGTGAAGGATCTGATCGGGTTGTCGGCCAACCCGTCGGCCAGCGAGATCCACCGGGTGATCAGGCAGCCGGTGTACGTGCCCGAGTCGAACTCGGTTCTCGACCTGTTGGGCCAGATGCGCGATCACCGCCTCACGCTCACCGTCGTCACCGACGAGCACGGGGGGATCGAGGGAGTCATAACCATGAAGGATCTGGTCTCGGAGCTGATCGGCGAGCTCCAGGACGAGTACGACGAGGACGAGCCGGGGGTGGTGGCGGTGGGGCCCGGCGAGTGGTTCATCGATGGGAGGACGCCGATCGCCGACGCCTCCGAGGCGATCGGAATCCAGCTGCCCCAGGGCGAATACACGACCGTGGCGGGCCTCATCCTCGACCGGATGGGGAGCATCCCTTCGGTGGGCGATCTGGTGGAGGTATCCGACCTGACCCTCGAGATCGCAGTCATGGATCGGCACCGCATCGACCGAGTTCGGGTGGTGCGCTCACGCTGAAGGAGCCCGGGTCGCGCACCGGTGTGCCCGATTCCGGGCCGACTACACTCCCGGTTCCCGACGGGACGTGGCGCAGCTTGGTAGCGCGCATCGTTCGGGACGATGAGGTCGCCGGTTCGAATCCGGCCGTCCCGACCAGCAGACGACGCCCGGCGGCTTCCGCCGGGCGTTCATCCTTCCGCCAGCACCTCTGCGATCTGCACGGCGTTGAGGGCGGCCCCTTTTCGCAGGTTGTCGCCCACCGCCCACAGCGAGATCCCACCCGGCCGGCCCACCGTCGCCCGGACCCTGCCGACCAGGACCTCGTCGCGGCCGGCGGCGTCGAGCGGGGTCGGAATGCGATCGTTCCACGACGCGACCCCCGGGGCAGCGGCGATGAGGCCACCGGCTTCCGAAGGCTCCAGGGGACGCCTGAACCAGGCGGTGACGGCCACCCCGTGCCCGGTCACCACCGGCACCCGGACACAGGTCGGTTCCACCAGGACATCCGGGGCGGCGAGGATCTTTCGCGTCTCGAAGACCAGCTTCATCTCCTCGTCGGTGTAGCCGCCGTCGGCGGCGGCGCCGGCGAAGGGGATCACGTTCCAGCCGATGGGACGGGGATAGAACCCGGGCGGGGGTTCCACCCAGTCCCCGGTTCGCAGCCGGTCGGGCTCGGCGGCGAAGTGGGCGGCTTCACTCTCCAGGGTCTCGACACCCTTGTGCCCCGACCCCGACACCGCCTGATACGAGGTGGCCACCACCTCGGTGACGCCGGCCGCCCGGTGCAGGGGGGCAAGAGCCATCAGCATGATCATCGTGGTGCAGTTGGGGTTGGCCACGATCCCGGAGTGGGTGTGCGCCGTGGCGTCGTTCACCCCGACCACCACCAGAGGCACCCGGGGATCGCTTCGCCACGCCGAGGAGTTGTCGATCACCACCGCCCCCGCCGCTGCGAACCGGGGAGCGTGCTCCCGCGACCGGTCGCCTCCTGCCGAGAAGAGGGCCAGGTCGATCCCGGACGGGTCCGCCCCGGCGAGGTCCTCCACCACCACGTCGCCCCAGGCGGTGGCAACCACCGACCCGGCGGAACGACCCGATGCGAACAGCCGCAGGTCGCCGACCGGAAACGAGCGACGCTCGAGGGTGGCCAGCATCTCGCGACCCACCGCCCCGGTGGCGCCGACGACGGCTACGCGGCTGCTCACCCGGGGGTCCCGACGGGGGGTTCGAAGGCGGCGTGCAACAAGCGAACGGCGTCTTCCACCGCCGCCTCGTCGATCACGCAGGAGATCCTGATGGGTGAGGTGGAGATCATGGCGATGTTGATCCCGGCGGCGGCGAGCACGGAGAACATCTTGGCGGCGACCGCCGGATAGGCACGCATCCCGCTTCCCACGATCGAGACCCGGCCGATGGTGGCGTCCACGTCGACGCCGGCGGCCCCAAGCGCGGCGGCGGTGGACTCGGCGATGGGGACCGCCAGCGGAATCAGCTCCCTGGGGATGGTGAACGAGATGTCGGCGTTTCCGCCACTGGAGACGTTCTGCACGATCATGTCCACCGAGACGCCACCCTCGGCCAGCGGCCCGAACACGGCTGCCGCCACCCCGGGGGTGTCGGGTACCCCGCGAACCGTGATCTTGGCCTCGGAGACGTCGTGGGCAACGCCGTTCACCACCGCCTGCTCCATCGCCTCCTCCTTGACCCAGGTCCCCGGACCGTCATGGAACGACGACCGCACGTGGATGGGGACTCCAAACCGCTTGCCGAACTCTACGGACCTCGGCATCAGGACCCGCGCTCCCGCCCCGGCGAGCTCCAGCATCTCCTCATAGGAGATCTCGTCCAGCTTGCGGGCCTCCGGGACGAGACGGGGATCGGCTGTGAACACGCCGTCGACATCGGTGTAGATCTCACAGCAGTCGGCGCCGAGGGCAGCCGCCATGGCCACGGCGGTGGCGTCGGAGCCTCCTCGACCCAGGGTGGTGATCTCCTTGGTGTCGGGCGAGACGCCCTGGAAGCCGGCGACGATGACGACCTTCCCCGCCGCCAGACCCTCTTCGACGCGAAAGGCCTTGATGTCACGAATCTTGGCGTGGCCGTGCGAGGTGTCGGTGAGGATCCCGGCCTGTGACCCGGTGAGGCTCATCGCCTCCACCCCGTGATCCCTGATCGCCATCGCGAGCAACGCCATCGAGATCCGTTCGCCGGCGGTGAGCAGCATGTCCATCTCCCGTGGGTGATGGGCGGGACTCACCTCGCCGGAGAGCCGTACCAGTTCGTCGGTGGTATGGCCCATCGCCGAGACGATCACGACCACGTCGTCGCCCGCCTGCCTGCGCGCCGCCACCCGCTTGGCGACGGCGCGTATCCGATCGGCGTCGCCCACGGAGGTGCCGCCGTACTTCTGCACGACGAGAGCCATGGCGCCGAGTGTAGGAGTGGGGGCGACAAGCCCTTGGCCCGCACCGTGATCTCCCTGACACGGTGACGGGATACCATCGGGCGCGTGAAGACCAGAGCCGCCCTCATCGCATTCGCCTTGGCGATCGTCGCCTGCGGCGACGACGCCCCCACCGTCGACACCCCCGAGTATCGGGCGTTTCGCGACCAGCCCACCGCCTGCGGGGCCGAGAGACCGGAACCGGCACGCCAGATGTCCTTCACCGCACCCGAAGCGCTGGGCCTCACCGGCACCGTGGCGGTGACCCTGGAGACCTCCTGCGGTGAGATCGAGCTGCTGCTCGACTCCGACCTGGCGCCGGCGACGGTCAACTCGTTCGTGTTCCTCGCCGAGCAGGGCTACTTCGACGGAACCGCCGCCCACCGCATCCTGCCCGGCTTCGTCATCCAGGCCGGGGATCCCACAGCATCAGGGATGGGCGACCCCGGCTACCGGCTGCCCGACGAGCTGCCCGAAGAGGGCTTCGTCTACGGTGCCGGAGTGGTGGCGATGGCCAACGCCGGGCCGGGAACTTCCGGAAGCCAGTTCTTCATCGTCCTCGGCGACACCGACCTCCCCGCCGCCTACTCGGTTTTCGGCAGCGTGGTCGGCGGCTTCGAGGTCATCGACGAGATCGCCCGGCTACCGCTCGGGTTCCGACCCGGCTCCGCCGAACCGTCATATCCGATGCAGACGCTGTACCTGGAGCGGGTGACGGTGGATCGTTGAGCGGGAACCCCGGCTCGTGCCGATAGACCTCCACGTCCACTCGCTCTACTCGGACGGAACCCACCCACCGGCACGGCTGGTGGACGCCGCAGTAACGGTGGGCCTGAGTGCCATGGCACTCACCGATCACGACCTGTTCGATGGGATCCCCGAGGCCGAGGCCGCCGCCGAAGGAAGGCTCGAGCTGGTGCCGGGCATCGAGCTGTCGGTGAAGTGGGGCGATCGCAAGATGCACCTCCTCGGGCTCTGGGTGGGCCCCGGCTCGGCACTGGACGAGCACCTCGACGAAGTGCGTCGCTTCCGCAGCATGCGCAACGTGGCCATGATCGAAGCCCTGGCCGCCATGGGTTACCCGATCACGGTGGACGAGGTTGCAGATCGGGCGGAAAAGGGGGTGATCGGACGCCCCCACATGGCCGACGTCCTCGTCGAGAAGGGCCTCTTCTCCACCAACGCAGAGGTGTTCGAGGCACTGCTGGGTGACGGCGCCCCCGCCTACCGCGACCGGGAGCGCTGGTCGCTGCGACGGGCGGTCGACCTGATCGTCGAGTCCGGGGGAGTCGCCGTCGCCGCCCACCCCCACACCGTGGCGGACGACGCCGACGGGTTCCGATCGGCGTTCGCCGCCTTCGCCGAGGCCGGAATCGCAGGGGTGGAGTGCTGGTACGGGGAGTACCCCCCGGCCCAGCGCGTCGCCATGGCGGCCATGGCCGAGCGACACGGCCTGGTGCCCAGCGGGGGCAGCGACCACCACGGCGGCCGGCGCAAGCCGGGTCTGGAGGTAGGCGTGGGGCGAGGCGACCTGGTGGTTCCCGACGAGGTGCTCGACCGCTTGAAGGAGCGGCGGCCAGAATGAACGCCGTGGAGGAAGTCGTCTGTCGTGTACCAAGCCGATTCGACGGCGACGATCAAGTTCGCTTCGAAGCCCCCATCGATATCGCAGGTGAGCCACGCAGGCTCTGGTTTCAGGTTCCCGGGGAGCTTGCCAGCCGGGAATCTCCCGGGGACGGTTTTCTCCTCGCTTCGCTGGTGCCGGCGATGGCCACGGCAAGCCGCCTGGTCTCCGAGACTCCCGTGTCACCGTCTCTGGTCGAGAACATCCATCGCCTACAACAGATCTATACATGCTGGTTCCCGACCCTCAGACCGGTCGAGATCGTGGCCGAGCACCTGCCCCCCGCAGCCGATAGACCGGAGTCGACCTTTGCCCTCTTCAGCGGCGGAGTTGACTCTTTTCACACGGCGATCACCGAGGCGCCGCGCCTTACCGGCCTCCTCTACATCCGCGCCATGGACATGCTCGAGCAGGATCAGGCACTGATCGACTCGGTGATCGGGCATCTATCCTCGGCAGCCGCCGAACTCTCCCTTCCGCTGGCGTTGGCAGACACCAACGTACGCCAGTTCTCGGAGCCCTGGGCAGACTGGGCGACTCAGTACCACCTGATGGCGCCGGCAGCGGTGGCCCACGTCGCCAGCGACGGCATCACATTGTTGTTGGCGACCGCCGACCGAAGCTACCGGAACCTGTACCCGTGGGGTGGACATCCCCTGACATCACCATTGTTCGGGTCAGATCGGGTCGCCATCGAACCGATCGGATGGGGATCACGTCGGATCGACCGCGCGACGGCACTCGGCGACCACCAGGTTGCCCTCGATCACCTGCGGGTGTGTTGGAGAAACCCGAACGGTGAGTTCAACTGCAATCGATGCGAGAAGTGCATCCGAACCAGGATCGCGCTGGCACTCGTCGGGGCACTGGACAGATGCCCGACGCTGCAGTCCCCGATCGGTGTCGACGAAGTCTTGAGAACCGAACTGAACGAAGTCACGGTAGATCACTGGCGCGACGCTCTGGCCTTCGCTGCCGAGCGTTCGATCGAACACGAACTGATCCCGGCGATGAGACGATGCGTCGACGCGTACGAGTCTTCCTCGGCGAAGTCCCGCCTCACGGTGGACCTGAATGGCTTGCTTGAAGCCGAGGACGGGCACGAGTTCCTACTTCCCAACCGCGAACGAATCTTCGACACCATGTGGGCGCACCACGCCCGCTGGCTCACCGGGCAGACTCTGCGCCGACTCCCAGGAAGGCTGGGGGCCAGGTTCCGCCGGCGGCGACGGTGACCACTCCCGCCCTTGCGAGAGGACCGGTCCCGACCAGGCTTCACGATGCCATCCTGCTGGGGGCGTCCGGAGGCAACACGGGTGACGATCTCATCCGGACCGCCTGCCTGCGATTCCTCAGAGCCGCCGGACTCGACATCTGGAACTCAGACGGCACCCTCGAGACGGCGGCGGTGGCTGGCGACCTGGAGGCGGTGGGCGAGGCCCTGGAGCGCTTCCCTGGCCTGGTGGTGTTCAGTGGCGGCGGGAACATCGGCATTTACGCGGAGAGCGAACGCCTCCGGCAGGCGGTCATAGGGCACGCCGCAGCGGCACGAGCATTCCTGGTGATGCCGCAGTCGGCAAGAGCCCCGGAGCCGGCACTGGTGGATGGGAGGGTGACAGTGTGGGCGCGCGACCGCGTCTCGGAGCGCCTGCTGGCCAGAGCGGGAGTGCGGACGGCACTGGTGCCGGATGCTGCATTCTTCGCCACCGATCTGATCCCGAGAGCCCATGGCGGAGAGCAGAGTCTCTGGATTCTGCGCACGCCGGGGTCCTGTCTGGAACGCGTCGACCACGCATTGACTCCGAATGGAGTCCAACACGACGTCACCCTCGAAGAGGACCTCGAAGGTGTTGTGGCTCGGATCGCTCCTTTTCGAAGTGTCGTCAGCGACCGGCTTCACGGAGCAGTCGTGGCGGCGATGATGGGAAAACCGACAGCACTGCTTCCGGTGAGCTACCACAAGAACCGGTCCTTCTACCAGACCTGGCTCACCGAAGATCCGGGTGTCGCCTTCGTACGTTCAGAAGGCGACCTACAACGGTTCGCCAGGCTGGACGTCTCGCCCCAGACCGACTTCCGCCGCCTCTTCCTCACTCGGGCCGCACCGGCACTACGCGACCTCCTCAGGCGCACTACTCCCCAGGAGTAACCATTCCCGCCATGCTCTCCTAAGGCGGGCGGCAAAGCCTTCCGATGTACAGACGTGGCCACACGGGAACATCCGTTCAGGCGTCTCGGCGCTGCCGTCGACTACTCCTCGCTGCGCCCGCTGTTCCAGCGGATTCGCATCGTCGGGGCGGGGCTGCTGGCGCTCGTCGCCGTCTTCGCCCAGACCTCGGGTGCCCCCCACGCCTGGATTGCAGCGGCAGCCGCCTCGGTCTCGCTACTCCACGCCCTTCTCAGAGGGCGTCGCGCCGGGTCGATCACCGAATCACTGGTCATCGATGCCGCCGTGATCGCGTTCGCCGTAGGGCTCGACGACCGCCTGCACGTGGTGCTCGTCGCCGCCGCCGCCTATCTGATCACCGCATCGGTGACCTTCGCCGGAGTGCGTTCCCTGCTTGCCTCAATCGGCACGCTCGTCACAGCCCTGTTGGCCCGTCAACTCTTCGACATCCCCGAGGCGGGTCCCGCCGCTTCCGAGGCCGGGCCCGAGATCTGGGGTGCTGTCCTCATCTTCCTGGCCGGCATGATGCTCTCCCTGTCGGCGGCGGCGGCGGCGGTGGCGGCAGCACGACACCGCCAGGAGGATGCTGTGGCTGCGGAACGCCGCGCCTCGGACATGAAGAACGAGTTCGTGTCGATGGTCACCCACGAACTGCGCACCCCACTCACCAACATCGCAGGTTTCGCCATGACGCTCAGCGACACCTGGCGGGACCTGGACCCGGCCGAAGCGGAGGAGTTCCTACAGATCATCGTCACCGAGTCCGAGCACCTCAGCAAGCTGGTGGACGACGTGCTCGCCATCCCACGTCTGGAGGCGGGACGGCTCCTGGTCGACATCACCGCCTTCCCGCTGCAGCCTGCCGCCTACCGGATCGCCGACCTGCTCTTCCCGGCGGGAGGCGAACGATCGGCGACCGTGTCGATCGGAGGCAGCGTCTGGGTGAACGCCGATCCCAACCGTGTCGAACAGGTGCTGAGAAACCTCCTGGAGAACGCTCGCAAGTACGGTGGCGATCGGGTGTCCGTCGAGGCCGAACGGCGCGAAGACCAGTGGCTGGTCGTGGTCGCCGACGACGGTCCCGGCGTCCCGATCGAGTACCGAGAGCGCATCTTCGGGCGGTTCGAGCAGGTTCCGAGCGGTCACACCCGCCTGGCCTCGGGGTTCGGGCTGGGACTGTCCGTGGTGAAGCACCTCGTGGAGGCGATGGGTGGCGAGGTCTGGTACGAGCCCGGGTTTCCCATCGGTGCCCGGTTCTGCTTCACGCTCCCCGCAGCCGACGAACGCGCCGCCGCCGAGGTCAACTAGCCGTCGGGGTTCGCCGCCCCCGTCGCATTCAGATCGCGCACTCCGAGCACCGGTGCCGGCCGGGCGACGAACGGAGACTGCACCGGTCGCGGTATCCCTGCCATCACCCATCGCGCCTGGATCGGCCTCTCCAGGGGTTGGGAGCTTTGCATTCGCGCCTCCTCCTCGAGGCGCACCACGGCGGCGACGATCGCCGCAGCCAGCAGTGGTCCGGGCTCGCCGACGATCTCCATCACTCCACCTCCACGAGCTCGATGAGGGTGCCGCCCGTTTGGTGAGGGTGGACGAATGCGATGCGATGCCCTCCGCCACCGATCCGGGCCGTCCGGTCGATCAGCCGGGCGCCCTGGGCCTCGAGGTGGGCGAGAGCCTGGTCGATGTCCGCCACCTGTATGGCCAGGTGGTGCAGACCCTCCCCCCTCTTCTCGATGAACCGCCCAACGGGCGTCTCCGGCCCCAAGGGCTGCAACACCTGGAGGTAGGAGCCTCCGAGCGGGATCATCGCCTCCTCCACGCCCTGGTCGGGAACCATCTCGCGGCTGATCGGTTCGACGCCGTAAAGCCCGGCCAGCGACGCCAGCGTTGCGTCCAGGTCTCGAACCGCGATCGCGGTGTGGTGCAGGTTGATCGGCAGCATGGGCGAGCAACGGTAACCACGACAGGCTGAGCCGTCATCGCCGGGCGGTGTGGCCGACGCTTTACCATCATCCCCACCCCGAGGAGGCAACCATGCCAACCGTCGTCACCGGCATCGCTCGCACCCCGATCGGCAGGTTCGGAGGAGTCCTGCGGCCGCTGCAGGCCGTCGAGCTCGGCGCCGCCGCGATCGGTGCCGCCCTGGAGCGATCCGGGCTCGATCCGGCCAAGGTGGACGAAACCCTCTTCGGCCACGTCATCCAGGCGGGGGCCGGTCAGATCACGGCTCGTCAGGCGGCGGTGCGAGCAGGCGTGCCGATGACCGTTCCCGCCACCACGATCAACAAGGTCTGTCTCTCGGGGATGACCGCGGTGGCCATGGCCGATCGCAACATCCGCCTCGGTGAGTCGACGTTCGTGATAGCGGGCGGCATGGAGTCGATGAGCAACGCCCCGTATGTGGCTCCCGACGCCCGCTGGGGGGCGCGCATCGGCGACACCAGGCTGATCGATGCCATGAACCACGACGGCCTCTGGTGCGCATTCGACCAGTGCACCATGGGTGCCGCGTCGGACCTCAAGAACAAGGCGCTGGGCATCGGGCGGGAGGAGCAGGACGCCTGGGCCTCCGAGAGCCACCGCCGGGCGGCCGAGGCCACCGAGAACGGAAGGTTCGACGGCGAGATCGCCCCCGTCGCAGTCCCCCGCCGGGGCGGCGACCCGACGGAGGTGAGTCAGGACGAGGGGATTCGCCCCGGCAGCACTGCTGCCGGTCTGGCCGGCCTGCTTCCGGCGTTCGACCCCTCCGGCACCATCACGGCCGGCAACGCCTCCCAGATCTCCGACGGGGCCGCAGCGCTGATCCTGGCCGAAGAGGACGCCGCCACCGCAGCCGGCCTCCCCGTCCTCGCCCGGATCCTCGCCTACGGGCAGATCGGCGGGCCGGACGCCACCCTCCACGAACGGCCTGCCGAGGCGCTGCGGGCGGCGCTGGGGAAGGCGGGCATGACTCCTGGCGACCTCGACCTGGTCGAGATCAACGAGGCCTTCGCCGCAGTCGCCCTCTGGTCGGCGCGCCTGCTCGATCTCGATCTGGAGAGGGTGAACGTGAACGGGGGAGCGGTCGCCCTGGGCCATCCGCTGGGGGCGACCGGAGCGCGCATCACGGTCACCCTGATAAACGCCCTGCGATCCCGAGGCGGTGGGATCGGCGCCGCCACCCTGTGCGGTGGCGGCGGTCAGGGCGACGCCCTGATCGTCGAGGTCCTGGCATGACCGAGGCCGACCACAACCTGGCGCTCGACCTGGCGAGGGTCACCGAGGCCGGCGCCATGGCAGCCGCCCGCTACCAGGGACGCGGCGACAAGCAATCGGTCGATCAGGCAGCGGTGGACGCCATGCGAGCCATCCTGGGTACGGTGGCGATGGACGGCGTCGTCGTCATCGGTGAGGGCGAGAAGGATGACGCCCCGATGCTCGCCAACGGCGAGCGCGTCGGAAACCGCACCGGCCCCAAACTCGATGTCGCCGTGGATCCCGTCGACGGCACCCGGCTCACCGCCGAAGGCGGCCACGGAGCGTTGGCGGTGATGGCCCTCGCCGGCCGGGGCTCGATGCTGGCACCGGGCCGGCTGGTGTACATGGACAAGATCGCCGTCGGCGAACAGGCGCGGGGTGCAATCGACCTCGAGGCCCCGATCGCCGAGAACCTGCGGAGGGTCGCCCAGGCGCTGGGCAAGGACGTCGAGGACCTGACCGCCATCATCCTCGACCGGCCACGCAACGGACCACACATCGAGGCGGTCCGGGCCGCCGGGGCGCGCATTCGTCTGATCCGCGACGGCGACATCTCGGCTGCCATCGCAACCGCCGTGCCCGACAGCGGCATCGACATCCTCCTCGGGATCGGGGGTTCGCCGGAGGCGGTGACTGCCGCGTGTGCCCTGCACTGTCTGGGGGGCGACATGCAGTGTCGGCTCTGGCCCCGGGACGACTCGGAGCGCGCCTACGCCGCCGAAGCCGGCCTTGATCTCGAAGAGATCATGGGGCTGAGCCGTCTCGTCGACTCCGACGACGTATTCTTCGCCGCCACCGGCGTCACCACCGGGGAGCTTCTCGACGGGGTGCGCTACACCGCGCAGGGCGCCGAGACCCACACGGTGGTGATGCGCTCCCGAACCGGGACCGTCCGGTTCATCAGGGCCAGCCATCGATTCGACCGGCTGGGGAAGATGACCAGCGCCTACGACGGAGTGATCGGAGCGGGACCTACAGCTCGCGGCGCCCGGTGAGGGCCCTTCCCAGTGTGATCTCGTCGGCGTAATCGAGGTCGCCACCGACCGGCAGCCCGCTGGCGAGCCGGGTCACCTTGACCCCGATCGGCTTCAGGATCCGAGCCAGGTAGAGAGCAGTGGTGTCGCCTTCCACGGTCGGGTTGGTGGCGGCGATGACCTCGGAGATCCCCTCCGCCTCGACACGCGCCACCAGCTCGCGCATCCGCAGACGATCGGGCCCGATCCCTTCGATCGGAGAGATCGCCCCTCCCAGGACGTGGTACCGACCCCGGAACTCCTGGGTGCGTTCCACGACCACGATGTCCTGGGGTCGCTCGACGACGCACACCAGCGTCGGGTCGCGCCTCAGGTCCCGACAGATGCTGCACTCCTCGGAATCGGTGACGTTGAAGCAGCGCACGCAGAGACGAACCTGTTCGCGCATCATCGTGATCGCCTCGGCGAGTCGCCGGGCATCCTCGTGCTCGACATGGAGCAGGTGGAAGGCGAGGCGCTGCGCCGATTTCTGGCCGATGCCGGGCAGCCGGGCCAGTTCGTCGACGAGCCTCTGGATCGGGGCCTCGAACATCTCGAGCAGGGTAGGGCAACGACCGGAGCGAGACTGCGCGCCTCGACCTCGACTGTTCCGGCTACTCCACCACTTCGCCGTCGAGCAGATCGGTCATCAGAGCGACGGCGTCGATGGCGCCCTCGCCCGACTCGACCAGCGAGTCCTTGTCGGGCACCCGCCCCGGTTCGGGCGTGGCGCTCGTCGCTGACAGCGGTTCACCCGCCCGGTACTTCAGGGCCACCCTGCCGCCCATGGCGTCACCCAGGGCCGTGACGATGATGGCGTTGAGGGCGTCGTCCTCCTGGAGCTGTGAAAGGTGGAAGGGCAGGTTGGCCGGCACCTCCAGGATCACGGCGCCAGCCTCGACGGCGACGGGACGAGCCTCCTGGAACAGGGCGAAGCGGCGGGCACCGGCCACCTCGCGCAGCCGCCCTGCCACGGCGGGCCAACACGCCGACACCGACTCGATGGACAGGTCGCCTGGTGGGTCATCCTCCGGGGAGGACTGCGCCGGTTGGCCCTGTTTCGAAGGCGCAGGTTCGGCGTTCCCGGTGGCGCCATGTGGCGACGCGCCTTCGATCTCGGCCGCCGACTGCTGTTCGAGGATCAGCGGCCGAGGTGCTGCCGACGGCGGCGCCGGCTGCCGCCCCTGGGCCTCTGTCCCCTCGGCGAGATGAACTCCCTGCAGGCGCCGCAGCCTCTCCTCCAGGCGATCGACCCGGGCAACGACCGCGGCCACGTCGTCGGCGGCCTCAGGGCGACAAAGACGCAGCACGGTCAGCTCCACCACCAGCCGCTCCTCACGCCCCTCCCTGAGATCGGCGAGGGCGTCCCCGAGGCGATCGATGCAGCGCAGCACGTCCGACGGGCCGAGCACCCGAGACAGCTCCCGCCACATGGAGATCCTCTCCGCCGAATCGTCGACGATCTCGGCCACGTTCGGGGCGTACTGGGTGAGGAACATCCCCCGGAACAACTCGAGCCCGTCGGCGATGAACCGGCGCAGGTCGGTGCCGCCGGATGCCAGATCCGCCACCAGGGTGAGGCCCGCCACGGCGTCCTGGGAGGCGACGGCCCGCACCAGCCGCTCATAGGCGTCGTCGCCGGCGAGGCCCAGCGCACGCGCCACACCGGCTGGATCCACCCTCCCGCCACCGAGGGCCGCCACCTGCTCGAGGAGGCCCAATGCGTCGCGGGCGCTCCCCGCGGCGTGACGGGCGATCAGCGCCAGACCCTCGTGATCGGCCTTCATCGCCTCGGCGGTGGCCACCCGATCCAGGTGATCGATCAGGACCTCCGACCCGATGGGGTGGAAGTCGAACCGCTGCGCCCGGCTGCGGATGGTGTCGGGCAGCTTGTAGGGCTCGGTGGTGGCGAGCACGAAGTGGGCATGCTCCGGCGGCTCCTCCAGCGTCTTGAGCAGGGCGTTCGCCGCAGCCCGGGAGAGCATGTGCGCCTCGTCCAGGATGTAGACCCGGCGCGCTCCGCCGACGCTGGCCACGGTCCCCACGTTCGCCCTGATGTCCCTCACGTCCTCCACCTTGTTGTGGGAGGCGGCATCGAGCTCGATGACGTCCATCGACGATCCGCTCGTGATCCCGGCACATGAGGCACAGGCGTTGCAGGGCTCGCCGTCGGGCCGTCGGTCGGTGCAGTTGAGTGCCTTGGCCAAGATCCGCGCCGTCGTCGTCTTCCCCGTGCCTCGGGGCCCGGCAAAGAGGTAGGCGTGGGCCACCTTCCCCGACTGGACCTCACGGGCCAAGGTCTCGGTGACGTGGCCCTGGCCGATGACGTCGGCGAACCCCTGCGGTCGGTACTTGCGGTACAGGGCGACGTAGGCGGCCATGGGTCGATGGTACCGGGGTCGAGTGACGCCGGTCCGGGCTCAGATGGGCTCGAAATCGAGGGCGACGTCGAGGGCAGGGGCGCTGTGGGTCAGCCAACCGAGAGAGACCACGTCGACGCCGGTCTCGGCGAAGGCGACCACCGTGTCCGGGGTGATCCCACCCGAGGCTTCGAGGCGAACCCGGCCCGCAGCCCGCTCCACCGCGAGGCGCAGTCCCGCCGGATCCATGTTGTCGAGCAGCACCACGTCTGCGCCGGCAGCGATCGCCTCGTCGAGGCCGTCCAGCGTGGTCACCTCCACCTCGACGACGACTCCTGGTGCCACTCGGCGACGGGCGGCCTCCACGGCGGCTCCCACCGAGCCCACCACGGCGAGGTGGTTGTCCTTGATCAGCACCGCGTCGTGGAGCCCGAACCTGTGGGGTGAGCCGCCGCCGCACACAACCGCGTACTTCTCCAGAACCCGCAACCCGGGCGTGGTCTTGCGGGTGGCCGCCACCTCGACACCGGTGTGTGCCACTGCCGCCACCACGGCTGCGGTACGGGTGGCGATCCCGCAGGTCCTGGCCAGCAGGTTGAGTGCGGTCCGCTCGGCGGTGAGGATCGGTGCCGCCGGGCCGGTCACCTCGGCGAGCAGGGTGCCGGCGAAGAAGGGGTGCCCCTCCCCGACGCCGATGCTCCAGGTGACGGCCGGGTCGACCATGGCGAACGCCTGCAGGGCGATGGGGACGCCGGCGGCCACTCCGGGCTCCCTGGCGACCAGGCGTGCGGTGGCCGCAGCCTCGGGAGGGATGATCGCCACCGTCGTGATGTCACCGGCTTCGCCCAGGTCCTCGGCGAGCGCCATCTCCAGGAGTGGCCGCCACTCCCCCTCCGCGGGGAGCAACTCTCTCATCGCGCGGTTTCCAGGTGGGTCTCGTCGGGATGCGGGTGATCGGACCGGAAGTGGGCGCCGCGAGACTCCGTCCGTGCCAGGGCGGCCTCGGCCACGATGGCAGCCACCTCCGCCAGGTTGCGGGCCTCGCCCGAGGCGGCAGGGAGTCGGGCCGTCACCCGGCCGATCGTCGCCAGGGCGCCGCGCAACGAGTCGGCATCGCGCACCAGTCCCACCCCCTCCCACATCGCCCCGCGAACGGCGGCAACGGCGTCGGGGGTCGGCTCCGGATTCGGGCCGGGATCGGCTATCTCGCCCACTCGGACAGAGGCGGATGCGCCGACTCCGGCGATGTCGCTGGCCACCGACTCGCCGAAGACGAGGCCTTCGAGCAGGGAGTTGCTCGCCAGCCGGTTGGCGCCGTGCACACCCGTCCTGCTCGCCTCCCCCACCGCCCACAGCCCGGGCAGGGTGGAGCGCCCGGTCAGGCCAACGGCGATCCCGCCCATGTGGTAGTGGGCAGCAGGTGCCACCGGCACCGGGTCCCGGGTCGGATCGATTCCTGCCGCCCGGCACAGGCGATCCACGGTGGGGAACCGCTCGGGAAGGTCGTCGCCGATGGCGGCGGTGGCGTCGAGGAACACCTTGCGTCCGGAGCGGATCCGACGCCACACCGCCCGGGCCACCACGTCGCGCGGCGCCAGCTCGGCGTCGGGATGCTCGCCTGGCATGAACCGCTCCCCGGCGTCGTCGATCAGGGTCGCCCCCTCGCCCCGAAGCGCCTCGGTGAGCAGGGGCATGGGATCCACCCCGGCATCGAGGGCGGTCGGATGGAACTGGACGAACTCGGCGTCTCCTATCCGAGCGCCTGCCCGAGCGGCCATTGCCATCCCGTCGCCGGTCACCTCCACCGGATTGGTGGTGTTGGCGTAGGCCCGGCCGATGCCCCCGGTGGCGAGGACGACGGATCCGGCGAGGATGGCGATCCGCTCCCCGGCCCCGGTTCTGGCGGTGACGCCCACCACTCTCCCCCCGTCCACGACCAGGTCGGTGACGAAGGTGTGCTCATGCACCTCGAGGTGATCGGCCCCTGCGGCGGCGGCGGCCAGGGCCCGGCTGACCTCGGCCCCGGTGGCATCGCCGTCGGCGTGCAGGATGCGGCGCACCGAGTGGCCCGCCTCCCGCCCCAGCACGGGACGGCCCGCTTCATCGACATCGAAACGGGCTCCCCGCTCCAGCAGCATGCGAATCCCGGCGACGGCGTTCTCGGCGAGCAGGGCGACGGCGCCCGGATCATTGAGGCCGGCGCCAACGGCAAGGGTGTCGCCGGCGTGGAGGCGGGGGGAGTCCTCGGCGGATATCGCAGCGGCGATGCCACCCTGTGCCCACCAGGTGGAGCCTCCCCCGAGCGCGGTCTTGGTCACCAGGGCCACATCAAAGCCCCGCAAGGAGAGCGCCGTGGTCAGGCCGGCGACCCCGGTCCCCACGACGACCGCATCGGTGCGGATCACCCGGTCCAGGTCAGCCACCGCGACCCCGACCGACGGCGAGCATCCTCTCCACGGCGGCTCGTGCCCGGCCTGCCACCTCGGCCGGAACCTCCACCTCGTGCTTCATGTGGACCAGCGACTCGTAGATTCGCCGCAGGGTGATCTGTCCCATGTGGGGGCACAGGTTGCATGGCCGGACGAACTCGGTGTCGGGGAACCGCACCGCGACGTTGGAGGCCATCGAGCACTCCGTGATCAGCAGGACTCGGGGCGGGTTGGTTGCCGCCACCCGATTCACCAGCCCACCGGTCGAGCCCACGAAGTCGGCCTCGGCGAGCACTTCCGGCGGGCATTCGGGGTGGGCCAGCACCTCGATCTCTCCTGCGAAGGCCTCCCGGAATCGTCGGATCTCCTCCGGGGTGAATCGTTCGTGCACCATGCAGTGACCCTTCCACAGGATCACATCGACCTCGGTCTGGGTCGCCACATACCTCCCCAGGAACTCGTCGGGGAGGAAGATCACCCTGGGAACACCCAACGATTCGACCACCTCGACGGCGTTGGAGGAGGTGCAGCAGATGTCGGACTCCGCCTTCACCTCGGCCGAGGTGTTCACGTAGGTGACCACGGGAACCCCTGGGAACCTCTGACGCAGCAGGCGCACGTCGGCGCCGGTGATCGATTCGGCGAGGGAACACCCGGCCTCGAGGGAAGGGATGAGGATCGTCTTGTCTGGATTGACCAACTTGGCGGTCTCGGCCATGAAGTGGACGCCGGCGACCACGACGACCTCGGCGTCGGTCTCGGCGGCGAGGTAGGCCATGGCCAGCGAGTCCCCCACCAGGTCGGCGGCCCCGTGGAAGATCTCGGGTACCTGGTAGTTGTGGGCGATGATCACCGCGTTGCGTTCCTTCTTGAGGCGCTCGATGGCAGCGACGTACGGAGCCTGTGCCTCCCACTCGGCCTCGGGCACGACTCCGGAGAGCGTCGCGTAGCGCTCGTCGAGCCGATCCCGCTCGGCTTGGTCGAGGGACTCTAGCGGGAGGAGGTCTATGGTCATGTGGGCTCCCTTTTGCTCAATGCGAGTATATCGCCCATCGACAACCGTTCATCCGGAGGTGCGCATTCCCGGCAAGCCCACCCCTGGAGCGGGCCGCTCCAACACCACCTGCCTGCGGAAGCGGTGGAGCTCGGCTGGGCGGCCCCCGGTGCCGGCATCGCGCCGGCCCAGGCCCTCGACCATCCCGGTGCGCTCCAGGAGCCGGCGGAAGTTCCCGGTGTGGAGGCGCCGCCCCACCACCGCCTCCACCACCCGCTGCAGGGCGCTCAAGGTGAACTCCGAAGGCATGAGCTCGAACACGACCGGCCGGTACTGGAGCTTCCCGCGCAGCCTTCCCAGGGCCTGGGCGAGCACCCGCCGATGGTCGAGGCCCATCGGCAGTCCGGCGAGGCCTTCACCACCCGCCTCGGGAAGCACGCCGACCTCGAACAGCAGCTCGTAGCGCTCCAGGGCCCGCTCGGGGTCCCAGGAGCCGACTCCTCCCCAAGCCATCGCCGCACGCTGGCGCCGAGATTCGTTCTCGGCAGCGATAACCCAGGTGCCCACGGCCGGGGGCACCCCGCCCGGTTCCTGGCGGCGGTCCTCCCAGGGGAGGAACTCGTACAGGTCACGCCACTCGGCCTGGCCGCCCAACGGGCCCTCCCTGACCAACCCCAGGTAGGCGATCGCCAACTGGCGCACGTCCTTCTCACCGCCGCGCCCGGCGTCTCCGTAGGTGTACAGCTGCTCCACATACCCGAGGTCCAATCCCGTGGTCTCGCCCACCCATCGGCGCAGCGCCCGCTCCAGGGTGCGGTCGGACGCCGGATCCAGGGGCCCTGCCGGCAGGCGAGGCGGATCGGAGACCACGGTCAGCACCCGCGGGCGATCGTCGGTGACCGCCAGCACTACCGCCATCAAACCGGCCTCGATCCGCAGCCCACCGCTCATCAGGCACCTTTCCACGGGAAGAGTGCCACATGAAGGTGATAGCCTCGCGGTGGTGGCAGCCCCGGCTGCCGCCGAACATTGCCTATTCAGGAGCCAAAGCCATGCGAGTACGCAGGTTGTTGGGGTTGGTCCTGGTCCTTGCCCTCGTAGCCGCCGCCTGCGGCGACGACGACACCGCGACCACGACCACCGCCGCCGACACCACCACGACCGCGGCGAGCAGCCTCACCCAGAAGGAGGGTGTGCTCACCGTCGGATCCGACATTCCTTGGGAGCCGTTCGAGTTCTTCGACGACTCCGGAGAGGTTCTCGGCTTCGACGCCGACCTGATCAACGAGATGGCCTCTCGTCTCGGGTTGACCGTCGAGTGGGTGGACACCGACTTCGACACGATCTTCACCCAGCTGGCCACGGGCCGCTTCGACGTGGTGGCGTCGGGAACGACGATCACCGAACAGCGCTCCCAGCAGGTGAACTTCACCGTTCCCTACTACCGGGCGCAGCAGGCGCTCACGGTCAACACCGACGAGACTCCGTTCATCGACGGCACCGAGGACCTCGGCGCCGGTGACTCGGTGGCCGTCCAGACCGGCACCACCGGCGCCGACTGGGCCGCGGCCAACCTGACGCCCCAGGGCGTCGAGGTGGTCGAGTTCCTCGAGGCCCCAGACACCTACAACGCCCTCGAGGCGGGCCAGGTGACCGGCGTGATCTTCGACTTGCCATCGGCCGTCGCCGAGGCCGCCAACCGGGCAGGCCTCGAGGTCGTCCAGGTGATCGACACCGACGAGGACTACGGCTTCGGCGTGGACCCGGAGCGCACCGAGCTGCTCGCCCAGCTCAACGCGGCGCTCGAGGACATGTTCGAGGACGGCACCTACCAGGCCATCTACGACGCATGGTTCGACGCCCCGGCGGGAAGCGTCCTCTACGAGGAGCCGGCCCCGGTCGCCCTCGGCACCGAGGACAACCCGATCCAGGTGCTGTTCGTGCCTTCGGTCTCGGCCGAGGAGATCATCGCCGGCGGCGAGCTGCTCGCCGAGGCGCTGAACGAGGCCACCGGCCTCTTCTTCGAGGTGTCGGTGCCGACCTCGTACGCGGCGACGGTGGAGGCCATGTGCGCCGCCCCCGATTCGACCATGGGGTTCATCCCGGCTCAGGCCTATGTCCTGGCCAACGACCTCTGCGGGGTCGAGATGGTCCTCAAGGCCGAGCGCTTCAACTACACCGAGTACTGGACCCAGTTCATCGTCGCCCGCGACAGCGCCTTCGAGTCGATCGAGGATCTCGCAGGCGCCTCGTGGGCGTACCCGGACGGCGGCTCGACCTCGGGGTTCCTGGTTCCTTCGGGGATGTTCGAGACGCTGGGGATCGAGCCCGGTGAGACGGTCGAAGCCGGCGGGCACACCGCCGTGGTCAAGGCCGTCTACAACGGCGAGGCCGACTTCGGCACCACGTTCTTCAGCCCGATCATCGACCTCGACGGCAACGACGTCTGGGACGGCACGGCGGAGAACGCCGACATCCCGGCCGACGCCATCGAGAGCTGCGGTCTGGTGGAAGGCGACCTCGTCTGCGGCGATCTGCGTCCCCGTGACGCCCGCCGCAACGTGCGCGAGGAGCTGCCCGACGTGATCCAGAAGGTGCGGATCCTGGCGCTGTCCGAGCCGATCCCGAACGACGGCCTGGCCTTCGGGCCGGAGTTCCCGGACGACCTGCAGGGCGACATAGTGGCCGCCCTGAAGGCCTTCGCCGCCGACGACCCCGACGGGTTCGCCACGGCGTTCGACGCCTACTCGTGGAGCAGCGTCACCGAAACCGACGACTCCGAGTTCGACGTGATCCGGGCCCTGCTCGAGGCGCTCGGGTTCGACCTCGACGACCTGTAATCGACAGCGACCTGAGGAGGAAGGGGCGGGGCCCAAGGCCCCGCCCCTTCCTCGTTCCCGGCGTCGGCGAGGTGTGCCTCACTCCGATGCGCTAGAAAGAGCCGACACTACGGGGGAGGGCCGGGCCGGATGCTCGAGGTGAAGAACCTCACCAAGATCTACGAGGGCGGCGTTCTCGCCCTCGACGACATCTCCTTCGAGGTGGCGGAGGGCGAGTTCCTCGCCATCATCGGGCTGAGCGGCTCCGGCAAGTCGACCCTGCTGCGCTGCATCAACCGGCTGATCGAGCCCACCGCCGGGACCATCGTGTGGAACGGCGAGGACATCACCCTGGCCCACCAGGAGGACCTGCGCCGCATCCGCCGACGGATCGGGATGGTGTTCCAGCACTTCAACCTGGTGCACCGCTCCAAGGTGATCACCAACGTGCTCGCCGGAAGGCTGGGGTACGTCAACCCGGCGATGAGCCTCATCAACCGGTTCCCGGCGAGTGACCTGAAGAAGGCACATGCACAGCTGGCCCGGGTGGGGCTCGAGGACAAGGCGACGGCGCGCGCCGACGAGCTCTCCGGAGGGCAGCAGCAGCGGGTGGGCATCGCCCGGGCGCTGATGCAGGACCCCCGCATGATCCTCGCCGACGAGCCGGTGGCCTCGCTCGACCCGGTGCTCGCCCACGGGATCATGCAGTACCTGGAGGACATCAACCAGAGCGACGATGTCACCGTGCTCTGCAGCCTCCACTTCCTCGACCTGGTCCATCGCTACGCCGACCGGGTGGTGGCCCTCAACGAGGGCCGGATCGTGTTCGAGGGCGCTCCAGCCGACTTGGACGACGAGGTTTTCAGGAGCATCTACGGCAAGGACGCGGAGAGGGTGGGCTGAGCATGGCCCACAAGGAGAGCCAGAAGCAGCACGCCAACCCGGTCACGCGCTTCTTGACCCTGGTCCTCACCATCCTCGCCGTGGTCGTGGTCTACGCCTTCGCCTTCGAGCGCACCGACGTCGACCTCACCGAGGTCAAGGACGAGCAGCGCCAGACCCAGCTGATCCGCATCATCCGGGGCCTCGCCCGGCCCGACCTGATCACCCACGAGACCGAGGAGGCGCAGGTCACGGTGCAGGTGATGACACCGTGCCCCCTGGGCGGCTTCAAGCCGGTGGCGCCACAGGCGGGCGAGCCGTTCATCGAGATGTTCCCCACCTGTGCTCTGCCCGAGTCCGAGGTGACGGTGCGCGGCGGCAACTTCCCTCCCGGCCAGTCGGGCCAGCTCTCGTTCATCCCGCCCTCGGGGGTCAGGCTGAACACGACCTCGATCACCGCCGACGACGCCGGCTCGTTCTCGATCACCTACACCCTCCCCGATCGTCCCGACGACGCCGTTCAGGAGCTGCGGTTCGTCACCAAGGTGCGCACCGGCGGCTGGACCTGGTCGAAGTCGACGATCGAGACCTGGGACAAGATCATCGAGACCCTGATGCTCGCCCTGGTGGCCACCACGGTGGGCACGGCGGTGGCGATCCCCCTCTCCTTCCTCTCGGCGCGCAACCTGATGCGCACCATCAAGGCGCCGCTCTCGTCGGTGGCGCTGTTCATCATCGGCCTCCCCACGGGAATCTTCGTCGGACGACAACTGGGAAGGTGGGTGACCGACTCCGTCGAAGCAGTTGGCGACCAACCGGTGCTGCTGCTGGCGCTCGCCCTGGGCATCGCCGCCGCCGCCTGGGCCCTCCTGCGGGCCACCCTCCCCGAGGAGGACGAGGCGCCACCCACCCGCCGGGAGCGCCTGATTCGCTGGGGTGTGGGCATGACCGTGGCCGTGGCCATGCTCTTCGCCTTCGGGTTCTTCGGCCGGTTCCTGCTGGAGGTGGGGGGCGACCTGCAGGATGCCCTCGGGGCGTTCGGGTTCCTCGGCGGGTTCTTCCGGGTGATCGGCGACCTCACCACCACATTCCTCACCGTCGTCGCCGCCGTCACCACCGGCGTGGTGTTCGCCATGATCGGCAGCCGGACCGGTCACCTGGTCCGGCAGCGACTTCGGCCGTCGGTGGCCGGGATCGTGCGCCTGGTGCTGGGAGGGGCGGCAGTGGCCGTGATCGCCGCCGCCATCGGCGCCATGGTGCAGTGGCTGTACCAGCTGAACGCCACCTCCAACGCTCGTGCCACCACCGCCGGCGGCGCCCTGCTCGCCCTCGCCGGCGGCGCCGTGGTGGGCCGGCTCGGCCGCAGCGCCATCCCCGATCGATGGGGTGCGCTCGCCACGGCCATCCGCTTCGTGGTCGGCATCGCCGGGGTGCTCGTCGGGCTGTTCCTCGGAATCGTCCTCGGGATGGCCGCCGACGCCGCCATGGCGCCGTTCGGAGCCGAGGGCACGCTGTGGGCGCCCGCCCTCCTCGGCGCCGTGCTCGGTGCCGTCGGGGTGTTCCTCACCCGACGGTGGGATCAGCTCCCGGCAGGCATGGCGACCTACTACGCGGCGCGCACGCTGTTCAACGGCATCCGCTCCGTGGAACCCCTGATCATGGCGATCGTCTTCGTGGTCTGGGTGGGGATCGGACCGTTCGCCGGCTCCATCGCCCTCGCCCTGCACACCACGGCCGCCCTGGCCAAGCTCTATTCGGAGCAGGTGGAGAGCATCCTGGTCGGTCCGATCGAGGCGGTCACCGCCACCGGAGCCACCCGGCTGCAGACCATCGTCTACGCCGTCGTGCCCCAGATCGTTCCGCCCTACATCGCCTTCACCCTCTACCGGTGGGACATCAACGTCCGCATGTCCACGATCATCGGGTTCGCCGGCGGAGGGGGCATCGGGTTCCTGCTGCAGCAGAACATCAACCTGCTCCAGTACCGGGCGGCTGCGGTGCAGATGCTGGCCATCGCCATCGTGGTGTCGACCCTCGACTTCGTCTCCGCCCGCATCCGGGAGCGCATCGTTTGAGCCGCCTGATCCGGCGGACCCGCCAGATCGCCGAGCAGTGGGAGCAGGAGCATCTCGCCCCGGGGGCCGCGCGATCGGCGCAGGGCGGCGGGCGACGGCTGCCCGAGGAGCCGGACCGGCACCGCACCGCCTTCGAGAGGGACCGCGACCGCATCCTGCACACCAAGGCGTTCCGTCGCCTCAAGCACAAGACCCAGGTGTTCATCAACCCCGACGGTGACCACTTCGTCACCCGCCTCACCCACACCCTGCAGGTCACCCAGATCGGTCGTTCCATCGCCGCCTACCTCGGGCTGAACGAGCCGCTCACCGAGGCGATATGCCTGGGACACGACGTCGGGCACTCGCCCTTCGGACACATCGGAGAAGAAGCACTCACCCCATACGTCGCCGGGGAGTGGCATCACGCCGCCCAGAGCGTTCGGGTGTTCGAGGTCCTGGAGCCGTGCAATCTCACGGTCGAGACCCTCGACGGCATTCGAGCGCACTCATGGAAGATCGACCCCCCTCCGGAGACCGAGGAGGGCATGGTGTGCCGGTACGCCGACCGCATCGCCTACCTCACCCACGACGTGCACGACGCGGTGCGCGTCGGGGTGCTCGACTACTCCGACCTGCCGGCGGAGGCGGTGGCTGCGTTTGGGCCGCCGGAGACCTGGATCGCGGTGATGATCGAGGCGGTGGTGGGGGCGTCGGTGGAGGCGGGAACGGTCACCATGCACCCCGAGGCCCTGGAGGCGATGACCCTGCTGCGCGACTTCATGTTCGATCGGGTGTACCTGCGCCCTGAGGCCGACGAGCAGCGGCGTCACGCCATCGACGTCATCCGCGACCTGGTGGACCACTACTCGGCGCGTCCCGACGAGGTCCCCGACACCTACCGCCACCAGGACGCCGGGGCGGCCGCCGCCGCCATCGATTACGTGTCGGGGATGACCGACCGTTTCGCCCTGCGCGACTGGGAGCGGATCGCCCGCCGCTGATCCGCCGATTCAGCGAGGCCGGAGGGCGGTGCCGATCAGGGCGGCGGCCACCGGCCCCAGCACACCGACGCCGCCGAGCGCCGCGGATGCAGCGACGGTCCCGGCCGCGAACACCCGCGCCGCCCGGACCCGGCCGGGGTGGATGACGCCTCCCTCGCGGTCGGTGCCGGTGACGACCTTCACCGGCCCGGCGATGGCCGCCAGCCCGAAGAGCGCAACTCCCCCATCGATCGCCTCGAGACCCCAGACAAGGCCGCCCTCCACGGCCGCTGCCGACCAGGCCGCAAGAAGCCCAAGGGCGATCGTCGTGGTCGCCACCGGGCCTCCTCGACTCGGCCCGAACCAGGTGGCACCCGTCGCCGCTGCTGCAACCGCCAGGACCGCCGTCCCGACGGGGGTGCCGATCGAGAGCCCGGCCAGGACCAGCAGGACCAGGGCATCCACCCATTGGAACCGCCGTCCGGTTGTGCCGGCGACGAGGCGAGCGACCAGCAGCACGACCCCGGAGGACAGAAGCTTGGGGCGATCCAACAGCAGAAAGACGGGACCGAGCAGGGCGGCCACCGCGGCCACCCCAGGCCGGTCCGGGTGCAGCTCGCGGGCGAGTGCCCAGGCGATGAAGAACCCGCCTCCCGAGGCCACACCCCACCCGACCGCCTCGGCGAGACGCTCCCCGGCGACGAGGGCGGCGAACCCTCCGGCCGCCCCGGCCACCACCGAGCCACCGAGCACGAAACGGTTCGAAGGGAGGGTGGGATCGAATCCCCTCGAGTTCCCGGAGCGGATCTTTGCTGCCATGACA